>JAJECH010000037.1 GCA_022822135.1 Pseudomonadales bacterium
GACCTGCGTTCCTGGATGCTCCCTGGTGCCCTGCGCCGACTTCGTCATGTTCGTTACCTGCAAGTCCTCAACGCACACGAACGCGTGGTTTTTGCTGATCGTGGTCGAGGTCTTATGGAGGTAGTCATGGCGGACGCGGGCAATCCGGGTGTGCAGACGTTGAACACGTCGTTTAGCCTTGCGCCAGTTGTGGCTGAACTTTACTTTATGGCTCAGCTGTTGTTGCGCTTTGCGTGGCGCAGTCTCATGTTTTCGAAAACTGTTGAGCGGTGCGTAGCACGTGCCATCGGAGAGGGTGGCGAATTGGACGACCCCCATGTCGATGCCAACGTCTGTTCCTGTTGGTATGGGAACATCCACCTCGCGTTCGGTCTGAATGGACACGTACCACTTGTCGTACGAGCCACTGACCGTGACGTTCTTGATCGTTCCCAGCACTTTCCGACTGTGGCGATAACGCACCCAGCCGAGCTTGGGCAGGAAGATGCGCCGGTTGTCCTGATCCAGTTTGATCTGCTTGGGTTCGGGATAACGGAACGTGTCCCGGCGTCCACGTTTCTTGCGACGGGGAAACATCGCGCGCTTGGCGAAGAAATGGGTGTAAGCGCGATCCAGATCCTTCAGTTTTTGCTGTAGCGCTTGGGACGGTGCATCCGACAACCACGAGGTGTCTTCCGCATGGCGCCAGGTCGTCAATGTACGGCAGAGGGCGGCGTAGCTAAGGTGTTTCTCACCGTGTGCATGCCGTTCCTGTTGCAGCGCCAACGCACGGTTAAAAACGTACCGACATGATCCTGCGAACTGACGCAGTTGGGTTACCTGCGCGCAGTTGGGTCGCAGTTCGTACTTGAAGGCTTGGCGGCGTTGCATGCCGGAAGCTTAAGAACAAATCAGCCATCGCGCATGATGGATTTCAGTGTTAGAAAGAAACCGGCGCCGCGCTATCCATCCCCGCCATCAATGAAGGGGCTTTTCGCGCGGTTTTGGTAAACCTCAAGTACCGCAATATGAGCCGCTTGGGCACACGCCTCTATACATTGCGTATCCAGGTGTCGAAGCAAAACAGATCGATGCATTGACCACGAATGTTGACATCAACGCAACGTTGTGTGATGTATTTGACATCGAACCGGAACATCGCACGCACGGTGTGTCACTCGTGCCGTTGATAACAGGTGATGTCGACAATGTTCGAGAGTGGGCGATCGGCGGGGTTTTTGGCAACTGGGTTATGGTCTACGACGGCCATAGGAAGTACGCACGTGCGCCCGTCGAAAACGGATTTCCTCTGTCCATGTGGTCCAATCGTTGGTCCACGATGTTGTATGCAGGGATACATCGCCATTGGCCGAAACCAGACAAGCGAGCAACGCTCGACTACATGCCGGGTTCAGACGTGCCAGTTATCCGTCAACCGTTTCAGGAAGGTGATCTATTACCGTATTGGTGTGCTCGACCTCGAGTCAACGAACATCACCTGTATGACATTGATCTTGATCCGTCGGAAGACGAGAATCGTTTAGGTGCACAAGATGAAGCTGACATGATTGAGTTGCTTCGTGAAGGTTTAAAAGCGGTTGAAGCGCCAGAAGAGCAGTATGTTCGCTTGGGAGTTGCATAGTGAAAATACCGTCGTGACTATTTTCGGTACCAGTTTCTAGATACGATCGTGACTGAATCAGCTAACGCCACCGGCGGCATGTCAGATGAACAGCGCTACTTGTTCGATACGTTCGGCTACTTGGTGATACCAAACGCGTTGACGAAAGCTCAGGTTGAAGAGCTGTTGGCAACGCTCCGCACGTCAACGGAACAATTTCCACCAATCGCGCAATCGGAAGGTCCGTTGCACTGGGGCAAAGTATGGCGAGATTTGCTCGACTTGCCGACTTTGACGCCAATACTCGAAGACATGATTGGAAATCACGGTGCTCGTGAAGGTCGTATCGCACGCGGATTACCGTACGTACCGACTTTCCGAATCGACCACATCAACGTACATACTCATGTGAAGAAGGACTTTCCTGGAACTTCGTTACATGGTGGGTGGAAAGGGACAGGTGGTTCGCAGTTCGCTTCATATCACGACCGGTACTTCTACCACGGACTCGTATCGGTTTCCTTTGAACTCTATGACACATTCCCGAATGATGGCGGATTTGGTTGTGTACCTGGCTCACACAAATCGAACGTGGCAATCCCTTCCGCGTGGAGAGACTTAACGAAAGGTGTACCAGATTGCGTGAAACGTATTCCGGCAGCCGCCGGAGACGCGATCGTGTTTACTGAAGCATTGACGCATGGGACACTGCCTTGGGTAGTAGACGCTCCGCGACGTACACTGTTCTACAAGTTCTCGCCCCACGGATCAACGTGGTCAGCCGACTATTTCGATCCAGACGATTTCCGAGGCTATCCAGACATCGACGATCGAAAACTCGCGATTCTCGAACCACCGAACGCTCGATATCCACATCGACCAACTCAGCCGGAATTACTCCATAGCGAGTCCACCGACTAACGAGTCAGCTTAGTTCAACTTCGGGACGTTTGTGCCCTTCGAATAATGTGCGGCGGATAAATTCATTTACGGAAATACGTCATGCTTCAGGTTGAAACGTCTTACGGAACGGTAGCCGGGATTGAACAAGAGGGCGTGCTGTCCTTTAAGCACATCCCATATGCGGCTGCGCCGACCGGGGAGGAACGTTGGTCGGCGCCTAAGCCGCCGGACGCATGGGCAGGTGTACGTAACGGAGAGGAATTTGGACCAGTTTCGTGGCAAATCGTTGCAACTGAGCAAGGAGCGCTTTCGTTCGCGGCCGATGCGACGCCACCAGTTTTAAGCGAAGATTGCTTGAGTTTGAATGTTTGGACACCGGCCACGGATGGTTCGAGCAGACCCGTCATGGTCTGGATTCACGGCGGAGCATTTGTGACAGGCTCGGGATCTTCGCCGATCTATGACGGTTCGTTTCTTGCGAGTCGAGGCGATGTTGTCGTCGTAACGATTAACTATCGATTAGGCGTGCTTGGTTTTCTAAACTTGAACGAAGTCACGGGTGGCCGGATTCCGTCGACTGGGAATGAAGGGTTACTGGATCAAGCCTTCGCACTTGCTTGGGTTCGGGACAATATCGCAGGATTTGGCGGCGACCCTAATAACGTCACAATATTTGGTGAGTCTGCAGGCGGCATGAGCGTCGGTGCACTTTTGGCTTTACGTGAAGCCAAGGGACTCTTTCACAAGGCGATCCCGCAGAGTGGCGCCGCGCATACAGCAAATACTCTGACGCAATCAACTGACGTTGCATCTCAGCTACTTACAGCTCTTGAGGTCTCGCCGAATAGCAACCTGAACAAACTATTTGAACTTCCCGCAGATGAACTGACGCGCGTAGGCGCCGAAGTCTCAGCTAAGTTAGCCTGGATGTGTTACCAGCCTTGTATTGACGGTGGTCAACTTCCAGCGCGACCAATTGATTGCGTAGCAAATGGTTCGGCAGACGATGTCGCGGTGTTGGTGGGATGTACACGTGACGAATGGTTGCTCTTTAGTGTTATGGATCCATCCATCAAAGCAATGACGCAGGCGGACTACGAGCGGCGGCTTGCACCTCGAAATGGTCGTCCAGATCTACGTGCTCTCGGGCTTAGTTATCAGGAGATTCTCTCAAGCGATGGCAACGACGTTTCGCCGGGCGACGTGTGGCAAGCATTAGAGTCCGATCGAGCATTTCGAATGCCTGGTATCGTGTTAGCAGAGACACTGAACTCACGGTCGAAAGATGCTTTTCAATATTTGTTTACCGTGGAATCCCCAGCATATGGCGGAATTCTGAAGTCCTGCCATGCCATTGACATCGGTTATGTATTCGGAACACACAATCTGAATGACGGTACGCGGGGCTTCTTTGGTGGCGAACGTGCGCACATTGAATTGGCTGAAGCTACGATGGACGCATGGTTGGCATTTGCGCACACAGGCAATCCGGCCACGGATGTCTTGTCGACCTGGAAGCCTTACGACAAAGAATCGAGATCTACGGCGATATTCGGATTACCGGCTTCAGTTGAGAACGCGCCGCTTGAAGAGTTGCGTGCTCTTTGGGACGACCAGAGTTTGCAAGGTGCGATTGGTGCACTTTGAATAGGGTAGTTCCAATTCGCACCATTGTGCAATTGACAACTAAATATGTGAATTTGAGCTGTGCGGAAATTGTGCAGTTGAGTTGCGCTCGTAGACTCGATGAGAATCGGGATATAGGTTTACTGCCCTGAATGGAATCCGATGGGCGCAGTGATAGTCGTGGTACCGCACGTATCGCCTTCATAGAGCCCTACGTTATCGATCTGTACTGAAGGCGCGGCGCTAGCGAAATCGAAAGCAACTCTCGCCGTGATGTCAGTTCGGTCTGCTGTGAACGTGTGCGTGAAGTTTTGCCAGTAATTCGTCAAATCGACTTCTTCTCGAGTCAACTGCTGCCACTGGTGCATGCTTTGGTCGACGTAGACCGCGACACTTCGATCAGAGCTTGCCCGCGCTCGGAAACAGACGGAGTATTCTTGACCTTCAACGACAGATACATGGTGGCTGATCTGCGCGCGCCATGGTTGATCTGAATTTACCCGAGCGACCGAGACGTTGATGAACCCGTTCCCAATCCGAACATCATTGCCGTCTAACTCTACGGTATTCCAGAATTCGTACAACGGGAAGATAAAGTTGTCGAACGATCCGCCGCTAACGATTAGATTCCCGCTACGAGAAGATTTGTCGACTTCCTGCGAAAAGAACATCACGTCGTTGCTCATCATTCCCTCTTCGTTCTGAATTTGAAGGAAGTTCAAACCGTAGCGTTCAGGAGCTTCATCCAGCGTTACGACGATCGTTTCGTCGGCGCATGACGGAAACATGCCGGTTTCGCAAGTCACAGTTCCATCAACGGCATGTCCGTTGATAAATATCAGTGCATCATCTTTGATGTGACGGCCTTTAAGAGTCAGCGTAAGGTCGTCTGTTAGATACGTTAACTCAACGGTTGGCGATTGCTGCACGACGCCGTCGTAAAGGATGTCTCGCTCAGTCCAAAATGGCCAAACCGCAGGTTGCGGCTGTGCTGGTAAGACGTTTGGACCAATACGCCCTGTAAACGTGAGTACAAGGTCGCCTGCGACTGCTTGCGTGCGCAGATCGTCCAGTTCAAACGTGGTTTCACTATCTGTCCGATCACGCCATTCGCCTCCAGTGTATTCGAGGGCGAGACCATTTACGTCTGCTGTGACCGCTTCGTCCGTGGAATCGTCATCCGATACCGAATCTTGAGCGGTATCTTCGTCTCGGTTAACGTATACCCCGTCGGCATGTAAGAGAACAGCACCACTGTCAGCCGCGACTATGAGCGCATCAACGATCCGATCGGTCATAGTTGTGTGAACACTGTCGTTGGCAAGCAGTTCATTGAATGTTGCTTGCCGGGCAAACGTGCCAGTAAAGCCAGTACCGTACTCTAGCACCATATCCCAATTTGCTTGTGTACGTGCACCCGCATGGAACCATACGTCCTGTTCGGGGATATCTTCGTCTAGACTCATACCGATGCGTTCGATCAGGTCAATTACGTTGAAACGTGCTTGTGGCGTTACGATCCAACGATCGTACGCTCCTCGCCATGTGGGAGCGTCCATACCGTTGAACGATCCGACACCAGCGTTGACATTTCGTGCTGACGGCGTGTTTGTGGTCGTGAGAAACGGTGGTTTGTGGCAAGCACCGCATGTTTGCGACCCTGTGGTTGTACCCGAGTCGTTGAGAAAATTGAATTCGAATATTCCTTCCTTTGCGGACGCGGATAGTTCGTTATCAAACGGTCTATTCGGTGCGGGCGGGAATGGCACATTGAGTATGTAATGGGCGAGTGCGTCGCGATCCTCAATGTCCAATGCACCACCTTTGTCTTCCTCGTTCGTAGGACAATCAGTGACATCGCACATGGTGGTCCCTAGGCTGCCATCGACGAGGAACCGAGTACAAGATTCAGGATCGTCAAGTTCACAATTAGGTTCGACGGGATCCCACAGACTTTGGACGTTTACGCCACCGTATGGATCACCTGGAATGCCGTCCCAATGGTAGGGTTGAGTGTCGCGTAGTCCGCGGACGGGCATCGTCAATCGAGGTGGAATCTGTGTGCAACCAGGGTGGTTGCAAAGCGGTGTATCCAGAATCCAAACGAGCTGATCGACGTTGTTGTCCGGATGGCAACTCTCGCATGAAAACGTCCCTGTTGTTGACGCATTCGCGTTGTTGAAGGCGATTCGGCCCTGCTTCATCTGTTCAGGCGTCGGATCTTGCAGCATGATGGTTGCCATGATCGACGGTTCCGACAGAGTCGTCAGATCAACTCGGGTGACCGTGTTAGCGACGGCATTCATCACCCAGGCTTCAGAGACTACGTTGTCATCATCGTGCAAAAGCTTGACGCCACGAGGTACTGCACCAACATCGACGCGCCCGATCACCTCACCTGACTCAATGTCAAACACGAATAGCTTGTCAGAACCCGCGGCGGTGCCAACGAGCGTGTTGTTGTCTTTGGTAACTTCAACCGCAAACGGCGTAGCCAACGCCATGCCGGTTTCCGGGTGCTCAGGTGGGAGCGGTTCTAGCTCGAAAAGCTCGGGATCTTCGCAGTTTCGATCACTACAGTTAACGCGTGTGATCTGATTCAGAAACGCTCGGTTCTCCATCTCTGCGAGGCCATGTCCTCGCGTACCGGCAAGACCATTGGCATCGTTTCGAGCTTCTGCTTGAGCGATGTACACATTGCGGCGGCCATCGACTGTTAGTCCGTAGAGCAGAGTTCCGGTGCCTTCCACTTGATCAAGTAAGCGATCGCTTCGCGTGTCGAAGACGAACAGATCTCGATCCGGCACCTTCGGATTTCTGACGATGTCTACGTCGTAGTTGAGTGAAAGTACGTTGTTTGTCGTATGGGTTTCCTGTACTGCGTCGTATGTGCACATAGAACCGTCGAGTTGACCAGGATTGCAGCCAGATAGCTGTGTGGTATTCCCTGACTCGAAGGCGATCACGTAGAGGCGTGTACCACGTACTACCAATGCGCGTGGATCTTGAGCATTGATCTTCAGATGTTTATATACCAGCCGCGTCTCGGCATTGATCACCGCGACTTGGTTTGACGGTCCGAGTGCGACGTAGGCTTTATTCCCATCCTGCGAGAATGCGATGCCGACGGGTTCGTCGAATTCGGTGCTAAATGAGAACCGCCCAACGTTTTGGACAGTCGCGACGATCTGGTGGTAGAACGGGCTTTCTGAGTCGGTGTTGATCACGCTGATGGTGTCAGACACATGGTTCGCAACCCAAACTTCATCAGCATTCGGTCTTGCAATAACGCTGACCGGATCGATTCCAACATTGATCCGCATAACAACACTATCCGAAGCTGGATCAATGACATCGAGCGTATCAGCTGGTGTGTTCACGACGTAAACAAGGTCGTCGTGAAGTGCTAATGGATTGAAATGCGGACTTGCAAACGTGGGGTGGCCGTCTTGGTCACTTATAGGCGCTTGAATGCCAAACACGTCGTTGGTCGCATCTTCGTCATCATCGTCCTGAGCCAGAACGGGAGCGACGAATCCGCTCAAAAAGCACAGCGCAACTGGAAATAGACGACGCAAGAAGCTGTGTGGAGTTGTTCCACTATTTAGTGTGGACGCTGAGTACGCAACTCTCATTACACCTTCCCGTAGTATGAGGCGTGCGTCGATTAACCTTCTATTCTAGTTGGCGTCGAATCGGTTTTCAAGGTAGCACGTACGTGCGAGCACAGTGGGCTGCATGAACACGTCATGTTCGAAGCGTTTTGTCAAACCGAACGATATTCATCCTCTTTCGGTGCGTAGAGCGGCAATCCCGTCTGTAACACCTCGGGTAGCCCAACCTTCCCACGGCATGGTAAAAAACCTGAAACCCATATCGACTAATGCCGACGGGGTGATGCCAGGAGGAACGAAGAACATGCCCGCCGCTATTCCTGCGTCTTTGCAGGCACTTCCGATTCGAGTCAATGCATTTTTATAGGTCGAGCTGGTATAGTCCAAGGGTACTTTTAGATTAATGGAAAGGTCGGACGGACCGACTAAAAGGACATCAATGCCTGGCACTTTGACGATTTCGTCAAGATTGTCCATTCCCTCTTGAGTTTCGATCATCGGGGCAATGAGTAATTGGTCATTAACCGCGTCCATGTATGCCCTATAGTCTTTGAACTCTCCCCATTCACCACGCATGCCAGCAGAACTACGAACACCCGCAAATGGATATCGGCTGAAACTGACCACTTCAGCCGCTTCATCAGGCGTGTTCACCATGGGTACGACGATACCTCGAGCACCCGCATCCAATGCGTAGCAGATCTGATCTGCTCGGTTCTCTCCGACGCGAACGATCGGGGACGCGGCGCGTCCGCGCATCGCTCCGATCGCGCCACCGAGCTGTTTGATTTCAACTGGCGAATGCTGAGTGTCGAATAACAGAAAATCAAAACCTGCGCTGGCGAGAAAACGAGTTTCACTGTTCGGAGAAGCCGTCGTGCCAATAGCCGTTTTACCGCTTTGCAGTATTTCTTTAACGTGGTTCATCGCCTAACTCTTTTTGACTGTCATGTTAGTTGGTAAGGTTTTGCGTCGGTACGCACATTGCAAATCATATGGACGCAGTTCACGGCAAGTCTGATTCGTCGAGGGACTGCAATCGATCGCACGCGATTTCTCAACCATCTTGAATTTCGTTGGCGGGGTGCGACTAGGCAAAATACCACGGCGACTTAACTACAACTCCAGAGTATTCCTTGAATCGAGCGTCGAAAGGACGCACTCTCTCCGTAGTGCTGCTTGATGTGATATGCAAAAACGAAATCTCGAAATAGATCGTAGATCGAGTACGTCTTCACAGGTCCGCGCGATCAAGTCGACGCCGCGCGAACACATCTTACGAGATTTCGTCACGCGTGGTCTGATCGTGTTGTCCCCAGAATCGCTCGGCATTCCATTAACTACGCACGATGAGATCTTTGAAAAGGAGAGAGTAGCGTTTCGAAACAAGGAACGCATTACAGCTACGACTATCCCTGACATCATGAAAGTCACTGATGCACCTGGGGTTCGGGATGCCTGCGAATTGTTGATCGGCAAAAACTATGCGATCGTTCCATTTACTCACAACACGCCGTTCATGAGTGGATCTCACGATCAGCATTGGCATAAAGACGACAACGGTCCGTACAACATGCGGAAACAACGGCACCACCACGCTGTTCAACTAGAGATGCTCTATTACCCGCAGACGGTTGAAATGGATATGGGGCCGACTGCGACCGTTCCATATTCGCAGTATTGGACTTTTAACCACGAAGAGAACCACGACAACTTCGCTGGTGCCGACCATTTGGACTTCAACTTTCAATTAGATGGCATGGAACGCGCACCTATAAGTGGTCCTCGCTCTGACTACGCCCTAGAAGATATCGTCAACCAGACGACGGATCACGATATCCGAATGCGCGATGCTGTTTTAAATTTAAACTGGCCTCTATGCCAGACCTACGAAGTCGGTCCCCTAAAGGCTGGTAGCGTGGTGCTCTATTCGCACAATCTCCTCCATCGCCGAAATCACAGGAGGGACGACTGGCGCACGTGGGAAGAGAATCCGAGATTTATGTGGCGTTTTTGGTTGTATCGTACAACCGAGCCGAATCTAGACGACTCCTTGGATTCGTCTTATCTCGAACTTTCCAATCGTGACGATCTGACCGGACAGGGTTTAGATGACGTCACGGAGAACGTGCGTTCACTCTGGCGCTATCAGTACAGCTGGAGTAAGACTGGAAAAGGTCCGAAACCACAAGCGTCAGACAGCACGGCAGACGAAGATATCTTCCAATTAAGTGAGCAACTTCGATTAACGGGAGATACAAACGAGCCGGATCGTGTCGGAGCAGCCTACCGACTTGCTGAACACGCGAATCGTGCTGACGCCCTCAAGGTCCTTGAGAAGGCACTTCACAGTGATCGTGAGAACGTTCGTCGAGCAGCGCTTTATGGTTTGATCGCGATAGGGGAGGACGCGACGGAGATGCTTCTTGCGGCGGTTTCGTCAGAAGCGCGCTGGGTTCGGAAAGCTGCGGCATTTGGTCTTGGATCGGCCAGCACCGGAACGAGCGAAGTGATTCACGCACTTGGGCAACGTCTTCTTGTCGATCCTTCCACCTATGTTCGTTCTGTCGCAGCGGACGCTTTGGGTTGCCTTGGCCGTCGCGTGATCGCGCTTGGTCAGAACGATGATGGAGCGATTAGTTTATGCGCTTCGTATCTCATTCAAAGCCTTGAACGGGAAGTCAATCGGCTGAGCATGGATCGCGCTCAGGGTCGCAGTATCAAAATGGTTCGTCCCAATGATGAATGTGACGTGTGCGAAGGTATCGGCTTTGACTACGGTCAGGACAGGTACGAGCCAGTACGTTCGGTCGTACGCGAAAACGCGCTTTGGTCTCTGGTCATATTGTGTTCACATGGCGCTGAGAAACTTGGAGAAGAATTACTCGAAGTCATTAAGTCTCTGCGCAAGATAATCGCGGAAGACAAAAACGTTTTTAGTGTTGGGTTAGCCATGGATTGCTTGCAGCGATTGGCGAGCATCTCGCCACCGAGTACAAGTGTTGCTGTCGCGAAACTCACGGAGTCCCTAGATGCGATTTTTGCGGCGACTCCGATTTATTCTCTCGAAGCACTAGTTGCCAGCGGTATGTCGCGGGATGAAGCGCTTTCAAAGTACACGACGGGAGCGTCTTCCTGAAGTATGCACCGGTTAATTGCTTCGGACCACTGATATGAAACGACCTGACATCGTCATTTTCAATCCAGATCAATGGCGTGGCGATGCAATTAGGCATCTCGGACATCCGGCGGTCCAGACGCCTGTGCTTGATGAGCTAGTAGCGAACGATGCTGCATCGTTTCGGAACGCGTTCGTGCAAGCGACGGTTTGTACACCGAGTCGATGCTCTTTCATGACCGGTTGGTATCCGCACGTTCGTGGGCACCGAACGATGCACCACATGCTAAATCCGAACTACGACGAACCGAACCTATTGAAGGTATTGCGCGACCATGGGTATTTCGTATGGTGGGGCGGCAAAAATGACATGGTGCCTGGTCAACTAGGGTACGCCGACCATTGCGACGTGAAATTCCAACCCGTTCGCGCGGACTATGAACGATGGGGAGTTAATCCCTCCGAAGGCAATCACGGTGGGAATCTTGCGTGGCGCGGTGATCCTAATAGTGATAACTTCTACAGCTTCTTTAAAGGCAAACTGAGTCGAGCAGATGGTGGGAAATACTTCGACGGCGATTGGGCGATGGTCTATGGCGCTATTGATTTCCTACGGAGCTATGAAGGCGACCAACCTCTCTGTCTGTTCCTGCCTATCGGATACCCGCACCCACCTTATTGTGTCGAAGAGCCTTGGTATTCAATTACTGATCGTTCTGCGATTCCTGCAAGATTCGAATATACGGATTGGGACGATAAACCGTCGCTTCTTCGTGGTATTCGGGATGGTCAAGGTCTGACTGGATGGTCCGAAGAGCGATGGCGTGAACTACGTGCAACATACTACGGCATGTGCTCGCGGGTGGATCATCAGTTAGGGTTGCTGATTGATGCATTAAAAACAAGCCAGCGTTACGAACGTACAGCGTTGTTCTTGTTTTCCGATCACGGTGACTTTACTGGGGACTACGGCCTAGTCGAGAAGACACAAAACACGTTTCAAGACTGTCTTTCTCGTGTCCCATTTGTCTTTAAACCACCCAAGAGTCTCCAAATACAAACCGGGATTTATGACCAGCTGATCGAGCTTGTGGATTTTCCTGCAACGGTTTATGACCTTGCGGAGATCGAGTGTGGTTATTGGCACTTCGGAATGTCACTACTTCCGCTGTTACAAGGTCGTGTGAACTCCCATCGGCCCGCCGTGTTCACTGAGGGAGGTCGGTTGCAGGGCGAGGTCCAAGCCAGCGAGCGTGAGAGCATGTCTTCCAATACGCCGCTTGGACTTTACTCACCGCGAGTGTCGCTTCAGGTTGAGGAGTCGTCGCAATTGAAGCACACCAAAGCCACCATGTGCAGAACCACGGACTTTAAGTACGTGCTACGCGCCTATGAACTCGATGAGTTTTACGACTTGCGAAACGATCCAGATGAAACGTCTAACGAGATTGACAATCCTTCCTATGCAAACGAAGTCTTGGCACACCGAGAACTGATGCTTGAGTGGTATATGCGAACCTGCGACGTTGTACCACTTCAGACGGATCAGCGCAATTTCGCTCGCGTCTGATAGAGCGCTAAAAAACATTAGTTTCGATTACCTGCATATAAAGCGTCGCGTACTACTGCGAGCTGGGTAGAGTACAGGCAGAGTCAATGCCTGTCACCGATCCTTCTGTAGGTCGTTCTCTATCATTCCCGCCGCTTTGACCATCTGTCAGAGCGTTTGTTTTATTAGGAGCGCTTCTTTTGAAAGACGAAACGATTGCGATTCATGGTGGATACGAGTCGGAGACAACGACCCATGCCGTCGCCGTGCCTATTTACCAAACGGTCGCGTACGAATTTGACGATGCACAACACGGTGCAGACCTCTTTAACTTAGCGGTTCCCGGGAATATCTACACGCGCATCATGAATCCGACGCAGGCGGTACTTGAAGAGCGTGTAACCGCGTTGGAAAAAGGCGTGGGTTCACTTGTACTGTCCGCCGGTTCAGCAGCAGTCAACTACTCGATTTTGAATCTTGCCGAAGCGGGGGACAACATCGTCTCAGTACCACAGCTGTATGGTGGTACGTACACCTTGTTCGCGCATATGTTGCCGAAACAAGGGATCGAAGTCCGATTCGCGGAGGGAGATAGCGCAGAGGATCTCGAAAAGCTGGTGGATGATCGCACTAAAGCGATTTTCTGCGAGAGTATTGGTAATCCAGCAGGAAACATCGTAGATCTTAAGTCGCTGGCTGACATGGCACATGCTCATGGGATTGCGACAATCGTGGACAACACGGTTGCCACGCCAGTTCTTTTAAAACCGATTGACTACGGTTTTGATATTGTCGTTCATTCACTGACAAAATACATGGGCGGTCACGGAAATTCGCTCGGCGGTGTTATTACAGATGGTGGTCAATTTGATTGGGCTGCGAACTCCGATCGATACCCAATGTTCACGACCCCGGAACCAAGTTACCATGGTGTCGTCTACACCGAAGCGCTCGGGCCTGCTGCGTATATTGGCCGTGCGAGAACGGTTCCGTTACGGAATACAGGATCGGCGATTTCACCCTTCAACGCGTTTTTATTGATGCAGGGAATTGAAACGCTGAGTTTGAGGATGGATAAGCACTGCGACAATGCGATCGCGGTTGCGAAACACCTGCAAGGTCATCCAAAAGTTGAGTGGGTGAGCTACGCTGGATTGAAAGGCGACCGTTACTACGATCTTGCTCAACGATACATGAATGGGCGAGCCTCCGGAATCCTGACGTTTGGTGTAAATGGCGGTTTTGACGCAGGCGTGAAGTTCTACGACGCGTTGACGATGTTCAAGCGGTTGGTGAATATTGGCGATGCGAAGTCGCTAGCGTGCCATCCGGCGTCAACCACGCACCGACAACTGACTGAGGAAGAACAACGTAGTGTTGGTGTATTACCTGAGATGATCAGGTTGTCGATCGGCATCGAGCATGTCGAAGACATTCTTGAAGATATAGACCAAGCTTTGGCGGCGGTTTAATCTGGGTTGAGTACCGTCGGGGCAAATTGCCTCGACGGTCACAACGTACGTACGAGATTGCGTTACGCGAGTTTCACCAACATTTTGCCGGTATTCTGACCGGTAAATAGACCTATCAAGGCATCGGCTGCGGTTTCGATGCCTTCGTAGACGGTTTCCTCGTAGTGCATCTTGCCGCTACTCAGCCATCCGCGCATGTCGTCAAGGAATTCTTCTTTACGATCATTGAAATCCCACACCACGAATCCTTGCATGGTAATGCGTTGATACACCATGTTTGCCAGCGTCGTAACACCGGTTGAAATCGCGCCGAAATTGTTGTACGCGGAGATCATCCCACATATGGGTATTCGGCCGAATACGTTCATTCGAGGTAATGCAGCATCAAGATGCTCGCCTCCGACGTTATCGAAATAAACATCGAGCCCGTTAGGTGCTGCAGCTTTCAGGTTCTTACGTAACACACCTTCGCGATAGTTGATCGCAACATCGAGACCAAGTTTGTCTCGCAGCCAATCACACTTTGATTCGGATCCCGCTGAGCCGATCGTGTAGCAACCTTTTAACTTCGCGATCTGTGCTGCAACGGAACCGACCGCTCCTGCGGCGGCTGAAACGAAAACGTTCTCGCCGTCTTGGAGCTTACCCGTAATCAGTATGCCGCCCCACGCTGTGAACCCGGTTGTACCAAGCACGTGCATATAGAGGGTTTCGGGAAAGCCGCCCGGATCTAAGTGTTCGAGATCTGATCCGTCCGAAACGTGAAATTCACGCCAACCTGAACCGTGCTGTACAGTGTCCCCTTCTTTAAATCGATCGTTGCGGGACGCCACGACGGTGCCTAATGCACCACCGGAAATGACCTGATTCACAGGTTGTTGACCGTTTGATAAACGGGGGCGCATGGCAGGATCGACAGACATCCATCGATTCTGAATGAGAACCTCGCCAGGCGCAGGATCAGCGACCTGAGATTCGACTAAATGGAATTGATCAGCTGTAGGAATGCTGTCTGGACGAGCTACAAGGTGTACTTCATGTGAAGTGGTGGGCATGGTGTGAGCTACTGCGGAATCGTTGCAGTAGCTTACTCATTGCAGCGCTGCTAGCGACTGTTGTAGGCAATCTACTACATGCTTAACCTGAATCCGACCTCAAGCATGCGACCTGGCAACGGGACGCGATCCTTAATGACCGAGATGTGATTGCGTTGTTCTTCGTCCGTCAGATTCTTACCTTTTAGGTATACGGTCACATCTGCTACGTCGCCGAGCCCCGCAAACGTATACTCGATGCGAGTAGACACGTCGAACCACGAGTCAGTAGGTAGTTCGAGCATCGCCGGATTAGTCACAGCCATGTTCTGCGTAAGTTCTAGGCTTGCGAACAGTGCATCGCGATAGAGATCGAATCCAATGGTTGCGCGGTCTGATGGGATTTGAGGTAGTCTGTTTACGGAGCTCCTGTCCACCGCTACCTCAATTGAGTCATATTGAAACTTTAGATCCAGTTCTGATGCATTGTTAAGAGCTACATGGTAGATCGCTGTTCCATCAAATCCGGTGAAAGTTGCGTCTCGATGCAGGTACGTGAAGATTGGTGCACCATGATCGAATTCACCTGAGTTAGCGATGTAGATGAAATCCGTAAAGCGCCTGTGATAAGCCGTCAGTGCGAGTTCGAGTTTTCCAGTTTCTTTTGCCGCACCAACGGTAAATCCAGTTTGTGACTCATTGCCAAGGTCTGGATTGCCAATCTCAACTGAATTGGTCGCGAGATGGAATCCCCTACTGGCAAGTTCCTCCAACACCGGGGCACGACTTGATTGATTCAATTCGGCTTTGAACGACCAATCACGCGATTGGTCCGACAACAATCCAAGCGAAATCGCATAGTCAGAGAAGTTGCGTGAACCGAAACTGTTGGAATCCACCTTTTTGGCTTCTAAGCGTGTCCCAAGTTCTACGGTGGATGTCCCAAGGGATCGCTCGTGCAGCCACGAAAATCCAAGGCGTGACTCGGACACAGGAAGTACAGGATCTGCAGCAGCGATTACTTCGTAGTCCCGACCCGTAAGGTGTACGCCGACCACTGAGGGGTTATCACGATTGAGTGTCGCGTCGATTCTGAACTCGTACTCGTCGTTGATAAATGTCGCGTCGACGGGTCCACCGGGTTCTTCGATTTCTTCGTGTTGATACTCACTAATCGCTAAGCGAACTTGTAACTGGCTGATTGCATCGCTAAATTCCTCGCGCCGAAAATCGAAGTCAAGTCTTTGTTGCTCGAAGTCAATAAATGACCGAGGTGTTTCGTCCTCTTCATGGTGTTCATCTTCATCTTCGTGATGCTCTTCTTCTTCGTCTTCGTGATGCTCATCTTCATCGTGCTCGTCTTCGTGGTGTTCTTCTTCGGCCCCGTGTGCGTGCGGAACGGGCACGCCATAGTCACCATAGTTTGATGAGAAGGACACGCCAAAATATCCTAGGTCGTGTACGTAGCTTCCGCCAACTGAGCCAGCGAATACGTCGAAATAGCTATTTAGTAGTGTGCCACAGATTTCTTCGTGCTCTTCTTCGTGTTCCTCCTCTTCATGATGTTCTTCCTCATCATGATGTTCTTCTTCTTCGTGGTGTCCCTCTTCTTCCTCGTGTAGGTAAGAGGAATCTGCACAACCAGGTATGTCGTAATCATCCGCCTTGCGGGCATCAAAATCGCCGTGGAGAATGAAATTGTCGACGTCAAGATCAATACGTCCGGCAAGCGTTTTTCGAGCACCGTTGTCAGAGGTGCTGGCATCCAAACGACCGTCCCAACCGCCAGAAGGTGCGGCTTTGGGGACGCGGCCAGTATCGACATTCACGATCCCTCCGATCGTCTCACTGCCGTACACCATTGCGCTCGGACCCTTGATGACTTCAATCAGGTTAGCCATGTGGGGATTTACCGCAACGGGATGGTCGGGTAGTAGCATGCTGAGGTCCATCGTATTGGTGCGGTCAACCATCGTTTTGACTCGAACCCCACCCAATCCGTGAATCACGGGTCTTCCTACCAATGGTCCGAATGAAGCGTTGCGAATCCCGGCGATTGACTCAAGCGTTTCGCCGATTGAGGCCCCTACCGCTCTTGCGAGATCATCGCCTGATAGCACGTTGTAACTTTGTGCTACGCCTTCATTCGAGAGCGGGTGCGCGCGCACGACGATCTCTTCCAGAACGTCTGACTCGTGACTGCTATGAGCGTGCTCCTCTTCATCTGCTTGCGCGGAGAAAGCAACTAACAATGTCGCGACCGTGCAATACCTAAGGAGTTCCCGAGTAATTAAGTTCATAGGAGAACCGTCGGTATACCGAAAATGTTATTGTATAACGTTACAGGAGGATGTTCTGTGCGAGTGCGTTCGTGTTAAAAACCCCTAATCGTGCGTCAATTTATAGGTTACGACCGCGATCGCGATTTCGTTTTCTCCTTTGTCAGTGACTGTCACATTTGCTGTACAAATTGTCCCGCCACGACGCCGTACCTTTGCTTCAGCCCACAAATCTGTCTCCACCGCGAGTTTTAAGAAATTGACGGTTAGGCCAACGGTGGCGCCTAGTGACTTTGGATTTGCTAACGGCGTTGCCCAGAACGCAGCAGTAGCGGCGACATCGATCAGAGCACTGATTGCGCCACCATGAATCCTTCCAATGCCGAGTTTGGTCTGATACGGTAGTCTTACCGTCACATGATCAGGGCGGGATTCAACAAGCTCAATACCAAGTTCAGCAGCAAAGTTCTCAGTCGCGATGCGTTGTGTATTAGCGAGCGATTCTTGTGTCATCGAGTGACATTGACTAAAACCTTGATTCTACGAAGGTGTTTGAGTGAGATCGTCCGCAAGTGGTGTTGCTAAACTCTGCGCTGGACTACTTGCAACAATTGGCGATGTTGGAAGTTGGTAGGGGATTTATGAACCGTTCGATTAGGGTTTCCGTCGTAGTCGTCGCGCTGGTATTGTGTAGCTTGTCGATATCTGAGGAAGAGAATCAGAGCTCGCAACCGATACGAGTCGATGCCATGTTTGCGCTGATGTCAAATCAGATCGTCGATGTAGTATGCGACGCGCCTGAGTTCCGAGCGTGTTTTGACGTGCCATACGCTGAGTGTTCACGAGAGTTGCGAAAGATGCTCGCGAACTGCCGCGCGGATATGAGTGATGAGTTGCCCGAGTTGGTACGTTCGGATGAAGCCGACCCGATCATCGAAAAAGCCTATGCTTGCGTGATCCCGAAGTGGGATAAACTCATCATGAACAGACGCACCGAAACGGAAGAGTGCCGTCGCGCGGAGCAGCAGGCTGAAACCGGAGAAGAGAGTTGAACGACGACATTCCAAGCATCATGAATCACGTTTCGATCGGTACGAATCGTCTTGATGAAGCAATCGAGTTCTACGACGCTGTGCTCGCGACGGTCGGCGCATCGCGTCAGCACGAAATACCGAACGTCGCCGTCGCGTACGGTAAGTACTTTCCCGAGTTCTGGGTTCAGCTACCGCTTGATGGAAAAAGCGCATCAGTCGCCAATGGCTCGCACTTCGCATTCCTTGCAACGAGTCGCGATGTAGTGGATGAGTTTTATCGAGTTGCGCTTGATGCTGGTGCAACGTGCGCCGGAGAGCCCGGGTTTCGTCCTCAATATGGACCCGGTTATTACGCAGCGTATGTGTTGGATCTTGACGGACATAAGATTGAAGCCAATGTCATCCCGGGAGCGGACTAGAGCTCAGCGTAGATAGCTGGATCGGAACTGAATTCCCCAGTGTCCATCCACTTCTGTAGCTATCCAAAACGTCTCGAAACTCTTGTAGACCTTGCCATCCTCTTGACACCGATCGTTCGTAATAGCGATATGCACTTTGTCTTCTCCCTCATGAACGATTTCCAAGGTTCGAACGACTGTATGGTCCCATCCTTCTCCGCGTAATCGTGTCTCATTAGCCGCGCTAATCTCAGCAAACTGCTCCTCGGAATCTAGACGAGCAAATCTGCCATTCGCCAAGCGAATATGAGGATAGTTCAGTGCTTTTGCATGTTGTGTGTGATTTTGTGCATTAAATGTCTCAATGAAGAACCTCACGGCTTCTCGAGCTTGGTCGGCGTTTGTCATCTTGGGTCTCTTAGCGCTTTGTCGAATTAAATTCGCATTGATGACAGTATTAGACGAGACAGCATGAAGAAGGATGAACGACGCAGTTTCTGGACATGGGGTCATGTCTCAGATGAACCGTCAGATGACGCACGTCATGCTGCTACGCGAGCGGCGTCAAAACGTACAGGTGTCGAGGTAACGCCTCCACCGATACCAGGCATTGAGAGCATTTCGCTACGCTCATCGAGACTAGCTGTACCGTCGTCGCTCTCAGACTTCGTCACCGACGCGAAGGTCGACCGGGTAACCCACACTTACGGTGGTCACTCACTCGAGCTCTTAAAAGCGATTCGAGGGCAATTTGATGAGCCTCCTGACGCAGTGGCCTACCCACAGTCAGAAAACCAATTAGAGCAGGTACTCGAATGGTGCGTCGCTAACGACATCACAGTGATTCCTTACGGCGGCGGAACGAGCGTTGTATGGGGTTTGAATGTACCTAGAGATTCAGAACGTGCAGTGTCGATAGATCTTGAACGAATGGACAAGATTCTTGAAGTCGACGAAGTGTCGCGAGCGGCGCATTTTCAAGCCGGTATATACGGTCCTGATCTCGAAACTCAATTGAAACCGAAAGGGCTAACCTTGCGACACTATCCGCAATCGTTCCCATGGTCAACGGTCGGTGGCTGGGTTGCGACGCGTTCAGGCGGTCACTACGCGACGAATCACACTCATATCGACGATTTTGTCGAATCGATACGCATGTTGTCGCCGGCCGGATGGTACGAGAGCAGACGTCTGCCGGGAAGTGGAGCCGGACCAAGTCCGGATCGTATGGTCATTGGATCAGAAGGTACACTCGGGATCATTTCTTCGTGCTGGTTGCGGTTGCAAAAGCGACCCAAATTTAGGGCGTCGGCAGGGGTGCGATTTTCGAGCTGGGAAGACGGCACGGAAGCGGTACGCTCGATCGTTCAAACCAAACTACATCCTGCTAATTTACGCATTCTTGACCCGGTCGAAAGTCAACTCGCAGCGGGGGTCGCTGACGCACAAGCACTTCTAATCATCGGATTCGAGTCTGCTGATATACCACAACAGTTTGCAATCGAACAAGCGGTCGCGATTGCACGAGATCATCGCGGGAAGGTCGACGACCAAGATATCGTTATCGATGATGGTACGGGAAGCGCGACGGGTCGAGGTGGATCAGTCGGCGCGTGGCGCAACGCGTTCATCGGCGTGAACGCAGGTACACAGCTTGGCCTTGGTGTCCTGTCCGATACATTTGAAACCGCGATTACGTGGGATCGTTGGGCAAGTTTCGACGAGACCATTCGTACACGGGTAGGAACCGTATTACGTGAAACGATCGGGGAAGGTGCGACACTTAGTTGTCGGTTCACACATGTATACCCAGATGGTCCAGCGCCGTATTACTCCTTTTCTGGTCCGGTTCCGATCGGTGGCGAGCAGGAAATCTGGCGTGCGATTAAAAATGCGGCAAATGAGGCCGTAGTCGATGCTGGCGGTACGGTGACTCACCACCACGCCGTCGGACGCATGCACAAAGATGCTTGGGAACGTCAGCGACCTGCGTTGTTCGGGGACATGCTCCGTGCACTCAAGCTAACCCTTGACCCGGGAAGTAACTTCAATCCGGGCGTGCTGATCAACCCGTAGGATACCTGCGTTTTAGCCAATCCAGCATTACTTGATTGACCTCGTCGGAAGCGTCGTTTTGCACCCAGTGGTTCGCGTTGGGGATTGTGACTAGTGTGAGCGAATTGCTGACCCAGTGCCATGTATCGTTGAGTGCTCCGGGTAACAGAGCTCGGTCTTGCAGCCCATGGAACATCAATACCGGAACCTCTACGTTCGGATATTCGGGCATGAACTCCTCACCGGGCGTAGGGTAGTTTGCCTTGTAATAGTTGAGCATTGCTTCGATATTTGATCGCTGAAACGCCTCAAGGTAGCGACTCTTAACTTTGTCTTCTGAAAGTTGCTGGCTGACCGAAACCAACATTTCCGGTGTAAGCATCTTATGAGCATCTGGTTGCTGAAAATTGAATGCATACTGGCTTGCTTGTTGCTGCGCTTCCGAATTTGCGAGCTCACGGGCGAGTCCACGGGGATGTGGCAGATTCAGGATGATCAGGTTTTCGACGACTTCGGGTACGTTCATTGCGACATACCACGCGATTGCGCCTCCCCAATCATGTCCAACCACGGTCGCTGCTGGTTGTTCCTGTGCAGCAATAACCGCTGCGATATCGCTACCTAATTTGTCCAGTGTGTAGTTCTCCACTCCTTCTGGCTTCGCTGACCGGTTGTAGCCTCGGAGATCAACCGCGAGGACGCGATAGTCGGACCGTAGCGCGTCCATCTGCTTACGCCAGGTGTACCAGTAATCTGGGAATCCATGGATCATCACAACTAAAGGCGCATCGTTAGGTCCAACGGTGACATAATGAATTGCCACACCGTCGTTGTTCGTCATGTGATGTTCAACGAGATCGAATACGTCCGCCATGACATTTACCGCCATTAAGCAAGCTAATGAGAAAAAGAGTTTGCGCAAGATGATTGCCTAGTTTTCACGCAGAAACGATTATGGCTAGTGTTTAAAAACAATCTGAAAATTGCACAATGAGTTTCGCTCGCGTACGAATCGATTTAGCTTCACTGGTCAGCAACTATCGGCTGTTTCAATCGCACGTTAAAGGTGAGGTTGGTGCCGTTGTAAAGGCAAATGGATACGGTCTCGGTGCTGTTCCTGTTGTCAAGTGTCTCTCCGACGAAGGATGTCGATCGTTTTTTGTTGCTACCTTTGACGAAGCCATCGAAGTGGTTTCGCATACTTCGGCGGACGTTTATGTTTTCGAACCTCCGCTCAGTCGAGAAGGCATGAAGGAAACGTTCGACGCGGGGTGCATACCCGTTATCAATGACTCGCATCAGCTAGAAATCGCGCAGCGAGAATCGGATAAGAGGATCGCGGTTCACATCGATACGGGAATGGAGCGCTTGGGGATTTCTTTTCGGTCGGTAGATTTGGATCGACTGAAATCAACGAACTTGCATCTGCTGATGACGCATCTGGCATGTGCCGACGATCCAGAAGACCCGTTCAATGAAGAACAGGTGCATAGATTTCAACACATCGCTCGTCAGCTCGCCGATGTTCGAACCAGCATTGGGAATTCTGCGGGTACGCTAATGGGTGAACGATTTCAAGGCGATGTAGCGCGCCCAGGCATCGGTTTGTACGGTGCGAATCCATTCTCCAAGCGAGAGAACCCTACTTCGATCGTCGCAACGTGCGAGGCAAAAGTGCTTTCGATTCGAGATGTGGAATCGGCTACAAGCGTTGGCTATGGCAGAACGTATACGTGTCAAGAGCGAACACGCATCGCGGTGGTGGGCATCGGTTATGCGGACGGTGTTCCGAGAGCGCTCTCGAATCGCGGAAACTTCGCTTTCGGCAAAAAACTGCTACCTATTCGAGGTCATGTTTCGATGGATGTGACACAAGTAGACGTGACTGCTTGTCCGGAACTGAAAATCGGTGATTGGGTGGAGTTCTTTGGTAAAAACATCGACTGCGATGACGTCGCAAAGTCTGTAAATTCTCTTGGCTACGAGTTTTTGACGGGGCTTGGCAAAAGGGTCGAGAGGCTATATGTATAACAACTCATCTTTTTCAAAATCCACTGCGAGACACCTATGGCTGAAGTGAATCAGAATGGCTTATTAGCAGGACAAGTAGCCGTCGTTACTGGCGCAAGTCGTGGTATCGGCGAAGCCATCGCGCGAAGATTCGCGATGGAGGGTGCCAAAGTCGTTGTATCCGCACGAACCGTCGAAGAGTCGGATCATTTTCTTGAAGGAACGATCAAACAGACGGTTAAAACCATCACAGATGCGGGCGGCGAAGCCGTAGCGATTAAGTCGAACCTAGCGGATGAAGCGGACCGACGAGGTCTGATCGAAGAAGCCATCGAGCGCTACGGGCAAGTTGACATACTGGTGAATAACGCCGCGGTTACCTGGTTCGTTCCAGTTGTTGATTTCAGCGAAAAACGATTTCGCACGATGATGGATGTACAGGTGTGGGCGCCGTTTGAGCTTGCCCAGATGTGTTTAAAGGGCATGCTTGAGCGTGGACGCGGCTGGGTTCTGAATATTTCATCACACGCAGCCATTCATCCAAACGCTAAGGCTCCTGGTGGACATGGCGGTACGGTATACGGTATGTGCAAGGCAGCGCTTGAACGGTTTACTACCGGTCTCGCCCAAGAGACGTACGGCAAAGGCGTCGGTATCAACGTCATTTCGCCTGGATTGGTCGCGACGCCTGGTGTCGTTCACCATAAACTCATCAACGATGCGAACAAAGACCGCGTGACCCCCGTAGAACACATGGCGGAAGCTTGTCTTCATTTGTGCAATGGCGATCCGAACGAGATTACCGGTCGAATCGATTACGCGGATGAAGTGATCACCGAATTCAAGCTCGAACCGGCCGATCTTATTTGACGAACGTTTTCGCAGACATTCGTTCTAACTACAGAGAGAGTTGTATGTCGGAACTCACCGATGAGTGATCCTCTACACAACGAGTTCGCACCGGACTCGATCGAGGCAAGATCGCTTCGCTACTTAATTAACCCGAACTCAAACCTCGCCGATGTAAAACGTCGCGGTCCGAACGTACACGTCCGTGCAGAAGGCGTGTATTTGTGGGACAATCAAGGTAAGCAGTACATCGAAGGTCTCGCCGGGCTTTGGTGTACGGCGTTGGGTTATGGTGTAAAGGAACTTGGCGAAGTCGCCAAGCAGCAGATCGAAAAGCTCGCGTATTCACAGCTTTTCACCGGAATTACTAACGAACCGAGTGTACAGCTCGCGGAAATGCTGTTGAACATGGTCCCGATTGATGCTGGACGTGTTTTCTTCGGCTTATCTGGGTCTGATGCAAACGACACACAGGTGAAGTTGCAGTGGCACTATTCCAATTTGATCGGACGACCAGAGCGGAAGAAGATCATTTCGCGGTGGAATGCGTATCACGGAGTCACCGTAGTAAGCGGAAGTTTGACCGGATTGCCACCATTCCATAAGAACTTCGATCTACCAATCGATCGAGTTAAGCACACCAATTCGCCTTTTTACTATCGAGAAGCGAATGAAGGTGAGACGGAAGATGAATTCACGACACGCTTGGCAAACAATCTTGAAGATCTCATCGTTGAAGAAGGACCCGAGACAGTCGCGGCGTTTATTGCGGAACCGATCCTTGGTGCAGGCGGCGTCATCGTACCTCCTGATGGGTACTACGAGAAAATCCAACGTGTACTAACTAAATACAACATTCACTTCATATCCGATGAAGTAATCAATGGTTTTGGACGTACTGGCAATCTATTCGGATGTCAGACGATGGGAATCGATCCAACGACAATGAGTGTGGCTAAAGCGCTTTCAAGTGCGTACCTACCGATCAGTGCCGTGATCATTCCGGAATTTATGTACGACGTGTTTGAAAAGGCAACTGAAGAAACGAAGAT
This sequence comes from Pseudomonadales bacterium, assembly GCA_022822135.1. Lineage (GTDB taxonomy): Bacteria > Pseudomonadota > Gammaproteobacteria > Pseudomonadales > Azotimanducaceae > Bin55. The sequence continues at coordinate 24,594 of JAJECH010000037.1, forward strand.
GTTCGGTCACGGGTTTACCTATTCCGGACATCCGGTCGCAGCTGCTGTCGCCGTACGTAATCTTGAACTTATGGAGGAAAAGGGCGTCTACGATCACGTACGAGATATGACTCCGATCTTTCAGCAACGCTTGCGTAGTTTTGAGGACCATCCGCTTGTTGGTAACGTTCGAGGCGAAGGGCTGATAGGCGCAATCGAGTTGGTTAAGAACAAATCAACTCGCGAATCCTTTGATGCTAAGCACGCGGTCGGAGTTCACTGCATGGACCGATGTCGCTCACATGGGTTGATTTCACGAGCGGTTGCTGGCGATTCATTGGCATTTTGTCCACCGTTAATCATCACAGCGGATCAGATCGACGAGATGTTCTCGAAGTTCGAGAAAGCGTTAGACGACACTTTGACTTACGTCAGTGCAATCGACGACTAACGTTAACGTATCGCTCGGATACTTTCACTTTGGAGAGACCCCGCTTCGGGTCACATTCTGGTGCAAGAGATAAATGCCAACCTATCTCTAGGACGTCCTACCGGAACATCTGTCGACAGAACTGATCCTGTGAAGAGACTGAATATCGCCTATTCACGTTGGGCATTCAGTCAGCCCAAGAGCGTCAAGGTCAGGACGGAGCAAGAATTGCTACGTGCTGACGCCGACTTTAGTTTCGGCGATGAGCAGGTCGACTACTTGTCGTAGTGATTCTTCCTCGCTTGCGCCATCCAATTCAGCTAACTTCATCGTGTCAAACTGGCGGTCGGCGCTCGTGCCACGACCGAGGATGGACTCAATGGAAGCGAGTTCTGCACCGCACCCACAGGTCTCTGCACACATCTGTAGCTCGCGTAAGAGTTCGTCCGCGATTTCACCGACTAAACGTCGTTCACTCGTTGTGGGATCGGCGAGGAACGCGAGGATTCCGTAGCGTTGTGCGTGCCACCGGTTCTCCTCAATTAGTTGTCGACTCTGGGGACTAGGAAGATCACCGGTCTCGTCCAAAGTCTGTAGATGGCAAATCAAACATACATATAACGCAGCAAGCGCAACCGCATCCTCCACTAAGGGACACGTGTCGCAGATACGCAATTCAATCGTCGGATACTTGGCAGACGGTCTAATGTCCCACCAAAGTTCTGTCCCGTCGTTTATGAAGTCGAGAGATTGCATCTCCTCGATCACCTGTTCATAGTCGGACCAGCTGTTTAAGTACGGCGGAATACCCGTGCGTGGCAATCCACTAAGGTAACTAAGTCGAAACGATCTAAATCCGGTTTGGCGACCTTCAACGATCGGTGATGAAGCGCTTAGGACGCAAAACAACGGCATGTAATTCCGAAGAGCCGACATGACGCGGATGCGTTGATCTTCGTCACCAAAGCCGACATGGATGTGCATTCCGGAAATCAGCATCCGACGGATTGCGTCCTGCATACGCAGCTCAAATTCTTCGTATCGTTCCTTTGGTGTCGGTGATTGTTCTTGCCACTTTGCATATGGATGCATGGAAGCCGCTATGACAGCTGCGTTATGGTCATGTGCTGCATTCACTACGATGCTGCGTGTTTCGTGCAGCGCGTCCCGTAATTCAGCTATGGAAGTACAGACCTTCGTATTGGTTTCAATTTGAGTATTTAGAAATTCGTGCACGATGCGGTGTGGTCCAGCGTTTCGTTCGCACGCTTCGAAGATCGCCTCGGTAGGTTGGGAGATGAGGTCTCGAGTAACTGGGTCTACTAGAAAGAACTCTTCCTCCACTCCGATCGTGAATTGCATCTATTCATCCGCTTCAATTTTCAGCCGACGAAGTTTAGGTGTTACTCTGTAACGAAGTGGATTGATCAATTGAGAATACTCAGTTCCTCTCCGCCTTTAATGTAGACCGAGCGACCACAGAACTCTTCAGCGGTCATGGCTTGAACGATTTCTGGATCGGTCGTATTTACCCACGTGCGTTCATCGCCCGTAGTACGGCAAGCTACATGACCAATCGACGGCTCGAAGCCGTCGTACATTACGGTGTACGACTCTATGTTGGCAGGACCGTCGTAACTCTCTAGACAGTTTCTAGACGGGAGAGCGTCGATTTGTGATTGCACATCGTCCGATACGAACGGTTGATTCGGTGGCTCTTTTCCGTACGTGCCATGAACATGCTTGTAGATGTTTCCACCGTTTGCGGTGACTAGAGCCTTACCGTTAGGTTGGTCACGCAGCAATTCAACCGTTCGAGCGATACTGTGCATGACGTAGTTGTTCAGCGGACCGCCGCCAAACGTCAAACCACCCGTAACCGTTAAGTCGCGCTCCTCTGATAGTCCGTATTCTTTGGCCGCGACCTGAACTGCAGAAGGGAAACAGCTGTATAGGTCGACGAAATCCAGTGTATCGGCCGTTACATCCGAATGCTCAAGTAGACAGGAGGCGACCGCGCGGATGCCCGGAGATGTGTCGAATTCTTCACGAACAGATGCAGAAAAATGGTCGTAGCCTTTCACGCCCGCAAGTGGGTAGACCCACTTGGACTCTGGTATGCCTAGCTCTTGAGCTCGTTTCACCGAGGTCATGATGAGCGCAGCTCCCATGTTGACCGACATGTTCGCGTTCATGAATTTGGTGTACGGGAAACTGATGGGCCGATTGGTCTCGCTAGGCGTGCGGATCTCCTCTGGCGTCATGTCCGATTGAACCCACGCATTAGGGTTTCGCAAACCAACGTCATTAAATCGAGACCACAATCCAGAAACTCGCTCTAAGTGTTCGTTGATCGTTTCGCCGCGCGTGAAGCGAATGCGGTTGTCGTACATTGGGTAGACTTGAATCGCGCGATGAATCCCTTTCGCTACCTCGAATTCGTGGTGTTCTGGCTGTTGCTCCGCACCGATGATTCGGTCGTAGCTGCCAGGCGCGTTCGTTTGTGCTAATTGAATCCCTTGCTTACGTGCTTTGGTTGAGCTATTGCCGTTCTCTGCACCGGTGATGAGCACCAGATCAAGTTTGCCATCGCGGATTTCGCATGCGGTCACGTTAATAACAGCTTGGTTCTGATTTCCGCCAATCAACGTGCCGACAGTCTCGAAGTTCGTTGCACCTAAGCGCTCGCCGATGAGCTTCGCAGGATTCTGATAGCTCCACATCCCACGAACCACACGGACCGACTGAACGTTTCTCAGAAAAGCTCCAGCATCAGCGTCGGCCTCGGCAAGCTGAATGGCTTGCCACATCATTTCAAGAGGTTCGAGTGCCTCACTCAGATCTTGAATGCGATTGAGCACTTGACCTACACCTACCAGGATTGGCGTGTTAGCGGAGACGTTCATCAGGTTCGTTTTTACTCTATGACGCGTATTTTGAGCTGAGGGTCCTGTCAATTAGGTCTACTTTGGAAAGATCTGCTTCGATTGAATGACCTGATGGGCGACGTGAATTGCGATTTGTGGGAGCGGGTCAAGAGGATTGATGGAAAATTAGTTGAGTGCCGTAGGCTATTTCGATGATTCTCAAATCTTCAATAAATACATCCGATTCAGCATTTCAAGCGAACCGTGACGCATACCTAGCCTCAATTGAGGATCTTGATGCACGGCAAGCGGAAATCTCACTTGGTGGCGACGAGCGTTCGAGGCAACGACATGTGAGTCGAGGCAAGTTGCTACCTCGCGAGCGCGTCAAACGGCTTCTCGATCCAGGTACACCGTTCTTGGAGTTCTCGACATTCGCGGCGTACGACATATATGGCGAAAGTGTGCCAGCTGCGAGTCTGATCACAGGCATCGGTGTTGTTGAAGGCCAGGAATGCGTGATTGTCGCAAACGATGCGACGGTTAAAGGTGGCACGTACTATCCAATCACTGTCAAAAAACACCTACGCGCCCAGGAAATCGCTCTCGAAAACGGTTTGCCTTGCATCTATTTGGTGGACTCTGGTGGGGCTTTTTTACCACTCCAATCGGACGTGTTCCCGGACAAACAACATTTTGGCAGAATCTTCTATAACCAAGCCACCATGTCGGCCGCTGGAATTCCTCAGATTGCAGTCGTCATGGGTTCATGCACGGCAGGTGGTGCGTATGTACCTGCTATGTGTGATCAGGCGATCATCGTTAAAGGGCAGGGAACGATCTTTCTTGGTGGTCCACCGCTAGTTAAGGCCGCGACGGGAGAGGAGATCGATGCGGAATCACTCGGTGGTGGAGAGGTCCATTCGAAACGCTCTGGTGTGACAGACTATCTGGCAAATGACGATGAACACGCATTGGCGATAGCACGAGCCGCCATCGCAGACTCAAACTTGACCTACGAAAGGATGGTGGACTACGCGACCCCTGAAGATCCGATTTACGACCCGACGGAAATCTACGGCATACTTCCGCAAAACAATCGGACGCCGTACGATGTTCATGAGCTCATTGCGCGTTTGGTCGATGGTTCAGAATTCAGCGCATTTAAGCCACTGTACGGTGAGACATTGGTGTGTGGCTTCGCTCGGATTCACGGTTACCCGGTTGCGATCTTGGCGAACAACGGTGTATTGTTTTCGGAGTCGGCGCTGAAGGCGGCGCACTTCATCCAGTTAGCTGATCGACGTGGAACCCCCTTGTTGTTCCTTCAGAATATCAGTGGTTTCATGGTAGGTCAGAAATACGAGAACGAGGGTATTGCAAAAGACGGCGCTAAGATGGTCACAGCGGTTGCATGCGCAAGCGTACCCAAGCTCACCGTGATCATTGGTGGATCTTTCGGTGCCGGAAACTATGCGATGTGTGGACGAGCGTACGGTGCAAGAATGCTGTGGACGTGGCCAAACGCGCGCGTCTCAGTCATGGGCGGCGAACAAGCCGCACACGTGTTGGCGACCGTGCGTGAGGACAGTCTATTGGCGCGAGGCGGAGAATGGGCTGAAGACGAAAAATCATCTTTTATGAATGAAATTCGTGAACAGTATGAAGCTGAGGGTCATCCGTACTTTGCGAGTGCGAGGTTATGGGACGATGGTATCCTAGACCCGTGCGATACGCGCCAAGCACTGTCAATGGCGCTCGCGGTGGTCACTCAGAAACTACGTCAAAACCACAACCAATTTGGCATCTTCAGAATGTAGTCCGAGCTAAAGCGACTGTAAAGGTAGCTCCGTCGTGTATTTCACCTGCTGAAGCGCGATCGTCGAATTGAGGTTGCCAATCTCAGGTAAATGAATAAGCGTGCGTTTGAGCAGTGTGTCGTATGCGCTCACATCGTGAACGATAACTCGTAATAGGAAATCTGCTTGACCCGAAACGGAATAACACTCGACAATCTCTGGGATGTCCTTGACCGCATTTTCAAAGCGTGTCAGCGCGTTTGATTGATGTCGATTCAAGGTAACGAATACAAACACATTGACGTTGAGTTCGAGTTTTTCCGGGTCGAGTAAAGTTACCCGCTTGCTAATGAACCCTTTTTCTTCAAGCCGGCGCACTCGTCGCCAGCATGGTGTATGCGAAAGACCGACCATCGACCCTAGCTCTTGCATGGTGATGGTTGCGTTGCGTTGAAGTATCTCGAGTAACCGTTCGTCCGTTTGATCTAGCTCACTCATAATACGCAATCCTATTTTTACGTGAATTAGAGGATAAATATACTATAACCATCGCGATTCTTCAAAAAATAGTTAGTTTAGTTTGCCTATAAAACAATATCATTTACTTGTAGTTGTGTCTATTTACGAAGCGGAATGAACGACGCTAGCCTACGAGCAGAGAAGATCACGCTGACGCAGAAATATCTGCTCGAAGAATCGGACATATGGCTAACGGGTACACAGGCTGTTGTACGTTTACTACTTGAGCAAAGTCAGCTTGATACAGACAGAGATCGCAACACCGCGGGTTACGTAACAGGTTATCGTGGCTCGCCGCTAGCGGGGTTGGACCTTGAACTGACTCGTGCAAAGGCGCAAATCGAATCAGCGAATATTGTCTTCCAAGCTGCTATTAACGAGGACCTTGCAGCGACCGCCGCCTGGGGTTCGCAGCAAGTTGGCTTATTCCAAGGAAAACGGTACGACGGTGTCTATAGCCTTTGGTATGGAAAGTCTCCAGGGCTTGATCGATCAGCAGATGCTATACGCCACGCAAATATGGCTGGTACCGCTCCGCTAGGTGGAGTTCTTGCGCTGGTTGGCGATGACCCTGACTGTAAATCGTCGACGCTACCAAGTGATAGTGCAGGTTTACTTCGTGATCTGCAGATACCGATATTGGATCCAACCGATATTGGCGAGCTAGTCGAATTCGGTTTGTATGGGTGGGCGTTGTCTCGCTTCACCGGATGCTGGGCGGCGATGCTTGCGCAAACGTCTGTTATGGACAGCTCTGCGACAATCGACCGTAGCGCATTGGCAAGTCCCGTTTTTCCTGGATTAGGTTTCGATCCACATATCAGGCTCGTGGATACGCCTCACGACCAAGAACGTCGTATGGCTCAGAAACTAGAGCTTGTTCACGAATTCAATCGTGAAAACCCTATCAACCATGTGATCGTTGACCCTACAGACCCTCAGCTTGCTATCTTGACGACAGGCAAGAGTTACACGAATATCCGTCAGGCTCTGCGCTTGCTCGGGTTGAGCACGAACGAAGAGATTCGACAAGCGAGGATTCGTGTAATCAAACTTGGATTGATCTGGCCAACGGATCGGCAGTGGCTTCGTAAAACGGTAGAAGATGCGAGAGCTGCATTTGTAGTCGAGTCGAAGAGCGCGTTTTTAGAAACGGAGCTTAAGTCTGCGCTCTACGGCTATACGCACGTTCCCATTCTTGGTAAGGAGGATTTAGACGGCTCTCCATTGCTGACGCCTTTCGGCGAGTTACAGGTAGATTCGATGATCGATGCGCTCATACGAATCGGGTCGAAGCTGAACGTTGAGTTTCCGAATATCGGTAAGTACGTAAATCGAGATAACGACTCTAAGCGCGCATTGACTTCAATGAATGCCAAGCGTAAACCCTTATTCTGTCCGGGCTGTCCTCATAGCGGTTCAACCAAACTACCTGAAGGGAGTCGAGCCTTTGCGGGTATAGGTTGTCACTATATGGCGCAATGGATGCATCGGGAGACGTACCTGTTTACACATATGGGGGGCGAGGGTGCGAATTGGATCGGTCAAGCGCCGTTTACAGATTCGAACCACGTCTTTGTCAATTTAGGTGACGGCACGTATTCACATTCAGGATTATTAGCGATTCGTGCAGCCGTTGCAGCAAAAGTAAACGTCACATACAAGATTCTGTTTAACGAAGCCGTTGCGATGACCGGTGGGCAAACAGTCGAAGGTGACCTGTCCGTCGCGGACGTCGTTGCACAAGTGAGAGCTGAAGGTGTGCGCGAGGTTGAGGTCGTTGCCGATGACGTTGGCGCGCACCGAGGGGCGGCGTACCGAGTCGCGAGTCGAAATCAGCTCAATCTAGTGCAGCGTCGTTTGCGGTTAATAGAAGGTTGCACCGTGTTGATCGTCGATCACGCTTGTGCTAATGAGAAACGACGTAAACGGAAGCGAGGGTTAGCACCTCCACCTCAGCGCTACGTGATGATCAATGAGGATGTGTGCGAAGGTTGTGGTGATTGCGTCGCGAAATCGGGATGTTCAGCCATCAAGACCGTGCAGACCGAATTTGGTGAAAAGCGACAGATTGAACAGGCTCACTGTATCCAAGATCTCGCGTGCGTTGATGGCTATTGTCCAGCATTCGTAGAGATACAAGGTACGCCTCGAAATCGTTTGCAACGCCCACTCCCGTCTGTTGGCGAACTACCTGAGGCCGAGGTCCCTGAGGCTGCGAATATCTTGATAGCAGGTGTCGGCGGCACCGGCGTCATTACGTTGAGTCAAGTGATCGCGGTAGCCGCTCACCTTGATGGAAAGCGCGTAAGTACGCTGGACATGACGGGATTAGCGCAGAAAGGTGGCGCGGTCATTTCCCACATCAGAATCGACTCTGACCATGTGTGGCGGACTCGACTCGCGCAGGAAGAGACAGACGTTCTAATTGCTGCAGACCCCGTAACAGCGACGAGTCAAGAAGTCGTACCTCTTCTTTCGCGCGAGCGGACAAGAGCCGTCGTTAACGAAGTTCTCGCGCCGTCGCATCTATCGGTAGTCGATGCGGAACGCGACCACGGTGTAGAAAACGTACTCAAGGAACTGTCTGATTGGATCGTTGATGCGACGACTATCGATGCTTTAAGCGCTGCTGACGAGCATGCTGGTACAGGTACGGTCGCAAATTCAGTTCTTCTCGGAGTCGCATATCAGAGTGGACTGATACCAGTTAGTTTGACTAGCCTTCGCCGCGCTTTTGAACTGAATGGTGTTGCTGTGGAGGCGAATCTCGCGGCTTTCGATATAGGGAGGCTTAAATCAGAACCGACCAAGGACAAGGTCGGCGCTAGTGCGAAGTCGGAAATCGATGTTGAAACGCTTGACGATTTCATCGCAAGGCGCGTTAAGCGGTTAACGGTCTATCAAAACGCTGAATACGCTGCCACATATCGTGAACGGGTCGAGCGAATTCGACGGGTCGACGTTGGTTCGACGCAAGACGACCTTGCGTTAACGAGGATAGTCGCTGATGTGCTATATCACTACATGGCGATTAAAGACGAATATGAAGTGGCGAGGTTACTTACTGACAGTGAATTCACAGAAACTGTCTCGCAACGATTCGACAGAGCGGAAATCAGTTTCGCGTTTGCTCCGACTTGGCTGCGCGATTCGACCAAGAGTAAGAGCCGTATAGGCTCGTGGATTACGCCTGGTTTGAAGTTGATTGCGGCGCTGCGTCCGTTACGTGGCACGTTGTTTGACCCGTTTCGCTTCAGCGAAGAACGAAGGCTTGATCGGTGGTTGCTAGAACAATTGCTACGTGACGTTGAGCTTGTGTTGGAAAAACTGAATAAGAGCAACTACAACGCAATAGTCGAGTTACTCACTGAGTATCGGAAGGTCAAGGGGTTCGGTCACGTACGCAGAACAAACTGGGAACGCGTGGAACACGAAATATCAACCCTGCGAAAGCAGGTGATTCAACCTAGTCAATCGAGAGTACTTGCGAGCGATCAAGCGTGACCAGCGATGACCTGTATTAGAAGATCACGCGGGATTGATTTGAAATTCGTCGATTAAGTACTCACGGACGGCTGTGGCATCACCTTTAAAGACGATTCGTTCGAGCTTGCGTTTTAGTTGGTATTCATACATTGGGTCGTAATACCAATTGAACAAACTCGCAATCCACTCGAAGTGTCGCGAATCGAGCTCTTCTCTTATCGCCTTTTCGAGCTGGTCCTTGACGATCGCGTAGCGCTCTCGCCCCAATCTCTTCTGGATGCGTTGTAACGCATTAAGTAATTTGTGTGGGTCTGTGTTACGAACGTAATACTCGTACGTTAGTCGAATCCGAGATTCCAACGAGTCTTCCAACACGATGATCGGAGCCGTCTGCATCGCCTCATACAGCTGACTTGGTATTGCCAGTCGACCAATCGTACGACTCTCGTCTTCAATCAGGCATGATCTGAAGTGTTCCGTTTGTAGAAGGCGTTGCGCGAGAGCAAGTTCAAACGAAACAGGCGTAGGTTGTGGCGTTTCAAGTTGCCCGAACGCCGAACCCCGATGGAGCGCAATAGCTTCTAAATCGATGGACTTTGAATAAGAATTTAGAAATTCTGTTTTTCCAACGCCTGTCGAACCTGCGATTACGATCCATCTTCGACGGTTTACCTGCCCAAAAACATCCAGGCTGCATTGCCGTATCGCCTTAAAGCCACCTGCGATGCGTGGTACATCGATTCCGATCTCGCGCAGCCACTGTTGTGTGATCTCGGAACGTTGTCCACCGCGCCAGCACGTTAGAAGCGCGTTGGGATTGGTCCGCAGAAAACGAGACCATAGATCGACTCGGCGGTTCTTTTCGGCGCCGCTTACTAAGGAGAATCCGAGCTTAACCGCGGATTCGTTCCCTTGTTGTTTGTACGCGGTACCAACCCGCGCGCGTTCGTTATCGTCAAGAATGGGAATGTTGGTTGAATTTGGCATACGACCGCGCTCGTACTCAGCGGGAGCGCGAACGTCAATTACAGGTACGTTCTCTCGGAGAATCGTGTTGTAGTCGGTTCGTGCTACAACCAATCATGGAACCTTTTCTGTCAGTGCCTTACGGTCGCGGTAATTCCGAAGGTGTAACTCGAGCAGTTGCTTAACTTCGCTCTCTGTTTCTACAGCGATAGCGACCGCTTCTTCTTGAAGTTCGATGGCGCGTCGAAAATCGCCAGCGGCCGCGTAAGCAGCAGCCCATGTGTCAATGTACGCTGGCCATGACCGGGCTTGGGCGTTATTCGACATGAGCTTGTCCATGTACTTGATCGCGAGCGTCGGATTGCGTAGTCGTTTTAGGTGAGTTGTTGCGAGTACCCAAGCAACTTCGTTGACATTCTGACCATCGGTCGGCTCTACCTCGACACTGCGACGGTACCAGCGTCGCGCTTGCCGAATGTTCACTTTCTCGTTGAAAAGACCTTTTGCGTGAATCGCTGCGAGAAGCACCATCGCATCTTGGTGTTCACTGTCGGCGAGTTGGGCAATCCAATCGAATGCGGTGGTGCTTAGTTGACGCTCGTGTGGTGGATGTACGAGAACGCGAACGTACGTAAGTCGATGTCGAACCTCGCCGAGTTCTGCTGCTTGTTTGAGATAGGCGATCGCTTCGTCAGGCGCTTGACTCATCAACAGCGCACCTAACGCCGAAGCCGCATCGACATTGTTTTTTCGCGCGGCAGACTCAAGCAACTCGAGTCCAGTGCGTCTTTCCGGCGCGGAAAATACGCCTTGTAAATAGAGTCTTCCTAGACTGACCTCTGCGTCGGTGTATCCAAGCTGAATCGCACGCTCATAACGTGTTTTCACGCGATCCCACGAGACACCTTGATCCCTTTGAGATACCTCGTAATTCGCTAGAAAATAAGGCGGCAAGGCGTTGGGTGCATTGCTCGCGGTACGCAGCCAATTACGACCCGTTGCGATGATCTGATCGTGTTGTTCGGGATTGGTATCAGCATTCTCGAGCAGGTAAATGCCATACGCGACCTGAGCTGAGTTGTCCTGCATCTGTGCGAGTTCGCGAATGACGTCAACGGGTTGGGCGTTCCCTGGATCAGGTGTCAGTTCGCGCCATCTCTCGAACGACCGGATCTCGAAATAAACCTTCTCAATTTCGCCGGTCGTTTTGCGTGCCAGTACATACGCCACTAATGGGTACTCGTCGTTTTCCCCGTACATTGATCCGATGACTGAATCGCCACGTTCGATTATGAATGCGTGAGCATCCTCGATCGTCAATGCACGAAGAGGTTTAGCGAGTGAGCCTGTGCGGCCGTAGGACGCGTAGTTTTTAATTCGTTCAACCCAGTTCGAGTGAAACTCAGCGGCGTCTTCGTCCAATGATTTGTAGAACTTTCGGAGAACGAGATGCCCATTGAGACTCGCGTCGTGCTTGGCGATTAGAGCGGAACCCAACGGCCCCAGACGTAAGGATTCGGTGCCATATAAAACAGCGACTTCCTCGGCGTATGTACGCATGTCTTTCAGCCGCGAAAGTGCATCCGGCAAAGCTAGAAATTCATCCTGTCGTTGCTGGACGATGTCGAAATCATCGATTTGCGTCAGCAGCTCAAGATCGGGCGGGGAAAGACTAGCGCATCCGGTAATAAACGTTGCTAATAGAAGCGCGAGAAGTCGTATTTTTAAGTGCATGGAGGTTAGATACGGCACATAAAATTATAGGTTGGTGACTCAACAGGATGGTAAGGCGGACCTATGAATCTATTTCGCAAACTCTCGTTGCCCGATGCCGAGAACGCATTGCCCGGACGCACTGAGACGATGCCAGTTCCGCCACAACATTTCGTAAACGGTCGCCCTCTTAAGGAACCTTTTCCAGCGGCGATGGAACGCCTAGTTGCTGGATTAGGGTGTTTTTGGGGTGCTGAAAGAGCATTTTGGCAACTCGAGGGGGTCTACACGACGGCTGTGGGCTATGCGGGTGGACATACCCCTAATCCAACGTATGAAGAAGTGTGCTCCGGCAGGACCGGACACACAGAAGTAGTGCTGGTGATCTTTGATCCTCAGATAGTTAGCTATCGTGACGTGCTACGTACCTTCTGGGAAAGTCATGACCCCACACAAGGCATGCGCCAGGGGAACGATATCGGCACTCAATACCGTTCTGCACTCTACGTTTTTAGTGAAGATCAACGAAGTGAAGCGGAAGCATCAAAGTCTCGGTACGAAAAGAAACTGATGCAAGCCGGCTACGGTGCGATCACGACGGAAGTGCTGGATGCGCCACCGTTTTATTACGCAGAACATTACCATCAACAGTATCTTGCGAAAATCCCCAATGGTTACTGTGGTCTCGGCGGTACGGGTGTATCCTGTGATGTTGAGGCGCTCGCGCCAGCCGACTGAGGTCGACTCCGCAAACTCTCAAAAGGGATCTGTCGCAGCGTCGCGAAGCTCAGATTCCGCATGCTCGCGGACCCGGCGAGCACAACGATGAGCGCAATGAGGTAAATTGCGGATCCGCTGACTACGGCGGTTAGAACGTTCGCAAATTCAGTCAGACTGCCTAAAAACAATCCGCCGAGTGGTAGGAGGCTGTAGCACATCGTATGAATCCCCATGACACGACCTCGGAGCTGATCGGGAACGCTCAATTGCATGGTGGTCATCGATGAGATGAGGAATACCGATGCAACGAACGCAGCGACGAACTGTAAGACGAGTGCGGTGTAGAACCACGCGATTAACGAGGCGATCGCAAACCCCACAGTCGTTATCGCCGTCAAGATTCCACTCCACAGCATCAATTGCGTGAGATTTCGCTCATGGCGATTTCCACCGATGACGATCGTGCCAACGATGGACCCGATTCCACCAGCGGTTAAAAGAAGCCCCAGTCCCACTTCGTCCCGTAAGTTCAAATCTGCGAACATCGGCATCAGCTGCGCGTGGGAATTGCAGAAAAACATGCCAATGAACGTGAGCGCCAAGAGGTATTTGAAGATGTCATGGCGAAATATGAAGCTGATGCCTTCAATGATCTGCGTGACTGCACCGATTTCTGAGCTCGCACTTACGGCAGGTCGCATTCGAAGCGCGTACATCGTTAGACACATCGCGAGATAACCGGCAGTGGCGAGACTGAAGATGACGCTGGAATCGGTGTAGTAGAGCAAGAAACCAGCAAGTGCTGGGATTGCCATTCTCATCACTTGCCAGATGAACGAATTAAGCGCGACCGCACTCAAGAATTGATCACGATTCACGAGTTGAGGAAAGATTGCGACGCGTGTAGGCCAATCGAAGCCATTAAGGATTGAAGATAGCGCTGCGATGAACAGCACGTGCCATACCTCGACCGATTGCGTTATAACCAGAATCGTGAGCAGTCCGGTGAGCAACATGTTGCCTCCGGATGTGATCAAGAGTATCCAACGTTTGTCATATCGGTCGGAAATCACCCCACCGAACAGCGTGATTGCCAAATTTGGAACCGCCGCCGCTGCACCAAGCCATCCCAACATGATGGGTGAAGCGGTGATCTCGTACACCAGCCAAAGTTGACCGAACGTAACGAGTTGAGTTGCGCCGACGGCGGCAAGCGAAGCGGAGAAATACTTGACGTACTCGCGTTGGCTTAACGCGGGATAACGTTCTAAGAGCTTGCTGGTGAAAAATGCCATCTGGACGGGTTGAAGACTTATTGAGCCGGGTTATTTGCGATTTGAGTCTGTTCGAAAATCAATGCTAGCTTGGTGAAAATGTTTGTTGAGAAAGTCGGCTTTAGGCGCGAAGAAGGGGATTTAACGTGGATCATTTCGACCATTTCAAAGCTGTCATCGCTAAATTCACAAATGCTGTTGAGAGTAATGACGGTACAGCATTGGCCGCGTTGTTCACAGAAAACGGGGTGTATAGCGACGAGTTTTATGGTGAATTCGTCGGTCGTGAGGCAATTGCCGTGATGTTGCGAGATTATTTTTGGGGTCACGCGAAGGGATTTCGATGGGAGATGTCCAATCTGCTAAGCGATGGGAATCATGGATACGCTACTTATTTGTTTAGTTACGACTCAACGATGTCAGAAGCGCTAGGAAAGCGAGTGGTATTTAATGGAATCGCACATTTCTTGTTTGAGGACGGGTTGATACAACGTTACGAAGAGATTTTCAATACCGGAATGGCGCAAGCGCAGCTCGATTTTGATCCAATCCGGATCAAGAAACACCTGCTCAAGAAGGCTGAGCAACTAAGGTCCAGGCAGGATTGACTAGACTATTTTTTTAGCTCGGCTCTTTGGGTTCACTGTACGTAGGGTCGACAGCACTGAATAGTGTCTGGAGTGTCCTGTAGGTCAATCCCCAAACAAAGTGGCGTTGCTTAACTCGGTAGCCATTGAAAGGAATTTGAGCGTCGGCGACTGCACGGAACTCGATTTCGTGCGTGTGACCCTTGAACATATCGTTAAAAGATCCCCACACTACTTCGTCGACTTCGTGATTCAAAGTTAGGTTGGGGATCGAATCGACTACAAAAACGTATGGTGCTACCAACATATCGATAGTTCTACCTCGCGGCGCAGCACGTTGGTGCGATAGCGGTCCGATGAAACGGGAATCACGTAGATCTAGACCAATTTCTTCCTCAGTCTCTCTAACTGCGGCGTCGACGAGGTCGATATCACCGTCGTCCTTATGACCGCCTGGGAATGCCATATGGCCCGACCAAGGATCCCCTGGTACTGTTGCGCGCTTAATGAACAACACTTCTGTTTGATCGCGTGGTTGATGTAGTACGACAGCGACAGCGGCTTGTCTAGTCCGACGCGTCGGCGTTACTAGCTCTGGTTCGTGTTCGCTTACTCGACGCGAAATCGTCTCAATACTGTGAAATGACAAGGCGAAGTGTTGAGAGACAATTCAAGAAAAGCGGAATCATAAGCGTCTGTGTGGAACTGGCCGCATGCACAATTGCCGCGTTCGTTAATGGGGTTGTACAAATGCGCTGTTGCGGATTTCTTCTAATAGCTGCGGCGTTCTTCTGCGATTCAGCGCTCGCGGAAGTCAGATCGAGTTGTGCGTCGAGCGTTGCGCACATCACGAAAAATCACCCAACGGCAAATTTCGAGACGTGTGAAGTTCTCGATGAGAACTTGTTTGTGCTTTCGATCGCGCCGGAAGACGAACCCATTAATCCGAGTCCCTGGTATGGGTTTGCAGTTGAACGATTGAGTGATGTTGACGCGGTCGTAAACATCACGCTGCGTTACAGCAACACGTCACATAGATACCCACCGAAGTTCAGTTTCGACAAACTGAATTGGGTGCGGCTTGATCAGCAAGTCGTGGAAAGTGAAGATGGGTCAGATGCTACTTTCGCTGTACCCAATGGGAAGCGGATTGTTTACGTGTCTGCTCAACCGATCCTCGATGAAGCGATGTACGGTGCTTGGCTCTCAAAGCTAGCAGATATATATCCGTTTTTGGTACGCACAACACTTGGGTATTCGGTCGCGAAACGACCGATCGAAGCGGTTGTCCTTAATCCTGATGCATCGCGTGTCGTCGTTCTCTTGGGACGACAACACCCCCCTGAAGTGTCAGGGTCGATCGCTTTCATGGCGTTTGCTGAGAAGCTGCTCGAGCTAAACGTAAGTGCGCACGATGACCACAACGATCACGTACTTGAGTTTTTCCAAAATCACATGATTGTTTTCGTGCCGTTGCTTAATCCAGATGGCGTCCAAGAAGGGTACTGGCGTCATAACTTAGGCGGTACCGATTTGAATCGAGATTGGTTCGCGCAAGTTCAGCCTGAAACTCAATCGGTAATTCGTTATTTGGCGAATCTGCGTAACCAGGGAAAAGAAATCGTCCTTCACATCGATTTTCACTCGACGAGACGTGATGTGCTCTACACCCAAATGCCCGACGACAAAACAGTTCCAGAAAACTTCGCTTCGAATTGGTTGGAATTCGTGAAAAACAGAGGCTACGCACGATTACCGGAACATGCCCCACGACCGTTGACAGATCAAGGTACGGCGAAAGGGTACTTTTTTAAAACCTACGCTATCCCTTCAATCACATACGAAGTAGGCGATGAAACAGCTACTGGCGATTTGAGACGCACGGCCGCGGAATTCGCACTTGGAATGGCATCGATCTACGGTGAACTGGTCGCTAGTCAATCAACTGATCGGACAACATACTGCATTACGTTGTTTTGTCTCATGGTAAACGCCAACGCTGCGTCTTTGCTCGTTTTGGATAGACAGGGGTTAATTAATCCGGATTTAGCGGCAAGCTACGCCGCAGAGCAGCTCGCTTACAAGATGGCAGCCGAAGAGAATGGCTGGCCGACAGGTCAAAACTATCTCACGCTTGAGGATGCGTTGATCGAAAGGTTGGGTCCGGAAGCCTCGAATGTGCATATTGGTCGGTCCCGGCAAGACCTACACGGCATTGCTCGGCGCATGCTTGTTCGAATCGAGGTATTAGATTACTACGCATCGCTTATTGCGGCACGAGAGGCCTTACTCGAAACGGCGACGCGCTATAACGATGTGGTCATTCCAGCGTACACTCATGGCGTTCCGTCGCAACCAACAACGTACGCGCATTTGCTACTCGCGTTTGATGCTGCATTGTCGAGGGATACCGAGCGCTTACAAAACGCAATCGGTCGGTTGGATCTCAGTCAATTGGGTGTCGCAGCGGGTTCGGGATCGAGTTTCCATTTGGACAGAGAACGACTAGCAGAGTGGCTCGGATTCAGTGGATTCGTTTTGAACACATACGACGCCAATTTCTTATCGACCTCCGACTACAAGCTCGAAATTGCGGCGGTAATGACTCAAAGTGTCGCAACGATTTCGAAATTCCTAGCTAACGTGCACGCGCAACAACGTAATCCGCGCCCATGGATTTACTTGGGCGACGAGATGACTAGTGGAAGTAGCATCATGCCGCAGAAACGCAATCCCCGCGAACTCGATCGGATTCGCACGCTTGTAGCACAGGTTCTAGGGGCTACGAATGCACTGCAATTGATGAATCACAATGTTGACACCGGTATGCATGACTATCGAACAGTTACACCGTTGATAGAAATCATGGAGCTAGCGGAAGCTGTCCATCGACGGTTTGCTTCGCTACTTGAGCACATTCATGTAGATGGCGATGTCGCCAAGGCAGCGTTGCGGAACGGATTCTCGACTTCAACTGAAATTGCTGAGACGCTTTATCGTGAAGCACGTGTCCCATTTCGAACGGCACACGAGTATGCAAAGCAAGTCGTGGAACATGCCCGTACTACAGATCAGCTCTTAGCAGACGTATCGAATCAGGATCTAGAGCGAATTTATGAGGATGTTGTAGGCGACTCTCTAACTGTTGCGGTTGAAGCGATTCGAAATGCGATCGATCCGGAACATTTCGTTTCGATTCGAGATGTCAGAGGTGGTCCATCCAAAGTCGCTGTGGACGATTCACTTAGAGAGCATAGGCGAGATTTTGCGCAAGATGCTCGCTGGTTAAAGGTTGTTCGTGCGGATCTTAGATATGCAGAAGATCGCCTTAACAGAAACCTCGAAAAGCTGGCATCGCGGTAGAGAAATAGAGTTGCGGCGAGTGAGTCTTTTTAGGTTTAATTCCCCGTCGACAAATCTTGAACCATTCAGGTTCGCCAGCGGATTTGTGTGTATTCACAACCACCTAAATCAGGGAGAAGCCTGATGCACTATCGATTCATTTCACGATCGATCGTATCGCTGACATCACTCGCGGTATTACTGACGCCGAGTTTGGCAGCTCAGGAAGAAGAAGCCGAAGACGCTGAAGTCATCGAGGAAGTTATTGTCACAGGGTCGCAGATTCGCGGTGCAGACGTATCGGGATTGCTGCCAGTTACCGTGATCGACGCATCAGACGTCGATGCGATGGGTGTGAGTTCTGGTGATGAACTCCTAGAAATGCTCCCTGAGCAGGGACAGAACTTCTTCAACGAAGAGGAGAACATAAGCGGGGGCGTGAATTCCGCACGTGGCGACATGGGTGCGTTCAACCTCCGAAATCTCGGTACGGGAAATACACTCGTCTTGCTGAACGGGCGTCGCATGGTAAACGCCGCTAGCTTTCAAACCGAAGCGATAGGCGGTAGTTTCGTACCGGTTAACACTGTGAACTCAAACACCTTACCTGTTTTCGGGATTGAACGTGTTGAGCTTCTAAAGGACGGTGCATCTGCGATTTATGGGGCAGACGCCGTTGCAGGGGTCGTAAATACGGTGTTGAAGAATGACATAGAAGGACTCCGTATCAAATCCCGAGTCCACTCGTACGAAATCGCTAGTCGAACTTCCTTCGATGCGAACTTGGAGTGGGGCAAGTACTTCAACGACGGCGCGACGAACGTAGGCGTCATGCTTGATTTCTATACGAGAGATCGGATTCACTCCTCTGAAGACGACCGATGGGCAAATGCGGATTTAAGACGGCTTGTACCAGACGACTCACCTTGGAGTGGCGATACACGGTTCCGCAATACAAGTGCAAACAATCTATTCGGTCAATTCGATTCGGTTCGTAGTGTTTCTAGACTGGATATTCGCGGTCCTGTTACGGATGGTTCAGGTGAATTTGAGGTCTACCCGTTAGGGGATTCGCGATGCGCCTATAGACTCACTGCTCATACTTGTGGAGCGCCCGATGGACAGGGTGTCGAGCGCTACAACATCAACGAGTTCCGTGACCTTTCCTCCGAACTCGCACGTAGCAACGCGCTCGTATTCATCAATCACGACTTCTCTGATTCTCTCCAAGCGTATACAGAACTTCTGTATTACAAGTCGGAATCCCACATCAATCGACACCCGTCGGCATCCTTCAGCTCAGTTCGATTACGTGTTGGCGCGCAGAACTACTACAACCCGCTCGGTCCGTGTGGCTCTCCTAATCGATTACCCGATGAACTAGTGGGAGCGGACCTGCCATGTAGCGGATTAGAACTTCAGATCGACAACTATCGATATGCGGAATTGCCCCGTTCGGTCAGTGTCGATGGTTCAGTATTCCGTTTTGTACAAGGTCTTCGAGGCGTGAGAAATGACTGGGATTGGGATACTGCGATCGTTTGGTCCCTCGCAAACCGTTATGACCTCACAGGAAATCGCGTATCGAATCTGCTTATGGTCGAAGCCTTGAATGATCCGACACCTGCAGCGTACAACCCGTTCAGTGGCGGCGTCGACAGCAATATCGAGCGCGCGCTGATCGACGTGTATCGCGAGAACGACGCCGGGTTGCTTTTGTGGGATCTCAAGTTTTCTAATCCAGAGGTCGCTGAGTTACCCGCTGGACCTATGGGAGCACTAGTTGGGTATGAACATCGTCGTGAGTGGTTCAAGGACGATAGAGATCCGAGACTTGACGGCACAATTGTGTTCACGGATTTTGATGATGATTCGTTCCCGTTTGTCTCCGATGTAGTCAATAGCAGTCCCACACCAGATAACAGCGGTTCCCGTAGAGTTGATTCACTGTTTGCAGAACTCGCGATACCCGTTGTGTCGAACATCGAAGCTCAAGCCGCACTTCGATTCGAACGTTTCTCTGACGTTGACAGTGCGGTAGTAGGTAAATTGGCCGCAGGATGGCAAATCGCCGACCCCGTTTCAATACGTGCGTCATGGTCTGAGTCTTTTCGTGTACCAAACCTCGTGACCGTCAATGAAGATATCGTCGCACGGCAAAACACGCGAACGGACTACACCTGTTTTTACGCCGCAAATGAAGGCGGTGATTCTGAACAAGACATTCTCGATTGCACCAATTCGACCCAGAGAACCGCGCAAGGAAGCGATGAGCTCGTACCGGAACGCTCTGACAACATCTCGGTCGGGTTTGTTTTCGACCTGTTTGATTCTCTGACGATCACGACAGACTACTGGTCAATCGTGAAGGAAGACACCATTGGCTTATTTGGTGAAGAGAACCATACGGTTCTTGATCTGGTGTACCGCATTCAACACGGTGGCACGAACTGTGACGCCTTAGAGACAAATCCCGCGGTAGTACGCGATCCAATTACGGCGGCCGATGAAATTGGCGTTTACGAAGCGGCCGGTATTTGTCCTGCGGGACAAGCGATACGAGTCAATGACCGTTACGCAAATCTGGACACGCGAACACTCCAGGGGTTTGATCTCGGAATTTACTGGTCAGCAGATACCGATTACGGTGATTTCAGTGTTCGCTACTTAGCTTCGTTCCTGGAGAAATTCGAACAGGAAGCAGGCGGGGACGCTGCCACCTTAATCGCAGCGAAAGATTCGGGTGTTCTACCTGGCAACATTCCTGTCGTCGGATTCGATGATCTAGTTCAAAGAGACGGCAATCAGAAATACAAGGGGACGCTGCTCGCAACTTGGCGCAAGGATCCTTGGGGTGGCGCACTCTCGCAAACGACAGTCGGAAAGGTCTATCAGAATTCACTGACATTGAGTGATGGTACACGCTACTGGCTAGATTCAATGACGACCTGGAACGTTCGGTTCGACTATCGCTTTAAGATTGAAGAGACCCCGACACGAGTCCGCTTCGGTATCCGAAACTTGCTTAACGAACGGGCACCATTAGCTGATCGTTATTTCGGGTTCTTAGCCGACGTTCATCGCGATTACGGTCGTATCTACTACGCAGACATCTTGCTCACCTTTAATTGATAGACATGACACGAAACAGTAAAGCATCAACGATGGTGCACTTGAATCACTTCGGACTTGAAGAAGAAGGGGATTCCGCGGACGAACGGAAAACGCCTGGCGTCAACATTCACAAAATCCTGTTCGATCATCGAACGTTGACCTTGTTCGGCGAGATTGACTCTGCCTGCGCTCAGGAAACAGCGGAAGATCTGCTGGCACTAGCATATGAGAACGATGACCCAATCACCATGTTTCTCGGGTCGCCCGGTGGCCATGTTGAATCGGGCGACACGGTATTTGATGTTATCCAGTTCATCAAACCGCAAGTTCGTATTGTGGGTACAGGTTGGGTCGGCAGTATTGCAACGCACATCTATTTAGCAGCGGAAAAAGAAAACCGGCTTTGTCTCCCGAACACCCGCTTCCTGATTCATCAACCGTCGGCGGGGTTTGGTGGTGACGCGGTCGATATTGAAATTCACGCGCGTGAAATCGTCAAGACTCGTGAGCGAATCAACGGAATCATTGCGGATCGGACAGGTCAACCAATTGAGCGCGTTGCGCAAGATACAGATCGTGACTACTGGATGAGTGCGGAAGAATCGCTTGAATATGGTCTAGTTGGAAAGATCATCAACTCAGTCGACGACATTTAGTCAGCGCGTTTCGGATGGCCGCACTACGCCTAAAGTTTGATGAATACGACGTCAGTGCTCAAGTAGATAAAGTCACCGATCCGATTGCGTCTTTAGTGTTCGCGCACGGGGCTGGAGCCTCGATGCATCATGGCACGTTGGAAGAAATAACGCGCAAGTGCAATGAATCGGGAATCTCTGTGCTGCGCTTTAACTTCCCGTACATGGAAGCGGGTA
This sequence comes from Pseudomonadales bacterium, assembly GCA_022822135.1. Taxonomy (GTDB): domain Bacteria; phylum Pseudomonadota; class Gammaproteobacteria; order Pseudomonadales; family Azotimanducaceae; genus Bin55. The sequence goes on from JAJECH010000037.1 coordinate 46,265, forward strand.
AGAACCGGACAGACTCTCAACCCATAGCGACGCTTGCGATAAAGGCTGCACTTCAGCTGGCACAAAAAAAGCTTGGTGGTCCGTATTTTCTTGGAGGCCATAGCTTTGGGGGCAGAATGGCTTCTCATGCAGTTGTTGACCATGGGCTAGATGTAGCCGGGCTCGTGTTTTGCTCGTTTCCTTTGCATACGCCGAATAAACCTGGCGTTGCCCGTGCAGAACACATGGATGCGATAAAGGTTCCCATGCTCTTCCTTTCTGGGTCGCGAGACGGGATGGCACAACCAGATCTAATGGAAGGCGTGGTGGCTCGATTGAATGCGGAACTGCACTGGCTGGAGACGGCAGATCACGGTTATAAAGTGCTGAAACGTACGCGACAACGCACGGACGATGTGTTTAGCGAGATGGTGGGCTACATCGGGAAGTTCGTTTCGCGTCTAACCTAGTGATAGCACTGATCCTTTTGAGTAGATCGATCAGAATCAATTGTTCGGTGTTCAACTAGACTCCATCGGTCAGTCCACTTATTTTTGGGAAAAGCCGATCATTCGTGCCGCCGTTCAGCTAGTTCAACACCATTCCTTCTAGGTTACCTTTCTCGCGCCAGTCTTTTAGAAGATCGTTAAAGACATTGATCCCTGGTGCATAGCCTGTATTTTGGCGAGTTCCCTGTGAAGCAGTGCCCTCTCGGTTGTAGTACCCTGGCGTACAGTCGTTTAGAAAACTGAGTGGACCTGTTCCAGCGAGTCGAATGATCTCCTGAACCCACGTTTCCTCAGCTTCGGCACTCACCTCAATGCTCCGCTTCCCGCGTCGTTTCACTTCGTCGATAACGTAGCTCACGTGCATCGCTTGGTCGTCGAACATCGCGGTCATGTTGGGCGAAAACGCGTTTTGATTGATGCCGATGGTAAACCAATTTGGAAAACCGTGACTACTCAGGCCATGCAGTGTTCGAAAACCATCGCGCCAATGATCGTAGAGCGACAATCCACCGCAACCGATCGTGTCAAAGTCAACCCGTCGGTGCGCATCTGTCGTGATCTCAAAACCGGTCGCGTAAATGATGCAATCCACCTCATATTCGACGCCGTTCGCGATCACTGCGGTTTCAGTAATCCGTTCTACACCTTTGGCGTCGGCGACATCAATCAGATAAACCTTTTCGCGATTGAAAGTTTCGAGATATTCGTCGTTAAACGTTGGGCGCTTGCAGAACTGGCGGTACCAAGGCTTAAGCGCTTCCGCAGCGTGAGGTTGATTCACCGTTTCATCAACGCGACCACGGATTTCATTCATTTTTTGAAAATCTGCGATTTCCGAACGGAGTGCGAGCTCTTCCATATCAAGTGCTTCTCCATCGGTGTCTCGGTTTCTAAGAGACAATAAGATCCGCCGCGCAATATCCGTCCAGCCATCGGCGACGAGGTCCTCGCCCAGGTTTTGACCCGTTAACGTTGCTGCAAAGTTCTCTCGCCGCTTTCGTTGCCAACCCGGTTCTAGAGTTTTGTACCAGGTGGCATCCGTGGGTTTATTACCTCGCAGATCGACAGAGGAAGGTGTACGTTGGAAGACGTATAGCTCTTTCGCATATTCACCCAGGAACGGTACACATTGAATCGCGGTAGCGCCTGTACCTATGACGGCAATTCGTTTGTCCGACAATCGGGTGAGCCCTCCGTTGTGATCACCGCCCGTATAGTCATAGTCCCAACGGGAGGTGTGGAAACTCTTACCATGGAAGCTACGTATCCCAGGAATACCAGGAAGTTTGGGACGATTGGCCGGTCCCGTTGCTTGAATGACAAACCTGGAACGAATCTTGTCGTTGCGATGAGTCGAGACTTGCCAAACTGCTTCGTCTTCAAGCCACTTAACCTGCGTAACACGAGTTCGAAAGACGGCTCGATCTTCTAAGTCGAAGTACTTCCCTACGCGCTTCACATGCTCATAGATTTCCGGAGCATAGGAGTACTTTTCTTTCGGCATGTAACCCGTTTCTTCCAGGAGGGGTAGATAGCAGTACGACTCAATGTCACATTGAGCGCCTGGATAACGATTCCAATACCAGGTGCCGCCGAAATTCCCTCCCGATTCGATGATGCGAAAGTTATCGATACCTCGCTCTTTGAGCCTTGCTCCTGTCATGAGACCACTGAAACCAGCACCGATGACAACGACGTCTAACCGTAGATCAAGCGGGTCACGTTCATAGCCGGGTTCTACGTATGGATCGTCATCAGCGTAGTGGGCATACTCCCCTTCGGTTTCGATATATTGCGATTCTCCATCGTTGCGGAGTCTACGGTCACGCTCTTGTCGATAGCGATTACGAAGTTGCTCGGGGTCGAAATCCAAATCCGGGAATAGGTTGTGCAATCTCTCCCGTTCACTCGCCATTTTTAACCTCTCGAATACGCTAGTAAATCAATGCAAGCGTGCAAATATAGCTAGCGTTCGGTTTAAGTTGGGTATAGCTGCAACTCGAGCGCAAGCGATGTCGGAAAATGTGCGCTTCGAGATTTTCCTGATGCACAGTTGAATACCGGAATTTACGGTGGACGTTCGTTCAAAAACGCTCGGCGAGCTTTCGTGATCCGTGAGAACGAAGATGATGCCAAAGTCGCCACTCAATCGGGTACGTTAGCGGCATGACACAAAAGCAAATCGTCGTAATAGGAGGAGGCATCGCTGGTTTCGCGACTGCCGCTGAACTCGCGAGCGACTTTGACGTTACCATCGTCGAACAGGAATTCCAACCGGGGTACCACAGCACCGGTCGATCTGCCGCGGTGCTCCATCTTGCGTTCGAGAACGATGTTGTACACAGACTCACGAGGATCGCGGAACCGTTCTATCGCTCGCCTCCTGTGGGTTTTGCGCGATTAGCCGAACCGATTGATCACATCGCTTTCGATACTGAAGAAAACCGTCATTTAGTTGAGTCTTTCGTTGACAATTGGATCGATCGCTGTCCATGGCTCATCCTTCTCGATGAAGAAGACCTGCATGCGCGAGCGCCTTTGCTGGGTGAGCAGAATGTTTCTGGTGCTCTTGATTCCAACTCAATGCGACTGCATGTTGATGCTATCTTGCAGGGTTACCGACGTCTGTTCTCTGAGAATGGTGGTAGTTTTGTAGGTTCACGACGGGTATTGGGGGTTGAGAGACGTCCGACCAAATGGTTGTTGACCCTAGATCAATCCGATCCCCTTGAAGCAGACATGCTCGTGAATGCTGCCGGTGCATGGGCGGATGAAGTAGCGACATTAGCGGGTGTCAGTCCGATTGGTTTACAACCCAGGCGACGTACAGGGGTCATCGTGGATCCTCAAGTGGATTGTTCGAATCATCCAATGTGCTATCGAGCGTCTGGTGGCATTTACTTCAAGCCAGAAGGCACATTGTTGATGGTCTCGCCAGCGGACGCTTCGGATTCACCGCCGTGCGACGCTCAACCCGAGGACCTTGACGTCGCTGTCGTCATTGACACCCTCAACAATTGCACCAAGCTAGATGTGGTGCGTCCGGTAAATACCTGGGCAGGTCTGCGTTCGTTTGTCTCAGACGCACAACCGGTCATTGGATTCGATCCGATGGACGATCAGTTCTTCTGGGTTGCGGCGTTAGGTGGTTTCGGCATCCAAACTGCACCTGCGTACTCAAAGGCGGCTGCATCGATCCTTGCTAGAAAACAAGGTAGCGATCTCGACTTGGTGAGCGCTGAAGAGTTATCTCCTAGCCGTCTAGCTCTGACCAATTAATAGCTCGATCGTTGACAAAGTGTCGTGTCGAGGAAATCACGAGCGTTACGTTTCATTAAGATTGGCGCGGCAAAATCAAGGCAGCGTGCAGTGAGACACATACTCTCTAAACTCATCGGAACCATAAGCATCATGGCATTTACGTCAACCTTCGCACAACATTCGATCGCAGATTTAAGTTGGATGACGGGTTCTTGGACTGGGCAAATGGGTCCGAACACCATCGAGGAAATCTGGACTACCCCAAGCTCGAACTCCCTTCAGGCATCAGTGCGAATCTTGGCTGGCGGTGCGGTGGCTGTTCACGAGTTCATTGTCATAACTCAAGAGGAAGATGGTCTAGTGCTGTTTTTACAGCAATGGAGTCCAAGGTATGAACCGCTTGGACCCGCAACCAAAATGACGTTAGCAGCAATGACCGAGAATTCAGTGACCTTTGATGCGGAGGAAAGCGCTGCAATAAAACGGCTTACTTATCGTCGCAAGGACGAACAAACGTTCGAAATCGCGGTAACAAGCCAAAACGCGCCTGAATTCGTGATCGTATTGACTGCCTCTGATTGACAGTCAATCGAACCTATCGGAGATCGGAAGTCCAGATGGCGCAACGCTACCCTAAAGTTCGGATGAGACGAAATCGCACCGATGATTTCGTTCGAAGGCTTGTTGCCGAGAATCGTTTGGGTGTTAACGACTTGATCTACCCGATTTTCGTCGTTGAAGGAACAGGCCAGCGTATTCCAGTCGCTTCAATGCCTGGGATTGATCGCTTATCAGTCGATTTGCTTGAGGAAGAGATCTCACAGGTAGAAGCTCTGGATATCCCCGCGATCGCTTTGTTTCCGTATATCGAACCAGATCTGAAGACACCGGACGGCAACGAAGCACTTAATCCTGCTGGATTGATTCCTCGAGCGGTAGCCGCTGTGAAAAGCGCGGCCCCAAGTCTAGGCGTGATCACCGATGCCGCATTGGATCCATACACCTCACATGGTCAGGATGGCATCATCGACGAGAATGGCTATGTACTGAACGATGTCACGCTCGATGTATTGAATAAGCAAGCGGTGGTCTGCGCGAAGGCAGGTGCTGACATGATTGCGCCTTCTGACATGATGGACGGTAGGGTAGGCACGATTCGCAACAGCTTGGATGCGGAAGGGTTCATTAATACAAAGATCCTTGCGTACTCCGCTAAATACGCTTCGAAGTACTACGGACCTTTTCGGGACGCGGTCGGTTCCGCAACGATGTTGGGAGGTAGTAACAAGAAGACCTATCAGATGGACGTGGCAAACAGCGACGAAGCCATTCGTGAGATCGCACTCGACCTCGAGGAAGGTGCGGATATCGTCATGGTCAAACCCGGTTTACCGTATCTTGATGTCATTCGCCGAGTGAAGGATAAGTTTGGTGTTCCGACGTTCGCGTACCAGGTGAGTGGTGAATACTCGATGCAGATGGCAGCGATTCAGAATGGGTGGCTTGAAGACGAGGTGATCTTGGAATCGCTGCTTTGTTTAAAACGTGCGGGCGCAGACGCTGTGTTAACCTATTTTGCGAAGCGCGCCGCGGAGTCTCTCCAACATACATGATGACTCTGAAACTGCGCGAGAGATCGTGCTAACGCGGAGAATTAAGAGCTACCCTAGGTCGGATCGGAATACGACTGATTTTCTAGACGAGTGCGCCCGGACTTAATCGCAGCTGCAACTGCTTCTGGCGCGGTGCCACCAACATGGTTTCTAGCGGCAACGGAACCTTCTAACGTTAGACATGCAAAGACCGTCTCGTCAAAAACCTCACACAGATCTTTAAGTTCGCTCAACGACAATTCGTGCAGTTCTATTTGGCGTTGATCTGCGAGAGCCACGGCTTTACCGCAAATCTCGTGCGCTGAACGAAACGCGATTTCACGACGAACTAGCCAATCGGCCATGTCGGTTGCGGTTGGGTGACCTTGTGAAGCGAGTTCAAGCATTCGCATTGGATTTGGAGACATCCCAGATACCAAAAGCGTCATTGCGCTGACACATTGAAACGTCGTATCAAATGCATCGAATGCGGCTTCTTTGTCTTCTTGGTTATCACGGTTGTACGCAAGTGGTTGACCCTTCATGAGCATTAGTAAACCGTTGAGATGACCCATCACGCGACCACTTTTCCCACGAATGAGTTCTGCGACATCGGGGTTTTTCTTTTGCGGCATGATGCTCGAGCCGGTGCAGAGTTCGTCTGGCAAAGTTATGAACCCGAACGCTGGCGAGATCCAGAGAATCACTTCTTCGGCACATCGAGATAGATGCATCATGATCGTGCTCAGTACTGCCACGAATTCAATGACATAGTCTCTATCGCTTACCGTATCGAGTGAGTTGCGCGTCACGGATTCGAAATTCATGGTTGTCTGGAACACGCTTCGATCGATCGGGTAGCTAGTTCCAGCCAATGCAGCGCTTCCCATTGGGGATACGTTCGTACGATGTCGCCAGTCGCTCAGTCTCGTTAAGTCTCGGTCGAACATTTCGAACCACGCCATCAGGTGGTGGCCGAATGTAATGGGTTGTGCATTTTGTAAGTGGGTGAATCCGGGCATGATCGTGTGAGTATGGGCAGCTGCTTTATCGAGCAGACTCTCTTGTAACTTAACCAAAGCTGCACATAGATCATCACAGCTTTCCATCAAAAATAACTTGAAAGCGCTTGCGACCTGGTCATTCCTGGAACGCGCGGTATGTAATTTTCGACCGGGTTCGCCAATCGACTCGATGAGTTTTGCTTCAATGTTCATATGAACATCTTCGAGTGATGAATCCCAGGGAAAGTCGCCGGATTGAATGTCAGTGATGATCTTGGCTAGACCATCAATGATCGAGTCGTATTCCGTTCGGGTAAGAATTTCCGCGTCCAACAGAGTCTTGGCGTGAGCCTGAGAACAGCGGGCGTCGACTTCTCCCAATCGAGAGTCGAAGTGAACGGACGCAGTAAACGACTCGACGAATTCATCGGTCGTACCCGTAAATCGGCCACCCCAGAGTTTTTTTGTTGTCATTCGCCTATCGGTAATCAAATCTGAAATGAGGCGGGTCGCTAAGTGTAGAGGTCTTTTGTTGGTGTCACACCAATAATTGTGATTGACGTTGTGCTTTCAATACGCCAGAGTTGGTGGCATCCTAGTGGTTCAACACACAATTCGCATCGCGACTCGACGTAGTCGCCTTGCACTTTGGCAGGCAGAACATGTGAAACATCTCATCGAGAATCACCTGTCAGATGCGAACTGTGAGCTCGTACCGATGGATACGTCCGGTGATCTAACACTAGACCGTCCGCTACGAAACGAGGGAGGCAAGGGTCTATTTCTTAAGGAGCTCGAAAAAGCGCTGCTTGACAATCGCGCTGATCTTGCGGTTCACAGTATGAAGGATGTTCCAATACGTCTTGCATCTGGGTTTGGCGTGCAGACGATCGGGGTGCGAGGTTCAGCACACGACGTCTTGGTAAGCGGTTCGACCATTCATCAATTACCAAAAGATGCGACCATCGGTACTTCCAGTACTCGACGTCAGGCATTACTCGCTCATGTTTTTAAGCGTAGTCATACCGTCGAGGTTCGCGGCAATGTCGAGACACGTCTCAGAAAACTGGACGAAGGTCAGATGGACGCGCTAGTTCTCGCTGCCGCTGGATTAGAGCGATTAGGTCTCGAAAAACGTGTGTGTTCTATTTTGCCGAAGGACGTATTCGTACCTGCTCCGGGACAAGGCATTCTCGCGGTTGAGGTCTTGGATGACCACGACGAAATTCGCGAGTTGCTCGCGAAGATGACCGAAAACGAAGTAGAGCAGGCTGCGTGTGCCGAGCGGCTGGTTGCCGAAATAGTCGGTGCGGATTGTGCGGGAGCGTTCGGCGCTCATTGTGAGAAAGTGAACGGAGGATATCGGTTATCAGCGATTGTGCTTTCGGAATCTGGCGACCAAGCAATTCAAACGTCTATCGAGCATCACGATGCACCTAGCGCGGCGGGGATCGTAGGTCAACGCTTATTGAAACATGGGGCAAATGAGTTACTAGCCGAATCATGACTGCCGTATGGGTTACGCGTACCGAACCTGGTGCGACTGCGATGGCGCGATATTTCCGTCGTGCGGCCATAGAGTCGAGCGTAGCGCCACTCATAGATATTCAGCGAATCTCGACCGAACCACCGAAGAAGTCGTTCGATTTGGCGGTCTATTTATCGCAACATACTGCTCGATGTGTGAGAGATAACGATATAAGAGCGAAGCAGCATCTGGCGATCGGTTCCGCCACTCGTGAAGCGCTCTCGAACATCGGTATTGATGCTGAAGTACCCGAACGAGCTAACTCAGAAGGCGTTGTGGCAAGCGTTACTGAGATATTGAAGCCAGGTTCCGCCGTGCTTGTGGTTTGCGGTGAAGATGGCCTACAGTTGTTACCGGACCGACTTATGAACCTTGGTTACGACACGAATGTCTGGCGAGTTTACCGACGCGGTCTAGGATTAAGAAGACCTCGTTTAGGACGAGCTTGCGAGATAGTCGAGTTGAGCAGTGTTACATCTGTGAAGGCATATTGGAGGGCTGTTCGACGACATGCACTCATGAGCACTGAAGAGCCGTGCCTCGTCGTACCGAGTAGACGAATTGGGAAGCAAGGAACGCTACTCGGATTCCAAAGAGTTCATGTCGCCGCTAACGCGTCTGCTCGTGCTTTCGTCCGGGTCATCAGGCGGTTGATCGAAGATGGCTGATCAGGACGCATTGGGTATCGACAACGATTTGAACACCAAAGGATCGGGTATTCGTTGGTTAACAACCGTTTTAGTGTTAATAGCTATGACCGTTGTAACGGTGGCAGCGCTGCATTGGTATCAGCCTATTCGCGTGTTCATGGATAGCTTTTTAGGCGTCGAAATTACGTCAGAAAATACCTTCAAGCCTGAAGTTTCGTCGACCCCGCCGGGAACCAGAATTGACACCACTGATTTCATCCAATCGGACGTTCTCGTTGAACCAGCGAGCACTGATCAAGATTCTGGCGGTTTTCAGGAACTGTTAGACCTCCAGGACTCAGATGTACCCATCACGATTTCGGCGAGAGACGCGTATTTAGATCGGGGTCCATTTGATTCGGCGAGATTCGAATTACAAGTCGCACTCTTCGCTCTAAGTGGCAATGGAGACTTGACACTTGCGTCGGACGCAATCAGACACGCACACACCGTCGCGACAGTCAATCAATTGAATCCGGCAATCGTCGCCTTTGTTGATCAAGCATTGGCGGAAATTGATCACATCAGCAAGCTGAATCTCGAATCTGTTCAAGATCGACTCGAAGAAATCACTACCTTGATCGCTTCGATGAGACCCGTTGATCTAGAGAACTTGCCAGTGCCTATTGCCGACCCTGAATCGTCATTTGAGGTTTCTCAGCAAACAGAGTCGCAGAGCTTTTGGGGTGAATTGAGCGATGGCATTTCGAGTGTGTACCGAGTCCGCCGTATTGATGAACTGACATCAATGGCGGACGATATCCGCTCCGAAACTGGTGCGCAATTTCGGTTGCTGTTATTGATAGAACGTGCGCGGAACGACGTTCAGCGTCTCGATTTCGAAATGTATCGTGAGTCACTGAACGAGGCACGGACGATTTTGGATTCGTTTTCTCATGCAAACTCTGACGAATTCGATTTGATACGCGACGAACTCGCTGAATTAGTGAAACTTGAACTAACGTCGCCGTACAAAGCTATTCGATCTGCACTCTTGGAACTGACGAATGTAGCGTCGACACAAACCGTTGATGCTGAAGTCTTAGAACCATGATCGTTGTGAAGGTCATCGTGATGCTGGCAATCGCGTTATTGGCAGCACTCCTTGGTACATGGATCGCCAGCGATTCTGGTTATGTGGTCGTTGGTTTTAAAGGATGGGAGATCGCAACTACGGTCTGGGCAGCGGTTACTGCGTTGCTGATTTTTGTCGTCGTAGCGTATTTTGTCGTCAAACTCCTCAACCTAATGTTGCTAAGGAACGCGAAAGTCGCGAACTGGTTCTCAACAAAACGTTCTTTAAGTTCTCGCCGCCAAACACTAAAAGCAATCGAAGAAGAAACGAACGGCAATACCGTCGAAGCGATACGACTGCTAGTCGCAGCGGGTCAACAGAGCCCGGATCCGATACTGCACTTTCTTCGAGCCAGCGAACTCGCCGAACGGATCGGAGCAAGAGATAAAGCCATTGAACTTCGTAAGGATGCAGCAAATCTCGGCGACCAAGAACTGCGAGCCTATAGAAGACTCAATGACGCGATGGAGCTGCTTAACCAGAAGGATAAACGCTTAGGCCAACGTGCGCTTCGGCGGCTCCTTGAGGATCATCCGCGCTGCGCACCAGCCTTGCTTGCGTTAATCCGAGAGTGCCAGGATGTGGAGGATTGGGTTGGTGCATTGGAATATCTTGATGTGCTCTCACGTCTCTCTTTCATCGCAGACGAAGAAATCTACGAGCTACTTATCTCGAGTTGGATTGGTCGGATCCGTCAGGCCGACCCGTTGTCCGTAGCGAACGTCTGGCATGCTGTGCCACGTAAATTGAAACACGCCCCAAACGTATTCGTTGCTTATATCGACAAGCTACGAGAAAAAGGTGATGTCAACAAAGCCGCGCACGAACTTGAGCGATCGCTCAAGCGGAGTTGGGAAACGCAGAACGTTCTAATGTACGGTATCGTTGAGAGTGATGCCGAAAAGCAGCTAAACACTGCGAAACAATGGTTGACCGAGCACGGGGACGACCCGAACCTACATCTCACCGTAGGGCGATTGCTTCGGCGTAATGGTCAACTTGATAACGCGCGTCACCATCTTGAGCGAAGCGTGAGCTTGGGCGGTGATAGCAGCGCAGCCGTAGAGCTAGCTGAGCTGTACTACGAAAGCGGCGAATCGCGAAAAGCTAACGACGTGATGGTGAGCGTAAGGAAAAATCTCGCATCAAGTTAACACGTCTTACTGAATCTTCATCGACGCAAAGAACTGGTCGTTTGTTCGTGTCTCTTTCAAACGACTTATCACAAATTCGAGGGCTTCAAGGTCGTCCATCTCATCCACGAGTTTACGTAGGATCCAAACACGTTGACGATCTTCGTCACTCAAGAGAAGCTCTTCACGGCGCGTACCTGAACGTCGAATGTTGATCGCTGGGTAGACGCGACTTTCGGCCATCCGTCGTTCAAGATGCAGTTCTTGGTTCCCAGTTCCCTTAAATTCTTCGTAGATAACTTCATCCATACGCGAACCCGTTTCGACGAGAGCCGTCGCGACGATCGTGAGACTCCCACCTTCCTCGATATTGCGCGCTGCGCCGAAGAACCGTTTTGGACGTTCAAGCGCATTTGCGTCCACACCACCGGTTAATACTCGACCTGTGGTTGGGGTGGCTGTGTTGTACGCCCGAGCGAGCCGCGTAATCGAATCGAGCAAGATCACGACATCGCGTTTCTGCTCAACGAGCCGCTTCGCCTTTTCAATCACCATTTCCGCAACTTGAATGTGTCGCTTGTGAGATTCGTCAAACGTGCTTGCGACGACTTCAGCGTTGACGAGACTCTTCATCTCGGTGACTTCCTCAGGTCTTTCATCGATTAACAAAACGATTAATGTGACATCCGGGTCGTTTGCGGTGATCGATTGTGCGATCGCCTGAAGCATGAGTGTCTTACCGGCTTTCGGTGGCGAAACGATCAGACCACGTTGTCCCTTCCCGATCGGTGCGATGAAGTCGACGATCCGACCCGACAGGTCTTCAGTACTGCCGTTGCCGCGTTCTAATGTAAGGCGTTTGGTTGGAAATAATGGTGTGAGATTCTCGAATAGGATCTGGCGACGGCGTTGTTTCGTATCGACCTGTTCTTGATTGATATTGTCGATCCGCATGAGCGCGAAGTAGCGTTCACCGTTGCCGTTGCGCGGCGCGCGGATTTTTCCGGAGATGCTGTCGCCGGTACGAAGACCAAGGCGACGAATTTGGGTATGAGAAACGTAAATATCGTCGGGCCCAGCCTGATAGCTGGTAAAAGGCGAACGGAGGAAACCATAACCGTCATCATGGATTTCCAACGTACCTTCACCACGGACATCCTCGCCTTGTTTCGTAAGTTTGCGGAGAATTCCTAAGATGATTTCCGGTTGTTTCGCGCGGTGGAGATGCTCGACGCCGTATTCTTCGGCGAGCGTGAGTAATTCGTCGATCGGCTTCTGTTTAAGGTCTGATAAATTCACCATGTTAGCTTGATTAATCGAAGGGAAAACGTTGCGCAACGATGGCGCAAATGGAAAAGTTAGCGAGGATTTGACAACCGTCGGAACAACGGTCGCTCAGGCGTAGCGCCTTCGGTAGGAAAGATTTTAGCAGCTAAATCACTGTGTGTACCAAATGTTTTTAAACAATCTGGTTTCTTGGATACTGAGCACACCGTGAGTGCTCCCCGCCATCAATGACAGGGTTTTAAGGCGCGTTGGATAATTCTTGCATGACGTATAACCGAATCAGAGCAACCCCGACAGCTCGAATGCATGGTCTTCGGATGCTCTTATTCGTATGCTCGATTTCTCCGATTTTCGTGAGTGGTGAGATTGCGTTTCGCGAAGTTGCTTCAGACGCAGGTGTTGATTTCGTACACCAAAGCGGCGCGATTGGGAAACGATGGACATTGGAAATCACAGGCGCCGGCGTCGGTTTGCTTGACTACGACGGCGATGGCAAGTTGGACATCTGGGTCGTACAGGGTGGGCCGCTCGAAGATCGAGCAGGTGACCTTCCTAGCGATCGCCTCTATCGCAACATATCCGAAGGTTCAAAGCTCATGTTCGAAGACGTGACTGGGTCTGCAGGCCTAGGCGCTGAGACTTACGGTATGGGAATTGTCACTGGGGATGTGGACAACGACGGTGACACAGATGTCATCACGCTGAATTTTGGGCGGAATCAGCTGTTTCTGAATTGGGGCACGCGTTTTGAGAAACGTGTTGACGAAGCTCTGATGAAACCTAACGAATGGTCAATCTCCGGCAGCCTTGCGGATTTGAACGGTGACGGTTGGCTCGATTTGTATATCGCTAACTACATGGAATTTCCGCCGCTGGATGAGTACAAAGTTTGTCGTCGCTTATCCACGCGAAAGGGATATTGCGCCCCTAGTAATTTCGATCCCACACCTGATCAGCTATTGTTAAATGAAGGCAATGGCGTATTTCGGGACGTGTCGAAACAGTCTGGAATTACGAGTGCTGCCGAACGAGGCATGGGCGTCGTGGTTGATGATCTAAACGGTGATGGCACGCCCGATCTTTACGTTGCGAACGACATGGCAATGAACTTTCTCTGGCTCAATCGGATTGGTGAGCCGTTCGTCAACGACGCCTTGCTCAGCGGTGTAGCGGTGAATGGCCATGGTATGCGTGAAGCGAGCATGGGCGTCGCAGTAGCGGATTGGGATCAAGATTTCGATCCAGATTTATTTCTGACGCACGACATCAAAGAGAGCAACACGCTTTATTCGTACGAACACGCGGGTTGGTTTTCTGATCAATCGATTCAATCCGGATTGGCTCCACCAAGCTTGTCCAAAACCGGTTTCGGCACCGTGTTCTTTGATGCTGAAAATGATGGCGATTTGGACTTATTCATCGCGAACGGATCGGTGTCAATGATCGATGCGCAGTTGGCGAAAAGACTAGAACCACCACTGAGGCAAACGAATCAGCTCTTCATCAATGAAGGTTCTGGCAAGTTCGAAGAGAACACCGCTACGACGCTGAGTCGATTTGAAGAAGTGAGTCGCGGCGTCGCGATGGGCGATCTTGATAACGACGGCGATGTCGATCTCGTCATCTCAAACAACGACGGTCCCATTCGGATTCAGCAAAATCTTTCGACCAATGCGATTGGAGAGACAAACCACTGGCTTGGCGTTCGATTGTTGGTCTTAGGTCGTGACGCCGTAGGCGCTGTCGCGTGGCTCGAAGGTGATATCAAGGAACGTAAAGTCGTTCGTACCGATGGGAGCTACGCATCCGCGCATGACCCGCGATTGATTTTTGGTCTCGGGAGTGATGCGACGACTCCCGTCTTACATGTGAAATGGCCAAACGGTGTCAGTGAGTCGTTCTCAGATTTAGCGATCAACCAATACCACGTTCTGACTCAATCGTTGCCGTGACTTACGCGCAGGTCAGTGTCACGCGTTCTATCGTCATATGCGTGATGGTCCTGACGACGAGCCATTCAGCGAATGAGATCTTTCTGGAAGGTATCGAAGAACCACTTGCCACCATGGCAAGCGCTGCTTACGAATCGGCACTGAACAGTGATCTTAGTTTAGATCCTGAGCATGTAGCCGAGCGATGGGGTGAATTAGGTATGTTGTTGCAAGCGCACAACTTGCACGAACAAGCGGTTGCGGCCTATTCAAACGCATTAATTGAGATTTCAGACCCTCGCTGGCTTTACTTAAGAAGCGTCGCCTTTGGCGAACTAGGTCTTCTGCAAGAGTCGATCGAGGATCTCACGCAAGTGACGCGGGTTATGCAAGATGTGGCGATTATTTGGTATCGGTTAGGGCAAGCGTTACTCAACTCTGGTCACGTCTCTAGTGCTAAACAAGCATTGACCAATGCGTTAGCGTTGGATGAGGATCTGGCGATAGCACACATGACGCTTGCTGACGTACAAATGCTCGACGCTGATTTCAAAGAAGCGAAAACATCTCTCGAACGCGCTTACAAACTTCAACCCCATGCGGGTCAGATTGTGTATAGGATGGCGCTAGTCGAACGCGAACTAGGCAACCTACCGTCAAGCCAGGAATGGTTGCTTAGGCGAGTAAATCAATTCGCGCCGGTTATTGAGGATCCAATGTTGACGCTGGTAGCCCAATACAGCACGAATCCGACGTTCTTTATATCCGCTGCACGACGAGCTTGGGAACGAGGCGATCGGAACGTGGCTCTAGAAGCGTACCGTCGCGCCGTCGCTCTTGAACCCAAAAACGTAGATAACTTGATCGGTTACACGCAATTGTTGACTGCCTTGGATCGTTACGACGAAGCGGCGGAGATCCTGAACGCGCTTGAAAGGGTCTCACCGGATGAAGGTATGCTCTGGTATCTTCGAGCGATCGTCTTTCTAGAGAAGGATTTAGTTCTCGCAGCACAGGATGCAATAAAGAAAGCCGTTGCAATTGAACCCACGGCTCAAGTCTTGGCGCTTGAACGTGAAATTAGCGAGTTAAGGAAATACGACTGACTTGTGATCGCGCTCGCCTGAGCCGAAGTAATTCGAGCCTTAGTGGCGATGCTGTATGTTCTAAGTAGACAGCGTACTGATTCAGTGAAGTGTAGGCGTCGAAGCGATCGCATATTTGCAGCGCACGTCTACGAATCGACGATTGGCGTCATCCGCGACGTATTCACCTAAAATTTGCGTAGCACTAGGAAAGAAAGCGTACGCTCTAATCGCGTATTTGATGTGATAGCGACCGATCGCTCGCGGCGGCTTTCAGTCTTGCTAGTTGTATTAGCGCTATTAACTACCGTTACTACGACTGCGCAGGACGAAAAGATCGCAGAAGAGACCATTGCGGCACGAACTGACCGCGAATATCGAATTGAAGAAGAACTGATTGTTCAGGGAACGCCTGACCGATTGAAAAGCCCAGGTCAAATTCTGAGGGGCTACGACTCCCGAAACATGGGGGGTTACTACTACAAGCTGCGTTTGTACGAGAAAGCCTACCCGTACCTGGTTGAATCGGCACAGGAAGGTTTCAAGATGTCGCAGGCTAGATTGGGTTACATCTACCAGAAGGGTCTCGGCGGTGTCGAGCGTGATTGGGTCAAAGCCGTCGGATGGTTAGGTGTCGCGGCGACAAGACAGTCTCATCCAGAGATTATGAACTACTGGAAGAATCTCAAAGCGAAGATTCCGGAACAAAACATGCCTATGGTCGAGGACATCATCAAGGAATATGTTTCAAGATATGGCAGCGAAGCGACAGGAGTCACATGTGACATCAATCGGGCGGCTGGAACGCATATCGCGCATATGAAGTGTATCTACGATGACGAGATCGAGTATCGCGACCCCGCTGATACGTTGGGTATCCCACAAGTTGAAATCGACACAAGTGTCGGCGGGGGCGGATCCGCACCTTTCTGACAAAAA
The DNA here is from genome assembly GCA_022822135.1 of Pseudomonadales bacterium. Classification (GTDB taxonomy): domain Bacteria; phylum Pseudomonadota; class Gammaproteobacteria; order Pseudomonadales; family Azotimanducaceae; genus Bin55. The sequence goes on from JAJECH010000037.1 coordinate 62,277, forward strand.
ACTCAAACACACAAGGGTTACTCGACACAGTACGTTCAACCCTTCAGGCCTACCTAATTGAGGTAACTCTTCAATGAAGAGAAACAGCCATTGGATCAAACAGGCATTCGCAGTCTGTTTCGTCATTGCGGTCACACCGATGGCGTCTGCGGTAGATGAAGAACTGATCGTCAAGGGAACTCCTGACCGACTGAAGAGTCCGGACCGAATTCTTCGGGGATATGACGCACACAACACGGGGGGCTACTACTACAAGTTGGGTAAGTACGAAAAAGCCTATCCCTATTTAGTCGAAGCGGCAGAGGAAGGGTTCAAGATGTCGCAGGCGCGCTTAGGTTACATCTACCAGAAAGGTCTTGGTGGCGTCGAACGTGACTGGGTCAAGGCCGTTGGATGGTTAGGAGTTGCGGCGTCAAGAAAGGCTAATCCTGAAATCATGAAATACTGGAAGGATCTGAAAGCGAAGATACCCGATCAACACATGCGGATGGTCGAAGACATCATTGAGGAATACGTATCGAGCTATGGCAGCGAAGCGACGGGTGTCAAGTGCGACATTAATCGAACGGCTGGAACACACATCGCGTATGTGCAATGTCTTTATGATGACGAAATTGAGTATCGCGATCGTTTTTATACACTTGGACCTCCGCCCCCAATACAAATCGACTCAAGTGTTCGCGGAGGTGGATCTGCACCTTTGTAACGGAAAACACAAACACACAGGGGTGGCTCGTCACGGCGCGTTCACCCCTTCAGACCTACTTAATTGAGGTAACTCTGCAATGAAGAGAAACAACCAATGGATCAAACAGGCATTCGCAGTCTGTTTCGTCCTTGCAGTCACACCGATGGCGAATGCGGCTGGTGAAGAACTCGTCGTGGTCGGCGAAGCCTCAGATGGGCCCGGCCCGCTTGAGATGGTCGAGATCATGAATGCTCATATCGAGGCAGGTCAGTTGTACCGGAAAAAGAAATACGCTGAGGCGGTAGAGTATCTGGAAATTGCTGCGAAAGGCGGAATGAAAAGATCTCAAGCTCAACTTGGTGCGATATTGCTTGGCATGACTGGGACAAATGAAGTGCCACGAGACCCGACGCGCGGGGTTGGTTGGCTTGGGGTCGCCGCATCCGGCAACACAGAACCAGCGTATAGAAAAGAGTACGAACGTGTTTACAACGCGATTACGCCGGCGCAACATCCGATGATCGATAAATTAGTCGATAGCTATATAGCAAAGTACGGGACGGACGCCACGAAAGTATCGTGCGAGCAGACGCGTCGCGCAGGTACAAGAATGTCCAGGTTGATTTGCTCGTTTGATGATCTTCATAAGTATCGCGATCAGCTTGATCCAGAGACGTTCGGCGCTCTGAGCGCTGATGGTCAAATCACCGATTACGCTGAAAACTACCGAAGTGGTGGCTTTGGTAGCGGCGGTGGTGGCATCGGCGGTGGCGGAGGTGGTGGCGCACCGGGAGGTGGTGGCGGCGGACCCGGTGGGGGGTTCTAACCAGCGAGATTATCGTACGTGATTCAGGCACTCCAGTGATAAGATATTGTTATTGGCTGACGGTGTACTGACGGAAAGAGCGCGATGGACGAGCAGCGTAGCTATACGAAGCATATAGCGGTTCCAGCCATTTTGTTTTTAATGTCGTTTGCGGTCGCGGCTGACGAGCGCCACACTCAGTTCGACACGCTACACGGTGGTCACGACGACGCAGATATGGAGCACCTGATTGTTACTGGCGAAGCAGAGGATACCCTAGAGTCCGAGCGACGTGCGTACCTCGACCACCGTCGTGGCATGCTCCATTATTCACGCGGCAACTACTCCGAAGCACTACCGTACTTGATCTCGTCTGCAAAGCATGGCTTTAAAGATTCGCAAGCACGCTTAGCGCATCTTTACCTTCACGGTTTAGGCGGTGTGCGACGGAGCGACGTGGTAGGAATCGCATGGATGGGCGTGGCGGCCCATGGTGAAACAACGCCAATCATTCAGCGTCGGTACGATGAATTGATGGCGGCTGTGCCACCTCATCACATGGAATCGCTAAAACGAGTTGTCGAAGAATACGTCGAGAAATACGGAAATTTCGACCAAAACGTTGAGTGTGATGTTGCGAAGCATGCGAGTACGCACATTTCAAAGAACCGATGCTACTTCGAGTATGAATTCACCGTGATGTCTGCAATGGAAATTGCCGATATGCAAGAGTACTATCGAGATAAGATCATTCCACCCGACCAAAATTCTTCGTTTGCGGGTCTAGACAACCTAACGCGCGTACCCGTACCTATTGACCCTCCCGCACCAATCGGTGGAGAAAATTAAATTCGTGCGAAACGTCATCACAAACCGTTCAGAATAGATCTTTGGGGTCATCCGCTTGAGGATTTCAAGGGCGGTGTGCATCGATCATGAAATCCGATCTTTTTTTGATAGGCGTTTCTAACTCAGACGCACGTGCAGGATAGATTTTCTGAGTCCCCGCACGTTACAAAAACCAATGTAACCGTTGACATCTTCAAGAATCGGCTTCTTTCTATACGCGCTCATCCTCTCGTTAACAGGATGCATTAAAGCAGAGATTTTCCGCGATGTCACCGGTAGTTCCGATATGGATTTCGTACACGAGAATGGCGAACAAGGCTTGCTCTGGCTTGCAGAGATTCTGGGTCCTGGCGTGGGCGTTCTTGATGTAGACGGAGACGACTTTCTCGATATTTGGGCTGTCCAAGGCGGACCACTTCTAAATCGACACGAATCGTTACCGTCGGATCAAGTGTTTAAGAACATTTCGAGTGACGATGGTCTTCAATTCCGATCGATTACAGACGAAGCAAACGTTGAAGCGACCGGTTATGGGATGGGAATCGCTACAGGTGATGTTGATCGAGATGGTGATGTCGATGTGTTCCTCGCCAACTTTGGAGCGAACGAACTGTGGATCAATCGCGGAGACGGCTCATTCAGCGAGATGCACAAAGTAAGTGGACTCGCTGGCGAGGAGTGGTCCGTCGCAGGTTCGTTTGTTGATGTCGATCGTGATCAAGCGCTCGATCTATATGTGGTGAACTACGTCGGGTTTAAGACTGCGATTCACAAAGAGTGCTTGGGAATTTCACTTAAGCCAGACTATTGCGCACCGACCGCTTACCGACCGTCGCCAGATAAACTCTATCTCAACATTGACGGCGGTATATTTCAAGACAGGTCAAAAAGCCTGAATATTCAGTCGAGAGTCGGAGGAGGGCTGGGGGTTATTAGCGCTGATTTTGACGACGATGGATTGATTGACCTTTATGTAGCGAATGACCCGACGGCTAACTTTCTTTGGCGGAATCTGGGTTCTGATGGATTCCAAGACGTCGCGCTGATTACGGGTTCGGCTGTCAATGGGGATGGAAAATCTGAAGCGAGCATGGGAGTTGATGTTCGCGATTTCGATCAGGATTGTGATATGGATCTTTTCATGACAAATCTGACATCGGAAACTAATACCCTTTTTCGTAATTCCGGCAAGGGTTGGTTCCTCGACGCGACAAATCGTGCGAAGCTCGGCGCATCTAGTTACCCATACACGGGATTCGGTACAGGGTGGATCGACCTTGATCTTGACGGCGACTTGGACTTGCTTGTGGCAAATGGTGCAGTGTCTCTCAACGCAAATGAGAGTCGGTCAGAGGAGGAGTTACCTCTTGGACAACGGAATCAACTTTGGTTGAACGACGGTCAAGGACAATTTGTCGAAGTTCTTGACGACGAGTTCGTCTTAGACACAGAGGTAAGTCGCGGTGTCGCATTCGCTGATCTTGATAACGACGGTGACATCGACGTTTTAGTTGCTAACAACGGAGGACCATTGCGCGTTTTCGAAAATGTAAAAGCTGACGGGAATAACTGGATCGGATTAACGGTCAAAGATCGGGATTCGTACGCATATCACGCCAAATTGAGTATTGTTGGCGAGCCGTGCGTAAGCCGCGTAGTTCGGACAGATGGGAGTTACGCGTCGGCGAACGATCCGAGAGTTGTTTTTGGACTAGGTAAAACGGTTGAGGAGCCGAAAATCAGTGTTACTTGGCCGGATGGCGAGGCGCAAACCTTCGGACCGTTGACGATAAACCAATATCACGTTCTTACACGATAAACCGATGGTACGAATGAAACTGAGACAGCTCATATTGATCACGCTAGCGGCACTACTAACGTTGCATTCCTACGCCGATGATCTCGAGACGGAATTGCAGTTCTTGCCTGATGAACTAGCGGATGACATCCGTCGAATGAAAGCACATTCTGACACACAACTCGAAACTGAAACCGAACCTCGCGCTAGAGCAGAAATTCTCGGTCAGCTCGCGTTTATTTATCACGCGCAACAGATGCTTGTATCGGCTGAAGCCGCCTACAGGGAGGCGTTGAATAACGATGAGGTGTACGCGTATCGGTACTTACTTGCGATTATCGTGTTGCAACGCGGAGACACCGAGGAAGCGATCGCACATTTGGACCAGGTCGTATTAGCTAATCCAGATTACGTTCCGGCCTGGTATCGCCTCGGTAATCTCAAACTCTTGCAAGGAAACGTATCCGGCGCCGAAGCCGCATTTTCTAACGCACAGAAAGTCTATGCGGATTCACCAGCGATTATGGTTGGTGTTGCTGACGTGGCCTTGGCACGGGAAGAATGGGAACGCGCAATCGAAGAATTGGAGAAAGCTGCAGTTTTCGCACCAAATAATGGACAAATTGCGTACAAGCTAGTAACAGCCTATCGCGAGCTAGGCGATCAAGTGAAAGTGGATGAGTGGCTACCGTTAGCGAATGCGTCGATGCAGCCACCAGCGCTTACAGATCCTCTAATGGTTGAGCTAGCTGGATTGAGTCGTAGCGGTAGGTTCTTTATTCAAGCGGCGGATTGGGCTTTCCAACGAGGCGATAGAGAAGCCACCCGAGATGCATTGAATCAGGCAACTGAGCTAGAGCCCGGTAATCTTGAATATGCGTTGAAGTACGCAGCATTTTTAGAGCTTACTGGCGAGATAAACGAGGCAACTACGGAGATCAAGAGATTTCTCTCTGTTCGTGAAGACGCCGCGAGTGCGTGGTTCTTCCTCGCACGATTGTTCAGGGATTCAGACGACGGTGAAAAATTCCTTCAAGGACTCGTCGCAATTCAAAAAGCAATTGAACTCGATTCGGACGAAGACCTTTATCGAACGTTAGCAGCCGCCATGTCGCTTCAAGCCGCGTTGTACTCGCACGCGCAAGAGTATTACATCCAGCTCGTTGAACGTAATCCATCGAATCCCTACTACTATTACTGGTTCGCGTTATCTCGCCTTGCAGAGGGCGAGTGCGACGGTCGCGAAGCTCTAGCGCGCGCCATAGCACTGCGTAGGAGCTGGGGGGAAGCACATGTTGCCCTTGCGCGTGCGGACGCGTTTTGTGGCGAACTCGGTTCCGCAACGCAACGATTAGAAGCACTTGCGAAAGCGGCCGCGGACCGAGATATTCAGTCTGCACAAGCGTTTGTCGCATTGTTGATTGGCGACGTAGAAAACGCGAGGATACTTGCTGAGCCGCTTCTACCAGACCCTGACGCCCAAATGGTGGTCGATTCGATCAATGCAAATTCTCGTCCCGAACGAATATTTGCAAGCAACTCTAGTTGGTGGATCCCGCCAGAATTGATTAATTAGAAAGGTACTTCACTCAGTTTTTTCACAGCATTACACGAGCGACATGCGGGGAACGTCAGCCTCTCATGTGTTCGTTGGTTAACTCCTGCCACGTTTTTCATGAGACGTGATGTTCGACGATGTTCTGGTGACCTGGTTCACAGTTGGGGTGGAATCGCGACGAATGATTAGGCGTCTATGCGAATCACCTTAATGTTTCATTGAATTAGTCAAAAGCGAGGATACTCTTTTAAGGTGTTCGAACGTTCGACTCACCTTCTCCTTTGATTAGCGTATACACGTTATTTGTGGCAAACGAACCAAATCGTTCCGATTCTCCGTCTAGCCATGTGACTGTTACGTCCATCACTTCACGCACCTCGACCGTGCCGAAATGAACGTGTGGATCATGTGCGGAGAGGTAACTTCCGTCAGTCTGTACGCGATGAGTAAGAACCTTATCGGCGAGTCGTGCTGATACTCTCGCGTTGTATGCGTCACGGCGTGATTCGTCAAGGACGCGGAATCGAACAAATCCTGCACTTCGAGAGTCGCGATGCAAGTTCATCAGGAGAGATACCGTTGCATCCTTGTTAACGACCACTAAATCCTGGGTACCATCGCCATCAAGATCTCCTATCGCTAACCCTCGACTCGTGTATTCATGTGGCTCTTGAGTACCGCCTTCAGGTAGAACTAATTCAAACTGCCCTTCGCATGTGCCTCGATAGAGGGTGTTAAGTTCTTGGAAGAAATCTGGTTTCGACAGATCCTCGACGTCGTGATAAACGCTTCCATTCGCTTGATAGATGTCATAGCATGAGTCGTTATCCAAGTCGGATACGATCAAGCCAAAACGCGTATAGCGACGACTGTGCGTGCCTAGTCTTACGACGCCAGTTGCATCGGTAAAGTAAGTTCCTTCGTTACGAAAGAACGAATCGGTTTGTTCTTCTATGTTCACAACTAGAACGTCGAAATCGGTGTCAGCATCGAAATCAAATGTCGCGATTCCCATACCAGCTTTTTCTATGCCGTGGTCATCCATTGCCGATCCCCAATACCAAGCATCGTTTGTAAAAGTGAAATCTCCATTGTTAAGCCACAATTGATTGACCATCGAATCATTTGCAACGAAAACGTCGACCAAACCATCGTTATTGATATCCACACTCACAATACCAAGTCCGTTACCGAAAGCGGCAGCCAAACCTGCCTTGATTGAGCGGTCCGTAAATGTGCCATCGCCGTTGTTCCGAAAAACGCGATCCATTGCTGCGTAGTTGTGAAGAGGTACGCAGTAAGTCTGAATATTGGTTGCATAGCAGTCCAACGCAGTCGACGGATCCCAGTGAATGTAGTTTGCGACATAGAGATCGAGGTGCCCATCTCGATCGAAATCCGCGAACGACGCAGCGGTTCCCCAACTGTCATCTCCAACACCAGCAAGTGCGGTTACGTCATTAAATGACCCAGATCCATCGTTCTGAAGTAGGGCATTCGTGCCTACGTTCGTGACATAGATGTCAACATCACCGTCGTTGTCGTAATCCCCTGTGGCGACACCCATTCCATATCCCGCATTTGCGTGGTCATCTGGTTGTTCTGACTTATAAAACGTACCGTCTCCTCTATTGAGGTAGAGCTCGTTGCGGCGTGAGTCAGCATGTTCGGGATATAGAAAGCCACTTTGAATGAAGTAAACGTCTAAATCGCCATCGTTTTCGACGTCGAGCAACGCGACACCACCTCCTGTAATTTCAGGTAGATGGAACTCTCCGGTTGCTCCACTTACGTGATGGAAAGTTAACCCCCTTCTTTGCGCTTCTTCACTAAACCAAACGTTGTCGCGTGTCTTCATGACGTTTGCATCGTTTGAACATCCACCTACCACCCATACGGTGCATACCACGCCTAGGAGCAGCGGTACGGTTAGGGTGTGCCTCAATCGACCGGACCGTCTTCGCTTAGAGGATTTTCGTTAAGCGAGTTCTGATTGGTCTTTCTAGCCGCGTTTAGCGCACGGGTGCACTCTGAAATGCTCATGCGAGCTTTCTCGTGGCTTCTGTCGAGCGCTAATGCCGTTTCAAAGTGCGCCATCGCCCGGTCGCACCTTCCTTCTGCACCAAGAATGACTCCAGCGTAGTAGTGGACATTTGGTGCAGTCGAATCTAAATCGATTGCAGTTTCGAAACTCTCAAGCGCAGCTCTCGTATCGCCATTGCGTAATCGCACGAAACCTAGTTCTTGGTGGGCAATTTGGAGCTTGGGGTAGATGGCGACAACATGCTCAAGATGCTGAGCAGCTTGAATGTTGTCTTCGTTGCGCTGGTACAGCGAAGCCAACAATAAGTGTGACGGATAGTGCACGGGTTCAAGCTCGATTGCTTTCATGAGATGCACTCGTGCAACTTCGTACATTTGCTTTTGGAAGTAGGCGAGAGCGAAGTGGTACTGCACATTGAAATCCGTTTGTTCCTCAGCATCGAACTTACGAAGAGCGATGAGGGCGTCCTCGACTAGACCGCTTCCTAACATGAGCTCGACGTTGTGAATCCTCTTGCTCTTGCCTCTTGCATGGGTTCGCATTTCTGTTACAAGCGGATCATCGAACCACATGGACTTAGCCTGGGAGGCGAATCGGAGGTACTCGCGTGCTTTCTTCTCGTCGCCGACCGCTCGCCAGGTATCGCTGAGCAGTCGAAACGCGACTGGATGGTTTGTGCGTGAAACGATCGCACTTAGTTCCTTTAGTGCCGTATCGAAATTCTCAGTCTTGACGAAGGTGCGCACTGATCCAAGTTCCGCTGCCGGACCCGCGCCAATGTCTATAGCTCGTTGGAAAGCTGCACGGGCAGCGATCGGTTCACCACGGTCTAACAACCAATTTCCAAGCCTAACGTAGATTCCTGGATACGAGTCGTCTAATTCGATGGCGAGGTTTGCGCTCGCAATCGCCCCTTCCAGATCGCCATTTTTCTGCTGACGTAGCGCGAGGAGATATTTCCATTTAAACTCGTCGGGAGCTTTCTTGGTGGCTTCTTGATACGTCGTCTCGGCCGCTCTGTCAAAGCCATTAGCATCGTAAGCCATTGCCAAGCGACCGGTCGCATCGCCTCCACTTTCGAGCGAGGATGCCGTTTCAGCTAATGTATGTATATAGTCTCGGAGTTTTTCGTCCGATATGCGCGAAAGGATCGAGGGCGACATGATGGCGTCGCGGTCATCACTCGATTCCCTCGATTGGTTGTCCTGCTGGCAAGCGCCAGTTAATACTAAAGTCGCGCACGTCGCTGCGAATTGGACCACGAAAGAGTGACGTTTTTGAGTTTCCATGCCCTGTACGTTGAACGGGAGCTGCCAATCTGTCCGTGGAGTGCGATTTTAAAAATCTAAGAACTTGGAGAGCTCTGCATGTCGTACGTAGAACGTTAGCGGGAATCGCGTTCCAAACTAGGCCGGGCAGAACTTTTCCGCAATATTTATCAAACACCGAATTTTGATGTGGTGGTCCAGTCTCGTGTTCTTTTAGTCGCATACGTACTTGCATTACCGTTGATTTTGCCAATGTAACGTCGCCGAAAATCCGATGTTCGATGCCCAGATTTCGGTAATTACATGGAACCGTGAATTAACAAAAATGAAAAAAAGTGCATTTTTCTCTTGACAAATGACCATGAAACATTTAGAAACACCACTGCAAAACTCCGAATTCTTGTGCGAGCTGGGAAGGTCGCATTCATTCGGTGTAAGCCTTTATGTAATTAAAGGTAAAAAAGAGGGGAGGAACCCATGCAGAATCACTTCAACAAGTGGGTGTCGCTTGTCGCTGTTGCGGGCCTTATCTGGTCGTCTGGTGCCTTCGGGCAGCAAGCCGATGATGCAGATGAGGAGGAAGAAGAAGAAGCGGAGGAAGTTGAAGAACTCATCGTGACCGGGTCGTTTATCCGTCGCGATAACTTCGATTTACCATCGCCGATGCACGTAACAGACGAGCTCGATATCGAGCTCGCAGGCACACCCGATATGGGAGACATCATCTTCGACCAAACGTTCCAATTTGGCGTAAACGCCAATGCGGCTCCGTTTGAAGGTGACGCCGCCGACGACCAACAGTGGAATCAAGGTTCAGAGGTCTGGGCCAATATCCGCGGGTTGGGCGCACGCGCCACGATGACGATGATGGACTCACATCGACTACCTGCGGATACGAATACGTGGGGACGTCGTACTGGCGTTGACGTAACTAACACTTATCCGCAGATCGCGGTTGGCCGGGTTGAAACGATCCTGGACGGCGCATCAGCACTATACGGTGCGGAAGCGGTTGCGGGCGTTATCAACATCATTCCGAATAAGAACTTTGAAGGTCTTCGGGTCAATTACAACAACCAAATGGCTTTGCGCGGTGGTGCGCCGAACCAAGGGTTGTCGATGATTGCTGGCGCGCAAGGTGAGCGTACGAAAGCTGTCTTCTCGTTGGAATTGCGAGATATCAGCCAAATGGCGCACACGGAGCGTCCGGAGTACATCGTCGGATTAAGGAACCCGTGGAATCTCCAGATCGCACCTGGTTGGTCAGATTCTGGTGGACGTAGTAACCCTGGAGATTGGGTAGTACCTGATCGCAACTCAATGGGTGAACGTACGATTGGAGCACTACCTGAAGACGTACTTCACGGCGCGAATAACAGACTTGCAGACTCACTAGGTACTTTCGCAAATGGTTATCGTCAATTGAGTTCTGGTGAGTGGTCGAATCTCCATCCGGATCCAGGTTGTGGGTACGGTTTTGGAGCGGGTTATGACGATAACGGTACAGTTGACGAACGCGTCGTGCGTCGCCATGACGATAACCAGGCTATAGATTCAAGAACAGGTGAACCGGCGGATACTCGACCTTGGCAGTGGGTTAAGAACGACTACGATAAGCGTGGAAGTTTCTTGAACGGTATCGTGACCCCGTGGGGTGGCGGTGGTAACTGCAGAAACATCATTGCTGACATGCAAGACATGCAAGCCGAGTCAGATCAGTACAAAGGTTACGCCTTCTTCGAGCATGAGTTCAATGACTATGTAAGCATCCATGGTGAAATTGGTTTAACCGTACTTGACTACTACACTCGAGACGTAACCGGCGGACTAGACGAAACACCTTCGGGGATGTGGTTTGGTAAGCGTGTCCCGATCGCTATCGGTTCCAATCCTGGAAACCCATTTAGAGCAATTGCACACAACTCATGGTACGATCCTGCGACGGGTGCGATGTATGGCGATGGTTCTTCGATACCGGCAGAAGCGCGTGCCCATGCAGCATTCACCACGGACCTTAAAGGTCTGAGCTGGGTTGACTTGAACGGTAACGGTTTGTATGAGTACCTTGAAGAACCGGGCGAACTCTACGTATTTGCACAAGACTCGAACAATGATGGCATCCCTGACCGAACTTGGGATATGTCAGACCAGACGAGTCTAGACGGTAGCGTCGACGAGAATGGCGAACCAATCCCTGACGGTATTCCTGATGCGGATTTCAATGCTCAGCGCCAGCCCGAAGCTCGAGTGATTCTGTTAAGTGCAGAAACTGACTCGGATATGGACGGTATCCCGGACCGATTTGATGGTGACTTCGCAGAAATGGGTAGCGGTGGTATTCGTTTGTTTGAAGATGTACGTCAGCCAGATGGCGATCTAAACGTTCATCCGAAGCAAGTGCATAACCTTAACATCGAATGGGCTGACCTTGATGGTCATGGCATAGGTATGTACCAGCGTCGCGCGCAACGTGACAACGTGCGTTTCCGTCTTGGTACTGAAATTCAGATTCCGGACACCACTTGGATCGTAAATTCAGACTTCGTCTATGCGCGCGGCAAGCGTGAACGACAGTATCCTGAACCGCAATGGTGGCTATATGTTGACTCGTTACGCTGCCAAGGTGGTGGCGATGATCAAGCCCTTCAAGCTTGCTTTAACCCATTCAGTACGGCTTACCTTGGACACACGCCTGACGGCCAGTTCATCGGTGATCCGTCCAACAAATTCCCCGACGAAGATGATCCCGGCTGGACACCCGCAAATCATGATGCTGTAAATACGGAATTTGAAGTCCGTAATGCAGGTATCACGATGGAGTACAACCTACAGACGCTCGGGATGGATCTCTTTGACCTAACCGCATCAAATTCCAATCTCTTCTCACTGCCGTACAACGACGCACCCGTAGGGTTCGCGATTGGTACGCACTGGCGCGAAGAGTCGGAGGAATACCGATCCAGTGTAATTAACCAATCCGCGCTCGGTGGTGGTAAACGCGGTTTTCGTGTGAGCGGCCAACGTTCGTCGGCGATTTATGCCGAGTTACAACTGCCGCTGATTCAAGACGACGTGTTAGGGGACATGGAAGTGCAGATCGCTGGTCGATATGCTGAGATCTACACCTACGGTGTGATTGGCCAGCCAGGGAATGTCACGTTTACGACGACGATCCCGAAAGTCGCAATGCGATATTCGCCAACTGATTGGTTAGCGGTACGTGCAAGTCTTACGGAAGGCTTTGTTACACCAGGTCTATTCGCGCTCTTTGGTGAGCCAGGCCAGTATGGTGGTCAACGTGCAATCGGCACGCCTGCGCCGGCAACGGTGGGAGATTACCTCTGTTACAACTTCCCAGAGCTAGCAACTGGTGATAACCCTGCGTGTACGCAAGAAGGCATGGGTGTAAATGCACGAAACGTAAACACGTTTGCAGGACCAAACTCTGACCTCGGGCCAGAATTCTCGGAACTGTGGAACGCTGGTTTCTCGTTCAAATTGCTTGACGGCACGATGGTATTCGATGTCGATTACACAAATGTCGTGTTCAAGGGTAAGGCTGAACAAGCTGGCGCTGACCGTAACGTCAACGTTAACGAAATTGGTCTTGAACAGTGGTATGAAGCGCGACAATGTCCGGGTCCAGGTACTCCTTTGAAGTGGTTTGATCCGACCAACGTTTCAGAAGAGGAACATCCTTGGTTGTTTGTTCCGTCTCCAGCGGATCCGAACGTTAATATCTTGGTCACCCCTCTTGAATACGTCCAACTGTATCCTGAGGAAGCCGAATGCAAAATCCAAGCTGCGATTGATTGGGTAGCTTCGGGCGCGAAAGGTGGAAAGGGTGAAGGTGGTACGGGTATCGGTAATGCTCGAGTTACTCGAGGTCGTGGTGACACAGGTCTCGGCTTAATCGATGTCGACCGCCCATGGCTACAAAACGGTGAGCAAACGACCGAAACCGTTATCTATGCTCTCACCTATACCTTCGATGCAGAAGATATTCCGATGATCGGTGGCGATTTCGGAACGTTCGCATTGAGCATGAGTGCAACGCAATTGTTGAGTATGAGGAACATCCTATATGCGGATGATCCCGACATTCCCAACGAAGCCGAGCATCCACTCGCAGGTGTTGAAGTCGAAGGTGTTGGCAACCACAACCAAGGTGGTGGTTCATTCACTATCGGTGGCTACAACGATGGCGGTACTGCTGCGATGATGGAATCATTGCCACCATCTCCTGAATTCCGTGTTAATCTTGGTGTTCGCTGGTTCTACAATGACCATATCCTTCAGCTGAGTGGAAGGTGGCATGACAGTGTCACGACCGTGAATGCTGGCTGGGATGAAGCAGTTGAGGCTGGCGTGATCACTGGTCGACCGAATGCAGAGGGTGTACCAATTCCTGAACAGGATGCATGTGCACATCGATGGATTTGGCCACAGTGCAAGATCGACTCGCGTCACTACTGGGATATGAGTTACACGTATCGCAGACCTGACACACTCGGATTTAGCGAGATGACTGTGAACGTCGCAGTGAGAAACATTTTCGATACGTATCCGGACCTTGCATTACGACAGCAAGGACACGAAGCCTATCTTGATAACATCATGGGGCGTCAGGGATACACGTCGGTGACGTTCTCCTTCTAATTCCTTCTTTCTAACCTTAGAGTCGGTGATGGTTCGCCATCACCGGCTCTTTTCATATTAGCCTTCACAACATACTGTTTGTGAAGTCACCTAGTTTGTATTGACGGACTTACGATTTGTTTCGAAGGAAGGCTGTTGAACGCGTCATTCTTCGACCCGTTTTTCATATTTACACACTGGTCTGGTTGATTAGTTGTGCGAATGAACCAATTGAAGTACCGGCTCCGATCGACGCGTCACTTGAAACTGGCGACATCGAACTGCGGGAATTCGTCGGAGACATGCGTGCGCGAGCGACCGAGAACACTCATTCCGCTACGCATCGCGGTAGATTGGGGATGGTTTACGACGCGAACGGCTTTACTGAAGCCGCAGCGCTGACATACGGGCAAGCACGGGAACTCGACGCGGACGATATGCGTTGGCCGTACCTTGAGAGTCTTGCGTTGGCAGAACAAGGGAAGATTGAGGAAGCGTTGCGAGCGATGGATTTAGCGATACGGCTTGATTCGTCATACGTCCCGGCTTACTTAGCAAGAGGATATTGGCTTATTGATCTTGGTGAATTTCAAAACGCGTGCGACACGTTCGATCGCGCCTCAAAAATTCCCCAAACGACCAGAGCTTCGATAGCTGTGCAATTAGGGCTCGCCCAATGCCAAGTTGAGCTAGGTGAAACTGAAGCGGCGAAACAGACACTTGATACCTTACCGTCAACAGGATTACCCGCGTATGCGGATTTCGTTAGAGCGAGAGTCCATCGGGCGAATAATGGATCAACACCCAACGAAAACGTGGTAACTGATTCTGGAGACCTAGGCCAAATTACTTGGCCAGACCCAATTGCCGGTGCCGTGGTTGAATACACGCGGGGTCTGAGTAATGAATCACTTCTCGCTCAGAAATTAATCGACGGTGGACGAGCCGAAGATGCGTTGCAGCTTGTCGACTCGTTACGGATACGACATCCTGAGGTGACGTACTTGATCGAACTTCGTAGCGCTGCTCTCATTGCGTTAGATCGACGAGCCGAAGCCATAACGGTATTAGAGAACGGCTTACGCAAGAATCCTGACGAACATCTTTTGCACTTTAATTTAGGATTGTTGCTTGACTCAATCGGACAGATGGACGAAGCATTGGATCACTATAGTCAGGCGATCAGACTTCAAAGAGACTTCGTACCTGCGTACGACGCAAAGGCAAAGTTGCTCATTCGACAAGGCTCGGCGATTCCGGCTAGGGACGTACTTAATGCATCGTTGGAACATCGATTACCCGACGCTTCGACGCACAACCTACTGGGTGTGCTGTACGGTGGAATGGGTGATTGGGAACGATCTGTCGAGCATTTAGCTAACGCGACAAGATTAGAACCACAGAATGTAGATGCGCTTGTAAGTCTCGCATTGAGTTTAGGTGAATTACAACGTAACGAAGAAGCGGTAAGTGTGATTCAACGCGCCGGATTACTTGATCCGGAAAACCCGAAAGTTGCGCGTGGAGTTAGGACTCTAGTTGCTAATGGAGTGCTCACAGCGGAGGAAATGACGGTGGAAAACGGCGCACGTGGATCAAGTACCCAGTGATTTGAATGTAAAAAACAGAGTTGACTACACAAAATCCCCGGGGTCGCTACTATTTTGAATCGAGAAGTGCGATTCGCCTTTGGCAAGGTCAATAACTTGATTATTCAAATCAGAAAACCTAATTCAGAGTCCCAACTCGTATCTGTCTCGCAACGCAGAGCACGGCGTGTGCATGCGTCTGTCTGTTTAGTCGTGTTCATAAGTCTTCTTCTCGCGAGCTGTGGGAATGACATCGAGTCTAGAGTTTTGGCACTCACGGAGGTGGTCACTTCCGAAGCACATGAAAACGTACAGCAAAAAGTAGCCGAATATCACGAACTGATCCGTTCAAACCCTTTCGATGCGAAGCTAGTCGGTGATCTTGGCGTAATTTATGAATTACATGGATTCGGTAAAGAAGCGCTCGTCGCGTACGAATTAAGTTCCCTATTAGCGCCGGAGGAGTTCCGTTGGAGCTACTATCGTGCCATTCTGCTTGCGGCTCGATTTGACCGCGAGCAAGCAATTGAGGTCTTCGATGAAGCTATCGCGAAGCGACCGAGCTACGGACCTGCATGGATTCAAAAAGGAAAAGTACTCTTAGACAGCGGAAGACACTCGGAAGCACTGACTTGTTTTGAAAGAGCCGAGGAACTCACCGACGACCCATATGCACTGCTCGGTCAAGCTCTCGCCAGATTGGAGCTGAATGAACCATCAGAGACGATTGCGATCCTTGATCAATTGGGCGAACTCGCGCGAGAGGTATCGGTGCAACGTTTGCGTGGGACTGCTCTCGTCCGACTAGGTGAAACCGAAGCAGGGTCTCGGTTACTGTCGAATCTCCCACCAGGTGAAACCATTTTTTGGAACGATCCCATAGCGGAGGAGAAGTGGCAACATGCCGTC
The DNA here is from genome assembly GCA_022822135.1 of Pseudomonadales bacterium. Lineage (GTDB taxonomy): Bacteria > Pseudomonadota > Gammaproteobacteria > Pseudomonadales > Azotimanducaceae > Bin55. Next base: position 78,423 of record JAJECH010000037.1, read on the forward strand.
GACCATTTCAACGCGCGTCTTGTCCAAGCGGTACGGCTGATTCGCAATCAAGACTACCAATCAGCGCTTTCTATTCTGGCGGATTTACGTGCTGAGAGCCCGAAGAATAAGCACGTTTTACATCTGCTCAGCAGTGTTTACGAATTACGTGGTAACAATTCTGAAGCACTGAAGATTCTGGAAGAAGGAATAGAGCTCTACCCAGATTTTTATGTATTTCGTACTGCCATTGCTAGCTTTCTGAGCGCACGAGGAAACGCGGACGAAGCGCAGCGACAACTGGATACCGCGATCGAAATCGACCCGAAACTTCATTGGGCGTACGTTCAAAAAGCCAGATTACTAATGGAACAAAAAAAATGGCTCGAAGCGAGTCATTTACTCGATCAAGCGATTGGATTGAGAAATGATGACGCCGATCTATACACACACTTAGGGATATGTATGAGCTTCATGGACCGTTGGCCTGAAGCCGCAAGTCTATTTCGCGTAGCTCTGTCGATCGATTCGAGGCACGTACCGAGTTATATCAACTTAGCAAGAGCGGAAACTATTCTGAATAACGAGGACGAAGCCTTACGGGCACTAGAAGGCGCGAAGACGTTTGGTGCAGACCCCAATCTAATTGCGTCAATTGAACGTCAACGAGAACGAATAAAAGAAATGCGAATTACCAAGGTCGAACGGTGAAGCAAGTCAGCCTGACCATATTCGTCGTCGTCTTGAGCTCGTGTGCTTGGGATGAGATTGAACAGTCACCAATACGCCTAGTGGACGAAAGTGCGGAAAGAGGTCTAGACTACACCTACCTAGCTGGCGGAACTCCTAGTCATCGCCTTCCAGAAATATTGGGTGGCGGTGTAGCGCTACTTGACTCAGACCGTGATGGCGATTTGGACGTTTACTTCGTGCAAGGTGGATCGCTTGATGCACGTTCGGAAACGCATGGTAACGCACTGTTCATCAATAACGGGACCGGCAAATTTGATATTGGTGATGGCGGCGACGCATCACGAGATCTTGGCTACGGTATGGGCATGGCGGTAGGTGATTTCAATGACGATGCGTTGCCAGATATCTTCGTTACTCAACTTGGTAAGAATGTTCTGCTTCGCAATGAAGGTAACAATCAATTTCGCGATGTGACTCTTGAGGCCGGATTTCGTTTCGAGGAGTGGTCGACGGCGACAGCGTTTGCAGATTTCGATTTAGATGGTGATCTTGATCTTTGGGTCGTTAACTACGTCGACTGGAGTGAGTCGATGGAACCTGAGTGCTATCAGAAAATGCTTGGGAGTCGAGATTACTGTTCGCCAGTTCATTACGACGCGCCGGCACAAGATCGAGTGTATCGAAACGACGGTGGTGGGCGATTCACAGATATGACCGGTATAGCGGGAGTACTGGGAACAAGAGGTAATGGACTGGGAATCGTTACCGTCGACTTTAACGGCGATGGATTGCTTGATGTCTTCGTCGCAAACGATACGTCGCCTAATCATCTCTGGCTGAATCGAGGGGATTTTCGATTTGAGGACGTCGCGCCTATTTGGAATTGCGCGCTAGACTCTCATGGTGTTGCGCGAGCGGGAATGGGGATCGTCGCCGCTGATCTGGATGACGATCGAGACCAGGATGTCATAGTCGTACATATCACGACTGAACCTAACTACGTTTTTCAAAACGAGGGAGCGTATTTTCGAGATGTTACGGCGCAAGTTGGGCTCAGCACATATAGTCAGCGCTACACTAGATTTGGATTAGTTGTGGACGATTTGAACAATGATGGGTGGCTTGACATTCTTGAAGTCAACGGAGCTGTCTCACGACTATCAGCGCCTCATGAAGGTGATAGGTTTGCAGAGCCAAACACCCTTTACGAGGGCACCCCGGAAGGCCGGTTCAATCTGATAGATCACGACGGGGAGATCCATACGAGTCGTGCGGCCGCGGTCGGTGACGTAGACAACGACGGAACACTCGAAGTAATTGTCGTAGATCGAGACAAACCAGCGAAGTTGCTTGTAAATCAGTCAAGGGGGATTGGTCGATGGCTAATGCTCGACGTTCGGGACAGATATGGTCGACCCGCGCTTGGAGCTGTCGTTTCATTAGATGTTGGAGATCGAACGCTTACGCGCGTCGTACAACGAGCGAGTAGTTATCTCGCTTCACGTGACCCAAGGCTGCATTTTGGTCTTGGCGAAATCGACCGTGTATCAAATATCCGCGTTAGGTGGTTGAGTGGAGTCGAAAAACGAATCGAATGGTTAGATGCCGGACAAATCGCGACGATCAAGGAGGATAACACCTAAGATAATCGCTAACCGTGTTTCTTGTGGATCGATTAGACGGGATCGTGACTCAATCAGATGATTCGGAAGTTTGCCCTCCATGGTTGTTAGACCTGTTGCGACAACATCGGGATTCGTATGAACCCGAATACGATGGTCATCTAACTGATCATTTACCGATGATGCTTCTAGCAATGCATGGATTAGGGAGTGATCGAACGACCATCGAATCCAGACATGCTCGGTACATTGGACGGCTAGATCGCGCGAGAACGGATTCACCAGAGGTCATGAATCGATTTGAGGATGGAATTGGCAAGCGTCCAGCCTATCGAGGGCTTATCAACTATCTTGACGAATCAATTTCGCGTCGTGGTGTTGAGGAGACACTGGCCGAATATCTTCCTAGTGTTCTAAGTGGATGGGTTCGACACGCGTTTCACGGCACGATCAGACTTGCCTACGGCATTCGCTTCAAAGTTGACTCCGAAGTCGCAGCGGGATTGGCGTATCTATCGAGCGCAGGTCCGGATGAACGCCTTGCAGAGATCGGTCAATTCGCCTCGCCTTCAGAGAGATTTGCGTGGCCACCATCAATCGACATAGCGTCCAGCAGATTCGATGATCGGTACGACGAGGTCATTCAAGCAGACACGTTTGCGGTACACACGCATATATTGGAAAACAACAGTTTGCGCGTGGCGGAAGAGGTACTTGATATCTTGAACCATACGCAAGACTTTTTTGCGCTGCACATGGTGACTGGTGCGCATGCCTTGGGTATCTGCGCCGAAGTGCTTGAGTCAAATGTAGACGGCATCATGAATGCTGGCATCGCGGCGGCGTACCTTGCGATCGGAGCGCCGATGTTCATACAGCACGCTCGACCAAGATCGCTACGAATGGATTTCGCGCACGAGGTCAAGGTCGCATTCTCTTGTTATGATCAAGCCCAGCGCTTGAATAGCCAGCGCTATCGCGATGCGTTCGAGGTTTACGGACGTAAGTTCACTTAGATCATTTCGATGAAGAGATGAGTGACTACCCGACCTTAAATACGCATTCGTGATGTCAGACGATTCGCTCTCGAGCGATTAGTCTGGTACTGAGTCGCGTACTAACGAAAGAAAAGTCCCATTGTCGAAATCCCGAGGCGCTGGTGTGTAGCGTACTTTGCTTGTCGGGGTTGGCTAATCTCGCATTGGGTGGGCGCGGTACGCGCCTTCGATGTCAAATTTCATGCTACGGGGTGGTGAACATCGCTCACCATGGCGTTTGCAGAAAACTCTTGACACAACTCTCGACAAAATGAACCCGTATTAGTTAATGGTTCACGATTCTAAATAAGCAATCGAATGTTCCATGAAAAACTACAGCACACGTGAGCGGACGCGCATACGAAAACTCGTACTAAACTGGAACTGCAGTGGTTATGTCGGTGCGAGCGAAATCAAATCCTTTGAACAGGAGTGGTTCACCGGTCACTTCAGCCAGTGCATAGGCGAAACAGTCACCGAAATTGAGTTTGGCCGGATGCCTACCTTTGCCAAATCGCCGCCATGCGCGCCTCGCCGCCGCAAACTGATCGATGGAAATAGGCATTAATTCGATATCCGAAGAATCTATGAACGCATCCAGTTCAATGGCAGCCTCCAATCCACCGCGTTGTTCTACTACCATCGTAGACTCTAGCGCATTTGCGACAGACATTCGACAAATGTTTGCTTCGATCACCTCTTCAAATTGCGCGGCTTCCGCTTCCCTGAAGAGTATCGCCAGTAGCGCAGAACTATCAATGATCAATGTGGTAAGCCGTATTCGTCGTAAAGTTCATCGCCGTGTGCTAAAGAGGAAGCGCCTGGACCTACGAGAGCCGCACATCGGTCAGCGATTGCTCGCATTTCTCGTAGTTTCGTATCTGAATTGCGTTTCCGTCGCTCCCGTTCGAGTCTTTCGCGTAACGCAACTGTTATCGCACCGGTTTTCGTTTCACCGGTGAGTTTCGCGAGGTCTGCGGCCAGATTACAGGTCTCTTCGTTCTTTATGTTTAGTCCCATATTAATGATTTAGGCGAAGTCGGTTGAAATTCTACCCTTCAATATCGCAATCTACCCTCGGCTCTCGCCGTCAACTGACCGACCGCTGCATCGCGACTTAGACTGGAGCAATCTCCGAGGAATCAGTATCGGGAACTTATGGTTTATTGCATTCTGATTCCACGTTTGGAAAACTGATGGCTGGCGTCGCGGCGGCGTACCTTACGATCGGAGCGCCGATGTTCATACAGCACGCGCGACCAAGATCGCTACGAATGGATTTCGCGCACGAGGTCAAGGTCGCATTCTCTTGTTATGATCAAGCGCAGCGCCTGAACAGCCAGCGCTATCGGGATGCGTTCGACGTTTACGGACTTAAGTTCACTTTAGATCATTTCGATGAAGAGTTGAGTGACTACCCGACCATAAATACGCATTTGTGATGCCAGACGACTAGCTCACGAGCGATTAGTCTGGTACCGAGTCCCGAACTAACGATAGAAAAGTCCCATTGTCGAAATCCCGAGGCGCTGGTGTGTCGTGATAGTTGGTTCGTGTTTTCACTGGGCGACCGTCACCACGGCGAACGTAGCGAGTGAACCGCAGAACGACCAAATCTATTTCAGGATAGATGACGACCATTTGTCCTTGAAGTCCGAAAGCGCCAAATCCTCCTCGTAACACTGGCCACCAATAGTAGAGGTACGTCGCTTCTTCACGGGCCGGCCGAGTACTGCTTGCTACCCACTCGCTCGGCACGATCTGTTCCTCATTCCACGAACCGTCTCTCGCATATAACACGCCGAATCGCGCGAATTCTCTAGGCGTGCTATCGATGCAACAATAGGTCATCACCTTACCGATTTCGTCGACCCACCACTCACCGCTAAAACCAATCGATTCACCAACGTTTAGGTCGAAATACTCCTGAGCATTCATGCCGGTTGCTTGTGCGATAACCTCTCCGGCAACCATGACGTCCGCATTTGAATAAGTGACATGCTTTTCACCGGGTTCGCCTACTAGCTCACGGTCAATCGCCATACCTAGCTGATTAGTGGCGCCGTAGAACGCACCTGCATCGGGTTCGGTCAGTGCGGTTCGCAACGTCATGATGTGATCGATTGAGATGTCTTGTCGTGCATCGGTGCCCCAATCCCGCACAAATGCCGATACGCTCTGATCAAGATTCGCAATACGCTCATCTTCAAGCGCGATACCCATGAGCATACTCGTGAAACTCTTGCCAACTGACCAACTCGTCACCATGTCGTCAACGCCCCGATCCTCCGCATAACGCTCGAAGACGATAAAACCGTTCTTGATGATGAGCACAGCTCCCGTCGCATTGCCGGCGGCAAATGCGTAGTCCGATGCTTCTTCGAGTTCGTCAGGACAAAGCCCCTGAGACTCCGGTGACCTAGTCTCCCAGGTATCTCGTGGGAAGACCAAATCAAACGGTCCGTCAGCAACTGTCGCGGAGCAACCACTGGTGACGGGTGGAGTAGGCGGTTGCGTAGGAGGTTGCGTCGGTGGCTGAGGACTTTCGCCATTGCCACCACCGCCTCCACCGCACGCACAAACGAGTGCACCAACACTAACGATACTGATGACTCGCGTCAGTGACCCGCGTTTAGGTTGCATATATCTCATCGCGGATTCGTCTGATCATTCCACTCATGAACTTGCAGGAAAAGACGTCACGGAAAAACGATATTCTGGCCGCTTCGGTTACCGAATCTTGCTTCCACTACTTCCGCCAAGCTTTGGCTGGGATTGGATATGTAGTCTCCTGACCGTACACGATACGCAGTCGGATCGATAGAGCCTTTTGGATGCTCACCATTCGTCGTAGTGTCACATGCCTGCAGTATCGTCGCACGAAAGCGTGTAACGCCTAGATCTGTTTGAACCAACATTTCGCGCGTTCGATCAGCGATGGTTCCTTGACTATCAGCGACAGCCTGGTCCTGTTCCGAGATGTTTGAGATGCCGGTGTAGTTTTCCGTTCGTTGCAACTCACGATCAATCAGATAGTCGTTTTCACGACGTCGTACCGGCATGTAGTCGCCATCAACTTCGGCAAATAACCCACTACCGTTGAGATAACGGCTACGCTCACGCTCAGAAATCTCCCGCTCCGGATGCCACGCATAACAGAAGATCCAGCAAGATTCGTCGTCGTACGGTACCCACGTGTTCATTAGGCTCGTATCGTCGGGAAAGTTCCCGGGCGTGAGAGAGTGGTTAGGTAATAGATACTGCGTCATACGCCAGTAGGTCTGATCGTCGTCTGCGGTGCGCGCCGCACAGAGCAATAAGCCTGCGTCGTGATCTAGAACGGAAAACCTCGGCGCACCATCTTCGATTAACCACCGCAACCTCGACTGGTTGGGTGGTTCGTTCTCGCCTTTTCTCGTCGGTTGCTTCCCGGCATCAAGAAGACTCGCTTTCTGGCCGTCATAGATACCCGCGTGTAGATACGAGAAGTGGGACGTATCAAGCCCTCCTTCCACCGCTTGCGCCCAATTGCATTGTTGAAACTTCTTGGAGACGAATCGTTGCTCGGGCGGTACCGCCAGATACTCAAAGTCAGGTAGCGGTGGCGGTGCATCGCCAAAATGCGCCCACACAACGTCACCTTGTTCCTCAATGGTTAACGCTCGTATTCCGGCGCGAGGCATAAGCCGCGCAGCGACGTCAGGACTCGCATTGGGAATGTCGACGCAGTTTCCATAGCGATCGAACTTCCAACCGTGGTATATGCAGCGTAATCCACAGGCTTCATTCCGACCGAAGAATAGATTCGCACCTCGGTGTGGACATCGCGGTTCCACGATGCCAACAGATCCGGTAGAGTCGCGGAACGCAACAAAATCTTCGCCAAGTAGCTTTAAACGGACGGGAGGACAGTCAGGATGCGGCAACTCCCGGGATAGTAGCGCGGGCATCCAGTACTTCCGGAGAGTTTGACCCATCGGAGTATCGGATCCCGTTTGGGTTAATTTCCTGTTATCGGCCGCGCTCAGCATTGGCGGTTCTCACGTTGCGAAGACGATTGAATAGTAGATATTTCAGTTCTCGATGTCCAGAATAGGACTCAGAGGAGTATCAGTCCTCCTGAATCGATCGAATTTCACTCGTCAAATCGACGTAAGGTACGTGTCATCGCGTTGTTTGAATTCGCTGTTTTCGATTTAGAATCATTGGATTCCAGAGCGTGAGAAATTAGATGAGAGCGATTCCGTAATCGTGTGGGGAATCGAGACATTTCTAAACGGACCGATGCTTCAGAAATTGGGAGAGAAAGTGCGAAAACTAAGGTGTTTTCAGCACTAGCGTGATTTACTAAGAGCTCCTAGTCGACGTTCTCTTGTACAGATGAAACTTCGATCGCGTGTACTTGATGGGATTGCCGTAGTTCTGCCACTAGCGTCGCAAGTTCAGGATCATTTATTAGCAACTTACGAGTGAGGGAACTCTTCGAACTCGAATGGACTAGGAGAAGGTCGTCTGCAGTATCAACATCGATCGCGAAAGCGTCTGATTGGACCGATCGAACTTGGAGACCTAGCCGAGTCGCGGCTTCAACGTGGGGGTGGTAACTTCGACCGTCAAATACCAGTGGAAATGCGTTCGGCGGAGTACAGACCAGTGCATTCGTTCCGATTTTGTGACTGTCCGGCACGATCGTGACATGTGCGTGGTAATGCAGGACATGGTCGACATCCGATCCAGTGATCAGAGGAACGTCCCCAGGCACAATGATGCTGGTGGTTGCATTAAGATCACGCTTCACTTTTTCGTTAGCATCGGTCAAGGCATCGACGAGGGTATGCGCCTGATCTCGATATAAGGAGACCCCCCATTGTTCCGCGATTCGCTTTGCTTCAGGAGCGCGAGATGTCAATAAGATGCCATCAACGGACTTGGCATCAACCAGTGCTTGAAGCACGTCATTAAGCATCGCAAGCGCTAAACGTGAGCGCACGTCGGCAGACAGTTGCGGAGATAGCCGTCGTTTGGCGTTTTTAGCGCCTTTAAACGGGACGATAGCCCAAACGCTCATAGATAGTTAACGAAGCTCTTCAAGAAAGTCGACGCAAACCTTCGCGAGCGCTACTTTATCTTCAATCGTGCGCATGATCGAAGGCGCGTTCCGAATTCGAATTCCGAGAGCCTCAATTTCAGACGCATGATGTGCATCGATGTCATCAATAACGTAGCCATCCAACAGTTCGTGATAGTGTTGAGCCACGCCCGCACACGTTGCCGACATATTCATTTCTCTCATCATCTTTGCAGTTGGACCTTTGATTGCCCGGTCCCCGACGATAGGAGAGACTGCAACTACTGGAAAATCGCGATTGGTTAACAACGATCGCATTTCATCGAGTTCAAGAATCGGGTCGATCGAGAGAAACGGATTCGAAGGACAGATGACGACCCCGCTGACGTCATCGGGATCAATCGCAGGACTCAGTGATGCGATCGTACGTTGATGGTACTCCAATTCGGAAACCTTAGGTTCACATTTCAGCCGCACGAAGTAGTCTTGAAATGCCAAGGAGCCTTGATCTGTTACAACACGCGTGCGAAGGGATGCGTCGGTCGCGGGAGCAACTTTGTATTTGACGCCAAGCCGAGAACAAACGATGTCTGTGACCTCAGTCAACGACTTTCCACGTTTGAGCAGAGCAGTTCGAAATAGATGCAGTGCTAAGTCCCGGTCACCAAGTTGGAACCATGTGTCCGCTTCAAAGCTCTTGAGTTCGGTTAAGCAATCCCAAGACTCGTCGGCACGTCCCCATCCGGTAGCTTCATTGACGACGCCGGCGAGTGTGTACGTTAACGTATCGATATCGGGGGAGATGCTCAGCCCCATATGTTCGAAATCATCGCCGACATTGACGACAAATGTGATCTCGTTCGGTGTGAGAACGTGAGTCAAACCTAAACTCAATTTCGCACCACCGACGCCGCCTGTCAGCGCGAGAATCGTCATTTGAACAAATCGTCTTCTAGTGGACGATTGATCTCCGCAGCACATTGATCGCTACGACCGGAATCAGCACCTCGGACGAGCACTGCTGGAATGCGCTCGTCTGTTTCACCCATCGCGAGTGTCGCCATTGCGGCGATACTGTCTGCTCGGTTGATCATGGTGATTTTTAGCTCTCTTCCATGCAAGTCGAATCCACCGCGCCTATCATCGAGAACCGTCATGTTGCTTGCACCGATGGCAATTCCGACGGTACCGAGCCGCCATGGTCGATTGGCGGAGTCGGTGATGAGTACGCCGATCTGTTTTCCAGTCTTTTGTGCGATCTCATTTTGGATTTTCGTGGCGCTTCGATCGGGGTCCAGCGGTAGAAGTAGCGCGGAACCTTCCTCACCATGTTCTATATTGGATTGGTCAATACCGGCATTGGCACCGACGTGACCGAGTCGATGGCGTACGATCAATACCCCGATCTTCTTTCGGACAATGTCCGTTGACTCCTGAAGAATTAACTCAACGATGCGAGGGTCTTTCTCGACTTCCGTCGCTAGTTGGATCGCAGCAGCGCTCGGACTGATGCTCGTCAGATCGATGAGTCGACCTTCAACCTTGGAGATGACTTTCTGAGCGATCGCAAGAATGTCGCCATCTTGAAGTTCGAGGCCGACTTTATGCAATTGATTTACGAATATGCCCGTTAAATCGTCGCCTTCTTTAAAAAGCGGCAAGCCTTCGATCGGCAGAATCTCGAAGGTCACGTCTTTAGTGGTCGTCTTGACCGACGATCTTGATCCCCGAATGCGAAATATCGTGACGTCGATTGATTTGAATCAATACGCTTGTCAACGCTTCAACTGCTGCTGAATTTTCTATCGGTCCCGCATGCCACGCGCGCATCCCGGCTTGCTCGGCAAGTTCGATCACGCGTTTGCGCGCGGCTCGCTTGTTTCCGCACACAAGTACGTCGCATGAAATATGAGCATCGGTTTGAAGTAGATGAGCGGCGACGTTCTGAAACGCCGTAACAACAGTTACAGAATCGCCAAGAAATTCTTGTGCACGTTTTCCGGCACTACCTTCGGTCGGAAGCTGTACCGTGCCGACTTTAGGCGGTACGAGTGGAACGGTAACGTCGATAAGGATCTTTCTACTCAGTCCGGCTTTTACTGTATTGAGTGTCGAGACTTGGTGCTCTGCTGGTACTGTAAGTACGACAAGCGTACCGGCTGACGCGGCATCCGGGTTCTCCATCGCTTGTGCAGGGGTCTGGGGGCTGATTTTGTGAAGATTCTCGACGGCTTTTTGCGCCTTCGCCAGCGTACGAGAACCAATGATGATTTCGTGACCAGCTTTTGCCCATCGTATCGCGAGACCTGTGCCCAAATCTCCCGTACCACCCAATATGGCGATTTTTTCAGTGTCGCTCATGCGAAACAAACGGCGTAGGAAGTGGCGAATTATCGGCATCGCATTTCAGGCAACTGCGTCCTAAGTTGTCTCTTCAATCGACATGAAAGTATCAAATCAACGAACGTTCTGCCCCGGTCACCATCCGTCGAAGTCTCTCGCCAAGTATGGTCATGAGGAGTAATAAAACAGTTAGAAAACCGGTCGGGAACGCGAGCTGCCAAGGTGAGGCATAGATATTCTTGCTGCCATCTGCGATAAGTACTCCCAAGCTTGTCATAGGTTCTTGTACGCCTAATCCTAGGAAGCTGATAAAGCTCTCAGAGATGATGACGGATGGAATCATTAACGTTGCAAATACGATCGCGGAACCGAGAACGTTCGGCACAACATGCCTCACGACGATCCGAAATTCCGGCAATCCCATCGCGCGAGCAGATGCGACGAAGGGAGCAGCTCGAAGTACAAGTGCTTGCCCACGCACAATTCGAGACACATCGAGCCACGAGACCGCGCCGATAGCGATGAAGAGCAGATAAATATTCCGACCCAACATAACGACTAGCACGATCACGATCAGCACGTACGGAATGGCATACATGCCGTCAACAATCCGCATCATGACCTGATCGGTCGTTCCACCTACGAAACCGGATACCGCTCCCCAAGGCAAACCGATACAGAAACTAACCGTCGTTGCGAGGACCGCGATTAGCAGGCTAATACGCCCTCCCATCATGGTGCGTGCAAATAAGTCCCTACCTACGTTGTCGGTGCCAAACCAATGCTCGCCGGAAGGCGGGACACCAATCGCTTCCCAGTGGATCGCATCGTATTCCCACGCGGTGATATGTGGTCCAACAACAACCGCCGCAAGTACGAACAGCAGTAGACCACACGCCACCTTGACATAGATTGGAGTGAAAAAACCAATCGGATCATTTCGAATCACGGACTCGCTCAATGTAATCGAATCCTTGGATCAATTCGTAAAAACAAGAGATCGATGAGGAAATTCAGAACCAGTATTGATGTCGTGTAGACAAGCACTGCGCCGAGGACGAGGGTGTAGTCTCGATCAAGCGCACCTTGTACGAAGTAGCTACCGATACCCGGAATCGAGAAGAACACTTCCACGACCATCGATCCTGCCAGTAACGTAGCTGCCGCGGGTCCGACGAACGAAAGCACGGGTACTAATGCTGACGGTAAGACATGGTGCCAAAGAAGACGCCGATTGCTTACCCCTTTTGCTTGTGCAGTCGTCGCGAAAGGCTGATTGAGGGCTTCAAGGCAGCTGCTTCGACTGAGACGCGCGAAAGCCGCAATATAAGGAATACACAACGATATAACCGGTAGTACGAGATGAAGCGGGGACTCAAGTCCGCCAGCGGGTAACCAACGGAGCACAAGTGAAAATAGAAGGACAAGTAATGGTGCGGCGACGAGAGGCGGAAGTGCTAAACCACACGTGACAAATCCCTCAAGTGCAGCATCAAGCGTTTGATTACGGTATCGCGCCATGGTAGCGCCAAGCATTAACCCTAAAGTGACTGCGATCGTGAGCGCGATACCTCCGATTAGGAGACTTATTGGCAATCCGTGAAACAGCAACTCCGCAACGCTAAAGTCCTTTTGTTTGTAGGAAGGGCCTAAATCACCTTGGACCAACCGCCAAAGATATTTGCCGTACTGATGAAGCACTGGATCATCAAGGTCGTAAGCGGCTAGAAGGTTTTTTTCGACCGCGGGGGAGACCGCACGCTCGGTATCAAATGGTCCTCCCGGCGCAACACGCAGGAGGAAAAACGTAATCGTGACGACGACCCAAATCGTCGTGAGCATAAACAATGAACGTCTAAATATGTAGAGAAGCATTGGAATTAGTTAGCGTCGTCACGGTACACGGCGAAGCCTAAATACGTGTTCTACGGGCGCGGGTCATATCACACTACGGCGGTTCCACCCAGTGAATAAAACGGACCGGATGTAGATTTCGGCCGTTTTTCTCCCACCCACCGACATGCGTTTTAACTAGATTTAGTGTCATTGTTACATACAGCGGAATAACAGGAAAATCCTGTAGTGCAACTTGCTCAGCTGCCGCCAGCTTCGATAGTCTCTCTCGCAGATTAGCCGTCTCTCGCGCTTCCTCGAAAAGTGCATCAAATTCAGACGACTCGTAGCGACCGTAATTTGCCGGTCCGATCTTAGACCATAGGAGTTCGATGTAATGTTCAGGATTGTTTTCTCCGAACCAACCGGCTTGAGCGACTTGAAAATCGCCGTTTTGAAGGTCGCTGAAATGGGTAGCTAAATTTGTGTGGTGCAGAGTGGTATTAACTCCCGCGTCCTTCCACATCGCTGCGATCGCAACGTATATCCGCTTGTTCTCTGCACCGGAGATATAGCGCAACGTCACTTCTAGCGGCTGCTTCTCATTAAAACCCGCTTCTGCGAGAAGCTCAATGGCGCGTTTGGTCGATGGCTCAACGATCGGGCCTTGCGACATATGACCATTGACTAACGGTGGCGATAGGGTGGCACTAGGCGTCTCTCCAGCACCTAAAACTTGGCGGGTAATACGATCTCTGAAAATTGCCGCAGCAAGTGCTTCGCGCACACGCACATCATCGAAAGGTTTCGCGCGAGTGTTGATCACGAGATACATAATCGATTGCAACGGTGCATTTTGTACCTCATCTGGTCTCTCGTGTTCGACTTTTCGTACGAGCGCGTGAGGGTAACCATGAACGATGTCCATATCTCCCGCGACGAATCGGTTGTACGCGGTTGCGGGTTCGGGGAATGGGTAGTAGCGAACCGTTTCGATCGAAGACTCGTCTTTGAAAAGGAAGTGTTCGTTTTTCTTGAGCTCAACATACTCGCGAGGTCTCCAAGCACCTAGCACATACGCACCGTTCGATACCCAGTTTTCAGCCTTCACCCAAGCATCACCGTGTTTCTCGACTACGTGTTCGGCAATCGGATAAGCGATCGGATAGAGCAAGCGTTCTACCAGGAAAGGGAAAGGTTGTTCGAGGTCGAAAAGGAGCGTGTGCGTATCGATGGCGGTTACGCCTAGCTTGTCTGGGGACAAATCGCCACGGTTAATCGCTTCAGCATTCTTGATGCAATAGAGGAAATGTGCGAGTGGAGATGCGGTTTGAGGATCTTGATGGCGTCTCAACCCGAACACGAAGTCTTCGGCCGTGAGTGGCTCTCCGTCGCTCCAGGTTGCGTCTCGATTGAGTTTAAATTGCCATTGCAAACCGTCGTCTGAAGTCGACCAACTCTCTGCGACCCCTGGCAGGATTTCGCCACTCGGTCCCATTGTGGTCAAGCCGAGAAAGAGGTCTTTCAGAATGTGTTCTTCAGCGTTGGCGAAATATCGGTGTGGGTCGAGGGTACCAGGCTCCGCCGCGTTACCGATATTTAGAGTGTCGGTCTTCGGTTCGCCGGACGTACCGACGCATAACGCGATCGCAACGGCTGCGATAAGCGTGCGTAGATATAGGCTCAAGACTTGTATAGGTAATCCCGCGTTAACGGTACGATATTGTTTTGATGCGCCAACTGGATTTGAAATACGACGAGAGAGTCATACTCGAAAGCTGTCTGACACGCACATAAATAGAACTCCCATAAACGGCAGAATCGCTCACCTTGACGTTCTTTGACGGTGTCACGAATCTCTTGAAAACGTTGATTCCAAGCGGCTAGTGTGAAGGCGTAGTGTTGGCGCCAGATTTCGATGTCCGACATGAATAGGCGATTGCTCTCGATGTTTTTGGCGACTTCAGAGAGTGAAGGGATGTAGCCGCCGGGGAATATGTAACGTTTGATCCACGGGTTAGTCGGCGTTGGTTCAGACGCACTCCCGATCGTATGAATTGTTGCAATGCCATCAGGTTTAAGCAATTCTTGGACCCGTCTGAAATAGGTATCGAAATTTCGCTTTCCGACGTGTTCAAACATGCCAACGGAAACGATCGCATCATATTGCGAATCGTGATCTCGATAGTCCTCAAGTAGGAATCGAACCTGATTGCCGAGATTTCGAGTCTTCGCACGCTCATTGGCAACTCGTAACTGTGATGTGGAGAGTGTGATGCCGGTCACCTCGACATCTGCGTGTTCAGCAAGGTACATCGCTAATGAACCCCATCCTGAGCCGATATCCAATACGCGCTGACCAGGTTTCAGGCACAGTTTGCTCATCAGGTGACGACACTTAGCCTGTTGCGCCACTTCTAGTGTATCGTCAGGATTCTCAAAGTACGCACACGAATAGTGCATGTCCTCGTCGAGGAATCCTCGATAAAGCTCATCGTCGAGGTTGTAGTGGAAAGAAACGTTACGAAGGCTCGCTCTTACCGTGTTCCAAGAGTGCGTGATCGAGGCTAACGCAGGCGTGAGCAATGACCCCTTGACGTCAGCATAGTCGCTCATATTGATGCGAAGTAATCGTAAGAAGTCGGTTAAAGAACCTTCCAGAATATCGATCTCTCCGTTCATGTAGCACTCTCCAAGGTGGAGATGTGGGTTACGGAGGATTCGAAACAAAGTGCCTCGACGGTTTAACTTGACTACAACGGGATTCCCGTCGCTACCGAACGTCGACCGATTTCCCCTATGATCGATTAGGCTGAGCGAGCCTGACTTGATTCGGTCTCTAAATAGACGATCGATGAGACCCATGCGACGCAATTGCGTGAACAGTAGCTTCGAAGTTTAATGTGGACACTGAGAGTTTTTAAGGGCATCAAGCATCATGAAGGTGAGCATTGGAATTGGCGGACCAGCCTCCGGCAGATCTCGAGATTTCGAACAGCAGGCAACGTTCGTTGTGGAAGCCGAAAAACTTGGAGTTTCGGAGGTCTGGTCAGCAGAGGCGTGGGGTCAAGACGCAATCGTCCCACTAGCGTTTCTTGCAGCCCGTACGACGCGCATTCGACTCGGCACAGGGATCGCCCAGATCAGTGCTCGAGTACCTTCAATGACGGCGATGACGGCGATGACAATGGCTGCGCTATCAAACGACCGGTTCATTCTGGGTCTCGGGGTCTCGGGTCCTCAGGTTGTCGAGGGGCTCCAGGGTCGACCTTTCAAAGCGCCGCTTACGCGCATGAAAGAGACCGTTGACATTCTGCGTATGGCGTTTCGAGGTGAAAAACTTCAATACGATGGCAAATATCACGTATTACCACTTCCTGGCGGCGAAGGGAAGGCATTACGCCTTTCTCAACCGCCTGTTGATTCGATCCCGATCTATCTCGCTACATTAGGACCTAAAGCGCTTGAGTACACAGGCGAAGTTGCGGATGGTTGGCTCGGGACCTCTTTCACGCCTGATCAAGCTCGAGCGCATCTTGACTTCATTTCAGATGGCGCTAAGCGTGCCGGTCGCTCAATGGATGAGATCGACATTCAAGCAGGAGGTTCAGTGATCTTTACGGACGAACCACAGAAAGTCATCGAGCAAATGAAGATTGGACTTGCATTCACGTTAGGAGCAATGGGTTCAGCTCGTACTAATTTCTACAACGACGCCTATAAACGCGCGGGATTTTCAGATGCCGCATCCGAGGTTCAGAGGCTTTGGGTCGAAGGGAAGCGGGACGAAGCGACTCGACTCGTACCAGACGACATGGTCGAACAGTCAAACCTCATCGGTGACGAAGCCCGAGTAGTAGAGCGGCTAAGAGTTTATCGTGATGCCGGCGTTACGACTTTACGAGTAACACCGGGTGGCGGGTCGCTAGAAGCTCAACTTGAAACTCTAGGTCGAACCATGGATTTGGTTCGTTCGTTGAACGACGGTTGAAGTAGGTCAACGACGCGCTCACTCGTGCGACTATGGCAGAATTGTCAGAGTCGTCCACCCAGCTGCTGATTAACTGAATTCACGACGAGCACATAGAGTCCAACATGTCCCTCAACATCTACATCAACTTCGACGGGAACTGCCGCGAGGCTTTTGAGTTCTACCGCTCCGTCTTCGCAGGTGAATTCCAAGCCTTTCAAACGTTTGCTCAAGGACCGGAAGACATGCAGGTGGCCGATGACGAAAAAGACAACGTGATGCACGTCTCACTTCCGATCGGGGATAGTGTGCTCATGGGCAGCGACAGCAGCTCGTTTGGTCCGCCTCTATCCGTTGGCAACAACTTTTCGATCTCGATCGAAGGCGAGAGTCGTGAACACTGCGACGAAGTCTTTGCAAAGTTGTCGGTGGGTGGTAGCGTAACTATGCAGCTTCAAGATATGTTCTGGGGTTCGTACTACGGCATGCTCACGGATAAGTTTGGCATCAACTGGATGGTGAGCTATGCGCTACCTACCGACTGACGCGGCGTCGAGAAAGAGCCTAAACTAGGTAGAGAAAAAGAGCCTTGTCAGTTGACCTGCGACCTATGAACGATGCTCTGCTCAGCGATTGGCATCAGCTGCGAGGATATGTGCAACAGTCGCCTCGATCATTTCGGGAATTACTGGTTCCGATAGATCATGTCCCATTTTCTCAATGAGCATTAGACGACCATCACGTACGCTCTCGATAAGATCAACGCTTCCGTCATGAGCGACGAGCGGGTCAGAGGTGCCGTGAATCGCTAACACAGGAGTTTCACTTTCACGAATCGCGTCACGTCGGTCTCCGTCCGTAACAATGGCGCAAAACTGACGTAGAAGGGCTTCTGGACGTAAAGCGCGGTCGTACGCGAGCTCGACAAATCGACCCATCCCTACCTCGGTACTTTTGTAGTGCGGGCCACCAAGTAGATTGTTGACGTTTCGACCGTTATCAATCGCAGCCGCACGATCCATTTCGACGAAATTACTAGCGAGTGCTGCAATCGCCTCTGGGTTTGGTTCACCAACAGCAGAGTTTCCAGTCGTACTCATGATCGAAGTTAGACTAAACACTCGTTCGGGGTGGTTACCCATGAGACGTTGAGCGATCATGCCACCCATGGACACACCTATAACGTGAGCACCTGATTGACCGATATGGTTTAAAAGGTGGACTGCATCCATTGCCATATCGGAGAGGGTGTACGGTGGTGAAAGAAGAGAAGGGTTTTCACGAGCGGCGATGAGATCCGCGATCGTAGGTGGTCGCGCGTCGAAATCGAATGAAAGACCACAATCACGATTGTCGAAATAGATCACCCGGAGACCAGAATTCACGATGCCATCGAGGAGAGAATCTGGCCAGTGAATTAACTGGCAACCAACACCGTGGATAAGCAATACTGGTGGGTCCGCGCGCGAGCCACGCTGTTCGAAATAAATCTCACCTAAAGGCGTTCTAAGTGTTGGCATATCTATGTTGGCTAAATGATCTTGTTTATTTCGTCAGGGGCGTTCAAATAGGATATCGAGAACATTTTAGGTTTCGATTGCGGGTCCAATTTGTTAACTCGGTAGATCGCCTTGAATAAGGTAGCATCTTCTCGGTCGACGCCTAATTAATCGCCAATAATCGACACCGATACAAGCGGATTCAGTTTGATGCTTTCGCAGTGAATGCATTAGCTCATTAAGAACTAAACGAAAGCTCTGCTCGTACGACGCGCATATTTCGGGCATAACTAATGTTTAACGACTCAAACTCGGCCGCGATATCGGGATGTAGGACCGGGGAACGCTGATCCATTAGCGTTCGCTCACAAAAATCACTGGTGTTTGACGAAATAAACACGACCTTCGCTTGGTTAGAACGTAATTTCTCGCCGTAGGTTCGAACGAAATTCAAGTAACTCTCTAGGATCACGCAGTCAGCGTGAGAGTCATTTGTTCGACTTGACGGACGTCGACGATCTTGCACTCGTTGTTCGGCTCGGGTTTTAACATGCTGAGGCTCATCAATGACGACGCTCTTATTTAACCATTCACGCGCGACTCTTGCTGATTTGGTCGCGTAATGAGTACGAATTTCATTGGTGTTAGTCGCGTTGATTCCGATTTGTGTAGCAAGCTGTTGTAACTTTTGAAGTGAAAGCCGCGAACCTGTCTCCAATATCTCCGTCACTCCGAGGTTAGTATCACGGATTACGTTTTCGAGATTCCTGTTGAATTCGTGTACGACAGTCTCGCTAGTTATTGGTAGGAGACGTTCGTTGTTAACGTGACTCATTAAGTAGAGCGAAGCAGCTCGTTCTTCAACTGTAACTGTGTCGCGTGTGGGATTCCTAAGAATATCCAGGAGGGCACATGTATCGAAGCAAATTAAGTGTTGGGCGATTTTTAAGGCAGAATCGATATTAGAAGCACTACCACCCTCTAACCCGGTTATGACTGTCGAACGCTTAACAACGTGAGACCTTCGTCTATGCGAGATGCAACTACGCTGGCGTACGTTAGGGGCCAGTTTTCGGCTTCTGTGAGCCATCTACAGAACAAATCAACGTCAAAACGTTCTTCTTGTTCGTGTATTTGCCAAATGAATTCGCAGAGACGTTTCTCATCACTAGGATGTAGCACATCTGAACAGGGTTGACCGATTCCGAGAAAGCTATTGAGTGCTCGGTATGCTTGATCACTCATCATGTCGGTCAGAGTAAGCGTTCGGGAAGAAACACAATACGAAATCTTGAGTGAATTTAGAACTGGTTGCAATATAAGCCCGAGAAAATCACTAATTAACTCGTTGTATTGGTGAACTGTAAGGCGCGTACCAAACTCTATTGGCACCACGTTCGGTACTGTCCAACGAACTGTATCCGTATTCCAGAGACTTAGATACGATGGTGGTATGCCGTTAAGGCTTTCTCGAGCGAATGCTAAAACTTCAACATCGTCGCTAGATATGCGTTTTACTTCCTCTTCTCTAGCGGAATCGATCCGCCATGGAGGAATTGTGGCGCTTGTTAAACACTTGCGTAAATATGGTGCGTGTTCTCGAGGATACTCAAAGGAGACGTCTTGGAATATCTCGATGGAGCTGTTCGGATTCATGCCTCGATGGAAGAAGATCGGAGTACAGAGATTTTAGGATCACTTTTGAGTATTCGTTAAAAAAAATGAGTTTCGCATGTGTTGACTCTCCAAATCTATCTGTGCTCACAATAACGCGCTTGGTGGTTCTTTTTTGCTGTATTTAGTGGTTGCGCGATCGAATCACGAAGCGTTAATCGTGATTATCTCCCCCAAATCTCGGACCTAGATTCACTGCTCGCTACACATACTCCCACAAGTTTTTGGTCTCCAACTGCTATTGAGACGGGTTGTGAAAATAATCTTCTGCAATTTCAAGTTATAAAAATGCGCCCGACCGCAAGCAGGCGATCGGACGCTGTTCATTTACTCTAAAAGAGGTGATACTCAATGAACAAAGAAGATTGTAACGACCGTGACGCGTT
>JAJECH010000016.1 GCA_022822135.1 Pseudomonadales bacterium
ATATATAACCCGTTAAGGCGGGTTTCATTGAACCGAAACGAGCTGGAGCAACTTGCCAGGCTCGATGACGAGGAGCGAAGCAATGAAAATGGCTTCGACCCTCTTACTTAATGTGTCCCCTAAAACGTGCGCAGTCCCGTCGCGCTCGCTGTGCGGACTTCCGCGCCTTGATGCAATGCAAACATCATCACGTCCGGGAACTCATAGCGAGTCAAGTACACGCCGTCGCCCTCACTACACCACAAATCGGAATACTCTTCGTCGGTTTCACTCTTCACTGATAGCACGACCGCGACAATCGCTACCAATGCAGCGAGTCAGATGTATTTCATCTTTCGTTGCATAGTTTCGATACCTCCCTTGCAGACATCGCGAACGCCGTGATGCTCGTAAGAAACATCCTAGTGCGTTTTCACGACAAAAGCTATCTCGCTGAATATGGCAGGTGCGAAGCCGTCGAGCAACTTCGTTTCCTGCTCGCTCGCCTGCTCTCGCGCTGGCTTGTATCGGCGCATCGCTCGACCAGTCGAGTAGATTCCATCCTTGCGCATGGAATTGACTATGCTGACTTTTTCCTCGACTCGTTCACCACGAAACATAGCGTATTGCATGACGCGCCTAAATTCTGCATTGGCGAGACAAACACCATCACTACCTAAACCTGCGGGAACAGCACACGTTGCGACAATGATGCTCACTACAAGCACGGCAAACCCTCAGGGCATGGTTTTCGCGGTGATTCGTTGCATGGCGATTCCTTTCACATTCGGATTAGCTAGATTGGCACGCATTCGCTCTCCTCGCGTGAGAGTCCTGAACGAATCGTGCCAGTACCAAGCGTAGCAGTTGCGATGCTTTTCTTACTTCGGCGGTTGCGATCTGGGGTAGGTCGACGTCTACTTCGGGCGAGTTTTCGTACGCGAGCAGCTTGCGATCGGGGGTCTTTTTCTTTGCGCCAATCAGTTCTCCTCCTCCCGTGTTCGCGTCGATTCCAGCAGTACGCACCAATTCACGAACGTCGTCAAACTCGCCTACGGGTATTTACCCAAGAGAAATTGCAGAAAAAACTTGACACAACTATTTGGCGAACTCTTACGTTCAACCGAATTCCTTAAAGCTCAAAGGATTTAATTTCGATTTATTCACGGCGATTTCATTAACTAATCTGGACACTTCCACACGCGACGACATAAGCTATCTTCTTCCGTTACTTCGAACGGATGATCCACTACATGCTGTGTTGATCGATTCACGTCGGCTAGAACAGTTCGACAGAATGGATGGCTATCGCAATGGCGTCATTGCAACCATTCAACCGAGTGAACACAGTGCACTTGCTTTCCACGGGATCGGCAACATCAAAATTTGCCAGCCTGATGAACCCGGTGGTCGCGTCTTGGGTTTACCGGATCATCTCCCAGAAATCGACTCCGACGATATGAGGCAGTCAAGTTTGTACGTATTCGACGCGCGCTCGCTACGACGGCTTGACCAGCTTGAAAAAATTTCAGATGGCAAAATCGACTTACGTTCTGCGATCGGAGAAAGCGCGGACGATGTTTGGGATCTCACATTCGACGATCTCGCACAGTACTCTCGCGGTATGGATTTTGAATGTGCTGGGGATTTCGATGGTGACAATCGTGAGGATATCGCAGTTTCTCTGTTTGATCAAAATGAGGATGAATTCAGGACGCAAGTCATACTGATTTCGTATCGAAATATGCTGCTGCTCGATCGATTGCACGGCAATCTCGACCGGATAGTTGACGTTTCGAGACTTTTGTCCGCAGGCACAATCAGTGGGATGGCCTGACCGCTACGGGATCCAGGGGCGATTCGTATGTGTGCTCGTGCTTCGACCGTTGTGAACATGGTCGCAGGACAATGTGGACTTTATTTCTGCCTTTCAATCGATGGAGCCGGGTCAATTCGGCGTGCATGAGTTCGAGCTCGGATGACATGTGGCTAACGCTTATCAAACTTGCACACTGATTCAGAGTATTTGGTCACTTACACACTGATTGAGTCTCTTGCAAACTAGCCATAGTTTTTCTTAAATCGATTTGTGAGGAATTCCAGCTTGCCTTAAATACGGGTGCGAAGTGTCGCGAAGACCCTCCAGTCAGCTTGCTCAATCGCGAAGGTGTGGGTCTTGTCATTTTGTTTGAAGAGAAGTCGTTGCCGAGTTTTCTGGGTAGGTTCTAGAAGGTCTGGTCAAGGTTAAATTGAGCGGAAGTATGCGTTTGCGATTAGGTTACACATGGCTTCATGTGATCATCGCTGGAATGGTGTTAACGGCGACTCACATAGCCGGATCGCGGCTATCTCTAATCGAACAGGAACTTTCTCAGCAGAGAGAAGGGCGTACTAGCCTTACCAATTCATCCCAACAGTCGCCTAACTGCGAGACTCTTTATCAAACTCTTCTAGGAGTATCGGGTCGAGACCTAGTAGACGTTTTAATCGGAGCGGATTACGGTTGTATCCGTGATCTTGAGCACGTCGACGACGAACAGCTGCAGTTCGTGATCGCTAATGAGACCAATGTGCTGAACGTTGCATATGCGGTATCAGAGTTAGCTCAGACCTACGACGGTTTCACGGTCGATTCTCTGGTGAACCTGATGCAATTCTTGCGGGTCGCTGAAGATATCCACGTCTGGTGCATCAAACGGGGGACACCTTCTGGTGGAACCTGTGGCGCAGACGTTTGGGAATCTAGTCAACCTTGGGATACCAGTCCCGGTTCCAAAGTGCATACCGCGATAGTCGACATTGGAGAGGAGATATATCACAATCCACATTTGAGCGAGAACAACGATTCCCACGCGGACATGTTGATTGAACTAGCCGGATTGATCAGGGACTATCGCCAGTCGGCTGCCCACCTCGATTTTGTGTCGTGGTGGTTGTCGAACTAGGACAAGCGTTATCAAACGGATTCTTTCAGGATCTTCATCGTTGCAGTATTTGACTTGTTGAGGACGGGTCACGCAAATCGCGAACATTTCGGTCCCAGTTTAGGCGAACACCTCGCGCTCCTCGACGCACTCCTAGCACGTGCGCTCGAGTTTAAGGAGTTCGATGAAGAATAGCAATTCATCTCGACGCGGAGCGCTATCGAGATCGGACGATTCACTATCTATCCTGACACCACGAACTATGTCCGCGTGAGAGATACCGTCAACTCTATACGCTCCGCATATGCTGAAGATGAATCGCTAAAACCAATTTGGTTACGAGTCGTCGCAGAACTCGACTACAACGATCGGCTCAATTGCGATTACTACGGTACGTGTGAGTGGTATGCCGGTTCTGGTTTTAACGTTAATTTCAGAGACGCTGTGTTCGAGAATACCCAAGATTGTCCGAGAAGCTATTGCCCTGACGATCGAACAACCATTCATGCTCAAGATCTAAATAAAGACCAACTCATGCTGGCTTGCGAGCGACTCGACGAAGTCGCGACACAATTTCACTCTTTGTTCGATACCAATTGTGAAGCGGTAGCGAACGACTTCAATCATCACCTAAGTGCTTATGTATTTCACGACACTAGCTCCTGCAAGGACTTCTCTTCCGCCGCATTCTTTCGTAACGCGGATACGTGCAGTGGCATCTACTACGAATGGGATCTGGCTAACCAGAGTACTCGACCTTATTTCGTTGCGACTGAATACGAACCTTGGGAGGATCCCCCTGACCCACGTTTGAGCATTTGGAATTTCGAACACGAATATGCGCATTATCTGGACGGCAGGTACAACGTGTATGGTGGTTTTAGAGGCGAGCTTGACAGTTTGCATTGGTGGACCGAAGGAGTCGCTGAGTTCGTTGCGTCATTGGTTGTACGGCACCTTGATCCTCGGCTGTTTGAATCTAAGTTCACCCTAGCAGAGATCCTGCTGCATTCTGATTCGCTGCCTACTCAATATAAAGACAGGCATCTCGCCGTTCGGTTTTTTATCGATAACTACCCAAACGTTATTGACACCTTCATCGAATACCTGCGTAATGGCGAATATAGTGAGCACACTGCGTTCATGTCGCGAGCGGCAGCGATTTATGCCGAAGGGTGGCAAGCTTGGTTACGCTCCGGAGGACAGACCCTCAATGAAGTGAAGGATCAGCCCTTTCTCGTTCCCTTTCTGCTATCAGCTGGTAACGAACATCAATTGGGGTTTCTACGTTTGGTTAATCTAATGGACAGAGAAGGGGAAATTGAGATCGTTGCTGTCGACGAAGATGGACAACGGTTTGAACAAGCTTGACGGTCTGGTTTCGCCTAACACACCCTCCTGCCACTTCTCGAAGGTTTCTTCCCAAGGGCAGCTATCACATGCGGTGGAACCGCGAGGGTAAGGGCGATCCTCTGGACATGAATGTTCATCTGCAAGCGCAGATAGACAGAGTACGGATATACACGTTACAAGTAGATCACGCATGACTAGATACTCTGGTCGTAATGAAGAGGGCTGGTACAAAATAAGAGCCCCAGCGTGAACTGAGGCTCTTGACTAGATTACTAGAAGCATTTGCTGATGTCACGCTACTAGAGTAGGAACGCGTACACCGCAACGGCCGCGAGTGCGATACACACGCCGATCAGTATATTCGGGATAGCGCGGGATTCATTAAGTTCACTCAATGAATCTTGCACCGCTTCGTTTGCTTCCTCTTTCGACATCCTAAGCGATAGCTTAGGTCTAGATTTTGCAGCGTTCATTTTCGACCCTCCTCAGTTAAGAGAAATTGTATACGGACACTAGAACGTGTATGGAGAAGTTGGGCAGCTACCATAGCCACCACCGTATGTACCTGTGTCGCCTCCGCCAGGACTTTCTGGCGGTGCTTCAGGAGCGTCATCTTCTTCGGGCGTTTCGCCTCTATCCGATCCTCCTCCGCTCTGTGAATTGTCAGAGTCATCAATTGGCTGTGGCATGACGACCGTTACTTCGATAGGAGGCGGAGGTGAATCGTCGTCATCGTCGTCCAGCAAGTTGACGATTGCAGTTCCTGCTATCGTTACGCCTGCCGTAACCATCGGAACCGCATACTTCTTAGCAAGTATCCTCACACCAGCTGCTATCGCAATTGCGACGAGCACAGGTAATGCCGCTGAGTATGGGTCGCATTGACCGTTGAGGTCAGCCTTAGCTGCGGGTGAGATGGTTGTCATTAATAACACCAGATTGCAGAGAGCTGCGGTTTTGCGTCGTAGCATGTTTATTCCTCCTCTAGGAGTTTAGGTTACCCCAGATAAGCAACAATCGTGCCAAACTCGTTGGCACACAAATTGCCTTGTTAGTCTGATAATCTCAACTAACAAGGTATCTCAAAATGAGAATCAATCGAAAAGTCGGCGCACTCGTTATCGCTGGTATGCTGATGACTACCGTCACGCCAACGGTCACCGCAACTACCCTCGTTCCGTGTCAAGACCAGCAATTTACTACCTTCGGTGTGATTGTCCGGGTCGTGCTAAGTTACCTCATCTACGGGAACCCAGCGCACCTGTCAAATGTCCCGGAACCTGACAAGATTCAAGGTGGTGAAGACGAGGGTAACCCTAGCGGCAGCGGATACGCTGAGACGAGTGTCGTCGTCAATCAGTGCTTGGTGTCTTACGAGTCGTAATATCTCTGTGTTCAGAAATTGCAGCTACGCGCTCAGTTTCTGAACACATAGAATTGCCAGCGCATACACACGGGAACCCGGCTCTCGTCTGAGAGCCCTTTATACATGTATATTGACGATTCAGTTTTCGCTGAGCTTATTTCTGCAGTACAAAGCCTGATTAACCATGACGAGGAAGTTCAGAACCGGATTCACTCATGGCTCGGCGACGTAAAAGAACGTCTAGAATCCGATAGAGTCTCTGATAAGGGTGTACAGGTGGTGCAGTTTCGTGAGACAGCTTTTCGATCCATTTAAGCTGTAATCGAACCCATTTCACCACCCCCATGAGGGTGGTGAACATTTTCGACGAAACCTATTTACGCGGCATGTTTCGCCTTCTTTAAGTCATTTTCGTATACCTCGACCGGCGTCCGATTGCCGAGTGCCTGG
>JAJECH010000023.1 GCA_022822135.1 Pseudomonadales bacterium
GCACGTTGGGGCGATGAACCCGGGTGCGAGAAACTGGTCACCTGGGTTGAGGAACACATCGAGGAGACGTTCTCGGTGTATCGGTTGCCGCGTCGCCATCGGCGTCGGATGAAATCGACGAACATGCTGGAACGGTTCAACGAAGAGATCCGACGGCGGACCCGGGTGGTACGGATTTTTCCGAACGAAGCGTCGTGCCTGCGTCTGATTCGAGCGCTCGCGGCCGAAACCCACGACCAGTGGATCACCGGGAAACGCTATCTGACCGGTGAGATCGGGCTCATCAAGGGGCATGCAACTTCATCACCAACGTGGGCGAAAGCGGCATGAAATCAACATCAATCGCAGCCTCGGTGACCGACCCGCGGGTCGGTCACCGAGACCTCACTAAAACCTTTTTGCAGAAAAAACTTGACACAACTTCCATCGAAGGTGAATTACCTGTAGAACTTGGTGACCTGACGAAACTCGAAACAATAGATTTATCGTACAACGAGTTGTCGGGATACATCCCATGCGAGTTTGGTCAACTTGAAGCGTTGAAAAAGCTTGATCTGAGTGGTAACTCACTAACAGGATCGATACCGATTGAGTTGCCAGATTTGCCTGCGTTGCGAGAACTTCATCTCGCCGAAAATGAATTCGTCGGCGAATTGCCCGAAGGATTCTTGTTACATAGCACCTTGAGGATACTTGATGTGTCCGGTAATCAGCTCACAGAGGTTGACGTTACTAAGGAGATTGAAGTTAGCCCTGTACTCCAGTACCTCAATTTGGCGAATAATCGGCTCGTAGGCGCATTCCCTGTAGGAATCACGAGTTTGGAGAGTTTGAGTGAGCTTTTTTTTAAACCAGAACAACCTCGCAGGTTCGATTCCAATCGAAATTTCAAGGCTACAGAACCTTCGTACGCTAGCGGTTTCCGGCAATCCAAGGCTCACCGGTGTACTGTCGAACGAGTTAATCAAACTTCGTCATCGCATCCGTATGCAGGCACTAGACACGGGGATATGTGCGTCGAATGACTCGAATTTGATGGACTGGTTGAACTCCTTGCCGACATGCAGAGTGCGTGAATGCGACACGGAACAGCTCCCTGTTCTTGTGATGCAGTCGATCCAATCAGCAGAGCTTCCGATTGCGCTCCTTGCAGACCATCTCGCGCTTCTGAGGGTATTTCCTTTGAGCGAGCGCGAAAACACTGAGGATCTACCTTCTGCCCGCGCGAAGATATTCTTAGGTGGTACTTTAGTACATGAAATTACACTTGCGAGCAAAGCGGGTCCGATCCCGACAGATCTCGATCAAAGCGCTCTTGCCAATTCACTTAACGCTACGATTCCTGCGGAATTTATATAACCGGGTCTTGAACTCGTCATTGAATTGGACCACGAAGCGGCGCTCGATGTCTCCTTGGGAGTGCCGACCCGAATTCCTAAAGAAGGCAAGCTCGCCATTGAAGTTCGCGCAATGCCGATATTCAATGCAACGTTTATCCCGTTTGTGTGGGAAGAGCGACCGGATGAACGCGTTATTGATCTGGTGAACGCGATGGCAGATGCTCCGATGACGCACGAGTATTTACAACCAACTCGAACATTGTTACCGAATGTCGAGATTAACGCGGAAGCTCATGAGCCGGTTTGGACTTCGGGTAATGACATGTCTGACATCATGCAACAAACAACGCTAATTCAAACTATGGAAGGAGGACACGAAAGGTACTACATGGGATTGATCTCGGGCGAATTTCAAGGAGCGGCTGGACTTGGAGCTATCGGTCGAAAGACTGCGGCGTCGATCACAGGTTGAGACGTGATCACACATGAATTCGGTCACAATCTTTCGTTGTTTCATGCCCCGTGCGGCGATCCGGCGGGACCGGATGCTGCGTATCCCTATAGTGAAGGTAAAACAGGAGTTTGGGGATACGATTTTGAGAGCGAGTCCTTGGTTTCGCCAACTGACTTCAAAGACCTAATGTCCTATTGTGGTCCGCCATGGATTAGCGACTTCAGTTTCGATAAATCGTTGCGATACCGTTTGCATACGGCGGGTTGGTTAAATCCACGTCCACCAGCTGCAAGGCGTTCGCTCGTGTTGTGGGGTGGTTTAAACGGTTCAACTGGAAAACCATACCTAGAACCCGTATTTATCGCAGAAGTGCAGTCTGCCTACCTCGAGCATCAGGACCATACAAACTCGAAGGTCTGAGCGTAACCGACAATGCATTATTTCAGTTGCGGTTCGACATACCAAAAATCGGGGAAGGCGAAAGAAAGAGCTACTTTACATTTGCGCTGCCTATAGAACGAAACTGGGAAGGAAAGATATTTACCATCCGAGTCACAGGTCCAAGCGGTACTTTCGACTTGCGCCATGATAAGACGCGCCCTACGACTATCTAACAGAATCGGGTTACAGGTGATGTTCGAGCAATATTCCGATCTAAAAACACTCGTGGGATGACAGATCGTGTGATACAACTTTTTTCGGATCACGACTCGAGAGTCTTGTTCAGTGACGGCATGCCACTTCCAACAGCGTGGCGGGTAGATTAAGGCTTATATACTCTCATACAGGTTGTATCGAATTTGAGCGCGTCTGTATGTGCGGTAGCGCGGTGTCTCATACGACGATGACGTATCTGCTAAGGTCGAGCGAGCGAGTTCACCCGATCTATCCAAGGCTGAATGAGTCTCTTATTGTCCATCGCGACGCGAGCTTCTGCGGCGTATAACATCGCATTAACTTGAGATAGGACAGCAAGATCAGCGTACGTTATACGGTCGCCGACCAACCATTCACGATCTGCTAGGAGTCCCTCGATATGTTGAAATTGCCGCTCTACGTCGGTCACGATTTGATCACGAGGTTTACGACCGACACCTTGTGTTGACGTCAATTCAGACGTGGATTGAATGATCATCTGTCGAAGTTGATCTTTTGGGATAGCGGGCATCGTCTCGGCAAATTCGTCAAGTGCCTCATCGAGATTGTGTTCCCATGTCAACCGTATGGTCATTTCATAAAAATACAGCGATTCGTCTGCCCACTCCTCAATGGCATGCGCTTCTGCAGCCGTTCGTGGATCGTTTGGAACCAACGGTTGATCACCGTACCGTTTCTCTAGATAGAAAATGATGTCGGTTGAATCCCAGACAATAGATTCGCCGTCCTTAATTGATGGGAATTTGCCAGTGGGTGAAACAATTGAATATTCACCTTCGCGGGCGGCTCTTCGGTCAACTTCATGAATGGAGTAAGCGAGTCCTTTATAGTGAAGTGCTCTCCGCACTTTCTCAGCGAAAGGTGAGGTTGAAAACTGATAAAGCTCGATCAAGTGTTAATCCTCTTTCTGTTGGCGCCTCGAATCATCATTAGAAGATTTGAAAGCGTTCATAAATAGTGCTTTAAGGTTAAAACGTTCGTCCCCCGAATACCTAGGCGCGTAGGTTCGAAAAGACTGCTGTATCTCATGCCAGCGTTCCTCGGCGTATTCGACCGAATGGGGATGGGTAACAATGTAAAAGTCACCGCGTTTTACCCCGGCGATAGCTCTGGTTGCGACTTCCTCAACAGGCATACCCAACCCCTGCATCAATTCTTCTGCCATTGGATTGCTCGCGAGCGGACCACCGTACTGACTTTGACGTCGTTCGGTAGCGCGCCATAGTGAAGTTGCTACGATTCCTGGGCAAAGCACACTAACCCGTACATGTCTAGGGAGCTCGAATCTCAAGACATCCGAAAGACCTAAGATCGCATGTTTTGATGCGGTATAGACGCCGCTAGCAACGTGCGGGACACCAAGAGCATGCTCGGAAGCAGTGTTAATTATCCGAGCCTCTCGATCTGCATCTTGAAATCGTGGCGCAAACTCCCGTATGCAATTAAGCGTCCCAAGTACGTTAACGTTGAATATCCATTCAGCATCCGCAACGCTAGTTTCGATCAATGCGGAGGCGGGTGGAATGACACCTGCGTTGTTGAACAGCAATTCCACCCCGCCGAAGGTCGCGCTTGCAAGTTCCGCCATTCTGTGAACGCTTTCAACACAAGAAACATCGACTTTGATGTCGATCGTTTCAATTGCGCGAGTTCTTAATTCTTCGCTAACGGACCTGGCAGCGTTTGCATCAATATCCGCGACCACGATGTTTACGCCTTCCGCTGCTAATGCACTACAAAGTGCCCGTCCGATACCGTTACCGCCGCCCGTAACGACAGCGGTAGTACCCCTTAGCTCCAATTTGAGTTAATCCCTCTGTGAACGCAAGTTAAGCTTAAAAGCGGATCATGTGTTCATGCCAATTTGACGTGCTCGATCAATGACCGGCTGGTACAACCGCAAGGTTGCCGCATCAACCAACATACCATCGGCAGAGTCAACGCCTGAGTCAGCCTTAACCGATCTTTCGTAGGCTTCAACCATTTTGATTGCGGTATCTAGTTCCTTTTGTGTGGGTGCGAACACTTCATTTGCGTGTGCGATCTGGTTCGGATGAATACACCATTTACCAACAGCGCCTAATGAAGCCGCATAAGTACTTTCGCGACGATAACCTTCGTCATTGCCGATACTGCCGTACGGTCCGTCAATGGCGTCAATACCGGCGGCCCGACATGCCGCGATCATGCGGGTACGCATCGGTGCCCACTTATCTCCCGGATATGCGTAGCTTTCGTCGAGTTCATGCCCGAAGCGCATCCCGAGAGATCCAGACAAATCACCGAACCCGAGAATCAGTGCTTCTAACCGAGGTGAACTCTTGGCAATGGCTTCAACATTACCTAGTGCTTCGGCCTCTTCTATGAGAGCTTCAATACCGATTCGATGTGGGAGATTTAGTTTTTTCTCCAGTGCGGATAACATCACATCGAAGAACATGATATGCTCAGGTTTCGTGACTTTAGGTACGATAATGATGTCAAGGTTGCACCCTGCGCCATTAACGACCTCGAAGATGTCATTTACAACCCATTCAGTGTCGTGAGCGTTGACCCGTACCGCTCGAATTCGCTTTCCCCAGTCGAGATCGTTCAATGCTTGAATCGCATTTCGTCGTGCATCGTCTTTAACTGCTGGTGCTGTAGCATCCTCGAGGTCAAGGAACACTAAGTCCGCGTCGCTGTCTGCGGCTTTCTCAATAAACCGCAAATTAGCGGCCGGTACGGATAGTTCCGACCGGCGCAGTCTAGTCTTGTTCATTTGTAGACTTTCCTAAAGGAGTTGCCGCAAGATTGAATTCGCGAAGAATTTCATCCGTATGTTCACCGAGATTCGGTGGTCGACTAAGAGTGTCAGAAGGGATTTTCTCGAACTTAATGGGATTTCCAATCATCGCGACTCGACCAGTACCGTCTTCAAGATCGACGTGTCGAACCATTTTTCGCCGCCATACATGTGGATCATCGAATATCTCATCAATTGAATTCACCGGACCGCAGGGGAGCTTACCACCGAGCATGTCGATAATCTCTCGTTTTGTATGTTCGAGAGTCCATCCAGTAATCGCTCCTTCGACGATCGAGAAATTCCGTTTACGAAGGTAAGCGTTTTTGACCCTTGGATCAGTCTTCAAAGAAGCTTTGTCTATCGCGTCACAAAGTGCATCCCATTGATGTTTAAGCGGTGCGGCGATTGCGACCGCGCCGTCTTTGGTCGGAAACAAACCGAAGGGTGCTAAATTTGGATGATGGCGCCCGCGTGCGCTAAGCGGAACTTTAGACCAGCCGTAATTCGCTACGATCGTCTCCGTGAACGCGAGCATTGCGTCGTACATGGCAACATCGAAAAACTGCCCCTCACCAGTCGCCCTCGCGTAATGGATGCCAGCCATCAAGCCTAACGCTAACAATGTGCCTGGAAAGACGTCGCCGACGCTCACGCCACTTGGATAACCGAAATCCTCCTCTGGACCCGTTAACTGAACATATCCACTCATACTTTGAGCAATGATGTCGTATGCGGGCCAATCGCTGTACGGACCGGCACCGGTGCGCGGATCACCGAATCCGCGAATACAGCCATAGACAAGTCGAGGATTGCGCTCTTGTATGACATCGTAGCCAACACCCAATCGGTCCATTACACCCGGCCGCATGTTCTCAACAACCGCGTCGGCACTCTCACACATTGCTAGAAAGACATCACAGTCGTTTTGGTTCTTGAAATCCAACGTAATGCTTCGCTTGTTTCGGTTCACGCTGGCGAAAAAGGCACCATAGTCGGTTTGACTAAGGTTCTGCTGATCCGTGTAAGCATATTCCTCAGGTCGTGGAGGCACTGTGCGTGCGCCGTCGCCATTCGGTGGTTCGATTTTGATGACGTTCGCTCCTAGGTCAGCTAGCAGAGCGGTCCCGTAAGGTCCCGCTAGCGCCATCGTACAGTCTAGCAACGTGATGTCATGAAGCGGACCGTGTACATCGGTTTCGCCAGCACCTTTCAAGTCGCAGCTCGCATTCTTATGAGAACTTTTCTCTCACCTTCGAACACGACCGTATCCTCCTGATTGAGGCCGATATGTTTGAACGTCACGATTCCTGCACGCTCCCCGACTGCAGATTCTGTTTTTGACACTTCGGTGAACGCATATAGTGTGTCGCCTTGAAACACGGGGTGGCTAAACCGGATCTTATCTAATCCAATCTCTCGAATCGCCTGAGCGGAAGTGTCTTGTGTAGCGAGACCGATGACGACTGAAGCGGTTATGAATCCAAACACGATGCGCTTCTGAAACGGTGTATTTGCCATTCTTGCTTCATTCCAGTGACTATCGGCCGTATTCATGACGAGCTTTGTGAGATACTGACCTTCAATGTCGGTAATCGTGGAGCCACGTGCGTGCGCGAACTTCATGCCTTGGACGAAGTCCTCAAAGTAGCCAAAATGTGAAGGATTGGTCATGAGTCGCGTCGATTAAAAGCAACGAGATTCGTGCGCTCAAATGCGAGGACAGTCTCACCGTGTTGATTTATGCCGTTGGTTTCCCAAGTCACGATGCCAGTATTTCGTCGTGAAGCGGATTCTCGTTTTGACTTTACTGTCGAGTTGGCGTAAACAGTATCGCCTGGGTACACGCTCGCGACGAATCTAACTTCGTTGACACCAAGGAATGGCCCACCCGCTTCTGACAAGTCCTCGACCGATAGACCGATAACCGTAGCTAGCACAAGTAAGGGGTCAACAACAAGGTCGCGATGCCCGTTTTCTTCGGCGAAATCCCGGTTGAAATATATTGGTAGATATCTAAGTGTCATCGTCGCAAACGAGATTGCGTCGCTCTCGGTTAGCGTGCGACCCCAATGGTGCTCAAATCGCTGTCCCACTTGAAAGTCATCAAACAGGTGACCTTTAGGCAACAGCTGATATTCACTCTTATTGAATTTGACCACGGGTGTAAAGCGCTCAATAACGGAACGACGGGTAGGTCGTGTTTATGCGACTCGCACCGCTACTTCACGACTTACTCCTGCAATAATCGATGGCACGATCATGAGATTGTAGTGAACCTGATCGGAGATTCGATACGCTATTTGAACGTACTTTAATCTCGTGTCAATTAGGTCGATTGGTGGTGGGAGTGGCGCTCGCCAACCGTATGGTGCGTGTGGCATGCGCGCTCATCGCTAGTGACTCAGACTATGACCCCACGAATTGACTAGCGCACCGATAGGGCTGTGTAGTGAATCATCGGCACATGTTAGCAGCCATCCGTTGATTGTTAGCAACAGCGATTGCTTGTGGTAGCCATTCGCCATGAGCAGGATGCACCGTAAAGTCGGCTCGCGGCGGAATTGTCAAATGTCGAATCAGTTAGATCTCGGCGGGTGTCTTGCAGTGCGGATTGCACAGCTCTCTAGGCTTCATCGGCACGTACGTTCTAGTCTGGTCGCTCCGGCGGATGATCTACGGCACGCGGCGGCATCGTTCGATTTCAGGCTTGGCGGTTGTCGAATCGCCTCGCGTCGAAACGACTCAACGAATCGGACCCGAAGCTTCTAGAGGAGATGGGATGATGATTCAAAACACGACATTCCTGCGCCGAGCGGTCGGTAGCCTGCTGGTCGCGTTGGTGACTCTAGT
>JAJECH010000033.1 GCA_022822135.1 Pseudomonadales bacterium
CGGCTTCAAGGGTCCGCTGATCGAGATGGACTTGCATCATCCGCCGACGGGACACTTTCACGGGAATCAACTGTATTACCTGTGTGGTCTGCTGGCGCAACAGCTGCTCACGTTCATGCAGTACCACATGTTGCCGACCAGCGCCCGCAACGGCGGGTTGCGCCCGTTGATCCGAGACGTGGTGCGGACCGTCGGCCGGTTGACCCGGTCGGGTCGTCGCGTCGCGCTCCAGTTCACCAAGCGGTTACGATCCCAACGCTTCCGCTGGCTCGTGCACGCATGTAATGTGTACGACACCTGGTGGAAGACCGCGCCCGGATGACATCGACGACGCTGACACCAGCGTCGTTACCCAACCATCCTTGAACCACGTCGAGATGGCGGCCATGCCGCACGTCAGGCGTTCACGTCAACGTGCAAAAACCATCACAAACGACACCGAAACTGCCGGTCGAACGACCTTTAATCTGACTTCTTGAGCATACGTCATGGATGGACGTTACGAAAGACATTCGAATGCGCCATCTCAGTAGGATTTACGCACCGTTAATTTATTAAGCGGGAATTTTGGGTATATGGAGTTTTAGGCACCCTGAGACCGTGAGTCAAGAGCAAGTAGCCAAATCCCCGCACGGAATAAGAGAAGCCCACTAGCAATTGCGGTGGAGAAGTATCGAGTCACTTCGATTTGTAGTACTGCTAAGTTCGCGATCCCTTTCTGCCGTTACGTTAGTCGTAGTTCACCAATTTAAAGGCAAGAAGTCAGCGTCTACTAACCAATGACCTAGTAGCTCGAGACGCTTACAGTACTCGACAGTGGTAATGTTCAAGTCACCGTACAGCTGGATCACTGTCTTCCCATTCTGCTTCAAATCCTCTCCCACATCAAAGTTCTCGGTCGGGTCATACTGGCTAGTACGCATCGGATCGAGTACATCACGAGTCGGTTGCTTTCGCGAATTTCCCCTACGGATTGACTTGTAGTGGGAAAGCAACCGATTTTTACGACCGAATACCTTCACCTCCCATTCGTCGTTCCGTACTTCAATGGTGAAAAAGTATGGTAAGGCAAGTCTCAGGTCTTGTGTAAATTGGTCGCGTAAGTCCACTACCTTATGGTCCAAAGTTAATTGCGCTTTGTTGCACACTTCAGCCACGGGTTCGGTGACCACTATTGCTCTGGCAGTAGTGAGACCGTCTGCTATTCCACGGTGTAAGCACGTATTTTGCAGATCCCAAAGGAGCGTTATATTTGAACGTGTGCTCAATCTCACCTTTTCCGATCTCTGATAACAGAGCATATGTAGTGCCGACGTGATCGTCAGGGTCGGGATGATCGTCATCGAACAAATCTATTCGTGCGCGATTGATAAACGGTATCGGTTTCACTACGTTCAGGGACACAGCGTCGCCGTCGTTCATTCGTCCACGCCAACGGGTTGTTCCACTAACGACTAGGTGAGTTTCGTCAGATCCAGTGATATCCTCAGTGTCTATACACATCAAAGATTTGAAATGAAGAGAAGCCATTACTTACCGTTCTCTTTTTCCTTAAGCTGAATGATCACCTCACCCCCAATCTTCAAGCCTTCCGTCTCACCTTCGGGACCGGTTTCCGTAGCAATCGTTAATCCCGGATTCACGGTCACAGAGCCTATTTCGAGAGAAGGATCAGAAGAACTGATACTAATCTGACCTCCTGGGCGATCCTCAATCTTCAACTTCTCGAGCACGGACTCGAGAGTTCCAGGAGTGGATTCTGGGGAGTCAGTTTTTTGCAGATCTTGGGGTTCGATTTTGGAAAAAGCGAGTTTGTGTGCCGGTTCTTCAGAAGAACCCGCTCGATCTGATGGTTCCGAGGTAATCGCGTCGCGTGGTTCTTCATCACGCACGACGGCGTCTTTACCACCGGTACCGTTGGCCGCGGATTGAGAGCACCATATGAGAACAAGCACTGTGAGAACGTAACGATACATATGGGTCCTCCCGGGATTCTGAGGTGAATTTGGAATCGACGACCTTATCATATCCTAAGAATGACCTTGAACAGTATTCATGTTTTCCTTTCACGGTTGATTGGAGTAGTACGATCTCGGACGACCTGAAGTAGATTCGAGCTGAATCAACAGACTCTTCGAGTCAAGGTCCCGGTCGTCGGTCCTCGTCGACGTTATCGCCAGATTCATCGATGCGACCGCACAGCCAATCGAGCAATACTCCCAGCACCTCAGCGATCGCCAGAGTATTAGATACACCCTTCTCGAGGCGCATGACGGTGCCTTCGCAGAGACCGGCCTCCTGCGCGAGTTGAAGTCGAGTCTTACCTAAATCGATCGATCGCACGTAAGCGATTCGTTCGCCGAGGGTACTGGGATTTTCATTGACGAAGTACGTTCTGCGACCGCGGCCGTGGTTGACGAAAATCCGCCCCTCCGAATCTTCTTACATGAACAAATATGCGAACGACACTACCTGAGTACTTCGCGAAGGATCGTGGAACCGTACATGCACCATTGCTCAATCTCATCTCGAACCATGATCGCGGCGGGGACTCCTCTAAGTCCATCGCATCGAACTACTCTCGATGCTTGGCAAATCCCGAACTCGCTTCCTGATTTCCGATCCGGCACTGGATCGCGAATAGCCAGAGATCCGCCAGATTGTCGGCGATCTTCATCTCAGATGTGCGGGTTGCCTCATGACCAGTCCAACGATGTAAGGTCTCGGACTCTTCCTCGTCAATCGAACGTGCCAAGTACAGAGGAACCTGAAAAACACGAGGGATAAACCGATTTCGACTCGGATCCAGTTGCGTCGCGTCGACAGCATGGGCTCGAGTTCCGTGCAACTCTTGTCGTCGAGGTCCAAGGTCGCAAGCGTGAGCCGGGATTTGTACTTAGCGCTGAGAAATGCGACCGCGTTCAGAACGATCGCGATTAGGAAAAGAACGTTGATAAAGAGCGCGACGAACGCCACGATCGTCCGCATGTGCTGATTCCGTTACCGTAGGCGTGTTGGATGCCAAGGTTGGCCGGCGTCCGATCTACTGCGATGCCTCGAGCTGTCGTATCTACTTGAATGCCTCAATCAGCTTCGACGCGGT
The DNA here is from genome assembly GCA_022822135.1 of Pseudomonadales bacterium. GTDB lineage: Bacteria > Pseudomonadota > Gammaproteobacteria > Pseudomonadales > Azotimanducaceae > Bin55. Next base: position 3,104 of record JAJECH010000033.1, read on the forward strand.
GGACGCCATCAAACGCGAAAAACAGTACTTCCTCGTAAATTACAGCATCGCGGGCGAGGTCTTTCTTTTCGATCAGATCCCTTAGGAACTTCAATTGCTTGGGGGACACGGCTTGTGGCATGCGATGCGAGGGGCGATCCGGTTCATCGGTGTCAGGGGCTTCGAGTTTGTCTTCGTCTTCGGTAGCAACGAGACCCGTGATGAGCGAGGACGCCTCGGCTTAGGACAGTTCCTTGCGCTCGAGGTGACCGCCTATTACTTCCTCGAATAGGATGTCATCGCTTTCTTCACCCTGTTTGAGCAGTCACTCGATGAGTTTCTCCTACGTATACGTAATCGAACCGGCCATATCGTTGTGAGGTATTGAAAAACCCCTAGTTGAATTGTTAGCGATAAATATAGACTGAAATGTCGACAACAGCGGAACGAATTAACGTCTACTTGAGCGAGGAAGATCACCCGCAAGTGGCGTAACGTGCAGCGCGCGCCGGTATCAAGCTAACAACGTACTTGAGAAGTATCGCGTGCGGCGTGCTGCCAAAGCTGAAGACGAAGGATTTCGTGCCTCACGGGATGGCGCTCGTCGCGAGTGAAATCGACATTGCAGCTCGCACGGCGAAGAAGAAACCGTCGAAAGATGCCTTACTCTCCGCCCGAGACCGGCTTCGAAGTCTGCTGAAGTAGCATCTCGGCGCTGCAACGGATGAATAGGACGTCTAACGTGCCTCGCGAGAGTATTTACAGCCGAAAAACGGACTCCGGTGTACGAGAAAGCGTGTTGGGGTTGGGTGGCTTAATTTGGGCGATTTCGAGGTTATTTCGAGGCGAAATTGACAACGTGAAGATGTCGGCATGCATGTGAGGATTGGGAATCAGCGTTATTTGTGCCTAAACCCCGGCATTTCAGCCGACCGATTAATGCCGGAAGAATCGCCGCCGTGGTGGTACGAAAGCGATAGCAACATCGCGCTGTAGATTAGCGAAGGTTTTGTACGCGTGGCGAAGCGGATCGATCTCGTGTTCGGCGTTAGCTTCACGACGCCGTCGACGAACCCAACGAACGCACCCACGATCAGCTTTCCGGACGGTAAGTTCGAGCGCCCCGCTTACGGTTACGTCGTTCGTTGGGATGGATCTAATGTCTGGAGCGTGTACATGTCATGGATCGGTGCCTTACGCGGTGGGAAACCACCGGTTTACATTGATGGCGGCAGGGTCGCATTCCGAGATGACGTAGCAGGGAAGACTGCAGTGGTGAGTTCCTAGCTTATTTCGCGAGCGATACAAATCTCAGCTTGTTAGTCAGCTATACGTTTGGTTTTCTAGGATTAACGCCCTCGAATTCAAGAGGCAAGGAAAAATAAGTCTTATGCAAACCTTTGAAACGCCGCGTGGCGAAGCTGGCTCGGATCAACTTATAGCGATGGAAGAGAGTATCCGGTCTCAACTTGAGCAAATGTTCGATCAGAAAGCGAAGAGAGATTCGATCGCTTTGGGGCTTAGTGGCAGACTCAGGTCGGACTTCGCCGATGAGAAGATACGTATTGATGCTCGGATTCGTGAATGCGAAGCGTTGATGACGTTTCATGCGGGTCGAGCGTTAGAACTCGCGTTGCACGTTCTCTACGCGAGAGGTACGAATCGGATACTCGGAAGAGAGTTCTGCGGTATGACGCAAGACCAGAAAGACCGAGTGGTCAAGGATCGAAAGTCTCATAGTCTGAGCAAGGTCTACCAATTGATACTCGAGGACGTTGCAGATGAAGATATCAAAATCGCTCTCGAAGATCGATACCAGAAGTCGCTTCACGAAGGGATGATTGACGTCACTATAGACGATGAGCTGAACTGTACTTTCTTAAATGGTGAAGACATTCCGTTTGGCGAAAGAGTCATGGGCGGGTTAGTAGACGGTACAGAAAAGACCTTTGATCAATCGGACGCGATCCGTTCAGTCTTTCCGAGAGTCGAAGAGTCGGGTTTTTCAAAAATGTCGTCAACTACGTTCGAGGAATTTCTCAAGAAGGCGGATTTGGTTTACTATGGCCAGAATAACGCAAGATGGGCACATTACACTGCACGAGACCACCAATATGGTCGTCAATACATAGTGGTTGGAACCAAGTTCTTTGCGCGTCTGGTTAAACGAATCACTGCACTTTCGGGTCAAGCTTGGGTGTGGGACGAGAAGCTTCTGAGACGGTTTATCGCGCGCCGTGAATACCTTCTCACAAAGCGTGTGGAAACCCTGTTGATGCAGAACTTCAGCGATGCAGTAGAACTACCGTCATTTAAATCGGAAGATGAAGTGATCGAGCATCTAATCAGCCTTAAGGATGCGGTCAAAACGCCAGAGACTGCGTTGAATTTGACACACCAGAAGTGGATGTTCAACACGCGTTAATTTCGTCACCCGAATTTGACGGATCTCTTCAGTCACGTGAGTCGAGCTCGTCGATAAGCTACGTTAGAGGAATCTTGTTCAACACGTCGCGCAGGCGAACATGCGGCGCTCGTCGCGGCGTCATCGACACAATGCTGATCAGTGCGTTTCGCAGCGCCACGTTGCGCACATCAACGGGACGAACCAGGAAGCGTAGACGGATAGGTTTCTCGATGGAATTCATAACGCGGATCCGGAATAGACAAAACCGTAACTTTAGGCAGATCTGCGGCGTGAAACAATTGAGGTTTCGCGCGATTGCACATCTGATGAGATCACGCGCAAAGATTGTGCTTAATCGCGCTTGAGTTCGCTCACGTTCTGACAACGCGGGTACGCTGAACAACCGTAGAACGACGTTCCTTTGTGTCGACCGCGGTCTGCGGTGCGAATCACAAGATCGGACCCGCAGCGAGGACAGCTTTGGGTTGTCGAGTCTGCAAGAACCTCGGCCGAGATCGCCTTCGTCGTTTCGAGTTGGTCGTGTAGCATGTGGAGTAAGCGGTCGCCGTCGATGAGTTCGATCGGCACACCTTCAGCGAATGCTCGTGCCTCGTTCGTGAACATGCTGGAGGTGATCACGATTCCGCCCGTCGCACCTTCAGCGGCAACGATCCCGAGAAGCTCTCGTACAGGTTTGACACCGACATTCATATGCTGCCAGTATTTACACTGTATGAGAAAACGTTCTCTGTTTGCGTTGGCGATCCTTACATCAACGCCACCGTCCGGTCCTTTCTCAAGCTGACGGTGTACGCGGTAGTCTAACTTACGGTAGTAAGACTCAATCAGCTCTTCGAAGGTGCGCCAGTCCATGTCGCGGAGCGCTTCTTTGGTCCTGGTGTGCGTGACCAGGGTACGACCGCGTATTTTTCGTTCTGCTGGCAATCCAGCGGGGACGAGGAACAGGACGGCGAACCATGAGCCGAAGCGACACACGGTGTCGACGATCCCCCCGAACATCGCGAAATCAATCGGAAGGATCGGAATAACGTGACCGACCACGACATAGAACACGACGCCGAGGATGATGCTCACCCACCACGGCATCTCCACCAAATCGGTAAAGAACTCTTCCAACATCGTCTTTTGAGCTATTCGAAAGTTCCTTTCAAAAATTCGTTAAAACACGACGGATCGTACATGGTGAATGCTTGCGACGTGTACTTCGCCAAGCCCTATCCGCTCGTGGAAGCGCGGCACAAACGCGAACCTTAACGATGAACGGAGGTGCATACATCCCTAAGGTAAACCCCTCGCTGACGTCATGCGCGCCGTCATGGCGTACTACACCGGTACCGTCAACCATGCCACCACAGAATTCTCGCGTAGAAGCACGCCGCGCAACGTTTCGAACACGAACGTGTTCGCCAACTCGAATAACCCATACACGCATATCGGTATAGTTGCTACGTTGAGCCACGGACGGCTCGCTCGCAAATCGACTAAAAACGATCATTCGTCGAACGCACATTCACCGAATCAAACTCTAGCTAATGTGTATTTCTCAAACTCCCAAAGTGTTGCGTTTCGAAATTAAACTGCGGCATTACCTCAGTTATTTCAACGAACACACTATGTGTGGGTACTTCTAGTTAACGATCGCTATAACGACCAGGTCTGCTTGGTGGGAACGCGTAAACCACCGAGACACACTTACGATCTGTTGCGAGATCACATTTTTGAAGTGACATAGATTGCTCAATCCCACGATCGATTCGGCGCGTGTACATACCGGCCATTCGTGGTTCCAATTGACTTCCTATATCTGTTGCCTCTAATCCTTGCCGGGTATCAGGGCGTTTCCGTTGATTCACGATCCTCTGTTTGCGCCTGTGAAGACATTTCTCGGAGTCCTGCGATACCGCGAATGTCTTTTTTTATTTCATTATCTGACAACCACACGTCGAATTCCAAGCCTCTCAACGCAGGCGGACGATACTCAGGTACCGCGTCAAAACGACTTTTGACCGAGTGGTGTACCAACGGTCGTATTACCTCTATACGTACGGGGTTGTCGTTTTCCCGTACACAGACCCTTCGTATTCGCTTGCTGTAGAGACTTCCCATCCCTTCAGTATGTAAGTGTGAGATGCCATTGAAGTTTTCATGTATGAGAATGTCATCGACATCGAGCATTTTCAACACGTCCCCTTGCGAGTTAAGCAGATTTCTAATCTCACTCGCATTAGATTTCTTAATGGAAATATCCACTCCAGAATTTTTGCATCGATCGATCATGAATTGAAGAGCGATGTCGGACAGGCCGTCATGCCAATACCCACCTCCAATATCACTATGCACACCAGGAAACCAGATCTCCTCGATTCTTTCCGGACACTTAAGGTCTCGATTCATTTGCGTAGGCTCAAAAGCGATTCGATCTTCATCGAGTGACAGAATGTGTACCGCGTGACCTACGCGGTCGTGAACCGTTCCGTTTTCGAATACGACATCCGATCTTATAGTCTCACCTTTTCGGTGAATCCCGTCCATCGCGGCGACCGTATCGAACACACCAAGAAACGAAATGTTGAGATCTTCGTGCCCACTTAGTAGCATGCTCGCAAACTTTCGCGCCAGTGCGGCACCTCGACTAAATCCAAATAGCACTATTTCGTCATGCTTCTTTGGTTCTGACAGCTCTAAGTCTGCCATCGCTTGGTTCAGAATACGTCGCGCATCACCCCACCTGGGTGCGAGTGCACTGTTTACGACCCCCGACACTTTCGACACTAACCAACCAACTAACGGTATTTCTTCCCCGTTTTCACGTGTTCCGATGCCGTTGTAGTAGTAAGTCTTCTGCTGTTTGCCCTTTGGTGTAAGAGTGTCCGTCCTATCCTCACCTTCTAACCCACCGCCCATTAGGATGTGTAATTTCAGGACATTGCTGATGCTCTCATCGTGCTCAAAACCTTCTGCGTCGGTAGGTTCGTTTCCGGTGCCATCAAAACTAAACACCAAAGTCCGTGAGTCATTCGACATATTGGATTCCTTCGTCGGTTGTAAAGTGTCGTCGTTTACTGTCTTTCAGACGCTCATAAACATACCATACCCAACAAGAATCTTCACTCCGAATAGACTTGAATATCTGTTCCTGCCTTCGCCTTGCTTTGGATCATGTCATCGAGACGAGTACGGAATTCGACATCCACGTTTGCAGGGCACACTATCAAAAAACGAGACCTAAAGTTGGTGCTGCCGAACGTCCTATCTTGTTGATCACCAACCGCATCGTCTCGCCGTTAGACGGTATGTAGATTCGCGGTCAATCTCCCCTTTCGAGTCGCCGCCCTTGCTAATCATCTCGCAACACGAGTTAAGCCGCCGTCTCGTAGAGGCGGGTACTGTAACGGATTTCCTTTATGCATGAATGAGCTTCTAATTCGACAGTGTACTTGTGTCATGTGTTGCAACGAGATCTGGTGCGTTCATCGACGTGCTCTGTGTAAGCAGAATTTCGAAGCTGGCCAACAGACTATTAATCCTCGTACCTCATTACCTATATCTAGTGAGACTTACTTCGCTGGGGTGTTGAAATTCAAGACGAGGAACGTTCTCCTCTCACGAAATGGTGTGCTCAGTTCTGTGACGATAAATTAGTGGTTAGCCGTTCATTCAGTACAGTTGTTCCGCGTTTCCGTCCTGTCGTGCAAACTTATGTAATCCACTTTGTCTCGTTGGTTGCGATGGAAGGGTGACGACTATAAGAACCCTAAGCAGGATCTTCGGTGTCTGGGGCTTCACCCAACTTCTGAAACGCTTTCCGTACGTGAATCTCCGCGTCAATAGGAATTTACTTAATTGCTTCGTCCAATCTTTTTAGCGCCTCGGCGATAGCTGTGTCAGCATCATTCTTTGCTCTCCTTGCCCCGCTCGCTGACGACTGTGCCGTCTTTATGACCCCTTGCGCCTTCGTTTGCGCTTCGGTTGCATAGTCTCTTGCTTCTTCAGCTTTCTGTACCGCGTCTTGTGCCCTCTTTACAGACTTTCTCACCGTCTTCTTGACATCTTTGGTTACTTCGAGAGCAATTTCATTCGCCGTTTCACGTGCTTCTCTTTTTGCATCTCGATCAATTCGAAACGTCATGAAAACCACGATCCCTGTGATTAATGTTGCAAACAAAGCGACTACCAATGCGCTCATACCGGACTCTGGAACCGGAGTGTTCGTGCTACCGTCCAATATCGCGATCGAAAAAACTGCAACGTACAGTAGTACCGCACCTGTCGGCGTAATCAAAGTGATGACGAAAGTCCAGGCGAATAGGTTGCTATGTGGCCCCTCGTCTAATAGTCCCTCGTTCTTGTCGACTCTATTCTCGTTCATAAATCCCCCCAGTCGTTCGGACTCAAGACCGTTCACTCGCACTCAATATCGCTCACGGCTCAACGCATTGAAAGTGCCGATCATGCGAGTAGAACGCCATCATACCGAGTCACGACTGAGGCGAATTTCTGATTACAAGCGACTACATCGTACTGTGGTCTAACGCTAATCTCGATCTACTACACGTTACAGCTATTTGGACGTTTGCACTTTTCTTATCAGCTATTGAACGGTGAAGTCGATGCGGCGGTTATCGTAGGTTCCCACGACCGAAGCATTTCTGTGCGCGTGTTGACGTCGCGGTATTCAAATTGGCACGGACGATAAGGTGTGTAACCAATTGCCCACCGAACCCGCCGATTGGCAGATTTCGTTGGCTTTACAGAGATTCCTGAAAGCGTGGGACGTAAACGAGGTATTCGGGTAGGAGTGACAGATCATTGCGTCACACCCTCCACAGGCAAATGAGTCATATGGTCTAACGTCGAATAAAGAAACGCGAGTGTCGGGTAGTTGTTCCAATATCAGTTAAAACTGTCTCCCTAAACGTGCGCATATTCTTAGGGGATAGTATTCCTCAACTCTCATATCGAGGAGGACGTTCTCCACTTTTTACCTTCAATTTAAAGTTATCCTTATAGAGTATCTTGTCTCCTTGCATACGCCCTTTGCGCTCGGAACTCAATTCGAAAGAACCAGCCAGACCCACAATGTTGGCTTCGTCTAGGAAAACCCGAGCAGCCTTTCCCAACCCCCTCGCTAGTTCTACGTCAATCATTAGACTTAGATGATCGGGAGCAACATTTTGTTCAAAATAGCGCCATTTCCCGAAGACGTTCCTCCCTTTTTCAAGTACATCCTCGATCGTGGGAAAATCCGTACGAGTTCTTTCTTTACAGAATTCGGGTAGATCGCTGTATAGCTCAATGAGGTCATGACTTCGCAATGCTCGATCCTGACAGGTTAGGGAGATTGCTTTCATGACAAGCTCGCATGCGAATGCCGCCATCATCGCCGCGTTCATCGTAGAGCCCATTCTGCGCATCGTTTCACGATTGTGGTGGTCAGGATCGTCCCGAAAACCCTCTATCGCGCTCTGATCCCAAACCGCCGTCCCATCATCTTTAAAACTGAAGTTCAGGAAATCCTCCTCGATTTTTTCTTTCTTGAGGTGGATTTTGTTCACTCCCTCCAAGAGAGCTGTTGCCTGTAGTTGGAAGAGTGCTGGGGATCCTCGTGGAAACTGACTCCTATTAAGCCAACGTTTATTCGTAGACGGATCACTGTTATTCTTGATGCGCTCGTGCAACTCATTCTCTGATAGTCTTTCCAGAGTAGGGAGAACTTTCATTACAAACATACCTTTCCCATATTCGGGTGGTCGTCCAAAGGACATATGCATCAAGTTCAACGCCAACTCTTTATCGAGCCTCTCGTGCTCCTCTGCCGCCTGCGCACCTTCCATCATTCTGCCACATATCCTGCATTTGATACCTGTCCATCTATGCTCGTCGATTGATCGGGCTAGGAACCCTCCCCAGCAAGACTGACACCTTCCTTTAACGTGCGCGGTGAGTTCGGACGGAAAGTCACTGCGGTATTTCACTGCATATCCTTTGTCCATGTCGATACCCCAGTCGATCTTGATGGTGTATCCGTCGTCTTCGTTTTTCGACATACCTATATCCAGTACTTTGAATGGGATCGTATTTTTAGCCGCAAATTGAGCTCTGTGCCGCATATATGGTTGGAATCTAGTATGAATCTAGTTCCTTTTTACTCCCTGCTACCGACGCCGAGAGTTTCCAGATAGGTGATTACCGTTATGTTTTGACCTGATCGGTTTTCGGCACCACGATGAAATATGTGGAGGATTGCTCCACCGTTTTTTTTTTCGGGACACAAGCGAATAGGTTATCTATTGCGATAGATTCCGGAACCTGAACAAAAACACCACCACTTACACTACTGACCTTAATTCAGTCCACAGGATATGTCTCATCGACCTCAGGACTTTTATAGTATCCCTGAACACGGTTGTCCTTCTCCTTCCTTGACGCGGTCACGTAGGTTCCATGATCGAGATTATGTGATCAGTGAAACTGACCACGCTAGAGCTCAAAGATCTCGTCGAGTCGCTTCTGTTGCCAACTGACAGAAGGTAGCAAGCACAAGTTCGTGTCCATCACGGTCGCTACATCGGTCGACAATTCGACACTCACCTCCCGTTCGAGTTCACGAGACAAACCGAATAGTGACCTATCGTTCTAGTCGGTCAAACATCCCAATCCGACACGAAACATCGTCAAGGACGCCGCGCTATCGGCACCAACGCTCACGATCACACATAAATCCCCTCCGATTTCGATGTCGTCTAACACATGTAACTTGCTCCGTGATGATATCCGGGTCACGCGACGACGACGAGACATCGGTGTACGCACAATCGATCGCGCACAATGCATTTTGTTTCTCGACCTCGGTCGAACAGATGCGATACACTCTAGGAGGCGGAACGTGTTTTCATGCCAAATTTCATGGTACGGCATGGTGAACATTGCTAACTACTCGTTATGTGTCAAAAATATGACATAGCTATCAATAAACACTAATAAAACGGAATATAAAAGTCAATACCATGTCATAAACGTATGTTACATGATATTAGAGAGACATTTACATCAATCCTGTGCTATACTCTCCTTACGTTTAACGCAACTAAGGAGAAAAAGTTGAACTTAATCCGAAAAGGGATCAGGCATGTGATTCAAACCGGGCTGCTTACCGTAGCATTGTTGTTCACAGCGAACACGCAAGCTAGCTGGTATGCTCCATTTGGAATCCCGTCTAGTTACTCTTATAAAGAGTGTCACATAGTTATGTGGACAATTGGAACTCACGGATTGATCGGCGACATCACGGCCGACGTAGAGATTTGTGCGTACTATGACGAGGGTGGCGAGGTCATTGGCTGGTCAATGACGATCGTTTAAGAACGTCCTGTCCTCGGTGGTTCACACCCCCACCGAGGGCTTTTCAAAGAGGAAAATCGATTTGTTAAGACTAATGGTAGCTCTCTTTCTGGTGTTTTCTGCGACATGCTACGGTGCGGAAGAGTCATGGGCTGAAGATAAATCATGGCTTAGCTTCATCCTTCAAAATGAAGCACTATTCAATAAGGTAAACGAATATGCCGAGTCACTCAAGAAAGACAAGACAGCTTCTATACACGAATTGCGACGTTGGAATAAGCTGCTCGGGAAACATGATCCACATGAACAGAGAATCATGGAGCGTATGCTCGGTCATCTACGTAATAGGATGAAGTTTGATAATGCGTATCACGATAGACCGATAGCTGACGAGATGGAAGAGATCGTCGTGATCGGAAGCCTCTTCGATCAGTTCCCGATGGATCCAGCTGAGTTTTCGTATCAAGACATCACGGCAATGAGGGGGATACGCATGACGGCGAATGAACTCTACCGTGAAGGTAAGTACGATCAAGCATATCCACTCTTGCTTGATCTTGCTAAACGTGGCTTTAAGGATTCGCAATCACGACTCGCATATATTCTGTTTACGGGAACCAAGAAAATTGACAAGAGCAACTTACGTGCATTAGGTTGGCTCGGAACAGCAGCGTACGGCGAATCAGAGCCAATGTTCCGCGTCCTATTCAACAAATACATGAAAGAAGTACCCGATAACGTTAAATCAACTGTAACTGCCGTGGTAAACGGCTACCGGGAACGTTACGATAGCTCCGCCTACATTGATTGCACTACGAATCACCGGTTCAATCAAGGAGTGGTAAAGCGCACGTACTGTCAGTTTGACTTAGAGGCGAGAGCTGAAGCCGGTGTACCTATGCGTTCTGTAAACGATGTAAGTTCTCAAGACGACGATTCGTCTTAGAGATATTTCCGAGCTAAGACGTGAACTGGGCTATGTGTAATTGAGCCAGTTAAATCGTTGAGCTGATCTCGTCGTCTGGATGTGGCATCCTATATCCAACTCCGCGTTCGTTAAAAATATATCGTGGGTTGCTCACTGGATCGTTAATCTTGAGACGCAAGCGTCTTATTAAGCCACGGACTGTATCTGTCGCAGTCGCTTCAGGTTCCCTCCAGACTTGATTCCGCAATTCGTCGAAGCTCACGACACGACCAGCATTAATCGACAGTACCCGTAAGACCTCATACTCTGTAACTGTAAGTGATATTTGATCGCCAGAAACACTTACACGCCGGTGTTCGTAGTCGATCGTCATTCCCTCAATGATGAAAGGATTTCGTCTCTTTCTTTGCCGTAAAACAGAACGCATACGCGCGACGAGTTCTGCACTCGAAAACGGTTTAACGATATAGTCAGCCACCCCCGCCTCTACGGCTTGCGAAATTAAATCCGCACGGCCGTACGCAGAGACAAAAATCACCGGCAATCCCGTCGACTCCACGACTTCTCGAATTGGCTGAATCCCATGAGTTCCAGGTAGTACGAGATCAAATAGAGCAAGTTGCGGCTGGCGATACTGAATCAGTTCTGGTACATCCTTCAGTTCACTAGATACGACAGTCGTGAATCCTGCTGAATTCAGACCATCTTGAATGTACCTCAAAGACTGTGGATCGTCATTGAGAACCAATACGGTGAGCTTCTCTTCTGACTTCCTTGATTGAGGTTCGTCGGCTCGTGCGTTATTTCTCGACTCGGCTACAGGCAACGTAAACGTTACCTGTATACCACGCCCATCGTTTGGAACTGCCGCTTCAATTCGTCCGCCATGAGCTTCAACCAATCCCCTGCAGATAGAGAGACTAACGCTGGCATCATCTATTGGTTGAGCTTGTTCGGTAAACCCCATAAAGATCCTTGTTAATCGTTCAACGTCGAGGCTATCACCTTCGTCTCGTACAGACAAGTGTACAAAGCCTTCATCTAACAGTCCCGATACATAGATGGAGGTCAGTGGAGGTGCATTCTGCGCTGCATTCCGGAAAAGGTTATCTAGCACTCGACCGACACAAAACGCATCAGCTAAGACCAGAGGTAGCTCAGGCTGTAGGTCGACGACTATGTCATGAGTACGTGAACCGCCTAGAAATTCAATTCGTGCTTCTTCAACCAACTCAACGACGGATGTCGGAACAGCAGAGACCGATAGGTTGCCTAACGCTAATCGTCCAGCACTCAAAAGATCATTAATTAACGTATTCATGCGGTCGGCCTGATCTTCTACGATTCGAAAGAACTGCCTAACGTCAGAAGGGTCGAGTGTTCTTGATGAACCTAAAACCGTTACCGCAGATCCCTTCACGGCTGCGAGAGGTTCTCGAAGTTCGCGACTCACCATGTTTAGGAAGTCAGTCCGATCTCTTTCTTGTGCTTCGAATGGAGCGAGATCCTGCAGTGTGACCACTACTGTATGGGTGATACCTTCTTCGGACCGAATGGGCGATGCGTTAAGTAGAGTTCGGACGCTTCGATCAGTTGTAGTTGAAATTTCCACCTTCTCAGAACGTAGTGATTCGGCGCGTGGTAACTCGTCCAACGTTAGTTTGCGGCCATCACTGCAACGACACGTAACAGACCTCAAGCCATATGCATCTAGTCCAGACAAATCAAGATCCGCCAATATACGCCGCGCAGCTGCATTAACGGATAGTGGGGTCAGAGTTTTCACGTCAATCACTACTACGCCTATCGGCGACGTCTCGATGAGCGTATCAAGACCGACACGTGAGCTTTGTGCTTCGTGATGAACGCGCGTATTTTCGAGCACCGCGGCGGTCTGACACGCGAGCAAAGCGAGAACCTCTAGATCCACTTCCTCAACAGAACCACTTTTCGTGACCATTATGAACCCGCCTATCCGCTCACCTCGATAGCGCAAAGGTATGATCTGGAACGAACCGAGCTCAATGGGAATCGGAGAGAGATTTAATGATTGGACATAACGAGATAAACTCTCGTGCGTCAACGGTTCGTCGAGTTTGCAGAGATGATGAAGAAACCGTGATCCATCCGACCACGACATCATCTCCTTACGTTCTTCCTCGGATACACTTGAGGAGAAAAGTACTCGTATTTCTTCCGGGTTGTCTACCGTCGTAACTACGCCGTGCGTAGCGGCCGTAAGCACACGTGCTGCTTCCGCCGATTCTTGTAGCACAGCCTCGACATCAAACGATTCGCTAATGCAGGAAATTACGGAGCTTAGTTTCGTCAAGCGATCACGGTTCACGTCTGCTTTACGTGCACTACCCGAGAGGTCATTTGAGTCGTCTTCATTCACGATTCGTTACGTACAGATTAGCTGTTGTGCTCCTTGTAAAACTCCAGCAATAGTCGAAGCTATAGTTCAATTTTGATTTTAGCACCTCAGGAGAGTAATAGACGCCTCTATGAATATGCACGCTTAGGAAGTCCGAAGATTCGCAGTGAGCGGGATAGGAGAATGAAACAACTGAACACGCACTGATAAATCGATAAAACCTCCGCTATTGCCTATGTATTGAAACGGAAGAAGCTATCCTAAGATGATCGTGAACTAGCTGTGGTCCGTCAAGCGGCTTCGGTGCTCGTCGTGCGCGAATGATATTTGATAATCCTCGATGATGGCAGCTATCGTGGGTTTCATGCATTCAGCTGCTTCATCCATCTATCTATTAAACAAAACTCGATACGGCTCTCTGTATCACCGTACGCGATTGCTCCTGATCAACGATGTGTCAGAAGACTGCCTTTTTCTACGGCGTCGCTGTTGTTGAGCAGGAAATACATCAGTCTTGATTGTGAGTTCTTCAGTCCACGTTCCGCACGATCAGCAATGACTGGAGAATATTGTTGGGGTAACTGACGTGATACGACCTACTAGCGAGTACTCGTCAAAGTAGCATCAATCGAGTGATTACGACTGAAAATTAAACAAGATCCATTGACGTACCGTCAAATATGCCGCCGATTCCGACCATTAAACTCATGTGCGGAATGCGTTCAGATTAGCTCGATTGGCGGTCAGACTAAAAGCAGTGATCTAAATTGAACGTGCCGTAGACCATCCTACAGACTGCAATTCGGTAAGCTCGTCTGCAGGGGTTAGTCGAAGTGGACGCATCACCTTAGATCTGTATTGATCCAAGATTCCTTTCGCCGAAGTCATTTGACCAACGTAATCCAAAACGTACTGTGCTGACCGAAAATCATAAAACGACCGGTATGTCTCGTAGCAGGTCGTCGAGCTACTAGTTGCGCCTCGTTCGCATGACCCTGGTCTGTTGTCGATAGGTGAAATAGGTCAATGTCCTCATCGGAAAAGATACTCGCGAGCATCAGCGTCCCGTATACGTCACCAATTGTTCATGAGGCTATCACAAATGCGATGTCAAATAGATCTCTTCTACAAGATTTACATCTCGTTTTCCTTCGCAAGGTCGACAGTTTGGAAGAAAATTCACGTGCTAGATCTGTGTTCTTTTTGATCGCGGACTTCAATACCCCGTTTTCTATTTGAGTATCCTAAACGTCACTCGTTAGTGTTAACTCGATTCGCCCAGCATTCATACTGTCGACAGGCTGCTTCAATCGCCTCAAGCTTGAATTGACAGTATGTTCGTTTGACGACGCCCTCATTCCAATGATGGTTTGTGGAACAACTGATGTGCTCCTGATGAGCATAGGCGCCTCGATAAGCGGCGACAACCTGGTCTACAATCGGTCGAACGTTCTCCGGAACTTGCTTCATATACCGATTGAACAGTACTCTGAATTGTGGCTCAGTGCGTCCAGATGCCGCAACTCCAAGCCAACCCAGCGCGCGTAAGTTACTCTTTTCTATTTCATTTATACCGTTAAACAGTATGTACGCCAATCGAGCCTGTGCATCCTTGTAGCCGCGTTTTGCAAGTTGCAGTAGAGCAGGGTACGCCTCGCTATATTGCCCGTCGCGATAAGTCGAATTCGCAAACATTCTAATACCTCGCATTTGGCTAATGTCTGCCATCGAAAACGTTGCGGGGTCCATTTCAATATCGTCAAACATACTGCCAACGACAACGACCTCTTCAATATCGCTATATTGATCCAAGCTAGGTTCATCAAATGTTGCTTGATTCCGAAGCTCAAGGTACATCCGTTCCATCGTCTCTTTCTCAGAAGGCGACTTATTTTTGGTCAGCCTGTTCCAACGCCTGTATTCCTTCTGAGTAATTGATTCAAGAGATTTCTTATCCTCAACGAATTCTCTTACCAATCGCCACAGTTCTTCTTCGCGCTCTATCGCACGGAGTATCAACTGCTCGTCAACTTCCTCATCCAATTCGACGCTCTCAGAGGAGTATGTCGTAGAAGCACAAGCGATCATAAGCAAGAGCATCGTTCGCAAGACTGTTTTAATCATTCTGTTCGTCTTCCTAGGAAAAGCTACCACCGATATCTCGCATTCGGTGGTAGCTTTTAGCGGATTATCCGAATCGACGATCAGCCAACTCTTCGAACACTGTAACCGAGTAACTCACCTTTGTAGTCGTAGTACGCGCAAGTCTCAATGAGCGCAACTATCGGTTCACCATAGATCCAGTATCCGATGATCACTTGTCCGTCGGTGCATACCTTATTGTGATAGTCATCGATTGGACCGAATCCCGGAAAATAATCCGCGCTCGCTGGCTGACCCATACCCATCGACAGACAGAGCACGAGTATGGAAGTGAATAGTGAAATACGTCTCTTGAAGCGACTAATCGACTTCATAGGTAGTTCCTTAGCTTAATGAGTTGATCTTGAACACACTCCTAGTGCGTTCTAACGTATTTATACTCTTTATGTCATATAAAAGTAACCTTTCATGTTAGAAATGAATGTAATATGACTTTTATACGTGTCATCGTGTTAATTACATGTGATAATTTCGGAGACAGTCTATCCTGAAATCTTAGCTTACGAGTACTCACACGACGAAACTCTGAGAGAACGGACGCAAAGGTCGTTGCTACATGGACGAGTTCAATAGTAAAGTGGTTCTTCCAATCAACCGTATTCGGCTCGCCCGTGTACATCGAGACGAAAGGACTACTGATTCCGTTGAATCAACGATTTCCCATTCACCTTCGTCTGGTCAATTTAGGTCGAAAATCACGCAGTCCGCTTGCCTAAAAGTGCGTACGTACATTGTCGGATATGCCTTCAGCCACTCACTTAGCCTCTGTAGTTTCGAGATAGTCTCCCATGTCACACGGAAAATGCAACGGTCCTCACAACGTACCTTCAACACCTCCGCCAACATGTTTTGTTGCACATAGGAGATATTCAGCTGTACCTCAGCAAATGTTGAATCGTAGTTATGTCAAGTTTCTTCTGCAATTTCCCTTGGGTAAATACCCGTGGGCGAGTTTGACGACCCGACTTGCCTTTAAGGGCAAGTCGGGTCGTAAGCGATTCTTTCATCGGTTTCATGCCGCTTTCCGGCACGTTTGCGAGGATATCTCATCGGGTTTGATAAGCCTGATTTGACCGGTCAGGTAGCGCTTTCCGGATATCCTGTGCTCATGGGTTTCGACCGCGAGCGCTCGAATCAATCGCAGACACGATGCCGCGTGCGGAAAATCCGCACCACCCGGGTTCAACGGCGATCCCTTCGTTGTACCGTTCCAGCAATTTCGTCGCCTTCATGAGACCGTGATGCCTCCGTGGTAACCGATACACTGAGAACGTCTCCTTGATGTGTTCCTCGACCCCGAACTCGAAGGGTTCGCAGTCTCCAGCTTGTCGCTACCCGGTTCATCGCGCCAGCGTTGAATCCAGGTCCGCAACGCTTCCCGGGCCTGGTCGAGATTCTCATGGTGCCACATGCCACGTAACGTTTCCGTACATGCCGGGTCCGTATGGCGCGTGACGTGATCATTGGTATTGCGCAGAAAATGCACCCTACAACGTTGCCAGAGCGTGGTCTTGAAAACCTTTTCGATCGCACGCTTCAAGCCTTCGTGGCTGTCCGACGCCACATTCTGCTTCCCGTGCAAACCGCGCTGTTTCAAGCCCGTCAGAAACGCCGTCCAGCTGGCTCGCCCTCCTTTTCGGCCAGTTCGACCGCCAGGATATGGCGTTGCCCCTCGGCATCGATGCCCACGGCGATTTGAACCGCTCCGGTGCGGATCGTACCCGCTTCGCGGACCTTCTCATATCACGCATCCATCATGACATAAGGACATGCCACCTCATCCAAGCGCCGCGAGGCGAAGACCGCCAACTCCTAGTCCAAGGTCGCCACCATCGCCGAGATTATGGTCGCCGAGAGACGGTGCGTGCACAACTGTTCCGCGAGCCTGCCTACCTCTTTGTTCAGCTTCCGCGGATAGTAGCCTTATCGATGAGCGACCCGGTCCGTCGTGCGCTCGTTCTTCGCTGCCTGAAGATGTTCCGTTATGTCAGCTTCAAGCCGACTTGTACAGCTTTCTGCATCAGATGCTCGACAAGCGCCGTATTGTCGTCTAATACGCGGTCGCGGCTTCGTCATTACCATTGCAATTCTTGGTCATCATTGTGCTCCTTTTAGTACACAGTTGATGGTTTAGCGCTCGTACATTTGCGTATGGACGAGCGCATTCTTATAGGATGGTACGCATCGGACCTCAAGGACCGATTTATGAATTTGCAGAAAATTATTTGAACAACCAGAAGAGACGCTTCTTTCGAGACGTCGAGCTAGTAGTACTTCTGCTAGCAGGATCTCTACAGAAACTTGATCATTGTGCGAGCAATTTAGATTCAGTACGAGAACCTATGACCTGATTGAGAGGTACACCTATACTCAAGGGAATTCCAATAGCTCCCCGAATCATTTCCTCAAAAGGACTAACTACCGAGTGAAGTTCATGCTTGCGAAGACGCGACTCACGAACTCGTGAATGCCTTTTAAGACCACATTAGGGAAAGGTTTCACAAGAGCGACTTGGGAGTCTCATTCACGAGCACCGAAGCGCACGCACTACGGATGCGTCCCGTACCAAGCCCTAAGCGCCCACGAATTCAACGTGCCAGTGTCGCCTTCAGCCGCATCGATGACACGAAGCGTCCACGTTCCTCGGGGCGACTCTCCATAAAACGCGTTACTAAGTAATCGCCACTCTAATGTTTCCTCACCTGCAAGTGTCCCGTTGAACACCGGATTCATGATGCTCTTCGTTCCAGACGGTGACTCAAGTTCAATACTAAGATCGACCAAGTTCTCATGGGTACCCGAAAGGTGAAGCTGAATCGCTTCGATATTCGAAGCCGACGGTAAATCAAGATTGAGTCGCTGTTCAATTCCGGCACCGTCGTGATCCGGGATTTGAAGACCGTCGGTTGAAACCGTAAACCAGTCTGACATTGATTGAGTGCCAAGGTTATCAGGCTGATAGCCGTCTCGTAGTAGAGCAAGTGCGGCGTCAACGTCTACCACGCCAAAACCAAAGTGGTTATGAAAATCGAACCCAGCAGCATTCGTGATCCAATCGAGATAGAACGTAGCCAATCGGTTACCGATCATCACTCGCACGTCCGTTGCCGCGTTGATCAAGCCACCCGGTCGCCGAGCGGTGCTAGCCAGAACGTGCTTCACATCCCGCCACGTCAAGGCGGGTTCCTCTTCGAGTAATAGCGCAACGACGCCCGTAACGTGAGGCGCCGCGGCAGATGTTCCGTTGAAGTTGCTGAAATAGTCGCCAAACGGGTCAGCAGAAGTATCCCTTGCGAGTCCCGGGTAATTCCTTGAGCTATATCCGCGTTCACGTCCGTATTGGTCCGTCGTGACTGTTGCCGGGTCAGAAACGCCGTACTCCCCCGCTGGTGCCGAAACCCAAAGGTTACTGCCAGCACTCGAATACGAAGCTCTTCCGCCGGCGGCGTTCAACGCCCCAACAACGATTACGTAGGGTACATCGTTTAGTCCGTCACCGCTAGAGCTACTACAACCGGTAAGTGCATGGACTTGATGTTCGAAGTGCATGCACAATCGAAACGCGTTTCCCGCCGACTTGACGTAGATTGCGCCAAGTCCATCACGCAACTGCGATGTGCCATAACGAACAATGCTGTTGTCGGGTTCGTTGTACTGGGAGCCGAATGACCCGTAACTCATATTGAATACGTCAATCCGTTCAGAGTTCGGAGATTCAGAGCTTCCTCCGAGCGCGTCTTCCTCACAACACTGTTCGCTTAAGAAGTTGAACCCGAACAAACTCGCGTCAGGCGCAACACCACGGATACCTAGTCCATTGTTTGCAGCTGCAGCAATGATGCCAGCAACGGTCGTTCCATGGTCCCCTCGAGAGTCGGGGAGATAAGGATCTGACGCACTCGCGTTGTGCCAAGCTTTGCCGTTGTCGGGATTTGCTTTGAAATTGAATGAACCACCCTCAACGATATTCTGTGCCAAATCTGGATGGCAAATCTCCAACCCCGTATCTACGACCGCTACATTCACACCACGACCTGAAGGCGTGCCGGTCGCTAGCACCTCACTCATGCGTATATCTTCTCCCGCCCTTCCCCCGTCTTCAGCAAATGCGTTCTGACCGTCGTTCCTTAATGGCCATTGACTCGCGAATAATGGGTCATCAGTCTCCGTCGGTCGTGCTCGGTCTGGTGCCTCACAACGCACCATGATCTCACCGTGCGGGTCCATTGTGAATCCGATCTGATCGGTATTTGGAAGTCGACCTGTAGAGTCCTCCTCCGGAGGTGGTTCAACTGTCGACGAGATCCAATACGTTTCGTTCGGTGAGTAGCGTTGCAAATCCAGGTTCACCTCAGTCTCGAAGACGGTCCGTCTTTCGATGGGTGGGATAGGGATGTCGGAGATTTCCTCGATGACTTGCCCGAATTCACCTGGTTGAATTAACTGATAGGTAATCACCGAAGCAGTCGTCGCTGAAGAGGGTAATGTGCCAATATTTAGAGCATTCAACTCTAATGTAGCCATCTCTGCACCAAAACTCGCAGACGTATAGAGATAGATTTCCACTTTGCCGCGTTTTTCATTTGCTGTCAGCGGTTCGTCGAGGTTATCTTCAATCGTAAGTGTGACGCTTGAAGGTATGCCTGCGTTAACTCCTGGCGACCTGTTCGTGGCGAAGTCTGGAAACCTAACAGTCAACGATTCCGCATCCTCGGCTAACCAATCATCAAGTGCTCTTATTCTGGTTGTTGCGCGCGTTTGATTGGGACTGAAAGAGAGTACTTCGTCATCTATTTCATAGTCCTGGTCCTTTGTCGCATTGCCCGTGAAAGCCAGTGGGACTGAAATACTCCGATTTACTTGTGGCGTTAGATCAACCCAAATCTCTATTTCATTCTGGCTGCCTTCAGTTAGTTCGAGCTCGCCCGCAGTAATCGTTGTTGTTACCGGTGTAAGTGGTTCAACCACATCAGGACCTGAACCGGAATCTGACGATCCGCAGGCGTTAAGAAGCAGCATCGAGACACTTCCCAACAAAAGGATCGAGCGGAAATATCGCGGGGAAAACAAGGTGAGGGTCTGAATCAAAGAGGAATCATCAGAGGACGCTTGAGCTGTAACTCAGCGTGTTTGATGCGATGATCCGATTGAAGTTGCTTTACCGTACTTATTGGGTTCTGACCGGGACGAAGCCAGAGAATTGAATAACCGAGACCTGGATAACGCTTTGCTCGAACCGCGTCGACCTCCTCCGCGATCACGCTGAGCCGTTCAGGATTATCGAGTTTCACCAAGACTCGATTGGCGACCTCGTGAAACCGCTTATCCGTCGTTCCAAATACAACGTGTGGTTCGCGACGTGTCACGTCATACCACTGAGAGTGTGTGACCACTCTTGCGTTTGTAGCCGTGAACCGAATCAATTCACCAAGGCGCTCTACTCGCAATACTGTGCCAGACTCTGTTGTAACGGGCTCTGTCAATGCAGTTTCCGAAACCTGAATCAGCGCCTGGTCGGCGTGGGTGAACTTATTTAACGGCTGTGTCTGAGCAAGAGCGGGTGCGACTACAAGGCATAACAAGACGCCATACAACCACGCACCCGCATGATGAAATCGGGGAGCCTGATCGCTAAGCCGCGACGCTTGCTTCCGCGACATAAACGATACTCTTGTCCGGTTTCTGCATCCAAAGGAATGCTTCACGTCGACTCGGACTGGACTGCTCTGCTAACTCGACGCCATGTACCGTCACCAAATCGTCGCACCAACAGGGGTTCGTAAATTTCAAATCGAGCTTTCCACTCTTCGCCCAAGCGTCTCCGAAGTAAGACTCCAGCACCGTTCCAGCGTAAGCCATGGTCATCCTTCCGCCCACCACAACACGTTGAAAACCCAGCTCCTTCGCCGCGTCATCATCAGTGTGATAGTTGGCATCACCATGGAAGAAGATACCGCACATTTCCTTCGTAATCGTTGTTTCTAATCCACCAAAACGCTCGCCGTCCGGAACAATGAATTTCCGCGCGCCTGGCTTTTTTGTCGGATCACGAAGTTGGACACTTTCACCACTAATCCGTTCACGTAGGAAACTCTGGTGGTGGTATGTTCTGACGACTAGTTCATCATCATCGTTCAAGAGATCTACCCGATATTTCACGACTTGACGATCACGCTTGTCGTATATATCTGTGATCTCACCCGTGACGTGGTAACCGTAATCCCGCTGTAGGGGTTGACGGAGTTCCCACTCTTGACGCATCCATAAGTGACCGATCTGATACGGGAACGCGATTTCAGCAAAGTATCCGTTATCCACACCCGTCGCAACCATCGCCGGAACTCCCCCATTCGGACCCGCTTCGAGATTTAAACCTGCGTGGTAATCCGACAATAAGGTGTCGTCGATTGTGAAGCGATTGGTCGATAACGATTTACCAATGTATGGATCTGCCATGATTTTTATGCCACTAACATAACTTCGCTCGAATTATCCATCGGTTGACGAGGACGAATGTGACATGATTCCAAACTTGCAATGAACCAATGTCGTTAACAAGAGCACCAATGTTTAGACGGATTAGAGCCTCGTGTTTTGCGCTGCTTCTATTCGGTTTTCAGGCACCGATTCTCAATGGGCAACTCGCATCGCCGCTCTTTCAGAATCCTCAAGTACCTTTGGTCGTGCATACCGTGAGTGGATCTGAGATCCATCTTAAGACCGTCATCGTGTCGAAACCAGAGGATCTCAGGCAAGGACTAATGTACGTCAAGCATCTACCCGCAAACACAACGATGCTCTTCCTTCATCAGCAACCACGGACCGCATCGATGTGGATGAAGAACACATACATCCCACTCGACATGTGGTGGGTGGACGCGAATATGACGATCCGTCACATTGTTCATCGCACAACCCCGCATTCGTTGGAGTCGATCGCATACGACAAGCCAGTCCGTGCAGTGATCGAAATCAATGCGGGTTTAACTCGACTACTTGGTATCTCAGAAGGAGCAAGAGTTGAATTCAACACCCGTTAACTCATCTTGGGAGTCTCACGAGTTTGGAGTTCCTTTAAGGCATCAGCGCTTGACGGAAGCCATCTTAAAATGAGCCGACGCTCGCTAGAAACGGTCGAGACCACGGGTCCCAAATATGAACCTAATGCCTGTGAGTCAAGTTGGTATTCAGCCGCGACACCCCTCGCGGGTTCTAAAACGTTTCGGCAAAGTAAATACGTCCGACGGAAATGCCCGGAGTACGTCCTCCCGTGGTTAAGCAATCATTAGACGTTGATCCGATACCGTTGCATCCCAGCACTTGGGGGTGGTGGCTATTTATTGGCGTCGTGTGGGTGTTGTTCAAACCAATTTCGATTGGGACTTCGCGCAAATGGGGAAAGAGCCTAGCTCACGTTATCAAACGGATCAGTCCCAAACGATTCAACGTTATTCGACGAAATCTTGAGCTCGTCTTCCCAGACATGGACATAGATGCGCGCGAATCGCTGGCACAACGTAATTTAGAGGAAACCATCGCCGGATATTTCGAAGCCGCTTACATCATGCTCCATGGCTACGATTCAGTTTCGTCGAACTGTGAAATCCGGGGGCGCGAAACGCTAGATTCAGCACTAGCTGAAGGAAAAAATGTCCTGCTTATCGGCGCTCATTTCACTTGTCTAGAAAGTTGCGGATGCGCTTTAGGAACGGATGCGCCCGTGGACATCGTCCATCGCCGCCAAAATGCTGTCGTTGGGAACTATCTGATTCTGCGACATCGCAGAAAAATCTTTGCGAGTGTGATCGATCGTGATGACCGGAAAGGACTATCCCAAGCTTTCGCAGATAAAACGCGACAACGAATTGTCTGGACTGGACCGGATCAAGATATGGGTCACCAACGGTCCGTGTTCGTGCCGTTTTTAGGCGTCGAAAAAACTGCAACTCTTAAAGTAACGTCTCGCATCGCGACACGTTACGACATGACGCCCGTTTTTGTTGAATTCTCCTATCAAGAAGCAGATCCAAAGTGGATCGTTCACTACCGATCCATCGATAACTTTCCAACCGGTGATCAGGTAGCCGATGCCGCGACTCTAAATCGCATCATCGGTGAGTCAGTGCAACGAAAGCCTGAACAGTACTACTGGATACATCGACGATTTAAGTCCTTAGAAGACGGTACAACTCGCAAGTACTAACGCTGATCCGAATCCAGGGATTACCACTTTAAGCCACGTAGGTATGCCATTCGGGATGCGCTTCGCGTTTCGCTCTCACTTGCTCGAAGTACATCGACTGCAATTCCTCCGTGATCGGACCTCGTCGACCATCGGCGATCTGACGACTGTCCAACGCTTGGATCGGAAGAACCTCTGCCGCGGTACCGGTAAAGAAAGCTTCGTCCGCGATGTAAATCTCATCTCGGGTGATATTCCGCTCCGTGACTGAGTAGCCGGACTCTCGAGCGAACGTGATGATCGTGTCTCGAGTCAAGCCAGGTAAACAAGACGTTAGTTGGGGAGTGTGAATTTCGCCATTCTTAATGACAAATATATTCTCTCCACTCCCTTCAGCCACATATCCCTCGTTATCAAGCAAGAGCGCTTCGTCGTACCCGCCGTCTTGTGCTTCCGACAGTGCAAGAATCGAATTGATGTAGTTTCCTGTGGCTTTCGCTTTGCACATACTGATATTCACGTGGTGCCGCGTATACGAGGATGTCTGTACCCTTATACCTTTCTCTCGTGCTTCAGGATCCATGTAGTCTGGCCACGGCCAACACGCAATCGCGACATGAACCGAGAGCCCTTCCGCACGTAAACCCATCTGTTCCGACCCTCTAAACACGATCGGTCGAACGTAGCCTTCGTCCAGTTCGTTTGCTTGGATTACCTCGACCTGTGCTGCGATTAGTTCCTCTTGACTGTACGGAATCTCGATGCGCAAGATGTGTGCAGAGTCGAATAACCTCTGTGTATGGTCCGCCAATCGGAAAAAACACGGACCGCGATTAGTGGCATAAGCTCGAACGCCTTCAAATACACCGACACCGTAATGTAGCGTAGACGTGAGCACGTGAATCTGCGCAGAACGCCAATCCCGTAGATCACCGTCCATCCAGATTTTTCCGTCTCGGTCGGCGAAATTCGGCGCCAAATTCGTCATGTTGTACGGATATATGTCAATCCGAAATTATCGCACCTAGAAACGCCGATATGGTAAGCGATGTCTAATTTGATATGGTGTTGCGTCTCTGTTGGAGAACCGAGGGATGGGGTTTCCCTGACTATCATTTCCTCTATTCAGCCCACTGGTCCGGTCCCGTCGCATGATCCCCAGCACGACTGAAATGTTCCGGGCACTCGTGAGCACGCCTTCAGTCAGTTGTCCTGATCATCAGATTGATCAAAGCAACATCGACGTCATCAACCTTCTCGCCAATTGGTTAGACGATCTTGGTTTTGATGTGGTGGTCAAACCGCTCGAATCCAATCGTCAAAAAGCTAATCTGCTAGCTCGAAAAGGTAGCGGTGACGGCGGTTTGGTGTTCGCAGGACACTCCGATACGGTCCCATGCTTTGAATCCCAGTGGGCGGTCGATCCTTTTGCGCTAACTGAAAAAGACGATCGGCTATATGGTCTTGGTACCTGCGACATGAAAGGATTCTTCCCACTCGCGCTGGCCGCGTGCGCGGCAATCGACGACAAGCAGCTTGAGAAACCACTCTGTGTCGCAGCGACATCTGACGAAGAGACCAGCATGGCTGGTGCAAGAGAACTCGCCGCGATGGAATTCCCAAAAGCGGATGCTGCGGTAATCGGTGAACCAACTGACCTCATACCCGCATACACGCACAAGGGAATCGCGTTGTTAAGGGTGATCATCACTGGTATCGCCGGACATTCGTCAGATCCAGATGCGGGTGTGAACGCGATTGATGCGATGCATCAGGTCATTGAGAGATTAATGGCGTTTCGTGGCGAACTGAAATCGAGATATGCCAATGATGCGTTTGCAGTGCAATACCCAACAATGAATCTTGGCTGTTTGCATGCAGGAGATGTACCAAACCGTATATGTGCTCACGCCGAGCTTCAATTCGACATTCGCCTGCTCCCGACAATGAATGCAGATGTATTGATTGAGGAAATTCAAAGGCAAGTGGTTGACATTTCAGAACGAACAGGCGCAAAAATCCAGGTCGAATCAACGTGTCCATCGATACCACCATTTGAAACAAGCACGACCGGTAAACTCGTCCAACACTTGTCGAACATGACCAGACACGCACCGCAAGGTGTCGCATTCGGTACCGAGGCGCCGTTCTATCAGGCACTAGGTATGGAGACCGTCGTATTTGGTCCCGGGTCCGTCAACCAAGCGCACCAACCAGACGAGTACATCAGCCTTGATCGGCTAAAACCTACTCAAACAATCCTCGAAAATCTCATTCACACTTACTGCGCGAAGCCTTAGCGTCACTAAGCATCGCCGAATCTAATATGGATTTCCATCGTTTTGCTCGTTGGTTTCGAGATTCGTCGCCATACATTCGAGAACATCGCGACAAGATATTCGTCGTGCTCATGCCATCCGCTAGTTTGCAGCACTCGCACATCGGCAACACCGTAAGGGACTTGGCGTTACTCCACGTACTCGGCATCAAACTGGTATTAATCATTGAAGCTACTGCGACGAACCGTGCGAGTTTCGTCAACATATTGAAGAGCTTGTTTTCGCGCGGCTTACCGAGTAGTCGGTATCGCAATCATGCAATACCCTTGGCGGAAGAGACATTTGTGCTGTCCGATGAATTTCACATGGGAACCAATACCGTAGAACTGCTCGAATCGCACCGTGAACAGGCTGCTCGTATCGCTCAAACGCTGAATCAAGGGTCAATCGCACTCATTGCACCATCCTTCGATCCGTCGAGCAATGAACGTAGTTCTGCGGAAGCCGTTGATGATGTAGCTGCGGTGCTTGCGCTCGGAATCGGCGCCGACAAACTCATCATATTGCACGAACCCGCTTCATTGGTTCGCGATCCGAACGTCGTAAACAGCGACCTCTCAACCGACGCGTTTCAGAAGATCCTCGCAGAGCAATTGTTTGAAAAGTCCACGATTCATCGCATGAGCGCTCTCTTACTAGCTTGCCGACGCGGTGTCAATCGAGGTCATATTGTTTCGTACGAGACCGACGGCGCGTTGTTAGCGGAGCTTTTTACGGCGGACGGTTCAGGCACCCAAATCTCAACCGACGACTACTTAACCATCCGACGTGCAACCGTTACCGATATGGATGCAGTTCTCGAGCTTATGCAGGCGGATATCGATCAAGATCGGCTTGTACCACGCACTCGAGACCTGCTCAGTAGTGATTCAACAACCATTTTCTTAGCTGAACACGACAACATCCCGGTCGGGTGCGTCGCTTTGTATTCGTTAGCTCAAGGGATGCAGGAGATCGGCACTTTACTCGCCGCACCAAAACATCGTGACCGCAACATCGGCAGTCGCTTACTAAGTCGAGCTGAAACGGAAGCAAGGAAACGCGGCGCTCATCACGTCTATGTGTTCACGAAACATGCGGTAGATTGGTTTAGTCGCCAAGACTATCTCCCTGCAACCTTGGATTCGCTACCAGACTCGAATCGCGCCGCTTACGACCACGAACGCCAGTCAACACTGTTGATCAAGGAACTCCAATGACGAAGAAACGCCCGTACTCAAGCATCATCGTAGATGGGGTCGAACAAGCTCCTAGTCGAGCGATGCTTTACCCCGTAGGGTTTAAACGTGAGGATTTTCAAAAAGCTCAAATCGGCATTGCTTCAACCTGGAGCAATTTGACACCGTGCAACATGCACATCAATGAGCTCGCTGAACACGCTGCCGCAGGGGTCGACGCACACGGGGCAAAGAGCGTTGTCTTCAACACCATCACGGTTTCAGATGGGATTTCGATGGGTACGCCCGGGATGCGTTATTCCTTGGTCAGTCGAGAAGTCATCGCGGATTCCATTGAGACAGTAGTCGGTGCACAAGGCTTCGATGGTATCGTCGCGATCGGTGGGTGTGACAAGAACATGCCAGGCTGCGCCATGGCGATGGCGCGACTCGATCGTCCGGCGGTATTCGTATATGGGGGGACCATCCAGCCGGGCGCAAAGCGCAGAGACATCATCTCGGTCTTCGAGGCGGTCGGCTCACGTGCCGAAAACCTGATTTCTGCGGAGGAGCTTCAAGAGGTCGAGGAAACCGCGATTCCTGGTCCGGGCTCATGCGGTGGCATGTACACCGCGAACACGATGGCGTCCGCTATAGAAGCCCTTGGCTTAAGCCTGCCAAATTCGTCGTCGCAGGAAGCTGTCAGCAAAGATAAGATCGACGATTGCTATCGTGCCGGAGCTGCGGTCGCGGACCTGGTAGAGAAAGATCTAACTCCATCCAAATTGCTTACTCGTGAGTCGTTCGAAAACGCGATCACCGTTGTCATCGCGCTTGAAGGCTCCACAAACGCTGTCTTGCACCTACTTGCTATCGCAAGCGCTGCAAATATTCCATTGGAACTCGATGATTTCTCAAATATCGGGAAACGAGTACCCGTACTAGCGGATATGCGTCCGGCGGGTCATTACTCAATGTCTGAGTTGGTCGCCATCGGCGGCATTCAACCGCTGATGAAATCCTTACTGGATGAAGGCCTCTTACACGGCGAGTGTATGACCGTTACCGGCAAATCCCTTGCCGAAAATCTCGCGCATGTCGATCCGTATCCAGATGGTCAAGAGATCATCCGGCCGTTCAGCAATCCCATCAAGAGCGACAGCCACCTTCGAATCCTGCGAGGCAACATTGCTTCGGGAGGGTCCGTCGCAAAAATCACGGGACACGAAGGTGAACGGTTTTCAGGCTCGGCGCGCGTCTTTCATGGCGAGGAAGCTGGAATGGCTGCCATCATGGATGGCACCGTAACGGAAGGCGATGTCGTCGTCATCCGTTACGAAGGACCTCGTGGCGGTCCTGGTATGCGTGAAATGCTCAGTCCGACGAGTGCACTTAACGGACGAGGTTTGGCAGGCAAAGTCGCACTAATTACGGATGGTCGTTTCTCTGGTGGATCCTCCGGCTTCGTCGTCGGTCACGTCGTACCCGAAGCGTATGACGGAGGTCTGATCGGACTTATCGAGGACGGCGACACAATCACAATCGATGCGGTGGCAAACGAGATCAATCTTGAGGTCTCAGAAGAAGAGCTGGAGGATCGACGCGCACGTTGGACCCCGCCTAGACCCTATGCATTGAAAGGTACATTGGCGAAGTACGCGACATTAGTGACAAACGCTAGTGAGGGCGCAGTCACAGACAAGAATCTTCGCGTTTAGCTTGAATGCTCGTGGACGTAGTCCACTAGAAATCGCACGTGATCCACCGGCGTTTGAGGCACGATACCATGGCCTAAATTAAAGATATGCCCGGGTCTACCCGCGACAGAATCAAGGATTTCGCGAGCTTTGATCTGTACGGTTTTCTGATCCGCACATAGGGAAATAGGATCCAGATTACCTTGAATAGCTCTAGTACCTAAGTCGTCCCAAACTTCCTTTAGGTTTACACGCCAGTCTAACGCGAGAAAGTCTGGTCCAGTCGCCTGCATGGCATGCAAAAGGTGGCTATTGCCAACGCCAAAATATATGATCGGTACTCGACCACCAATCCGAACCATAAGTTGTCTCACATGGCTCGCCACATAGTGCTCGTAGTCCACACAAGATAAAGTGCCCACCCAGCTGTCGAATATTTGGACCGCCTGGACGCCTGATTTGATCTGCAGCTCAACATAGTCCCCTATCGCGGTCGTCAGTCTTTCCAGCAGTGTAGACCAAGCAGACGGACAACGGTACATGAACCGTTTCGTTTTTTCGAAATCGCGCGAGCTCCTGCCCTCGATCACGTAGCTAGCTAAGGTAAATGGTGCTCCCGCGAAACCTATTAATGCAACGTCGCGTGGCAAGTCCTCGAGTATGTTGACGATGGTCTGTTCGATGTAACCGACTCCTTCATCCGCGGGTACAACGCGCACTCGTTCAACGTCGTTGACTTCACAGATCGGGTTCGCGAAGACCGGACCTGAGCCAGGTAGGTAATCCAATTCGAAACCCATCGGTTCCAGCATGGGAAGCAAATCGGCAAACATGATCGCCGCGTCCACACCTAAGATTCGTTGCGCATCAAGGGTGACTTTCGCCGCCAATTCGGGATTCTTGAAGAAAGCTAAACTCGGTGTATTCCCTTTTACTTGGTGATACTCCGGCATGTATCTGCCGGCCTGTCGATTCAGCCAGATCGGGGTATATGGGGTCGATTGACCCTGACATGCGTCGAGAAATACGCTCAAGGACGAACTACGCTAGCAAGATCTGATATTTCTGCGTCGTAGTCGACGTCGTCGCGGCCGAAACCGAAGATCTTTAGGAACTCCCCCGCAAACCCCTCAACGTCTGCTAGTTCACCCAAGTTTTCTTCATTGATACTCTGCCAGCGTTGACGCACCTCTTCCTGAATGGCTTCCGCCATCTCAAAGTTATCCATCCGGACGCGACTTTCCTCGTCGATTCGTCGCGGCTCCGTTCCGTACAGCTGCTCGCGAAACAACCGATTTATATGAGCGATACAGTCCTCATGGGTACCTGCCGCTTTCATAACTTTGAAGAGGATTGAAAAATACAGAGGTACGACCGGGATCGCGGTACTGGCTTGAGTCACAACCGCTTTCAGTGCCGCAACGAGTGCTTCAGCACCTGTCCTCCCGTATTGTTCATTGAGCTCTCGGCAAGTACGGTCGAGATCTTCCTTGGCACGTCCTAAAGTTCCCCCACGATAGATCGGATAAGTCAATTCATTGCCGAGATAGGTAAAAGCAATGGTCTTGAAATCTTCGCTCAGGACCCCTTCGTCCGCGCACTGATCGACCCATCTTCGCCAGTCATCGCCTCCCATGACCGCGATCGTCGCGACCGTCTCGTCCTCCGTCGCAGGATCAAGTGATATGGGCGTCAGTCGACCCGTGCCTTTAAGTACATCAAGTGTTAACGTGCGCGCTTCATAGGGTTCACCCAGTGGCTTAATCACCGAACGATACCGCTCACCCGAGTCAGGGTGGGCGCGAATCGGTGACGCAAGACTGTAAACCAACAAATCAATCGGCTCGTAGTTTGCTTGGAGTTCATCTATGACTTGCCGTTTTATCTCATGTGAAAACGCGTCCCCATCGAAGGTCGTTGACTTCAATCCTGCTTCGCGCGCGAACAGATCAAATGCTGCATTGTTGTACCACCCGGCAGATGCTGGTTTATCGGTTTCAGGGGGTTTCTCAAATGAAACTCCTACTGTGTTTGCCCCACAACCAAATCCTGCGACAACGCGTGACGCTAATCCGTACCCAGCAGAACAGCCGACAACAAGTGCGGATTTACACCCCGCAACACTACCGAGCTCGCGGGTCACGTCCGCCTGTTCGCGGACATTCGACGCACACCCGAAAGGATGAGACGTCGTGCAAATAAATCCACGAATGCGGGGTTTAACGATCACTATTCAGATCCTACGGAATTAACACCGAATTAAACTACGGCTAACCTGATAGAAGATGCTTCTTGAGGAACATGGATACCACGTACCACCAATAGTCGCGATTAGGTTTCTTGCGGAATCCATGTCCTTCGTCATGCGCGAGAACATACCATACAGGTACATCGCGTGTCTGTAATGCGTCGACAATCTGTCGACTCTCTGATGCTGGTACACGAGGGTCATTCAAACCCTGGCCAATCAGCAATGGAGTCGAGATGCGCTCGACCTGATTCAATGGCGCGATCGACTGGAGAAACGCTCGCATCTCAGGATCGCGCTCATCTCCGTACTCCACTCGCCTTAGATCACGTCGATAGTCTTGAGTGTTTTCCAAAAATGTAACAAAGTTGCTGATCCCTACTGTCTCTACACCTGCTTTCAGCCGATCACTGAAATGGACAAGAGACGCCAACACCATGTACCCGCCGTACGAGCCGCCAATGACACCTACGCGAGATGCGTCCATCGATTCGTCAGTCGCGATGTAATCAAGCAAAGCCCCAATATCCTTCACCGAATCTTCTCGCAGATAACCGTTGTCAAGACCCAGATACTCCTTGCCGTACCCTGACGATCCTCTAACGTTAGGCACCCATAGCGCCACTCCCAATTCATTCACATAGAACTGAAAGGTCGAGGAGAACCTAGGACGATATTGGGACTCGGGTCCCCCGTGAATGTAAATAAGCACAGGATGTGGACCATCTGACGATGGTTCGAAGACAAACACCGGAATGTCGCGACCATCGAACGAACTAAACCGTTTTAAAACCGGATTCACCATCTTGTGGCTAGGGAGTTCGCCAAGTTCTGATCTGGTCCATCGCGTCAATGCTTGGTTCCCTAAATCCAAGACATACACATCGGTCTGAGATGTCGCGGTTTGATACGAGAAAGCGATCTTCGTATCGTCATGGTTGAAACGAATGCTCGACATGTGCCCCAACGGAAACTTCGGCAACGTTATTTCCTGTTTGGTGGAGAGGTCGACTAAGTGGGTTTTGCTGTAGCCTTCTTCATTGACCACATATGCAAGCATCGATCGATCTCGAGAGAGACGAAAAAAGGAAACATTCCAATCGAGTATGGGGGAGCGCGGACCTACCGCTCCGCTTTGGAGGTCCAGCTCAAATATTCGAGCAAATTCGCCATCGAGATACGATGTGAAGAAAACGTGTTCACCTGATTCACTATATGCCACACTACCGATCGAGATCGCCCCATGCTCCTCCAGTAGACGGGTGCGTTCCATCGTCGATAAATCTACTTCATACAGTTCTGACTCGACGACGCTGATGTATCTAGAAATCAGTATCCGTTGTTCATCTGGAGACCAGTCCTCGACGCTCCACCCAACACCTTCGCCTTGCTGTACAACGATTCTCTCCCCTTCTAAATCCTGAATGAATAGGTCAGTATCTCGTCCGTTGATTTCCGTCGACGAATACGCAATCCTGCTGCCGGAGTGACTGAATGACACACCCGTATAACGTGATTTGCCGTCCGTAAGTAGCTCGCTCTTTCGCGAATCTAGATTCATCAAAAATAGCTGATAGCTCTCACTGCCGCCAACATCCTTAGAAAAAATAATTTGCTTCGGTTCAGCCAATGGCGGTACCAAAGCACCTCCGATAGGTTCGTTAGCGAACGTGATCTGCTCGCGCATGCCAAGCGGCGTACTCACCAAATGGATTTGGCTCGTATCTCCAAATCTGGTCATGATGAGTAGCCGATCGCCAACCCAATTCAACACCGACGCTGACCTGACGTTTTGGTAACGACCAACGTCTACCGTCAGCTCGACAGGCACATCAGGCACGCTTGTGAGTTCCATCGCCACAGGTGGACTCGCAACCTCGCCGTCAGCGAAGACGATCGTCGTCGTGGATCCCAATACGATAAGGGTTGTAATCAACAGCACATTCGTAAAGCTCATCAAAGTGAGCCGTCGGTGATTAAGCGTCATGGTCGAATATTCCTGTTTAGTGATCCGCATTGCGTAGAGACTTTTAAATACTGCTGACGAAGTGTATTAGCCTGCGAAAGACATCCCTTATTTGAAAGTTCGCCGTCTTAGACAACTCGCCTCTTTAACATTCGAACCTTCCCGCGCCAGGACTTAACTAAGTGTCATTAGAAAAAACAATCGATGAAGCGTGGCAAAACCGTGACAGCTTGTCGGTTGATACAAGAGGACCAGTCCGTGACGCGGTTGAAGCAGCATTGAACGGGCTCGACCGAGGCGATATCCGAATCGCAGAAAAAGTCAGCGACGAATGGGTAGTCAACCAGTGGGCTAAGAAAGCGGTATTACTGAGTTTCAGTCTCAATCCCATGCGAACCATGCCCGGCGGTCCAGACGGTACTTACTGGTGGGACAAAGTTCCTGCGAAATTTCACGGCTGGGATGAACAGCGATTTGCGGAAGCTGGGTTTCGTGCTGCGCCTACTGCCTACGTCCGTCATTCCGCGTACATTGCACCAAACGTAGTTCTAATGCCGAGTTACGTCAATCTAGGTGCGTATGTGGATAGCGGTACGATGATCGACACGTGGGCAACGGTCGGGTCGTGTGCGCAGATCGGAAAGGACTGTCATATTTCGGGTGGTGCCGGAATTGGCGGCGTCCTTGAACCACTGCAAGCCAATCCGGTGATCGTTGAAGATAACTGCTTCATCGGCGCACGATCGGAAGTAGTCGAAGGCGTCATCGTAGAGGAAGGTGCGGTACTTTCAATGGGTGTATTTATCGGCGCATCAACGAAGATCATTGACCGCACAACCGGAGAGATTCACAGAGGTCGGGTCCCTAAATATGCTGTCGTAGTACCCGGTTCGTTACCCCAAGGTAGTTATGAAAACGGTACGCCAAGACCCAATCTATATTGTGCTGTGATCATCAAGACCGTAGACGAACAAACGCGTTCGAAGACCTCAATCAACGAATTGTTGAGAGAGAGTTAGCTAATGGCTTCGTGAGTCCGAAGCCTGAACACTCACATAGGAACCTTCGCCCGCTACGATCGATGAACAGGAGTCCGCGCGGTTAGCTAGCGCATATAAAAAACGCGTTACAGCACGTGCTCGAAATGTGACATTAGTTCGTTTCGTCGGATATTTCGTACTCGAGCAACACACGACCGTCTCCGTTCAAAATCGAAACATGCAACCCTGACGTCTTAAACGCAGGGATGCGCAAGCCCCAATCTCTTTTACCAGGTTCGCCATGCGCGACTTCCAGTGGCTGAACGGTGTCGCGATATAGAAGCGTCCCAGAAGCTGTGTGAATCAACTGCAATTCGAACTCTGAGCCGCCGAACGAACGGGTAAACGGTGGCTTGTCAACAATCACAGCCTTTCGTAATACCCAGCCTTCAGACTCTGACTGGAACCCTATCAATGCCAAACTTCGTCCTTCAATAACGTCAAATCCAGCGACGATCGGGTCAGGTGGTTCCGAAGCGGACACCGTTGTGCCGAAGCGACGGACGAAGTAGTCATTCGCGTTACCGTAGCTGTATTGGCTCGTGAAAGTCTCCAAGCAATATGACATCGTGTCATATACCTTCGTCGCCGCGAGTCCCGCTTGACCAATGGGTTGTCTTTTACGCATCAACCATCCACTCTCGGTTCCTATCGATCCATCTGAATACGGGAAATTCGGGTCAGGATTCGCGTCCTCCCTCTCAGCCCCGCACGCAGGAGCATGCTTTAACGAAAGATTGTGCCCTACTTCATGTGCAAACGTATTAGGTGAGCAAGTCTCACTTCGCTCCCCGGTAACACCAGCATTACCCGGAAGATGGGCTACACCACAGTTTCTAAGATCGGCCGGCCGGATGAAGATGCCGTGGAAAAACTCATCACGATCTCCTGATGTCACCCAACGATTAAAGACAGCATCGAGTGCGTCAAGGGGTTCGAATGGCTCTTCCGACGTCATGTCGATTGTTTCGCCAACATTTACTGTGTGGGTACCGATAGGAAGCAATTCATAGAGCAAATCGACGTAAAAGCTCGTATCGCTCAAGTCCGGTTCACCGTGATTTGAACGGATCGGAAATAGAGTTAATCTCAGATGGGGTAATTCGACGATCTCTAGATTACTAATATCAAAAACGATGGTGTTGTTCGCCTCATTTCGCTGCGGAACTGCATCTTCAGGATCAATCCCTATCTGTAGTTCACCGAGAGAAGAAAGATCGTTCGACGCAACATCGAAAACGGTCCTTCGAATGTAGTTAGTCCTCGTACCCGATAGGTTCGGTACCAAATTACTCACACGTATCAATTCGATCGTTACGTCGTTCGATGCATTAGAAGATTCAAGAGAGATGTCGATATCGCTTTCAACTTCAGATTCGAATGAGATCGTCACAAACATTTGCCGATTTGATCCCAGCCGCAGTGGTCGTTGAGCAAAGTAGTACAACGGAACGACCTCGGCCTGCCATTCGTCGTCGACTAACGTGAATTCAACCTGATCAATCAGTGGTCCTTGATGAAATTGCGCTGTAATCGCTTGTATGTCTTCAACAGTACAGGTCACCGACCATTCAACACGCTGGGATGCGCTACCCACTCGAATCTGAAGAGCAACGACGTGAACCCCAACATCAAGACATGCGTATCGGAGACGGTTCTCAATGTCAGTTCCTGGAAGCGACGAGCCTGATGCGTTTGTAATTTGAAGGCGATCTGACTCCGCGGTGACTTCGTAATTCAAAGAGCTGGTTGATTCGCCCGTTGTCTCAAAACTCCAAGTCAATGTGGTTAGCGCAGCTTCGTCTTGCTCAATGCGCACCTCCTCCAGGGGCATGAAAGTAATCTGCTCTTCCGTACACGCAATCGTCCAAGTCACGCTTTCAGATGCTGAGCCTACTGCAAATGTGATTTCTGCTTCAACGTTCCCAGCCGTTGAGCACGTAAAAGCAAGCTGTGTATTTATCGAGGTACCAGGTACGACACTCCCTGATCCCCCAGTGATCTGAACGCCGGATGTCGATGACGTGACCGTATAGCTCGTAGATGGGGCACCCGCGACAGACGCACTGAAAGACCAGGTAATAGAGACTTCAGCCGATTGCCCGACTGACGAGGTCACTTCTCCAGGACTTGACGATACGTCTATCGAGTAAGTTATGTTTTGCGGTGGGGGTGGGGGTGGCTCGGGCGGTGGTGTCGTCGTGGAACCACCGCCGCCACCACACGCGACTATGATCGCGCCGATACTCAAAAGCGCAATTAGTCTTGAGCAAGACAGCAATATTCGCTGCAACAGACACCTCTTTCTAACAAGCCAACACTCAGCATCTTTTCGGATGCCGTGGCTACGCCGTACGAGGCGTTAAATCCTCGTGAAATCTAACCGTGTACCGGCGAACCGGTTATTGAGTTGCTAGTTCCCCGATCAGAGCGTCTTCATTCGGGAAATCGCCCGTCTCGTGTTTGGAAAAGATCAGTCTCTCGTCCATACGCACATCGAAGATCCCGCCCGATCCTTCGAGCAACTCCGTCGTCGCACCTAGCTCTGACTCAAACTTGGCAGCCAAACTGACCGCCTTTGGTAGATAGCCTCAGGATGTGCAGTATTTAATCGTGATATGCATAACTGAGTTCGTGTGTATTTCCGACAATCATACTTTGCGTACGATGCTTTCGGCGATCAACTGACACGGGAACGCTCCACGACATGTGATAGCGAATAGCGAAATCCTTGCGCACGTCTTTCAGTCAAATCACCCGTCAAGACGACACAATCGGTACCTAAAAACAACGAAAATTGACATCCTCCTCGACCTAAAGAACGAGGATTCCTACCGCGCTCAAGCATGACATGGTGCCATTGCTTGAGTCGCCTCAGTGGGTTCCTGCTGCTGACGACTATTGTCGTTCACTTCACAGGCGAACCGGGCATGCCCTGCCCTTTGAACATTAATTCCACCGACAACGAAGGTATGACCTTCAAAGCACCCGCAGAGTGCCTCTCTCTCGCTAATCGTCTGCTTGGTTTTCGTCAGACGCGTCGTGCGAAATTCTTTGACGAAGCCTCTTTAGGTGCATCACAATCTTACAAAAATATCATACATTGCGCCTTATATCCCCGACCTGAACGACGGGGCTTTACGGCGCGTTAGGTAAACGAGCGGTGTCAAAATAGCGTTCTGAACTATTTAGTCCTCACACTACATTGACGAATTTAAGCTTGAATATCTGTATTTACGGAGCGGGTGCCATCGGATGCTGGTTCGCGGCCCGCCTTCTAAGCCACGGGTACAACCCGAATCTCGTTGCGCGTGGCGCTCACCTTGACGCCTTGAAGCACGATGGATTAAAGATTACAGAAGCAAACGAGAAACGTTCGTTTCAAGTCAACGCGTTTGGTGCACAGGATAGTCTGCCTGCTCAAGATTTAATCATCGTGACACTGAAAGCACATTCCATCACGTCCGCACTGGATCATCTCACAAGCTTGCTCCATGAAGATACCGCAGTGCTATTCGCAATAAATGGTGTACCTTGGTGGTTTTTCTATGGATTAGATTCTGGACTACCTGAGCAACCACTGCTGAGCGTAGATCCGGAAGGTCGCATTTGGAATGAAGTCGGTCCAAATCGAGCAATCGGGTGCGTTCTCTACCCGGCCGCTGAACTGCTTGCACCCGGTGTTGTAAAGCATGTATCAGGGAATCGCATCAGCATTGGGGAACCTAAATTAAGTACCTCAGAACGTACTGAGAAAGTCGCCAAGATTCTCTCGGATGCTGGGTGCCGCACCTCGGTACGACGAGACATTCGAAATGAAATCTGGATCAAGTTGTGGGGAAACGTAGCGTTCAATCCGTTAAGCGTGCTTACCGGTGCTACATTAGATCGACTGGCAACTGAGCCAGGTACTCAGTTCATCGCGACTCGACTAATGGAAGAAATGCAAGCGATTGCCGAACACTACGGCGCGCGTTTCGGGATGACCATACCTAAAAGAATTGAAGGCGCTGCATCCGTAGGTGCTCATCGGACCTCGATGCTACAGGACTATCTTCAAGGTAAGCCTCTCGAATCGAATGCAGTTTTGGATGGCGTACTAGAACTCGCAACTCTCGCGAATCTGGACGCGCCTACCATTCGCATGGTGCAGGGCATGTTGCATTCAAAGCTATTAACCGAACGATCTGACAACTAACGATTAAGGAGACACAATGGGTAAGGCTCATTTCGGCGTCACATTACCTCAAATCAAACGACCTTGGGTCGCCACAAAAGATGCTGCCGAACTATTCGAAGGCCTTGGTTTCGATTCACTTTGGGTTTGTGACCACCTATACGGACCGCAAGCCAAACAGCTACCTATCATGGAGGCGTGGTCACTATTAGCGGCGGTCGCTGCTATTACCGAGCGCGTCGAGTTAGGCACATTGGTGACGCCCGCGGGCATGCGGAATCAAGCACAGCTTGGCAAAACGATCGCGTCAATTGACAACATCGCTGGCGGACGGGTGATTGCGGGACTCGGTGCAGGCTGGATGGAGAGTGAATTTGAGGATTTCGGTATGCCATTTCTAAGCGTCTCAGAACGCTTGAAACAATTACGTGAAACGATCGATCTTTTCGTTCAGATGTGGAAGGACGACAGTCCAGTCACCTTCAATGGCGAGTACGTAAACGCCTCCGAAGTCGTATGTCAACCATTGCCCGCTCGACGTGTGCCCATCCTCATCGGCGGTGCAGGCGAGAAAGTGACTCTCAGACTCGTTGCGGAAAAGGCTGACATGTGGAACAATCTGGCTGGTCATCAAGACAATCTAAAACACAAAGTCGATGTCCTAAAAGCACATTGCGATGCGGTCAATCGTGATTTCGACGATATCACGGTCAGTCAGCAGTGTCTCGTCACGATCGCTAGGACAGCAGAAGAAGCGGGACCCATGGCGGACAGTGCACAGAGGATTTTTGGTGGACACATGGGTAACCCAAAAGGCAACCTAGCGATCACGGGGACTGCTGAACAGTGCTGTGAGGCGATTCAGAAGCACATTGACCTAGGCTGTACGATGTTTGTGATTGAGTTTTTCGGTAAAGATACGCGCGAACCCGCGCAACTGTTCAAAGAGGAAGTTATCCCCGAGTTCAGTTGACGTCAGCTACCTTTAACTCTCCGAACCCTATCGTTTTCACGCCAATCGGGGGTGGGAGACTCACACTCATGGCTTGCGTAGTGCGTCGATATTGAGCGACGACATTCGCTCGTCAGGTTTCGACCAGAACCGTGCACTAACAAGGGATGGAAAAACACAGTATCGCCTGGTTCCATTTCTATGTGCACTCGCTCTAAACCCGACGCATCTTTGATTCCATAGAACGCGAAATTCACGAAATCCCATTCAGGTAATTGGTGATCCAACGCACCTAAAAGATGTGATTTGGGGACAACCGCTAGGCAGCCATTGTCGCGGGTACATCGCGATATCGCGGTCCACGCTGCAACGATCTTCTCAGCTGGTCGCATCCGGAAGTAGCGTAGATCCTGGTGCAATGGGTGGCGTCCATCGACCTCTGGCGGTTTGTTAAACACGTTGGTGACCAGAGAATAAAGTTCATGTCCGATTAGATCATTCGCCGCAGCGAGTAGGTTTTGATTTTCAACGTATGAGTAGAAACCCGGATCGTCCTCAAAGTTGAGCAGTTTGTTTACGCCGTACAAAGGATCGCTCGGTACGACCGCACCCTTAGCAACCATTACGTCCTTCATTAACACCATTCCGCGTGATTGCGGTAGATGACCGTTTACGACCTCGACGAACCGTGTACTCCACTTCGCCAGCTCGCTTTCCTCGATCAGTTTTGGTAGCAATAGATATCCGTTCTCCGCATATGCTTCGATTTGATCAGGGTTAAGCATCAAACGACTTCGTTCTGTTGGATTTCACGAGCACCGTCAGAGTCCGCAACTTTTGTTCAGCAATCTGTCTAAGTTTTAACATACTATCAATTAGTCCTTCAGCGGTTATGCGAAAACCGCGCGTATGTAGAGGAGGGGTTACTTCCATTGAGTTGCCTCCGTGTCCGCCAACCGAATCCACCGTCAAGTACGCTTCAATCCCGTGTCGGTTCAACTAGATTACTCGACACAGTCTCAAGATGCTCCATGCAGTTCCACGTTGGAGTCTGGATGGTGGTGTCTGTATTAGTGTTCTCACCTGGAATCGAAGCCCAGTCGTCCGATAAATCGGACGAGAATGCGGATACGTGCGACATTCAAATCGCACCGATTGACTCACAGCAATTGGCGGCAGATCCCGAACGGACAAAAGCGCGGATCATCGCTCGTATGCTTCAAGACATGGATCGATGCCTTGGACTAGAGCAATCTCGAATAGCGAGTGCGCAGCAAGTGGGAAATACAAATGGAACTCAGTCCGCTTCTCAAGAAGGTCAAAACGCGTCGTCATCTGTTTCGTCAGCACAATCAGCTACATCGGCACAGTCAACATCCCAAGAAAGCCAAATTTCAGTTCAAGTCCATCCCGCCGACAGATCAGGTGAAGAACCTAACAGAACCGTGGTGAGCGATATTTTGAGAACTGTTACCAAAGTGCCGACATCGATTCAAAACAATACAAGTGTTTGGGACATTGATTCTGACGATGAGCTTGTACTTGATGAATATGCGAAAACGCTTCACGAAGCCTATCTAGTCGAGACTGACCCAGTTTTGAAAGAAGCGCTCGGAAAAGAACTGACTAATTACCTAAACAAGAATCAACGATGAATTTCATGGCTTCCGCTAAATACACCCGCTTCGCTCTAGGTTTCGTCACAGCTTATTTTTGCCTCAGCGTGTACGCCGTACCGGTAGGGCCTAAGCTGCCGGAAGAAGAACGCAAGCCGACTTCCTCATCCATAGGACCGACCTACGAACCTCTAGAGATTCCTGATTTGGACTTCGCAGTCGTCGTATTTGATCCACAACTCGATGCAAACGACGATCGAATGCGAGAGAAAGGCGTATGGCCCGAAGTTCGAAAAACCGAGAGCATCCGTTCCGCATATCGCGTCAAGGAAGCAATTGATCGATTAAACCAGTTCAAGCAAGTGACCGTAGCGCCGTCTGCGGCCGTTAGTGCTGATCTTTATCTACGTGGCAGGATATTAGAGTCCACGTCAGAAATCATGAAGATTCGCTGGAATCTCATTGACGCGCGTGGGTTCGAGTGGATCGATTGGAAAACGTCAGACCATCGGGTTGCACTCGGTTGGCATCAACGTTTTTACGAACCCGGAAAAGACGCGTTTCAACCGCTATGGAATGAAATCGCCCGCGATGTCTACGATCGCTTGGAGTATTTCGCCAAGAACCATGCTGACACCATGAAGCAAAACGAGTCACGCAACAGTCGTGGACGCGCGCCTCGCTTGTCTCGACTTGAGGAGATCACCCATACTCGAGACTTGGTACTAGCTCGGTTCTTTGCACCGGATCTATATGGTGACGCCATCAGAGTAAATGATCGAGATCAGTGGACGATTACTTACCTTCCAGATCCAACCTCCGAGGAATGGCTACGTACTCAAGCTTTTGCGAGAAAGGACCAAGAAGTAGCGTCTCTCTATGACAGACACTACGCGGGATTCTTCGATAAGGTAAATCCAGATTACGAAAAGTGGTTGAACGAGGTCTTCCCATATGCACGTGAAATGCGACTTGAGCAACGACGTTACAAAGTGGAACGTGCGGTTGGCGGTATTGTGCTAGCCGCCGCGGCTGTCGCGGCGGCAGATGCGGATTCTGCGGAAGCGCGTGACACTGCGCTTACTCTAGGTACCGCAGTCGGTGGTGGTTTGATACTCAAGAGTCTAATGGATCGTGCTGATTTCAAGGAGAACCTTGGACTGTTCGACGAGATGTCACAGAGCTACCATGACACGTTTGCGCCGGTCAATCTTGAGATTCAAGGTGAGACCGTCACTTTACAAGGGAAGGCAGCGGCACAGTTCGAACGTTGGCGACAAGTCGTACAAGAGCTTTACAGCCACGAGCAAACAGACGCATTCACGATACGTGTCGTGGACGAGTAGAGCGACCGATCTAACATCTCGATCAGGCAGAACCTAACATGAAACTGCTGCATCGACTAACCTCGTTCGCGTTTGCTTGTGCCATCGTGGGATGTGCTGAGACGCAAACGGACGTTTCAAACGAATCGCTAGATCAACCAAATCCGACTACCGTTTCGCAAAGTTCGCTTACCGAAGTAGATATCGTCACAGAGCCGACTGTACAAGATGACCAGTCTTCGAATCCTCAATCCGAAAGCTTGAGCGAAACCCAATCTCTAAAACCTGTCACCAATTCAGAACCAGCCACCGCTGACCAAACGTCGGACGAAGTCGAGCACGCGATACAAGAGCAACGCACCGTCGTTGCGGGCGTATCAAAAAAACAAGCAAATTTCAACAAACTTATGACAGCTGCACATCGAGCTGTCGATCAGAAAGACTGGGAGGAAGCTAGCCGCTTATTAAAGGAGACGTTACAACTAGCACCAACTTCGACCGCAGCGCAAGATTTGATGGATTTTGTCGGGAGGCAACAAGAACTGTTAATCCAACAAGGACTTTCCGAGAGATTCAACGCAGCGATACACGCAGAACGCTGGACCGAGGCGAGCGAACTTGCCAAAAACATGAACACGCAAGATTCCGATGTTCTAAAGCAGATCCAACGTAGCGAGACCTTGATAAATGCCGAGCAACTCGCTGACCGATTGCTTTCCAATCCAGAACGCCTCTCACGCCCTTCAACTCAGACCGAAGTCAGTCGTCTACAG
This sequence comes from Pseudomonadales bacterium, assembly GCA_022822135.1. Lineage (GTDB taxonomy): Bacteria > Pseudomonadota > Gammaproteobacteria > Pseudomonadales > Azotimanducaceae > Bin55. The sequence goes on from JAJECH010000033.1 coordinate 45,792, forward strand.
AACCTCACTGACAACGTAGATTTAGGGAAACGGGTCGGCGAGAAGCTTTTACGTTTGAACGAATTGAGTCGTCGCTGGACCACATCAGTGGTCATCAACCTCAACTCCGACGGCAATACGACCGTCATCTTGCGCCCCGGTAGAAGCCTTGGTCGATTCCGTACACAAAAAATCCAATTGATGCCTGGGGAGTACGAGTTGATCGGCCGAAGGGATGGCTTCCGCGAGGTTCGTCGGTCACTGCGGCTAGATCCAGAAAGTGAACCCAAAACTATCGAGATAAAGGTGTCCGAACGGTTTTGACAGAAACGAACCAGTCAGATAGCGACCTAGACACTCAGTCGCTGCGAAAAGAACGTCTGACTACGATCGGTTTGGTAGTGGTAATTGCGACTGTCTTATTACTTCCAATCGGATTGCTCTCATTTGGGGAGATTTACCAGTATTCCGTAGGACCATCTGAAGTCGAATCCTCTTACGGAATTAAGCGACAGAAAGGAAACGCGCTCACGGCGTTCGATCGCGTCCTAGTTTTCTCAGACCAAGCGGTGTACGAAGTGAGTCATCCTGGTTACGCGAATGAATCCATCTCTTTTTTGCGTCAATCAGAACAACGTTTTTACGCTATAGAGCTCCATCCGTTACCGGGCTATCTAAATGTCGTTGTAACTGACGAATTCCCGGTTTCAATACACATCAACGGCGAATCACAGTCTCGGTTGGACAAGATCGAGTTACCAAAAGGACGTCACGTTGTCGCTGTCATGCGAGGCGACACCAAACTTGACACATACGCAGTAGATATCGAAGGTTTCGGAAATTCACAAGAGATCTTCGTTGATCTCACTACCTATCAAGCAGTGTTGAGTATCGCAACAAAACCACGAACTGCAACGATCAAACTGGACGGCATGCCGCTTGGACGTGGTACTTTTGAGGGCGGGATTCCTGCCGTATCGGGTCAGCTCCAAATTGCTGCGGAAGGATTTGACACCAAGATCATAGACGTTTCGTTGGAACGCGGAGAGACCCTCGATCTTGGTACGGTTGAACTGTCGCCATCTCTAATAACCACCACGATCGAGACAAAACCAACTAGCGCGTCGGTCCTGCTTGATGGGACATTTGTAGGCGAAAGTACCGCTTCATTTACATTACGGCCTGGACGCTCCTATCAATTGGTTGTTCGAAAACCTGGATTTCACGAACATAAGGCCGTACTTACCCCTGAGATCGGTAAGAGCATCTCGAGGAAGATCGACTTTGAGCAGGAAACGATTCGGGTTGAGGTAAAGGTGACACCATCCGCGACAGTACTAGTGAATGGGATACAAAAAGGAACGGCTCCTTTGATACTCGATGTCTATCCTGGCGACATCATAGAAGCTCGAAGCGAAGGACTGACATCACAGTCCAAAATAGTGTCAGATGAACATGGCGCAGATCAATCGATCGCTTTCGAATTGCTTGAACCTTCTAAACACGCGTATCACTTTTCACCGGAACGAGACGTTGTGACCGGCGGACTTGAGATCGTTAGGTTTCCACCAGTCCGATTTCAGAAATCGATTGGCGATGAGAACGGTGAAATGATGACGGTCGAGATCACGCGTCCGTTCTATCTAGGCGCGACCGAGGTTACGATTGACGCATATCGACTATTTCAATCCTCGGTCAATGGACCCGGTAAACACCCGATAACGGACATCTCCTGGACCGACGCTGTGAAATTCTGCAATTGGTTAAGCGCACAACACGGTCTTCAACCGTTCTATCATGTTACGCCAAACAACGTTGTCGACGGATTCGATGCTACGTCGCGGGGATTTCGGCTACCTTCTGAGGCGGAATGGGAAGCAGGCGCTGCATTCAATTGGCGAAGTGACGTTGTCCTCGCGCCGTTTGAGTGGGGGAAATCAACGACGATACCGATAGCTTTTGGTAATCTCGCTGGCCGGGAAACGGCGGAGATTAGGTCCCGGTACATTGACGCCTTCACAGACAATCACGAAACTGGCGCCCCGGTTGCTTCATACCTACCTAACGCGAACGGGCTATTCGACATCACCGGTAATGTAAGTGAATGGACTCACAACTACTACCAGACCCGTCGCGAAACACAAGGTGGACCAGACTATTTTGGTCCAACTAATGGCTTCGCAAATGTGGTGAAAGGGTCAAATTACGAGACTCACAATATAGACGAGATCGCAACGAACTACCGCGATTTCGAAACCGGCAAGCGTTCCACCGTCGGCTTTAGGGTTGCCCGATGGATTTATTGAATCGAAAACGAGCGTTGATGAGCGTCTGCCTAATTGGCGCGGTGTTATTAGGCGCGGACGAAGACCAATCTGACGAGACAACTCAACGATCCGAAACGAAGACTGAGACAGTTTTAGCGCCGAATTCACCTCAGACATCTGTTAAGGACGATGCCGCCGTGGAACCCGTCCAATCTCAGAAACAGAGCAGTCAATCCTCCGAGTTGAAACCGCTGATACTCAGAGAACGCATTAGAGCTCATGCCAACATTGATTTACCCCAAGACATCTAGACGAGGAACATGCGCACTACGGTAAGAGCACTCGCTAAATTCGCCATCAACAACAGTCTGATCGTTGACATACTGGGGTTACTGATCAGCGCTGTGGTTGTTCATTTAGTGTATATGCTCTGGATCGATCCGAGCGCCTCACAGTTACTTTTTCTTGCACAGGAACAAGGACAACCACCGCCTAGAACGATCTCAATCATTCTTAAGGATCCTGAACAGGAAATCTGCATTATTTTGGGACTTTGGTGCACATGGCTGTGGTTGTTCCGTTACCAATTGTTTATGGATGAACCACATTTACTCAAGACCGATTTCTTACATCTGAAAGATAAGACAGCATTCGATGATGCAGTGCTGGCCGAGTTACGACACAATGTGTCCGAGAAACTTCAAGTCGCCCCACACCTACAGCTACTCGGTGCGATCGAAACCGTTCTCAATACGCTTGAACCGCGGCGACCCATTTCCCAATTCAAAGAAGCGAGTGACGTCGGTGCGGCGGCTTGCGATGTGTATTTAGAGCAACTTGATGCAAAACTGAGCCTCAATAAGTACATTCTGTGGGCAATTCCGTCTGTCGGATTCCTGGGAACGGTGAGAGGTATTGGTGAAGCGCTAGGTCGTGCTGATGAAGCACTGGCAGGAGACATTACAGGGGTTGCGAATAGTCTTGGTGTCGCGTTTAACTCAACGTTTTGTGCCCTATTCATCAGTCTCTTACTAATGTTGGCGTCCTACTTACTGCAAGGTCGAGAGGAACGCCTCGTGGCAAATTACAAGCGGTTCATCGCGGCGGATCTTGTCGGCAAACTTACCGCATTGGCTAAATCACAAGAGAATCCAGCAGAGCGTCCTTCGGTCGATGAGTCGCACAGTTAAGCGGCAATCCGTTGTTGCATTTGGACTTAGTTTTCTCGATGTGCTTTGTTGCGGTCTTGGCGCAGCAGTGTTGCTGTTGCTTGTTGTTAAACACGGCGAATCCGTCGCAGAAATCGATGCCGCAGGTTTCCTAATCGAACACGTAACAGAAATTCAGGAACTAATAGCAACCAAGACAGAGCAAAAAACTGATCTAAAGAAGGTTGCCGACGAGACTCAGCGCCAGATTATTGCGCTGACCGCGCAGGACGATGCTAGATCGTCAATTTCACGGTTACAAGCTACTCGTCTTGCCAACCTGCTACGCGAGGTTCAACAACAACGCATCGCATTAAGTAGCGCACGCCAAGCGCTTGCGAGCGATGCAGCTCAGCAGCAACGCGCTGCAGAAGAGGCTCAGCAAGTCGCATCGCAACAACATCTAACAGGCCTCATGGTCAATAGCGATCGGGTCGTGGTGTTATTAGATTCCTCCGCCAGCATGCTTAGTTCCACCTTGGCGGAGATCATTCGTCTACGAGCGTCAAGTCCACAGCTTCAGCTGCGCGCTGACAAGTGGGTCTCAGCGAGAGGAGCGGCGAAGTGGGTTGTCGATCGTTTACCTAACGGGGCGTCCTACCAAGTCTTGACCTATAGCGACGTAGTACGCGATTCTGAAGGCAAAACCGTTACGGGAGCGCAGACCGCAAAATGGAAAACCAAACAAGACGCCGCCGCCGCGAGGACCCACCTAAGTTCACTACTGGATGACCTCACACCAAACGGCGCTACTGACTTAAAGACTGCGCTGGTCGCCGTCGCAGGCATCGACCCAGCCCCAGTTCAAGTGATCGTAATCACCGATGGGTATCCGACGCTACCAGGTAAGTCGTCTCTCAATCGTCTTCGAGACTGTCCTCGAGTTCGAGCTGGTCAAGTGCCATTAATCTCTCCACAATGTCGCAAGAGCATCTTCGACAATGCACTGAGAGTGAACAGGCGTGATTTGCGCGGTATACGCATCGACGTTGTGCTGTATCCACTCGACGGTGACAGCAATGCGGTTCATGGATATTGGGAATTTGCGACCTCACAGGGTGGTCGCCTCCTAACTCCGGTTCCGGGATGGCCTACGTCATGAAACGTGAAGACGATCGAACTGGCGGCGCGACGGTCAGTTTCCTCGACGTGATTGCCTGTGCATTTGGTGCGATCGTACTGCTAGTGCTGATCTTGCCGATCGGTGAACTAGGCGTCTTAGCAGATTCAGAACCTGTAAATGTCGACTATGGACAGCTCGTTCTACAACGCCAAACGCTCGATAGTGAAATCGATGCGTTAGCACAAGAGATTGAAGAAAACCAGAGACTATTGCAACAATTAGGCACTCAAACGAGTAACAAAGATGTAAAAGCTGCTGAAGTACGTAGCACCATTGCTTCAACTTCCGCGGAACTCAGTCGTCTTCAAACTCGTACAACCGCAACCGAATCCGCGATAGAACAGCTGCGAACAAGAGCGGCTCAAGAAATAAGCGCTACGCCAAGCGAGTACGCAGGAATCCCTGTAGATTCCGAGTATGTGGTATTCGTGATCGATACGTCATCAAGTATGCGGTCGATCTGGTACCAAGTTACGTCGGAAGTGGAAGGGGTGTTATCGCTCTATCCAGAAATGAAAGGATTCCAAATTCTCAGCGATGAGGGAGGATATCTCTACAGGTCGTTTCGCAAACGTTGGATGGACGACTCTCCCCAGCTTCGTCAACGGGTGCTCAATCGACTGAAGACTTGGCGCGCTTTCTCAACGAGTAGTCCTGCCAAGGGTATTAAGGTCGCGCTTCGCGATCTCTACGATCCTAAGAAAAAGATGGCGTTGTTTATTTTTGGAGACGACTTCTCAGGTTCCGAGGATTTAGACGAATATATTCAGAGCATCGACCAAATCGTCGAATCCGTAAACGTTACGGAAGGAACAATGCGGATTCATGCATTTGGTTTTGAAAACGATCCGTATCAAACCTATTCACCATTGCGTTTCTCCATTTTGATGAGGGAACTCACGCAAAGACACGGGGGCGCGTTCTTAGCACTTCCTTTAGCCGAGCGAACGCTTCAACTTCCTCCGTCGTAGCGCCTCCCACTTAGAGCGACCGGACTAGACTACCTGCCAATTCACGAGTGTATGGGGTGGGTCACTATCTGGATGGTGCTCAAACACTGCTTCAACCTCGGACCCGATCACTACGTCTTGCTCCGGATCGCCAAGCAAATTGCCTACCATCCTTGCGCCGTCGTAATTCGGAAATTCAACGAGCACGATCAGATATGGACCTTGCTCGTTCAGCGCAGGATGAACAGGATGCCAGACGCGTTCGTAGCTATAGATTCTCCCTCGTGGTTCAATCTCTTTGAACGTAACGTTTTCGCTATGGCATCGATGGCAGACCCACTCCGGTCCCCATTGATAGGTACCGCAGTCATTACAAAACTGAAGCATCAGTACGTCTCGCGCAGCTGCTTCCCAATAGGGGGCATCTAAACCATCTGGAGCCGCGACAGGTACAGGCAATCCTGGATTTAAATAACTCACAGCGTCGCCTCCGATCCAAAGATAGACGAACTGACAGGTGTCACCATCGGGCCCGACGCGACGAGAGACACATCGACCCCGTTCACTTGATTTGTTGACTCACCGCGCAACTGTCGAACCGCTTCGATGTTCAATCCCAACCCGTGCATATAACACTCCGCGAGATTGCCTCCGCTGGTATTGGTTGGAAGTTTGCCGTCAGGCGCGATGAGATTTTCCTTCGTAAAGAACTCATTGCAGCCATCTGGCTCACAAAATCCGTGTTCGACGATACTCATTAGGACTCCACCGGTGAAGTTCTCGTAGACCTGTGCTACCTGAACATCGTTCGGCCCAAGTTCTGCCATTTCATACAGTCGCGGGACGGTGGTCTTGAACGTCGATGTTGCGTAGTCTGGCGTGTTGTGTGCAGACGCGCCTGCACGGTAATGGGAACCTGAGAGCGCGCTCAATATATAGGTCGGTTTATGTGGGAAGTCCTTCGCTCGTTCAGCTGGGACGAGCAACATAGCCGCTGCACCATCGTTTTCAAGACAGCAGTCGAATAGGTGAAACGGTTCAACGATCCATCTTGATTCGTCGTACTTTACTTCATCTAACGGACGACCATGCATGACAGCACGTGGATTGTTCTGAGCGTGGTGGTACGACGCTAATGAAATTGCTCGAAGAGCTTCCTGTTTAACCCCGTGATCATGCATGAAGCGATTTACTTTCATCGCAAACGACTGCGCCGGCGACATCAATCCATACGGAACCGTGTACGCACCTGCGCCAGAGGTCGTGTTACTACGGGGACCTTGGCCAAAACGACCGAACTGCCCCTGCGCCAGCGCTCGAAAGACGATGACGCACTCGGCCATTCCTGTCGCGATAGCCGCGGCTGCATTAGCAATAGCGCCGGAACCGCCGCCGCCACCGCCGCCCCACTGCATATTGGCGAAACGCAAATCATCGCACCCTAGCGCAGCCGCAAGACGGGACGGATCGCTTCGGTCATTTGAGAACGATGCGAATCCATCGACTTTCTTGGGCGATATACCGGCATCCTTACACGCCGAAATGATCGCTTTCAGTGCAAGCTTGAACTCGGCATCTGGCGATTGACCTCGTTTGTAATACTGTGTTTCGCCTAATCCAACGACCGCAACTTTACCGCGGATGGTACGACTCATGGACATTTCCTCAGGAATTTAGGGCCACGCTAGCTGAAATATAAAATTTCGCCGATCCGATTACCTGGAACAAGACGATTTCTATTAACCCAGATGCCGTTGGCGAAACCGGCGGTCCCGTTTCACGTCGTTGGAATTCTACCGACGCCCTCCTATACGCCGTTGGTGTGGGTGCGGGGACCGACGAACTGCAATTTACCACTGAGAATACGGCCGACGTGCCTCAGCAAGTACTCCCAACTTTCGCGGTCATCATAGGCGGTGGCGGTGCGCCAATGCAAAAGATCGGAGATTTCAACCGAGCACTGATGGTTCACGGATTCATGGGCATCGAGCTATTCGACGAAATCCCACCCGATGGTGAAATCGAGAGTTCAGGCAGTATTTCAGGTATCTGGGATAAAGGGAGTGCTGCAGTCGTTGAGACGACCTCAACGAGCGTCAATAAGGCGACGGGAAAAACGCTCCTTAAAACTGTCTCGCAACTCTTCCTTCGAGGCGAAGGGGGATGGGGTGGCGATCGCGGACCTAGCCTAAAAGTAGATTACCCAGATTCGGAACCAACCCACTCCGTAACGTACAAGACTCGAGAAGATCAGGCACTAACGTACCGTTTATCTGGAGATCGAAATCCATTGCACTCGGACCCGGCCTTCGCGGCAATGGGAGGCTTCGATAAGCCTATCCTCCATGGACTATGTACGTACGGTTTCACTGGACGCGCATTGCTACAAGCGCTGTGCAACGGCGATCCTACGCGCTTCCGTGCCATGTCCGGTCGCTTCTCTCGGCCAGTGATACCTGGCGACGAACTAACTGTCTCAATGTGGAAAGACGGCAGTGATGTCGTGTTCCGAACGACGAACCAGAACGGTGACGTCGTCCTCGATCAGGGAATGTGCACCGTTAATTAGTCTTTGAGTTCGACCCCCCTTCCTCTACGAATCGTTGATGAAGTGTCGGGTCGAACTTATTAGGTACACGGATGCCGGTTTCGCGAAGGTCGAAAAAATTTCCTTCCGCGAACTTGAACTGTGCAACGAATGCCTCGTGCGTTGTCTGCGCTGTACTCAACTGCTTCGAAGCACGATACAGGCCATAAGTCCACCGTTCACATACGTTCCGCGTGCTTCCATGAATCGAACACTAATCGATAGAAACGGTCAAATTTGTTGCGGAAAAGATCCTCGCGTTCATCCACTCGACTGCGGCAGTTGGTTGAACTAAGGATTGACTAAGCAAACTTACGTGCTAAAACGGGGAAAGGTTTGAGGTCCAAGGTAAGCCTGTACGTGACGCTCTTAGGTGTCGCAACTGTAGCGCTCATCGTCGCTCTGTATTTCTATTCCAGGGACAAAACACACGTAAACGAAACTGCAATCTCAGCAGTCGACCACTCTCATGCACATATAGCTACACAATCGACTCCGAGTACGACGATTCAATCCGACTACCCGCCGAGGAAACAGCAGATTGCATGGACCGAGATTGAATTAGATGACAGCCTCCCGAAATCTAAATGGAATCGCGTACCCGATCACGCCGTATTCGTGAGTCTCAACGACCGCTTCGATCAGTGGTTGTTAAACACTCCTGTTGAAATCCACATCCCGCATATCGATGCAACCTACAGCGCGGTCGTTGACCGAATAACGCCAAACGGACTGCATTCGACCACGATTCGTGCTTCGGCTGACGCTCATGAAAGCGATCTACAACGATTCATTCTCACGTTTGGAGAAGACCAGACCTTGGCGTACGTTTCAACCACTCAAGGAAGCTGGGAACTGACGGGCGATGGTCAGATTGGTTGGCTGGTCTCAACCTCAGAACTCAAACGTTCACAAGACTATTCTGAGCCTGATGTGCTCAATGAACACTACGATCGATACGCAGGTGCTGAATACGTTCCAAGACGTGACGAATGAGCATGGATTTCCGGTGGGGCAGCGCATCTGATCGCTGTACGAGCACATTCCCGGATCTCCGCATCAACCTTTCCGCACCTCATAACCAGAGTTTTCATCTGAGAGTCAAACGCTCTCGTCTTGCTTTGATCGCGCGTTCGCTTCTCGCGGTAATCATTACATGCCTTGCCTCACCTGCGTTTTCGCAGTTCGAGCGTGCGCAGATCAACATCGCTTGTCCATGCACACTCACGAGTAGCGATGGCCAGACCGCAAAACTCAGCTTTGGGCTCGTCAATAACACCGGTGCGGTTGTCAATGAACTTTGGGCTACTTTGGGGATAGCAGGTGAAAGAGTCACCAGTACGAATGAAATCGTCGACCATTCCGCCTTCGTCGATACGGTTGCGTTAGATGTCAGCGTTGAAGCTAACTCGTCACTTGCCTCAAAGACTCACGAAATCGACATACGTGGTATTCCCGAAGGCTCCTATTTCTTTGAAATCCTGCTTCACGATCAAGAGGTCGTAGGCGGCCATCCACGATTAGATTCAGTCTGGTTCAAAGGCGAGTGGGCGACTCCCATCGATGCGTTAAACCTAATCGACGCAAACTATCTGATCGACTCCGATGGCGATGGCGTTGACGACATCAATGAGGAAATCGAGCAAACGGATCCTGGCGATCCAAACAGTTTCCCCGTCCCACCTGTCATTGACGTTCTGTTCTTACACGAGGAACTTTCATTCGAGCACTACAACACTAGCCCGGAAACGTTCATCCCACATGTACTCGCAGCGACGAACGACATCTACGAGCGCAGTGACAGCCCGGTCTATTTCCGTGCAGTTGGCGTTCTCGATAACAACGATGTACCCGAAATTGTCGAAGGTGAGTCGCTTGAGGAAGATCGATATTTAGAGCTATTGGAAGAATATGGTGCGGACCTCGTTTTGGTCTTTCGGACACGCGACTTTGGGTTGTGCGGATTCGCCGTTACTATCGGTGGTCGTGGCGACAAGGGGTTCCTCCACCCGAACGAACGATTTCCCTACACGGAGGTCTTTCTCGATCCCTCTGGGTGTTCGCTCGACACAACAGCGCACGAAATCGGTCACCTAATGGGATTAGGGCACTCCTACGAGCAACTATCGACGGGTGCGTATCTCTGGTCTCGAGGTCATGCACTCCATGGTGAATTTGGGACCGTCATGGCGTATGCAGAGATTGTCTTTCGCGCGGTGGGGATTGATGTGTTTTCGAACCCTCGCCACGACTGCCATGGAAAACCGTGTGGCATTCCTCACACGGAACCAAACGACTCCGGAAGCGCGGATTCTGTACTTTCGTTGAATGTCCTTAAATACCAATTTGCTCGAACATCCATGCCGGATCCAGACTTCGATTTCGACGAAGATGGCGTCGGCGCGACGGCGGATGCCTTTCCGATTGATCCGACTGAGTGGTCGGATACAGACGGCGACGAGTTCGGTGACAATCGCGACGCTTTTCCGGCTGATCCAACGGAGTGGGCGGACACAGATGGCGACGGAATTGGCGATAACTCCGATCCAGACATTGACAACGATAACATTCCAAATTTATCCGATTCCGATCCCTTCGACGCGACTCTGACCCAACCAAGACTCATCAGCATAGCTAGCAACGAGGAAGGCGACGAATTCGGCTACTACTCAATTCGTATTAGTGATCTAAACGCAGATGGGGTGTCAGACTTCGCGGTCTCGGCTCCGAACGCAATGAACGCTTCAGGTGAAGCGTCAGGCAAGGTGTACCTCTTTTCTCTAGCTGAACTCATCAAACCGACGGATGTCGATAGCACGATACCCGGAGGTAAACACCTTTCCGACCTGATTAATGCCTCTGACACGTGGGTACTTCATGGCTTTGAGGAGGATGCACGTACCGGACGCCAGCTGGTCTTAGCACAGGGTGGTTCAAGTAATCCTGAACTCTATATCCTGACTAAAGACGCTATTTACCTAGTCAATTTGGATCACTCGCAATTGACAACCTTCGACGAGCAAGATGGGGACGCGGACAGGCAAATCGATTTGGCTATGTGCTCTGAGAGCGGAGATACGGGGTGTACGCTTCTGCGCGCACATGATGGTTTTGAAATCCGGAGTATCGCTTCTATCAGTGATGTAGATAACGATGGTGCGAACGAGCTTGCGATTGTTGGTGAGGAGACCGCCAATGGTGGTGAACTTAGGCTGTTCGTTCTCAATCGAGAGGGTTTAAAACAGACCTCAGTAGAAAGCGATCGTTCCACCTTAACTATTGAGAGCGTATTTAAAGCTGACGAGCGTAGCTTTGTTGTGGAAATCATCGGATTTGCCTTAGCCAGCGAGCTAAGAAACCACGGTAATGTCTCGGACACGGAACCAACGGACCTCTTAATCGGAGTCGTCGGAGAAAGTGGGGCAGCAGGGCGAGTCTACATTCTCAACGCAAAGCAACTTCAAGATTTCCACGATATCGATACGGACGGAGATCGCATCGTCGCGATCGACGATTTGGTAGCTCCTGATAAAACGTTTCGCGTCAGCAATCCTGAGGATCGTTTTTTCGGACTTAGCGTTAATTCTCTGACAGACTTCAACGGCGACAATCCTAACGGCCTGATGGTTTGGGGTAGTCGCAACAATCACTTCGTGTTTTCAAACGCCGGATTACGTTTGTATGACTTAAACGACTCTGCGCTAGATGGATCCATTGAACTACCAGATGCCGCCGAAGAAGAATTCGGCACATGGCGGTTTAACGTTATCCGCTTGGATCCCGGACCCGCTAGCTCGACTGTATTACTCGCCGAAACCCGAAATACACCAGACTTACTCGTAACGCCTCGTTTCGGTTCGTTACTCACCGCTGAGCTAACTGATTTAGATTACCTTGACGACCCGACTGGAGAGGATCTAAACGGTCTCGTCAATTTACCCGTTCGTATCCGCTACCCAGGCATCTATCAATTGCGAGTTCCTTTCGGTCCGAAAGGTCGTTCGCCACTGACCGGAGCAGTTTCTCTCGGTGACCTTGATAACGACGCTAAAACCGATTTTGCGTTTAGCATGCACTCTGCCGATTTGCGCGGCAGATACAGCACGATGTACTTCGTGTTTTCGAGCGAATTGGAAGCCTTGGATCAAGCGGATGGGCGAGCGGACCATATCGTAATGCTGCATAGCTACGGAGCCGATATTGACGGCGACGGAATTGCAAATCTCTACGATAGAGACGACGATGGTGACGGATTACCTGACTTTTTCGACGCTTACCCTCATTTGAATGAATTCCAGTACGACGCAGATTTCGATGGGCACGCGAACGCAATTGATGTGTACCCGTTAGACCCCACCGAGTACTCCGATCTCGATTTTGACGGCATCGGCGATCGCGACGACCCGGACATTGATGGCGATGGTGTTCTCAATGAGGACGATGAGTTCCCGCGTGATTCTGACAACGACGGAATACCGAACGACGAGGATTCGGACGACGATAACGACTCAGTACCTGATGATGAGGACGTATTTCCGATAGATCCCAAAGAGAGTCTGGACTCTGATGGCGATGGCGTAGGCGACAACAGTGATGCCTTCGTACTCGATCCGAACGAATGGCTGGATACCGATCAGGACATGATCGGGAACAATGCAGATCCAGACGACGACAACGACGGCTACTTGGATGATGACGACGCCTTTCCATTGGATCCTAACGAATGGTTGGATTCAGATGGTGATGGGTATGGTGATAACTCCGATCAATTTCCCCTGGATCCGTTTGAATGGGAGGACGTGGATGGAGATGGTTTCGGCGACAACCACGGTTCGACTGCTTTCGTTTCGTATCGACTGCAATCAGAATGGCACGAAATCACCTCGGGACCACTTGCGAGTTTCAACACTGAGGCATTTCGCCTAGGTGATTTCGATCAAGATGGTATGTTCGATATCGAGATCTCAAACACGCTTCGGCATCTACCCACTAACCCACTATTGCTGATATCTGGTACGGATCTTCCGGTACTCGACGAACAAGACGGGTCCGCCGACAGAACAATTGATCTGAACGAAATTCATCGAGGTACATCGAGCTGGCGATTCTTCGACAGTCGAGGGGAAGCAAGCACTCCTCGCTATAGTGGTGCAACAGTGGTCGATCTCAATCGAGACGATATCCAAGATTTCGTAATCGTTGAACCCTGGTCCTATAACCAATCGGGTTCGTTAACGTTGGTCTACGGGGGTAATTGGTCCGATATCGACGCTGCTGATGGTAACCAAGACGGTCGGATCGATCTTCATACATGTATACAGCGTGACTATTGCACCAGACTACGGAGTGCAGAGACGCGACATGGTTTTGGTTTAAACACAACCTCGCTTACAAATTTCGCCAGTACCAATGAAGTAGCGTTGGTAATAGGAACTCTAAACAGTAGATCGAGACGAATAGGTCGAGAGGCGATCGGTGCGACGTACCTCTTACCATATGACTCGATATCAGGGTCAACATCGAGCGACGATGACACTGTCCTTCTTGAGACGCTTGAAGAGGACAACCGTACTTGGTCGTTTTATCCCGAATTTGATTCCTTTCTGCCAGGCAGCGGGACAACGCTAGTTAGTCGAATCCCGGATCTTGACCGCGACGGGATCGATGAATTCATGATCAACAACAGCTTGAGTACGCCACCCCGCATCTACATCCTCGCGTCAAGCGACCTTGAATCGATGGATCTTGAAGACTCCGCGGCTGATCAGAAGGTCAATATTGCTAGTTCGTACGAACAACCAAATTCGTTCCGGATTGATGGTTTTCGAATCAATCCAAGTACCACACTGACTTCGTCGCCGCATGAGGAAACCGATGGAAGTACGAGATCGTTTCTTTTACCGTTAAGCGAGAGTGGCAATCCCAGCCGCACACAACTCATTGATTTGAGGGAGCTCGAAGCACATGATCGTGCTGACGGTACGACAGACGGCGTTATTCAGTCATTTGAAAGTGGCGAAAGCGATACGTGGGAGTTTCTAGGCATCCGCAGTCTAAGCGTCTGCAAACCGCAGACCGATCAAGGACGCGTTCAGGGACTTGCGTCTTCACTCAGTTACTCTGTCACATCATCAATCGCGAGCAGCTTTGAACTCTTTGTATTCGATACGAACGAATTAGCCGCACTCGACTTACTCGACAATCGACCAGATGGCAGCATAAATCTATCGCGTGCAAATGAACAAGGTACGGAAGAGGTTTGGCGCATTTCTTTTGGTGAACTGACCATGCACAGCCAACGCGTGTTATTCACCTGTCTCGGCGACCTGGACGGCGACGCTCACGAAGATATATTGATCACCGTATTCGATCGAGATGGTACAAAAGAGCGGACGCGAATCTTCTTGCTAGCATACGCCGACCTCGCACGTCTCGACCATCTAGATGGGAACCATGACATGCAAGTAGACGTCTCAGCAATGTGGTTAGACGAGTAATTTCAACCATATTAGGATTGCGAAACCCTTTTTAGCCTATTTCACATACCCCACGACATCTTGAGATTACCCGTTGTTCGCGTGTCGAGCTTTCACATCCATGACCAGACCAATACTCACCTGCTTGGTGATACTCATGACAAACTCTGCACTACCTGAGAACCAGGATCCTTATCTAAGGTTGGAGGAAGTTCGAAGCGAGGCATCGCTTGAATGGGTGAAGGAAATGAACGCTCATGCGCGTGAGCGCTTGGCACTTGCTCCCGAGTTCAACGATCTCCAAGCACGAATCAAGACGATTCTCGACGCGAAGGACCGAATCCCTTATGTGTCGAAACTGGGTGATTTCTACTACAACTTTTGGCAAGACGAAGAACACAAACGCGGCATTCTGCGTCGAACCACGCTAACAGAATATCGTAAAGCGATACCTACTTGGGAGACTGTCATAGATGTTGATCAGCTAGGCGAAACCGAGGGCGAGAGTTGGGTCTACGGTGGATCAACGACTCTCAAACCAAGCTATGACAGATCCTTGATCAGTCTATCAAGAGGCGGGTCTGACGCAAGCGTCATTCGTGAGTTTGATCTGATCTCTCGGTCGTTTGTTGAAGATGGTTTTGACTTGGCTGAAGCTAAAAGCGATGTCGCGTGGTTGAATAAGAACGAAATTCTTGTGGCCTCAGACTTTGGTGAAGGCACGTTAACGGAGTCTGGTTATCCACGAATTGTCAAACGCTGGAGCAGGGGCGACCCTCTTGAAGAAGCACAGATTGTGTTCGAAGGCGAGGCAACTGATGTTGGTATTTTTGGATTCTCTGATCAAAGAAAAGGCTTTGAACGTGCAGGCATCGTTCGCGCGATCGACTTCTTCAATTCTGAAACACATCTATTCGTGAACGATGAATTAGTCCTGATCGAAAAACCGACGCATGTTGACGCGTCGTTCTTTCGAGAGTGGCTTCTACTGACCCCAAAGAAAGATTGGGTTCTCGGCGAAACGACGTATGCAAGCGGCTCGCTTCTTGCTGCACGCCTTGACGATTACTTGACAGGCTCACGAGACATGTATGTCTTGTTCTCACCGACTAAAAGTCGAAGTTTGGCTGGATTTAGCGAGACACGCGACTTTCTATTGGTAAACGTGATGGAAAACGTCCGCAACCAGATTGAAATAACCTCTTATCGTAGTGACCAGTGGCTGACGGAACCGTTGAGCGCGAGTCAAGGATTTCAAACCATATCTGTGCGCCCGGTCGACGAAAGTGAAAGCAACCAGTATTTCATCACACGAAGTGATTTCCTAACTCCGCCGACTTTTGGTATGGGAGAAGTAGGTGGCACCGATGATGTTCTGAAACAAGAACCTCACGTCTTTGACGAGCAAGGTTCAACGATAACGCAACATTGGGCGACATCAAAAGATGGGACCAGGATTCCGTATTTCCAAGTCGGTCCGAAGGAAATTCAATCGCCATTACCCACACTTCTCTACGGATACGGAGGTTTCGAAATCCCCATGCTACCCGGTTATCAAAAGGTCACTGGGGTAGCGTGGCTAGAGACCGGCGGTGTTTATGTCGTAGCGAATATACGCGGTGGAGGTGAGTTTGGACCACAATGGCATCGCGCAGCTCTAAAAGAGAAGAGACACAAAGCCTACGAGGACTTTATTGCAGTCGCCGAGGATCTTCACGCTCGGAATGTAACGAACTCTCAGCTTCTCGGCATCATGGGTGGTAGCAATGGTGGTTTGTTGATGGGGAACATGTTGACTCGTCGACCTGACCTATTTGGCGCGATCGTCGCAGCTGTTCCACTGTTTGATATGAAGCGTTACCATCTTCTCCTTGCGGGCGCAAGTTGGATGGCTGAATACGGCGATCCTGACATCCCAAAAGAATGGAAATTCATCAAGGACTTCTCGCCATACCACAACTTGTCTAAGGAACCGAAATATCCGCCATTGCTTGTGACGACTTCAACTGCAGATGACCGTGTCCACCCTGGTCATGCTCGAAAGTTGGTCGCGCGCATGCGTGAATTCGAGAAAGACGTGACTTACTATGAGAACTTAGAAGGAGGTCACGCGGGCGCCGCCGACAACACACAACGAGCGTTTATGTCAGCGTTGGAATATCAGTTTTTGAGGAAGAACCTAAGTACGGGAACCAGCATCGTGGATGAGTAGAAATCCTCCAAACGACGATTTCCTATGCTGCGAACACTTTCCCGGGATTGAGAATTCCCTTAGGATCAAGCGCTGATTTCAGCGTCCTCATCAAGTTGACTTCTGCATCGTTGCGAGAGACATCTAAATAGGGTTTTTTCTCGAGCCCAACGCCGTGTTCTGCAGAGACCGACCCACCAATTGGGCGCAGTGGTTCATACACACACAAATTCACGTCATGATGCGACGAGTCGTTCTCGCCAGCAGAAATCGCGAAGTGGAGATTCCCATCACCCATGTGACCAAAGGTGAATAGTTCATGGTGGCCGAATCGTTGTTTTAAATTGCCTCGGACTTCCTCGACGTAGCGCTCCATGTACGGTACCTGAAGACTGACGTCATAGATAAATACTGGGTCGTACTGGAATATCTGTTCGACATCGTCACGCATCGCCCAGAACTGCCTACGCTGGTCACCGTTCTGCGCAACCGTCGCATCGGTTGCCAAACCATTCTCTAATGCTTCGGCGAGCGCGTCTTCTATTCGCAACTTGTCATTCTCTGGATCACCACCCATAGCCTCGATCAGGACATAGATCGGGTACTTCTGGTCAAGTGGAGGCCGTTGCTTCGCTGGCGGTGTAGTCACCAATCGGTAAAAGTCGTTCCACATGACTTCGAACGCTGACAATGTTCCGCCTAGACAAGCATCCATATGTTTGAGAATAAGGGGCATCTTTTCGAAACTATCTGCCGCGACAAGGGCTGTTTCGTGACTACGAGGTAACTCTCGTAGTCTCACGACAGCGCGGGTAACGATCCCCAGACAACCTTCCGTGCCAATAAACAGCTGTTTGATGTCGTATCCAGCGTTGTTCTTGATCATCTCATTCATTGATGACACGATCGTGCCGTCCGCGAGCACGGCTTCGGTGCCAAGCACCATATCCCGCGTCATTCCGTATCGAATCACCCGGTTTCCGCCGGCATTGGTTGCAATGTTTCCACCAACGGTGCAACTACCCCGAGCACCGATATCAAGTGGATACAGCAATCCGTGTTTTTCTGCTTCCTCTTGCGCCGCTTGCAGTAATACACCTGCTTGTAGAGTCATCGTACGATTGACGTCGTCGACACTTTCAATCTGATTCATTCGCTCCAGTGACAAAATCAGATCCGACCGGTCCGTATCAGCTCCTTCAACGAGTCCAGTGCGCCCACCATGCGCAATGACGGATTGACCACGCTCATGACAGAGCTTGAGTATCGCACTAACTTCCTCGGTTGATCGTGGTCGTACGATAGCGTGGGCTTGAATGCCCTGCGGACGCCAGATCCCGACAGCTCGGGTACTTACATCATCACCGGTGAGAACCGCATCTGAACCAGCGATATCAACTAGATCAGTGACAAGTTGACTCATCGAACACTATCCATACAAGAAGGCTTAACAGTATAGAGACCGATTACTGTTACTTTCACGCTAAAGCACAAACTATCGTTTGACGGATCTACGTCCGTCAACTTAATGTGCGGCGCTTGCGTGGGATGGCGGTGAGTCGGGTATAGGCTCCACTTCGCCGCCGAAGTACACAATTCTTGACGCCCACGCGTAATCCGCTTCATACGCGAGCAAGTACATCAGGACAAGAAGAACGAGTGGCGGTACGAGGATCGCCGTGATCAATGTGGGTCGCTCCCACTTCATATGCATAAACACCGCTACGATAAATCCGGCCTTTAGCATCATGAAGATGATGATTAGGAGCCAGCGTAAAAGACCTTCAAACTCAAGAATATCCACCAAATAGGAGGCAGCACTGAACACAAACAGCAACAACCAGACAAGAAAGTAGACTTTTATCGGATGTTGTTGACCGACTTCCGCCATGACTTATTCGTAATTCCTTACCAGAGATAGAAGAAAGCGAAGATGAAGACCCACACGAGGTCAACAAAGTGCCAATACAGGCCCGTGATCTCTACGATCTCGAAACTCGTGTTGTCGTATCTGCCACGTAGTACCCGAATTGCGACGATCAGTAAGTACACGACACCTGCCGATACGTGCAACCCATGGAAACCTGTGATCATGAAGAAGAACGAACCAAATTGTTTGGCACCCATTGGGTTTTGCCAGGCTTTGACTCCTTCGTCCATGATCAGCTTGGACCACTCGAATGCCTGCATACCGACGAATGAAGCCCCAAGAAGCGCGGTTGCAAACATAAGCCAGAACACGGCGACCTTTCGCTTGCGGTAACCCATGTTGACAGCCATCGCCATCGTCCCACTGGACGTAATCAGGATGAACGTCATGATGGCAATCAGCAGCAGTGGTACCGGGTAGCCGAAAGCCTCCAGCGCGAAGACTTCGCTCGGCACTGGCCACGCATCCGTTTGCGTCATTCTGACAGCCATATAGCTGACTAGGAACGACGTGAAAATGAATGTATCCGAGAGCAGGAAAATCCACATCATGGCCTTGCCCCACGGCACGGCCTTGAATGTAGTAACGTCCGACGACCAGTCTTCGACGATCGTCGTTAGCGGACCTTGACCTGTCTGAGCAGCTTCAGCCATATTTGCTTAATCTGTACCTTTTATTAGCGACTACGACGATTGACCTTGCGGAACCGTTTGAGGAATGAAATCCTTCTCCGATCCAGGTACGCTGTAGTCGTATGCCCAGCGATGAACGGTAGGTAACTTATCACCCCAGTTTCCGTGACCCGGCGGTGTCTCTGGCGTACACCACTCTAAACTGTTTGCCCCCCACGGGTTATCCCCAGCAGGCTTCCCGTAAAAGTAACTGTGAACCAAGTTGGCCACATATATGAGCTGTGCGGCACCAACGACCAATGCTGTCCACGTGATGACCTCGTTCAACATTTGAGCGGACGCCGGATAGAAACTCGAATCAAAGTTCTCGTAATACCGTCTGGGCACCCCGATAAATCCGAGGTAATGCATCGGGAAGTAGATGATGTACGTTCCAAGGAACGTAATCCAAAAGTGCATTTTGCCCCAGAAGTCATTCAACATGCGTCCAGTGAGCTTTGGATACCAGTGATAGATCCCACCAAAGATTGCAAGAATCGGTGATACACCCATGACCATATGGAAGTGCGCGACGACAAAATACGTGTCAGACAACGGGATATCAATGATCACGTTGCCGAGGAATAGCCCCGTGATACCGCCCATAATGAAGGTCAGTACAAACGAAAGTGCATACAGCATCGGGACTGTGAGCTTGATATTGGCTTTCCAGAGGGTCAAAATCCAGTTGTAAACCTTGATTGCCGTAGGTACGGCGATGATGAGGGTTGTGGTCGCAAAGAAGAACCCGAAATACGGGTGCATACCTGCAACAAACATATGGTGCGCCCACACGATAAACGATAAGACCCCAATAAACACCAACGCCCAAACCATTAGGCGATAGCCGAATATGTTCTTACGAGCATGGACTGAAATCAGGTCTGATACCACGCCGAATGCGGGCAGCGCAACGATATAAACCTCTGGATGACCAAAAAACCAGAATAAGTGCTGGAATAACAGCGGTTGGCCACCATCGTACGCCAACGTTTGACCTAGTGAAACGATGGCTGGCATGAAGAAACTGGTGCCAATCTTCAGATCCAGAATCATCATGATCGCGCTCACAAACAGCGCCGGGAAGGCCAACAAACCCAGAAATGTTGCGACGAAGATCCCCCATACCGTCAACGGGAGTCGCATGAGCGACATACCACGAGTACGCGCTTGAAGAATCGTCGTTATGTAATTCAAACCACCCATCGTGAACGCGACGATGAACACCGCGAGCGACGCCAACATCGTCGTGATGCCCCAATCAGCGCCGGGCGTACCTTCCGTGATAGTCTGAGGTGGATACAACGTCCAACCAGCACCGGTTGGACCTCCCAACCCCGGAATGTACGCCAGTAGAAGGATGATCACAGATAACAGATAAACCCAATAGCTGAGCATATTCACGAACGGAAAAACCATGTCCCGTGCACCGCACATGAGCGGTACCGTGAAATTACCAAACGCACCGAGCAGAAATGCTGTGAGCAGATAAATCACCATGATCATCCCATGCATGGTGATCGCTTGATAGTAATAGTCCTCGACAAACCATTCCATAAATCCCGGAAACGCAATCTGAATGCGCATCAAATCAGAGAGGAATAACGCGACCAATCCGACAGCCATTGCTGTGATTCCGTATTGGACGGCGATCACCTTGTGGTCTTGACTGAACACGTACTTCCCGATCCAAGTCTTTGGATGGTGAAGCGGCACGGTCTCCTGATAAGGAATTTCAGCTGTTGCCATCAGTGTTCCTCAACGAAAATGCTTGAGTTACGTTGGTTCATTGTTATTCTGCAGTTTCCTGTAGGAAGCGCAGTAGCGCTTCCATTTCATCGTCTTCAAATGCGTAAGGCGTCATTACCGACCCGAAGCCTTCAACCAGCTTCACGCTCGGTTCAACGATCGACTCAACGATGTACGCTTCGTCCGCAATCACTGTAGAGCCATCTGCGAGATTTACTTCTCTTCCCCACATACCTTTCCACGTTGGTCCAACGACCGATGTCCCGTCCAACGAATGACATGCGAAGCAACCGTTCTGGTCGGCGAGTTGTCGACCTTTGGCCACGATCGGTTCTTCTGGTGTCTGGCCCGCTTTCATCTCAGCCCAAGTGACTTGCGAATCCAGCCACGCTTCAAAATCCTCCTGCGTGTCGATGTACATCTCTCCACGCATGATGTGATGGCCACGTCCACAAAGTTCAGCACAGAGAATCTCGAACTTACCTGTTCGAGTCGGTCGGAACCAGAAATACGTGATCATGCCGGGAACCATGTCCATTTTGGCGCGGATTTCCGGAACCCAAAAATCATGCAGCACATCCTTTGAGCGCAGCACAACCTTGACGTTTCGGTCCAACGGGAGATGGAGCACATTACTCGCAATCAAGATGTCGTCCTCGCCGTGAGGATCGCCATCGCGCATACCGAACGGATTCAGCGACGTAATGTTTGGCTCGAACGTTGTCTCGTCCCTACCTCGGTTGACGTTCTTCTTCACTGAGGTCGTGCCGAAGATACCGTCCTCACCGGGGAAACGGTATTTCCAAGTCCACTGTTCACCAAGAACTTCGACTTCCATCGCATCCGACGGGACTTGCACGTAATCGTCCCAGACAATCAAACCAGGCGCTAACATGATCACCACGCCGATTGAGGTGATGATCGTCAGCCAACTCTCGAGTACCGGATGTTCGGGTTCGTAGTGCGATTCACCACTCTCATGAAACTTGTAGCGCCAGATCGCCCAGGCCATAAACAACCCTAACAGGACAAATGCGACACCACAGATCCACCAAGTGACCTTCACCGTAAAGTCGATGAACTTCCAATTTGAAGCAATCTCCGTGAACTGCCACGGGCTCCAAACATTGAAGATCACCGAACCAATAACCACAAGCCCCAGCAAGATGGCTACGTGATGATCAAGTATCTTTCGCATAGTCCTCCACATCCGCGAATTCGCATTACGCTAAGCATGTTCGTCGCATGTACACACGAACTTAGCGAGTGGAAAGCGATTCGCAAGTACCTCGACAGCGGCGCTCCGGCTCGTTCGTACTAGCGACAAATACGAACGCAGCAAGCCTTCAAGATTAAGGCTGCACACTATCTCAGACTGAGAATTTTATAGGGAGGGAATTTTGCTTAAATCAGTTTGCTTTTCAAATGTGGCGTACGACCTAACGAGCATCTCCTAGCTCCCCATCGGAGAGGTCGTTCAGTTCTCGCGACTAGGAAAGATCTCGTTCACCGGTACGTAATCCGCCCCGGTCGCACTAGCCACCGCTTCATGCGCAACGTGCCCCTCATAAACATTAAGTCCAGCACGTAAATGTAGATCGGTTGAGAGCGCTTGTGCCACTCCCTTGTCTGCCAATGCTAAGACGAAAGGCAGCGTAGCGTTGTTGAGTGCAAGTGTCGATGTTCTCGCCACAGCACCCGGCATATTCGCAACGCAGTAATGAACCACGTCATGTTGCACAAAAATCGGCTCGGAGTGCGTCGTCGGTCGGGATGTTTCGAAGCATCCCCCTTGGTCAATTGCCACATCGACCAGGACGGCTCCCCTTTGCATCTCCTTTACCATGTCTTCTGTCACCAACCTGGGTGCTTTACTACCCGGAACCAAGACAGCCCCGATAACGAGATCCGCGTTTACTACGTGTTCGTGGACAGAATGGACCGTGGAATAACGTGTATGAAGCGCTGGTCGAAATTCCAATTCCAACTCGGCTAGCCGACGTAAATCGATGTCGAAAATGACAACATCCGCCTCCATACCTAATGCGATTCGAGCCGCATTCATACCGACCACACCGCCGCCTAATACCACGACACGCGCCGGTGGTGAACCAGGTACCCCTCCAAGGAGCGTTCCTCGACCACCTTGCTCAATCTCTAATGCATGAGCACCTGCCTGTACGGACATTCGCCCCGCAACCTCACTCATCGGCGCAAGCAACGGTAATCTGCCTCGTCCATCTGTGACGGTCTCATATGCGATCGCCGTGCACCCACTTTTCTGCAATGCGCTTGTTAATGCGGGGTCTGGCGCAAGATGGAGGTACGTAAAGAGAATCTGACCTTTATGCAAGCGCTTGACCTCTTCAGGCTGAGGTTCTTTTACTTTGACAATTAGGTCTGCCTCGAACAAATGATCCAAGTCACTTGTTAGAGTCGCACCTGCTGCGCTGTATTCTTCATCAAATAAACCGAGTTTGAATGCACAATCCACCTCGACGACCACACTATGACCGTGAAGTACAAGTTCTCTGACACTTGCCGGCGTCAGACCGACGCGGTTTTCATCCGTTTTAATTTCTTTAGGAACGCCAATTCGCACAATAATCGCTTCTCTTCGTGAGGGTAAATTTCATGTTTACCGAGGCTTCTCAATTTGAACACCTCAAGTATGTGACGTCAATTGTTGCAAGTATTTAGGTCAAGTGTCGAATTCTGTTTCTAGTCAGTTACTGCTCGAATCTCTAGCTAACTGCGTACGAGAGCGATCTTCCAGAGAGTCACTTGATCAGCTCTGCCAGATTCTTGACGATGGATTGACGTCAGTCGACGATCCACACGTTGAACTATTCGAAGCATTGGCGAATTACGTTTACCAACTTCGCGATGGCGCGATTCAAACGTCAGACGACACCGCCTCACTGTTTCGCGAAGCACTAGTACTCCTAGGTGAAGATCCATCATCCTTACAGCGCGCTTCGTCGGCAGATCGGACAGCGGGACTTTTGGAACGAATTGATCTCGCGGCGTCAGGTGGATTTGACGCACTAGAGGCAGGCGAAATTCCCGACGCTGAGCGACTAATTGACGCTAAGTCCGCGAGTTTGCGGATTCAAAGCACCTTACATCGACTACATTCATCGCTGGAAACGATTGAACGACATACGCAGTCATCTCGCTTGAGCCCGTCGTTCACGTCGGTACTTTCTCGACATCGACAGCTACTTGATGCGCTTGCTCTAAGTCCTTCGCCAAGTCAGTCGGTGTCGTTGACTTCACTTGACGAAATGCTCTCGCTCGAGGTAGGGGAATCAGAAACGGACATAACCATAGATGCCGAAGGTTCCGTTCACCCTTCTTATCTCCCAACCCTTTCGTCGATCGTTACTCAACTCACCAATACCTTGCCCTCAATCAGGGTTATGAAGATCGTCCGTGAACAAGATACGCTCGATATTCAATTGACATTCGATGCGAATGATTCGATCTCGTCCAGCTTACGCACAAGCGCAATCAATCACGGTTTTCTTAATTCCGATGCCCCGCTTCGCAACGGCGATGAGATACAGTACTTGCTAGTTCCTGATTCATCCCAACCAGATAAACAGCTGATTCAATCTTCCTCGTTGTTCGACCATCTCCAATCGCTTTGTGCGCGAGTGGTTGCCGAATCCTCCGCAGAAACTACCGAAATGTCCATAACGCTACCAGCCAACTTCAGATTAGAGCAAGTAGTGGTGTTCAAACAAGATGGGGCGCTCTATGCGGTATGGACCGATATCGTTGCCGACATCGAATACGCGACATCCAACGAAGATATCTCTTTTCGTTCATTCATAGAGAACGACCAAGGTTCATTCAGGGTTGTCAATTCGAACCAAATGCGCGGAGAGCATGAAGCGTGCCTGTTTATTAACGACGGAGGATTTCGAGTCGCACTGTTCGTGGATCAAATCGAGACGCCTGGCCAGCTAGCCGTTCTAGATTCTCTTTCTCCAGAGACTCATCTCGGCGGGGGAGTCCGACTGCTAGACCGGCGCTTTGTCGTGTTGCTTTCCGCCGTTGAACTTAACGATGGTTCTCCTCCATCGCTGAATTCTCAAGTAGGTACAACTCGACGACTGCTCGTCCTTGGTTCTGCCCCGCTCGCAAAAGGATTGAGTCGCAATACGTACCACATTTCACACGCTGCTGGAGAGTTGGAAGCGACTGCTACATTCCAAGAGCAGCGACCATATGCAATTCTGGTTGAGCAGAATGAACTTCCCGCCTATCGACGTTTGCTATCAACAGCGAAGCGGCTAGATGTACCTGTCGTGGTACAGATCTCACCGAATCGGGACGATGTATCTGATACGTCGGACACCGAATTCCGGTCGGTGAGAACGTTAACCGAACTGGAAGCACAGCTGAATAGCGTTTCCTGAAATCAAATCAAACTGCAACCGACGAAACTAGGTACCTAGTAATCGACCCATAAATTCTTGTGTCGGCCGCGCCAAATTCAATGTATATACGTGTATGCCCAACGCGCCATCGGACAGAAGTCGTCGACACAGGTTCGCAACGACATCAGCACCGTACGCCTTAAGCTGCTGAGGGTCGTGCTCACGAGAGAGTAGTTGCATCATCAACCAGCGAGGGATTTCGGCACCGCACTTCTCAGAGAACTGAATCAGCTTTTGTAAATTCGCAATGGGCATAACACCAGGCAGTATAGGTTTCTTCATGCCAGCACTGATGCAGCTATCTACAAATGCCTTATACGCATCAGCGTTGTAAAAGTACTGCGTGATGCAGCTATCCGCACCTGCATCAGTCTTTTCCTTCAGTCGACTGATGTCGTCATTGATCGACTTTGCTTCCGGGTGCATTTCAGGATAGCACCCAACGTGCAACCTAAACCTGTCTCCGGTTTCCTCGCGAATTAGCGAAACGAGCTCGTGCGCATAGCGAAAGGACTTTCCCTCCGACATGTTGTCGCCAATATCGCCACGTAGAACCACCATGTCCGTAACACCGATCTCCGCATACTTGCTGAGCAGCGCTACCATGTTTTGTCGTGTGTCGTCTCCCCATGTTATGTGGGGAATCGCGTTGTACCCGTTCTGATGAAGTAAGCGCACCGTTTCGAGCGTACCTTCACGCGCAGAGCCACCAGCACCATGTGTAATCGAGTAGAAATCGGGATTAAACTCAGCTAAACGACTAGCTGACCGAAGTAAATTACTGGTCTCGCGAGTGGTTTTGGGTGGAAAAAATTCGAAACTAAGGTGCGAGAAATCGCTACGTTCCAAAGGCGTCTGCCTTTAGTAACTCAGCGCGGTCCGTGCTCTCCCAGGTGTATGCGTCATCACGGTGACCAAAGTGCCCGAAAGTCGCGGTTCGACGGTAAATTGGATTCCTTAGTTGCAGCATTTCAACAATCCCGCCGGCACTTAAGTCGAAGTGCTTCTTCACTAGTAAGCCAATGCTGTCGTCATCAATCCCATCCGCGCCTGTACCAAACGTATTGACCACCACATCAACCGGTTGCGACTGCCCAATTGCATAGCTAATTTGGACTTCGCATCGATCCGCCAATCCGGCAGCAACGACATTTTTTGCAACATACCTAGCTGCATATGCGGCCGATCGATCAACTTTCGTCGGATCTTTACCGGAAAACGCGCCACCACCATGGCGCGCCATTCCCCCATATGTGTCAACAATGATTTTGCGACCGGTTAACCCACAGTCCACTGCTGGCCCGCCAAGCGTCCATGGACCGCAAGGATTGACATAAATCTTGGCATCCGAAATGTCGAAATCCTCTTCGAGAACCGGTCGGATGATGTTCTCGGTTACTTCCTTTTCGACGAATTCATCGGTAAGACCCGCATCATGTTGCCCAGAGAAAACAATTGTTTTCACCGCACTCGGTCGGCCGTTCTCGTACGCAAACGTCAGCTGACACTTTGCGTCAGGTCCGAGGAAATCCATCCCGTCGCGCCTTACTTCTGCATGCTTTCGCATCAATCGGTGCGAGTACATGATGGGGGCTGGCATCAATTCAGGTGTTTCATTTGACGCATAGCCGAACATCATGCCCTGATCGCCTGCACCAACTTCTTCCTGTGCTGCTTCGGATTCTCCAACCTTGGTGCCAGCAGCGATGTCACTCGACTGCTCATTTACCATCACACAGACTTCGCATGCATCGT
The DNA here is from genome assembly GCA_022822135.1 of Pseudomonadales bacterium. Classification (GTDB taxonomy): domain Bacteria; phylum Pseudomonadota; class Gammaproteobacteria; order Pseudomonadales; family Azotimanducaceae; genus Bin55. The sequence continues at coordinate 73,126 of JAJECH010000033.1, forward strand.
AGTCGATTCCGAACTCTTTCGTGTACCCCACGTCACGCAATACTTGCCGGGCGATGTGTTCATAATCGAGATTCGTACGCGAGGAGACTTCACCGGCGATGATCACAGTGTTCGACTTCAGGAGCGTTTCGCACGCAACTCTTGCGTTCGGATCGCTCGTTATCGCGGCGTCGAGAACTGCATCAGAAATCTGATCGCATAGTTTGTCCGGGTGACCTTCCGATACGGATTCAGAGGTGAATGTACGATACTCGCTCAAAATATGTCCTCTATTCGCTACGTGTCAGAAATCACGCCGCGGGCCGAACTGAAAGAATGAAGTATTTTAAGCAGGAGCGTGCGCTCACTCTCTAGCACTCTCGACGACATTGCTAGCGTCGATCTTTGAATGTGCTTTCATTTTTATTAGAACAGTTTCATATTAACTACAAAATTAAGTATGTAAGTCGTGAGTTTTTATCGTAAGTTTTATATTAGCTTTAGTTCTTAGGAGATTTTTCATACCTATAAAACTTACACTAATTCCAAATTAGTCCATTAATCCCCGTATGCAAAATTAGCACTTCGCTTTTCGTCTTTCTCCTATGCAAACAAGCAAAGAACGCGCCAACGCGATTCGCGCATTAGCCATGGATGCAGTTCAGCAGGCTAACTCAGGTCATCCCGGTGCGCCCATGGGATTGGCAGATATGGCCGAAGTCCTCTGGCGGCAATACTTGCGGTTCAACCCGAAGAACCCTGATTGGTTCGGTCGTGATCGCTTCGTGCTCTCTAACGGTCACGGTTCGATGCTGCTCTACGCGGTACTGCACCTGACTGGATACGATGTTTCAATCGACGATATTCGAAATTTCAGACAGCTTCACTCAAAAACCGCTGGTCATCCTGAATTCGGCGAGTGTCCAGGCATAGAAACCACCACCGGTCCTCTTGGTCAGGGTTTCGCAAATGCTGTAGGCATGGCATTAGCCGAAAAACAGCTCGCAAGTGAATTCAATCGCGAGGGTTTTGACATCGTAGACCATCGCACATGGGTTTGCGTTGGTGACGGATGTTTGATGGAAGGCATTTCACATGAAGCGGCATCTTTAGCAGGTACGCTTGGTCTTGGAAAACTAATCGCCATCTACGATAGCAACGGTATTTCGATCGACGGCGAAACGAAGTTTTGGTTCACGGAAAACGTTGCCGCACGATTCAAGGCCTACGGCTGGCGAGTGATTGAAAATGTGGACGGGCACGATCCGAGTGCTGTCAGAAGTGCATTCGATGTCGCTTGCGAATCTGGTAATCAACCTACATTGATCTGTTGCACGACCACTATCGGCTACGGAGCACCAAATAAAGGCGGAACCGCCAGCGCACATGGTTCACCACTTGGCGACGATGAAATCGCGCTTGTTCGCGAACAGTTAGGCTGGTCGCACGAACCATTTACGGTGCCAGAATCGATCTACGCTGCATGGGACGCCACAGAACAAGGTCAGCAGCTCGAAGACGAGTGGAATACTGCGATGGCGGCATACACTGATGCTCATCCAGAACTTGGTCGCGAGCTTCAGCGACGGATTAACGGCGAACTGCCAAAAGGCTGGTACGAGAGCGTCACCGAATTCGCACAAAACGGGCAGAAAGAAGCCACGTCGCTAGAGACACGTAAAGCTTCAGGTCAATGTTTGGACGTACTTGGACCAAAAGTCACCGAATTGTTAGGTGGCTCAGCCGACCTGACCGGATCCAACAACACCCAATGGGACGGCGCCGGGTGGCTTTGGGAGGGAGGTCGATATCTAAACTACGGTGTCCGTGAATTTGGTATGACTGCGATTGCCAATGGGTTGTCTTTGCACGGTGGGTTTGTTCCGTATACCGGTACGTTTCTCGTGTTTATGGAATATGCCCGAAACGCAGTGCGATTGGCCACGCTCATGGGACTCCGACACATTTTCGTTTACACGCACGATTCTGTGGGATTAGGTGAAGACGGACCAACGCATCAACCCATCGAGCAACTGACCAACCTTCGAACAACACCGAATCTTGCTGTTTGGCGTCCGTGTGATGTCGCAGAAACAGGGATTGCTTGGCGGGAATCCTTGAAACGGACCGATGGCCCTTGCGCCATCGTACTGACTAGACAAAAGACTCAGCCACAGTCTCGCGACGACGAGACATTTAACAACATAGCAAAGGGCGGTTATACGCTTCGACGTGAATCATCTGAACTCCAGTTAATTTTGATCGCCACGGGGTCTGAAGTCGAAGTTGCTCAAACCGCAGCGAATCAACTTGAGGAAGACGGATACGGGATACGGGTGGTTTCGATGCCATCCGTCGATAAATTCTTAGCTCAATCCATTGAGTATCAGGAATCAGTTCTGCCGAAGGAAGTACGTAAACGTGTTGCCGTAGAAGCAGCACATCCAGACTACTGGCGAAGATTCGTTGGTCTCGACGGCGATGTCGTAGGTATCCGGCGCTACGGACTGTCAGCGCCTGGACCCGAAGTCATGGCAGAGCTTGGTATTGACCCCGGAAACGTCGTGCAAGCCGCGGTTAATTTGCTCGCGTAATACATGCGCGTTAACAAGCTAGCCGATATCCAACTCGACAACAGACGAGTTCTCATTCGTGCTGACCTGAATGTGCCACTCGACGGTACCACAATTACCAATGATCTGCGGATACGGGCTTCGATACCCACGATAGAGTTTGCGCTCGCTCACGGTGCGGGTGTGGTTGTGGTATCCCATTTAGGGCGTCCCAAAGCAGGCTCAGATAACACTCACTTATCGCTTCAACCCGTCGCAGATCGGCTACGTTTGATGCTCAATCGTCCGGTCAATCTAGTCAAAGAATGGACGAATGGGTTGGACTTGGGATCAGGCGAAGTCAAGTTACTCGAGAACATTCGTTTCGAATCTGGTGAGACCAAGAATGACTCTGACTTAGCTCGTTCGCTCGCGTCCCTCTGTGATGTTTACGTCAATGACGCATTCGGAACCGCGCATCGTGCACATGCATCTACACATGGGGTCGTGGAATACGTTACAGATTCTTGCGCGGGATTGTTACTGGCGTCAGAAATCGAGGCACTAGAACGAGCATTAGCGAACCCGAAACGTCCGTTAGTGGCAGTCTTAGGCGGCTCGAAAATCTCTGGCAAGCTAGAGGTGTTGCACAACCTAAAAAATGTGGCAGATACGTTGCTTGTTGGTGGCGGTATGGCTAATACGTTTCTGCTCGCAGCTGGAACGCCCATTGGAAATTCGCTTGTAGAGAGTGAGCTCATTGATGATGCTCGGGCAATACGCCAAGCTTCAGATCTACCTCTACCCGTCGACGTCATGACAGCTGAAACGATCAACGACGGTAGTCATGCGTTTTTACGACTGACTGATGCCGTTCGGAGTCAAGAATCGATCGTGGATATTGGACCGGAAACAGCTCGTCGATATGCCAAAGTAATCGCCGAAGCTGGGACCGTCATATGGAACGGTCCTATGGGCATTTTTGAATATCCACAGTTCGCAGATGGTACGCGAGTAGTCGCGGACGCGATCGCAGATTCGAACGCGTTTACTCTAGCCGGAGGCGGTGATACAGTGGCAGCGATCGAACAGTTCGACATTTCGGATCGAATCGACTACATTTCGACCGGTGGTGGAGCTTTTCTTGAGTTCATCGAAGGGAAGAGCTTGCCAGGAATTGAAGCGCTTAAGCGAAGTAAATGACGAACTTTTTCGGCAGTATGCATCAGCAAGACAAACCTAACTGAGATGCCATCTCGAGTGACAGAGCAATTCAGGTCAAAGGTTGCGAGTGTCTTCTCTGCCAACCAAATCAAGACGGATCCCGAAGATCTTGCAACTTGGGGAACAGATTGGACGAGGAGCTTTACGGTCGACCCACTCGCGATCGTATTCCCGGAATCAATCGACCAAATCGTACAACTCGTCAAAAAAGCCCCCGAGTGGGGTGTGGCGCTCGTACCGTCAGGCGGACGAACCGGCCTTTCCGGTGGAGCGGTAGCACCAAATCAAGAAATAGTGGTCTCTCTCGACCGCATGAACAAGATTCTTGAGTTTTTTGAGACGGACAAGATTGTGCGCTGTCAGGCTGGTTTAGTCACCCAACAGCTCCAAGAATTCGCGAGCAGTCACGGTTTGTTTTATCCGGTTGATTTCTCGTCGTCCGGCTCAAGTCAGATTGGCGGGAATATCGCTACCAATGCTGGCGGCATACGAGTTATTCGCTATGGTATGACACGTCGTTGGGTCGCAGGACTCACGGTAGTCACCGGTACTGGTGAGGTCTTGCAGCTCAATCACGGGCTGATCAAAAACGCGACGGGTTACGACTTACGCCACCTATTTGTAGGTTCTGAAGGTACGTTAGGAATTGTTGTTGAGGCTGAAATGCGCCTGTTACCCCAACCGGTAGAACAGCAAGTCATGGTGCTCGCCGTTCCCGATCTCCACTGCATTCTGGACGTGTTAAGCGCATTTCAGAACGCATTGGAACTTTCAGCATTTGAGTTCTTCTCCGAACTTGCTTTGCAGAAAGTAATCGCGCACCGAGATGTACGGCGTCCTTTCGGATCGCCCAGCCCTTTCTACGCGTTGCTCGAATACGACGCGACCCAATTTGAAACAGCGAACGCAACTTTCGAACGTGTTGCAGAATCTGGCTGGGTGCGCGATGGGGTTGTAAGCCAGTCTTTAAGCGAAGCAATGACACTGTGGGAACTCCGTGAAGGGATCAGTGAATCAATCGCTGCTTTTACACCCTACAAGAACGACATCTCCGTAAGAATCGGTGAAATCCCAGGATTCCTAGAGGACGTTGAGAGCATAGTCTCCCAACACTATCCTGATTTAGAGGTCGTTTGGTTCGGCCACATCGGCGATGGGAATCTGCACTTGAACATCCTTCGACCCTCTGAAGTATCAGTGGAAGATTTCTATCAGCGTTGTCACGCAATAAGCCCGGAGTTGTTCAGCCTAATCCAACACCGGCAAGGCAGTATCTCCGCGGAACACGGCGTCGGACTGCTCAAACGGGATTTCTTGAACTATTCAAGAACCAACGAAGAAATCCAGGTCATGCAGGGTCTAAAACACGTATTTGATCCGCATGGAATCTTGAACCCGAACAAACTCTTAGCTGCTTAGCGTCGGCTCCGTTGGTGGTTCAATCACCAATTGTTAAACGATCCATCGCGACGATGAAATTCGGGAGGCCAACTGTTCAAAGGTGCCGGTCTCTCTAATGCCAGTGCTTCATTGAATTCGATACCCAATCCAGGTTCCTCTCGAGGGGCAGCGTATCCATCCTCGAAAAGTAGCTGCTTTGGGAATAGATCCTGTGCATAGCTCCCAGGTGCGCGTGGCATTTCTTGTACACCTACATTGGTACTCGCCATGCAAAGCGCAACGCCTGCCGCAGCACTAACAGGTCCTAGCGGGTTGTGGGGTACGATATCTATAAAGTGAGTTTCGCACCAATGCGTGATTTTGAGCGCTTCGGTAAGACCACCGGCGATACATAAATCAATTCGAGCGTAGTTGATCAATTCCTCTTCAATAACTTCGCGGAATCCCCACTTGGATGACCACTGCTCTCCCGCGGCAATCGGTACGCTGACTTGACGAGTCAACGTTCTGTAGGAAGCAGGATTTTCAGAACGTAGAGGATCCTCGAGAAAGAACATATTGAAAGGTTCGAGTGCTTTACATAGAGCGACTGCATTCGCGGTGTCCAAGCGCGTGTGCACATCGATGCATAAATTAACACCATCACCGACTGCTTCCCGAATCGCTGAGATTAACTCCACTGCGCGTGGTATCGCTTCCCGTGGTTCAAACAACGCCCCGCTCTCATTCGTTTCTGACAAATCTGCTGGTAAGTCGAAGCGGGCGAATTTCCACCCCTGTTCAGTGGTTTCGCGACAACTCTCAACGGTCTCTACATGACTCCCACCACGGTTGTGTGGATAGCAAACAACCTTATCTCGAACGGGTCCGCCCAAGAGGCGATAAACCGGAAGACCTAACGCCTTACCTTTGATATCCCATAAAGCGATATCAATCGCACTGATAGCGCAAGAATAGACCCGGTCCGCTGGAAAGAAACTTCGGCGAAACATCCGCTGCCATAAGCGTTCGGTAGCGAGTGGGTCTGCACCGATGCACAGGTCACTCAGATGCTGGATTGCTTGCTGAACGGCAGCACCCCAATGACCGATACCAACTTCGCCTAGACCCGTGATACCGTCATCGGTCTCGACTTTGACTATGAAGTACTTTCTTTGGGTCTCATCAAGGAACGTAAATGTCTTGATCGATTCGATTTTCATGGCAATCTATGGAGCTATGCGTTGTTGTTAATCACTAATCAAATAGACACCAACACGATGTTCACAACTTTGCCGTTGTTCTACATCGCCCTTGGGAAACGGTTCTTCGAATGCCGAGTGATACGTGTTGTAAACCTCTTTACCATCGTCATCTTTGTGGTATTCAAATAGATTCAGTACCAACACCTCGCTCGTGGTCATCCGTGGGTAGTAATACCACCGTTGAGCTTCGTTGTAGCGCAATGACAGCTGATTCGTGACTTCCCCCGACATCGTAAAACCTTCTAAACCCGTCGAGATCACGTCGTCGCGCTCAACGCTGCTCGCATCTAGAACGCCCAATGGCAAGTGCTGTAAAGGCTGTTTCATGTGGACCGTTCGCCAAAAATTAATCATCATGAAACCGCGCACTTCGTCCTGCTCAAACCGTCTACGCCACCCGCGAGCGTGGTCTGCGTTGCCGAACGCCATCGCGTTCTCCTCGTAGTCATCCGCAGTCATTCCGTAATCGTTATGTACGACTAGACCGAAGAACGGATTTGGGGTGGCTTCGCCTCGCCGCAACAGCATATTAGGTTGGTCGATTTCGACACGCTCACCCGGGAGTAAGGTATTACGGATGATGTCATCAACTTCCGGCAAATAATGCAATTCAACTTCGTTTACATCCGCTTGATTCGTAACGGAGTGGTCACCTGCCGCATCCGTCGCACCGAATGCGCCAGAATCCCAGTTTCGCACTCTTGATTCATGCTGTAACAACACGAATCCGTGTTTCTTAAAGAATCTACTATGAAAGTCGGCTTGCCCATCGTCTTCGGAGGCCTGTAACTCACGCCCATCCAAGATATCAACCTTCGGTCCCGCACCAAACGGATAGACACCCGGTGTAGGCCGTTGACCTTTTACATCAATCACGATCTTGTGATCACTCGTAAAGCCAGGTTTGAACAACCCGTTCAAAGATGTTGAGACTGCCGTTAAGTTATGGGTGACCATGGATTATTTCTCCCTGCAGAATCCTGTCTAATGAATGTTCTCACAACTCAGTTGCGATCGAGAAGAAAGCCCTACGATGCTGTTTCAATCCGGAAAACAAGGTCTTCGACACAAGGATATTTAACTCTGAGCAACACAGAGACTCCTGGTTGCGCTGGAGACCCGTTGCCCACCAATATGGACAAACTGTCAATCATGATGGCCACAAAACTCAGACGCCACTGATTGCAGCTGTTAGATCTACTCGATCACTTCGAACTGACGCGCGTAATTCCTTCCTATTTCCATTGAATCAAATACGCCCAACTAACTGAAGAAAGTCGACTGCCGACATGACTGGCTTTCCGATTTCCCTCGCCTTCTTGGTTTTCGATGAATAACTTGAAACATCCGCCGCGACAAGCAGATCAACATGTCTCGAAACCCCGCCTTTGACTGAGATTCCCTTTTCCTCGGCAATCTGGACCATACTGCTACGTTCCAACATCCCTTGTCCAGATCCCGTAAAGCAAATGGTCATACCGATGAACAAGGCACGCGACGCATCTTCTCTCTCAGGTGGCTCATAGTCTAGTCCTAGATTCGTAGCCATCTTGAGCAGCATTTTCTCTTCCGCCGGGGACGTATACCCGTCACGCATCACGGCCTTCTGCGTCCTTTCAAACAGAATTCGGTGTTGCGCCTCTACCTCGGAATGGCTCAGTCCAAGCGTTCTACCAAGCAGCTCTAACTCTTGCCACTCGGATTCCGAAATCTCTCCATCGTCGAGTGCTAGATTCAACGCGTATCGATAGTCGCGCAATGGATCTTGCCATGGAGATTTCGCGATACGCGCGAGATTTGTACGTAATTCCGTATTCTCACGCCTTAACGTTCGAATCACCACATCCTCAGAAGGAACACTACACCTAGCAACAGTGTGGTCCTCAAGCATCGTCCGCTGAGTGCCTGCGTCTTGATGTACGTTTCTCAATATCTCAGCGGTGGCTCTAGCATCCACGAGAGCACGATGCGCGTTTTCGATCGTAATTCCAAGCTCACTACACGCTGTCGTTAGATCGCTGCCGGTTAATTGATACGTGCAGATGGGAATGCCAGCATCGAATTCCGCGTCGATCCTTTCGAACTCATTTTTTAGAAATCTCATATCGAACGATTGGTTGTGTGCAACCAAAAATGACGCGTTCAAGCGACGTGCCAATGCCGACGCGATCTCTTTGAACGTTGGGGCAGCTTCGAGAATCGCGGCCGTCAATCCGTGGATCTCCGTGACGTCTTCCGAAACATCACGCTCTGGATTTACTAATGTATCGTATTCCTCTACCGTTTCAAAAGTCTCTGGACTTAGGGTAATTGCCGATATCTCCACAATGCGGTCGGCATTGCTGAATCCAGTAGTCTCTACGTCAATTACGACTAGAGGTGTTTGAGCGGAAGTAGCAACACGGTTTACATTCAAGGTATTAGTGTCGGAACGAGGTTTCATGAAGTACCGATAATCGACTAAGTCAGTCACAGCTCTTGGCTACGTTACCTACTTATTAAATATCACCGAGGTTCTGCTTAATTTGGTCGCATGCAGTTGCAACATTTCTGCACTACCGTGCACGTCAACGCCATTTTTATGACTAACTAACGTTAGAACTGGCCTATTGTTCCAAAACACGCCATTTTCCACCACACCGGGGATATTGTTGAGCGTCTGCTCGATACTCTCAGGATCGCTGAGATCTAACTCTCTAACGTCAAGAATCAAATTGCCATTGTCCGTTTGAAACCCCTCTCGTTCTGAGGGCATACCGCCAAGTCGAGTAATCTCGGCTTCAACATGCGCCTTAGCCATCGGGATCACCTCAACCGGTAAAGGGAAATTTCCTACACCTAAACGGTCGACTACTTTTGACTCGTCAACGAGGCACACGAAGTTGTTGCTCAGTGAAGCTACGATTTTCTCGCGTGTAAGTGCCCCGCCAGCCCCCTTGATGAGTGCGCCATTTGCATCGACTTCATCTGCTCCGTCAACATAGAGGGTTGCTCGCTCTCCACAATTCGAGTCTAAGACTTCAATTCCGATGTCTCGTAGTAAGCGAGTCGATGCGTCGGAGCTGGAAAATGCTCCTCGTAAATCAAAGTTCTGCTCACCCAATGCATCGATAAAGTAATTCACGGTCGAACCTGTCCCAACGCCCAGGATGTCGTTCGGGCGGAGCCATGCTTGAGCCAGTTCGATGGCGACCGTAGCTACTTGCTGCTTAAGTAGGTCTTGATTCACACACGAATCCTCGTGCGCCGACCGTTACTCAACTTGCTCGTTGAAGTCCGCTTCCGACATCAAAAGCTCTGGGTTCGCGATGTGATCAATGTAAAGCACCCCATCCAAATGGTCAATCTCGTGCTGGCAAACAGTAGACAAGAAGCCTTCAAATTCCATCGAACGCGGCTTTGCCGCAAGGTCCAAGAAGTCAAGTCGAATGTGCTGAGGTCGTTCGACGAACCCCCTTTTTCCGGGTACCGACAAGCATCCTTCCCAAAAGCCTTCCGTCCGTCCGTCCAGCACGGTAATTTCAGGATTAATACAGATCGTACGCGCGAGCTCTTGACCACCCGTGATGTAACCGTTGTCTTCGGGCACGTCAAACAGTACCACTCGTAATTGCTCGCCAATCTGCGGTGCCGCGAGTCCAATTCCTTTAGCCTCAGCAAGTGTCTCGGTCATATCACGAACCAAACGACGCATCATCGGCGAACGAATCTGAGTTTTGGTTACTTCCGCCGACCGTTCACGAAGGCTTGGTGTACCTACTGTCAAAATTTGGCGCACGCTCATCAGCTCACCCGCGACTCTGGTTCGATACAGACTTCCGCGCGCGGCGTGCAGATACGCCAACCTCTTTCTGTTACCACGGCGTCAAGGCGACGATCCCATGCATTCCGTTCAAGCGATTCGACTCGCTGTAACTCGTGCCCGATCCCGACCAACAGTGTCTCGTCCTCCGCGAAAAAACGATCGTAAAAACCTTTGCCTCGTCCTAATCGATCACCTTCTTCCGTGAAGGCAACAAGTGGCACCAAAGCGACCGACATCTCCGTTTCGAGAGAGCAAGTTTCTTCCTCGGGTTCGCGGATTCCCCATTGGTTTTTTGGCAGCTTGTCCGATGGAGTAAACGTTATGAATCGCATTTCTGAACCATCGATCCGTGGCGCTACGAGTTTGATGCCGTCTGTATGCAACTTCTCGATAACTGGACGCAGATCGACTTCGCCGTCGCTACAAAGATACACAGCTACGCACGTAGCCGCGTTAAAAAGGGTAGAACACAGGAGATGCTCGCTAATTGCTGATGCATGATCGTCTTGCTGTTCGACTGATAGGCTTCGCCGCGCACTGCGAAGTTCGTTTCGCAAGTTCACGACCCATTGATTAGTGAGAGATTGGTCACCGGGATATCACGACTGATCCGATCCTGAACCGATTGGTAACAGGTGGAGAATCCGATCTCGTCATTAGGCTTCCCCTGAGGGCATGCACACCGACAAAACCAGTAATTGCTCCGAATTCTTGAATACGGTTCGGTACTAAACCAGCCGGTGATAACCCCGGTAAAAAAAGTATAGCAAGCTGTCTCGAAACCTATTGGTCGGATAGCGCGATGTCGATTTCGTTTAGCTTGCTTGTCGCCGCTTCGATGCGTCGAGTCATTGCTTCCTTTTCTTGGTTAGCTGCACCAGATATTTCGTCACAGAGATACTCTAGGGTGACTGCGACCAAATGATCAAGCATCTTTTTAGCTGAGATTTGGTCCTCACCCAAGTCAGCTCGCAAATCCGCGTCGAGTTTCTCCGCAGCTTGAACCACGATTTTCTTGAAGCTGGGTGCGCACGTCAGCCCAAACCTTCGACCTAGTATCGATAGCTCAACTTGGATTGTTTCTTCGGCCATCAATCGATCCTAACTTTGTGGTGTCGGACTCTGGAGTTCCTCTATGAGCGCTTCGATACGATCGCACGCTGCGTCACATCTAGCTTTCAACGCCGCACGTTCCTTAACCCATTTCGCTTTTTCGTCCACTAGCCGCTGATGTTGCTCTTGTGTGGAGGACACACGATCAGCCAGTTTCTCAATTGTTTTTTCAAGTTGAGTCAGTTGCTCTTCCATCGTCTTCTGCCTCATTCCTTCTGCTTTGATTGTATTAGCGCCGTTTTCGATTCATCACCGATTTGCCTTCGATAATTGCCTCATCGACTCTACTGAACTCCAATGGACAAAACAAACCTAAAACGCGAATACCGTCGGAGACGCCAGCGATTCATGGCTGCGATCGGCCCTGAGAGCGTTGCTTTGGTATTTGCTACGGGCGAAAAGCGTCGTAACGCAGACGTAGATTACCTATTTAGACCTCATAGTGATTTTGTTTACCTTACAGGCTTCCATGAACCGGATGGATTATTGGTGTTAGCACCAGGCCATCCAACACTGGAGGAAACGTTGTTCGTACGTCCTCGAGATATCGCCGCAGAACAGTGGAACGGCCGTCGTCTTGGCGCAGAGCGAGTCAAGGAAACTCTCGGGATAGATAACGCATTTACAGTCGATGAATTCAATGACGTCCTACCGAATTTACTTGATGGTCGCGATGTACTTCACGTTGAAGACGATCTGGAGACCTCTGAGCAGATCGATGATTGGTTAAGTACGATGAAGGAAGCGGAACTCGAACCGCCACAAGCGCGCGAGGCTATGGCGGACACGCTTCACGAACTACGACTGATCAAATCGGAGTCTGAGATCGCGACGATGCAGGCAGCGGCCAACATTTCAGTCGCAGCTCATCAGCGTGCGATGCGTTACTGCAAACCTGGGATTTCCGAACTCGCTCTTGAGTCTGAGTTACAGCACGAGTTCGCCTTACAAGGTGCTCGATTTACAGCGTATCCATCAATCGTCGCAAGTGGTGCAAATGCGTGCATCATGCACTATATCCAAAATGACGCGACCATCCAAGATGGTGATCTAGTACTCATCGACGCCGGTTGTGAATATCGGTATTACGCATCCGATATCACTCGAACATTCCCCGCAAACGGGCGATTTACACCGCCGCAACGGGACGTCTACGAACTAGTGCTCAGCGCGCAACTGGCGGCGATCGACCGAGCTAAGACAGGTAACGTGTTTACAGATCCGCATACCACATCCACACGAATCCTCGCACAAGGACTTATCGATCTCGGCGTACTTCATGGATCACTCGATGAAGTGCTAGAGAATGAACTGGCGAAGCCATTCACGGTACATCGTTGCTCTCATTTCCTCGGACTTGACGTGCACGATGTTGGCAAACGTGAGATAGGCGGCGAAGATCGAGTACTTGAACCCGGTATGGTGTTAACGATTGAACCTGGTCTGTACTTCGGAAATGCAGAAACCATGCCGGATCTTGATCCTAAGTGGCACGACATCGGTATACGAATTGAGGATGACGTGGTTGTAACTGAAAGCGGGAACCACATCTTGTCAGCGGATGCGCCTAAGTCCGCCGCTGACGTTGAATCGCTCATGGCTGGTTGACGCCGATTTTGACATACGATGTTGTCGTAAGCGGCGCGGGGTTGACTGGCCTCGCCGCAGCGCACACTTTCGCGAAACATGGCTACCAAACGCTTGTTGTCGACCGTGATCAATCTCCCGATACGAAAGGGCGTTTAGGAGCAGACTTGCGTACGGTTGCGCTTTCTCCAGTAGCTTCCGATCAGCTACAGGATCTCGGCGTCGAAATGCCATCTCGCACAGGTTACATCGACGTCATGCACATCTGGGAATCTGACGGTAGCGCTAACATCAAGATGACGGCCGACGAAGTACACGAACCCCATCTTGCCATCGTCCACGAAAACGAAGCCATCACGACCGCACTAAAGACACGGCAACACGACGGTCTGGAAATGAACTTAAACGCGCGGGTCACTGCGGTAGCCGAGAACTCGCGTGAGCTTCACATCGACGATATTGGCACTGTACAAACAGGCTTTCTTGTAGTCGCAGAAGGCTCTAATTCAAGTACGCGTCAACTTTTAGGAACAGCTCTTGATATCGACCAGAATCTTCAAGAGCATGCGATTGCAACGCTCGTTAAGACCGATCGGCCGCACCAAGATTCTGCTTGGCAGGTTTTCGGACCAACACCACTCGCCTTGTTGCCGATAGCACAGCCAGACTGCCTGTCACTGATATGGAGTCTCCCTAACGATGTAGCCGCAGAAACGATGGAACTTTCAGACCCCGAGTTCATTGTGCGTCTGAATCACGCATGTGAACAGGTAGCTGGCGAGGTTAAGGAAGTTGATCGACGAATGAGTTTTCCCTTGCGTCAACGCTTGGTTTCAGATTTCAATCCGTTGCCATGGGTCTTGATCATCGGAGATGCGGCTCACACCATTCACCCGCTCGCCGGTCAAGGCATCAATCTAGGCTTAGAGGATGTACGAGCTGTGGACAAAGTGCTAGACAACCGGCCGTCGCGACTCTGCAAACCGAACCTTTGGCGCACTTTCAATGCAAAACGGAAGTTTCGCGCAGCATCGATGGTACATCTGATGTCTTTCTTCTCAAGCATATATGCGTTACGATCACCGTATATGAGATTGCTTCGCAACACAGGGGTGAAATGGGTCAATGCGAATGACGGACTGAAGCGTCAGTTAATTCGCGAAGCGATGGGGCTCGGACCGATCGCGAGCGTGTCATGAGAACACCTCTCTCCAATTTACACGTTGAAGCAGGTGCGCGATTCATCGAATTCGCTGGGTGGGAGATGCCTGTTCATTACGGTTCCCAGCTCGAAGAGCATCATGCGGTCCGCAATAACAGCGGCTGTTTCGATGTGTCACACATGGCCGTCGTAGATATTGATCAACACCCCGGCGAACAGCTGCTTCGACGCCTTCTCGTCTGCGATGTGTCGAGACTAAACATTGGACACGCTGCCTACGCGCTCATGTTGAACGAGCGAGGTGGGATCGTCGACGATCTCATTGCATACCGGCGAGAAAAGGGGTACAGGCTAGTGATCAACGCAGGTACGACACAGAAGGATCTCGATTGGATTGCTCGCCACGCTAAGGAGCAACACTCAATCGGTGTTGCCCGTCACCGCGCCGAACTCTGCATCATTGCGGTGCAAGGACCTCAAGCAATAGAAATAACCAGCACTTTGCTCGGATTGCAAGGACTTAAGGAACTCGAGTCGTTTAGTTTCGTTGAGCACGAGCGCTACTTTGTTTCTAGGACCGGGTACACAGGTGAGGACGGCGTTGAGATCATTAGTTCATCAGAAGCCGCATTAGACCTATGGTCACGATTGACTGCGAACGGCGTTCAGCCGGTTGGTCTTGGTGCACGGGACTCTCTGCGTCTCGAAGCCGGACTGAACCTCTACGGCCACGATATGAAAGAAGACACAAATCCGTTTGAATGTCGCGTGGCGTGGACCATCGATTGGGGTGATCGAGACCGAGGGTTTATCGGTCGATCGGCGATCGAGCCTCTACGTAAAGAAGGTGCGGCGACAAAGCTGGTTGGTCTCAAGCTGACAGAACGAGGGATTCCACGCGAGGGATTTTCGGTGCGAACCGAAGCGGGCACCGGTGTCGTCACAAGTGGTACGTTCTCACCAACACTCAAGCAAGGCATTGCGTTAGCGCGCGTACCAGTATCCGCGCGCGGTGAGTGTCACGTCGAAGTGCGAAGAAAGCCAATTCCTGCGAAAATTACGCGCCTACCTTTCGTTCATAAAAGAAACTAAGCCTTCGCATGCCTGATTTTCCACCCGATTTACGCTATGCGCGTACCCACGAATGGGTCCGCGTTGAAGGTACCCGTGCAACGGTCGGCATTTCTGACTACGCACAAACGCAACTTGGCGACGTTGTGTATGTCGAATTACCCGAAATTGGCACACACGTCGAATTCGAGTCCGAGATCGCTGTGGTCGAATCAGTGAAAGCAGCCTCGGATATATATGCACCTGTTACTGGGGAGATCGTCGACACCAACGATGAGTTGGACAGCGCTCCGGAAACCGTTAATGCGGACCCGTATGGGGACGGTTGGTTCTTCGTCGTTGAGATGTCTGACGACGAATTGTCCAGCGATTTGCTGACCGCTGAAGCGTACGAAGTGCTTTGTCAAGAAGAAGGCGAGTGATTTAAGTTAGGCAGAATGCCGTTCATACCACACACGCATGCAGACAAAGACAGCATGCTGGAGACGCTCGGTATCGCGTCCACCGAAGAATTGTTTGATGAGATACCGAAGAACATTCAGTGCGACGGATTACCCGACGTACCGGATGGCATCTCTGAGATGTCGATGTTGCGTCACATGGCCGAAAGAGCCCATAACGATACAACGGGGATCTGCTTTCTGGGTGCAGGTTGTTATGACCACTATATCCCGGCTGCAGTTTGGGATATCGCAAGTCGTGGAGAGTTTTTAACCGCATATACGCCTTATCAAGCCGAGGCTAGTCAAGGCACGCTCCAGCTCGTCTATGAGTTCCAGACGATGCTTGCTTCGCTCACTGCGATGGATGTCGCGAACGCATCTGTATACGACGGTGCATCGGCATTGGCTGAGGCGATTCTGATGGCGGTTCGCGTCAATCGGAAGTCAAAATCACGTCGGGTTTTGGTACCTGCATCCACACATCCGTTCTATCTCGCAACTGTTAAATCGATCGTCACGCATCAAGGTATTGATGTCGAGATAGTGCCCAGCGTAGACGGCGTAACTCCGATCTCGGATATCGATCTCGACGAAGCAGTAGCCGTCGTGTTACAGCAGCCTAATTTCTTCGGCGTGCTTGAAGATGCTGATTCACTGACAACCAAAGCTCACGAGGCTGGCGCGCTGATGATTGGCGTGGTTAACCCCATGACTCTGGCTCTCTTGAAGCCACCAGGAGACTGGGGAGATACAGGCGCAGATATCGTCTGCGGTGATGGTCAACCATTGGGGATTCCGATGGCGTCAGGTGGTCCATCGTTTGGTTTCCTTTGTACTCGGATGGCTCACGTAAGACAGCTACCCGGACGTATCGCGGGACGAACACAAGATAAGGACGGCAACGACGGATTTGTCTTGACATTACAGGCACGTGAGCAACACATACGGCGTGCCAAAGCAACTTCAAATATTTGCACGAATCAAGGTTTGCTAGTCACTGCTGCAACGATCTATATGACGCTACTAGGCCCACAAGGCTTAGTCGAGGTTGCGAGTGCTTGTGTACGAAATACGCATCTCTTGGTCGACCGGCTCACTAGCCACCCCAACGTAACCAAGCATTTCAATACACCTTTCTTTCATGAATGTGTATTGGATTTCGGTGAACCCGCCGACAAGTTGCAGCAGAAATTTCTTAAGCACGGGATTCTCGGCGGTCACCCACTGACGGGACTGATCGAAAAAGGCGAACAATCCATGCTCGTCTGCGCTACGGAGGCGCGATCGGAACAAGATATCGAAAGGTACTACGAGGCTCTCGAAAATGGTTGATACGATTTTCGAGAAATCGCGTCCTTCTCGACGAGCTGCAGCGCAACGCATTGAGGGCGAGGTGGCGCACCAACTTATCCCCGAACCGTATCGACGAACCTCACCTCCCGCGCTACCTGAAGTTTCAGAGCTACAAGCGGTCCGACATTTCACCAATCTCGCACGGCGGAATTTCTCGATCGATACGCACTTCTACCCCTTGGGATCCTGCACAATGAAATACAACCCAAGAGGTGCACACCGCGCGGCGATGCAGGATGGATTTCTAAAAAGGCATCCACTCACACCAACATCGCACAGCCAAGGCGTCTTGGCTTGTCTCTTTGAACTTCAAGAGATTCTGCAAAACGTGACTGGCACTGCCCAAGTCTGCCTTACACCAATGGCGGGCGCACAGGGGGAACTAACCGGTGCGTTAATGATCAAGGCATATCACGCTGACAACAACGACCATGAACGTACTGAAATCATCGTTCCCACTGCCGCCCATGGCACGAATCCAGCGACCGCGAGCATGGCAGGTTTGGTTGCGAAGGAAGTAGAGGTCGATGCGGATGGCGATGTCGATCTTGAGAGTCTTAAACGCGTCGTAAGCGCCAAAACTGCCGGGGTCATGCTCACCAACCCTAGTACCTGCGCAGTCTTTGAACGCAGAATTCAAGCTATTAGCGACATCGTGCATGATGCTGGAGGCTTGTTGTACTACGACGGCGCGAATCTGAACGCAATACTTGGTCGTGCGCGTCCGGGAGATATGCAATTTGACGTGCTACATCTCAATTTGCATAAAACATTTGCCACCCCGCACGGTGGGGGCGGACCAGGTGCTGGACCCGTCGGTGCAAATGAGCGACTCGCCCCCTATTTACCCACACCTATGGTGACGAAATCTGATGACGGCTATCGTTGGGTCGACGAGTCGGAGCGACCGAAATCCATTGGCCGTCTATCCGCGTTTATGGGCAACGTCGGAATCTTGTTAAGAGCCTACGCATATTCGCTATTGCTTGGCGGCAACGGCATGTGCAACGTCAGTGAGTATGCAACCTTAAACGCTAATTACCTAATGAAACGACTTGCAGATGCTGGATTCCACCCAGCTTACCCGGACCGACGGGCAACGCATGAGTTCGCCATTTCATTGCGGCAAGAAGCGAAAGAAACCGGTGTAACAGCAATGGATTTTGCGAAACGACTTCTGGATTACGGTTTTCACGCGCCGACCACTTATTTCCCATTGCTAATTCCAGAGTGCTTTCTGATTGAACCGACTGAAACCGAGACTAAAGAAGAACTCGATGCCTTTGCAGATGCAATGATCGCCATTCTGCGCGAGGCTCAACAAAATCCCGAGCTCGTGAAGCAAGCGCCACACCAACAATCGGTAGGTAGGCTGGACGAAGTTCATGCGGTCCGCCACCTTGACGTGACCGCGCACTGAGCCATCTCAATTTAGTGCTCCAAAACTACGGGACTCCTTAATCACGGTGTAGCGTTCAATATTCGATCCGATGCGTTATTCAGTGCGAAACGCTTCGCCAAAATTAAGGGATGGCTACGAATTTCTCAGATTCCGATCTATTGCCTATAAAGGAAATCGTTCGGCAAGAAGGGGCTGTGATTGGACGAGCTGGGAATCGCGATCTTATCGGGAACATCTACAGGCCTCCCATAGGCGACGAACCGCGAGCTGCCGTAGTGATCGTTCATGGTGGAGGATGGCGCAAAGGCTCGCCACGAGGAGTGCGAGGTTTCGGAGAATTTCTGAGTCGAGCGGGATTCGTGTGTCTTTGCCCGGAGTATCGGTTAAGTGGGGAAGCACATTGGCCCGCTCAAATCGAAGATGTGAAATGTTCGATCCGCTATTTAAAACACAACCACGAGCAGCTCGGGCTCGATAAAGAACGAATTGGTATTACAGGTGATTCGGCTGGTGGACATCTAGCGCTAATGGCTGGGGTTAAGTCTGAATTTGAAGGAAAGGGAGGCTACAGCGACCAATCAAGTGATGTCAAGGCAGTAGGCGCGATGTACGGACCCGTGCGAGTACGAAAGGTTCGTGCTGATGGGTCACCCATGGGACTCTTACCACCATCCGCAAATGATTCCGACTACGCGACCGCGAGTCCAATCGAGTATGACCTCGCGGATTTCCCGCCCTGCTTGTTGATTCACGGTGCGGACGATCCAGCTGTTCCGCTTTCCGGAACGCTTGATCTCTACTCAAAACTCGTCGCACTAGGCCGAACCGTTGAATTACATTCGTTTGCAGGGGAAGGTCATGCATTTGATCGACGAAGTTCGACCCAAGAACGCATGGTCGATATCCTCGATCCTTCCTCAATCAGCGGACCAACGGTCATACGACTGATTGCGCGTTTTTTCGCAAAGTTCCTGTAGCAATGGCGGACGAACGTATTCAGCTTGGCGTCATTGCGGACGACCTAACAGGTGGCGCAAAGGTCGCGAGTCTGCTGGAAAGTGCACATGTACGATGCCCTTTACTAACATCCGATGCGACACTTCGTTCACTTTCAGGGAACGAGCAAGCGGTTGTAATAGGACGGAAACTGTTGGCACTTCCCCCTGACGAAGCTGTAGCCGATGCGTCGAGAATAGCCAGTTCACTCTTAGCGACGGGTGTTCGACAGATCTACTACAAGTACAGCGCACTCTTTTCCTCCACCGCAAGAGGAAACATCGGACCCGTTACTGAAGCATTAATGACGCTTACCGGTTCTAGATCGGTTCTGTTTTGCCCCGCGAGACCGGAACGTAACGCTACCGTTTACCAGGGAAGGTTATTTCTTGGTCAAAACATGCTTCATGAAACACCTCGACGTTACGACCCCGTAACGCCTATGACCAATTCGAACCTCGTCGAGGTATTGCAGTCCCAAAGCAAGGTAAAGGTTGGACTCCTACCGTTACACATACTTCGAGCAGATCCGGTCATTACGAGACGCTACCTGGCGGAGCAGGTCGCATCCGATGTGAAGTTTTTTATCGTGGACGCAATCGATATTGCGGACCTCAAGCGCATTGCCGAACTCGCTCGCGATACATCACTTACAACCGGGTCCGATGATTTTCCGGTTGCGTTATCGAGCCAGTGGTCTGACCCGAAGAGCAACTCAGCAGGAAATTCGCTTCTGGGGCCTGCGCCCGGCTACACAGCACTTATATCTGGTAGCTGCACGCCTAAAAGTGTTCGCCAACTAGCTAACTTTGAGGAACACTTTCCGGTATTCAGAATTGACCTTCTGCACGCAGCAACCCATACTGGAGTTGAAGATGAGATTGTCGAGTGGGCATCCAGTCGGTTTAGCGACGGTCCTGTCGGGGTGGCAACGTCAGCCACCCCAGATATGGTTAAGCGAGCACAATCGATCCTAGGAAGAGAAGCTGCATCTTCCCTAGCAGAAAACCTACTGTGTCGTATTACGAAGAGGTTTCATGATTTCGGGGTACGTAAATTGATCGTCGCGGGTGGCGAAACTTCGGGGGCTGTCCTTCATGCGCTAGGTGTAGATCGTGTCGATGTAGCCGTCCACGACGAGTTGTTAGGGGGATACTGTCGCGCAGGAGGATCCGACCCGATCGCATTCGTCTTGAAAGCCGGAGCTACAGGTGACGAGGATTTCTACCGAACCGCATTGGCACGCTTGCAAGAAGCCGATACTAGTACTACTTAGATTAGGAGATCTCGATGGCAGCTTCCAATGACGAAAACCAATTGCGCGAGCAACTCGTCGAGCACTACAAGAAGGTGGAAGCACTCGGCTTGAACGAGATGTCGTCCGGCAATCTGAGTGTCAGATTCGAGGACAGGATGCTCATCTCACAAAATGGCGCCTCAGCTGAATCCATTTCCGTCGACTCGATCGTAGATACTCCATTTGACGGCGCTTATAGCGGTGATATCAAACCATCGTCCGAGTGGCGTATGCACGCGGCGATATACGAAAAACACTCAGCAGCCCAAGCGATCGTGCATACACACTCGGACTATTGCGTTGCAGTTTCCAGCCACGTAAAGGCACTCCCAGGATTTCACTATCTAGTAGGGGTATTTGGCGGGAACGACGTCCCTTGCATACCTTATTCGACGTTTGGCACTCAAATGCTCGCAGACGATGCCGCCGCTGCCCTCACCGACCGTACGGCATGTTTGCTCGGAAACCATGGAATGATCTGCCGAGGCCCTACGCTGCGGCGCGCAGTAAAGACCGCGCAGCGTCTAGAGATCATGTGCAGACAATATGTACTTTCAAAAGCTCTAGGTGAACCTAGGCATCTGACGGAAGAAGAGTGGTATGCCTTTCATCATCGGGCTGAAGAAAAACAATACGGTAAGAGCGGTTGAGCTAGGTGGCTTCTAATGTTCGCGAACAGTCCGATTAATCTGCGTTTGAAGAGGCAATGATGACGGTTCAATCAGAATTCCAAGAACGCGAGGTTCGCGTTGAGCAGCCGTCACGCTATTTCAAGTTCTTAGTCGCACGAGATGGTGCTATGCTGGGACTAGACGACGCTCAAGGGCTCCTGTTGAGTGACGAAGCAGACGACCGGGTGATTTGGGACGTCGACCATGATGGGTTAAAGCATGTCGCATCCAACAGGAAGATTTCGGCCGAGCTAAAAAACGGAAACTGTAGTTTAGAAGTGGCTGGTAATGTCGAAATCTTCAACATTGAACACGGACCCGAAAAACTACCTTCAGAGTATCTCGCACATTTGAAGCGCGAAGGGTGGGTATGTCTCACATGCATCCTGAACGCAGACATCGTCAAAAGTCTTCAGCGTGTTGCTGGGTCGGACGCGTACGAACACCTAACAATGAACAACGACTCGCCGAAGATCTGCCAAGACGTTGCGGTAGGTCGCGCGATCAGCGAACCTGTGTCTCTCTGGTTAATCCGGCAATACATGGAAACCAGAGACCTGCACTTAGGACACCCGCCAGGATTCGCGGTATTGAGACCTTACGACGGGGAGAGCCCGGTTCAGGGATGGCACTCAGATATCCCGTATATCCCATCCGTAGGCGGCAATCTTGTTGCCGACCGCAAAGGTCCCATTAAGGCAGTCCAACGCAATGTGTGCGTGTCGGATTTCAATAAAGAGAACGGTGCAACAGCATACAAACTAGGTTCGCATTCTGCTGACAATCCGCCTCCTGAGTGGAACCCCGCACGCAACGGCGGTCCTCCGAATGCACGACCATATAGTGGTCCCGAAGCAGATGTGGTTGAGGCACCCGCCGGCAGCATCGTCTTGTACGACGCGAGAACTTGGCATCGGGCAGGATTCAATCACAGCAATCGCAAACGGGCTGCCATGCTACAGTCATTTCAAGCAGCGGATGTAATCCCAAAGCGAGATACCCGTCCTGTCTGTAAACGTTGGCAAGCAACTCCGGCGTACGAACAGCTGAATTTACGTCAACAACGGGAGATCACCGAGCTCCTCATGAATCAGCCAGATACACCAACCTAGTCACTTGAGATTTTGAGAAGACACCATGCACGTAGGAATCATGTCTGGGCACTTCAAGCGACCTTCTCTTGAAGAATCACTCGATGCCATTCTCGCTCAAGACATAAAGCATCTCCAATTCAATATGAGTTCAGCTCATCTGCAAGGACCAATCGAACAAGAAATCGAGTCTGCCGGGCCCCATATACGGGAACAAATCCGCAAGCGCGACATGGTCATCGCAGCGCTCGGTGGTCCTGTCAATATGGTGCATGTCGATCCAGAAAAACGTCAACAAGCCATTGACCGAATGGCGACATTGATCGCAGCTTGCGAGCACGTTGGCACGTCGGTTATCGCGACATGCACCGGCTCGAGAGACCCGGAGAGTATGTGGCGCAATCATCCCGACAACGCGTCGGAAAGCACTTGGCGCGTGCTGTGCTCGACACTTGAGCAAGTACTCCCTCTCGCCGAAGCCGCGGACGTGATCATTGCGTTCGAACCCGAATTCAACAACGTTGCGTGCGATGCGAAAAAGAGCCTTCGATTGATCAACGATATGGGTTCACCAAACCTAAAGGTGGTTATGGACGCAGCGAACATTTTTGGCGAAAACGACCTGTCCCGCATGACCGAGGTCCTAGACGAAGCGTTCGAATTGTTAGGCGAACACGTTGCGGTTGCCCATGGAAAGGACTTGGATCATGGCGGCGACGCGGGTCACCTTGCTGCAGGTACCGGAAAACTTGACTATGACCATTACGTCAAGCTACTCTGCGGTTTGCCGTTCGAAGTTTCTGTGATTTTGCACGGACTCGCCGAAGACCAAGTTCCGGGTGCCGCAGCCATGCTTCGTCGCTACGCGACCAAACATCAGAGTTAGTCATTGAAAGCAAAAGTTGCACTTTTGGGTTGCGGGAACCCCGCCCAAAAATGGCATTTACCTACGCTAAGCGAACTCGCTAAACGGGGCAGTATCGAATTTGTTGCGTTGTGCGATATGGTCGAGGATATTGCAGCAGCCAGCGGGGCGCAATACGGGGTTCCGTACTACACGAGTGTCGACGAAATGCTTGACCGACACAAGGACATTCTGGTGGTTGACATCGTGACCGGTGATCCGACGCATCACATCCTTGCCTGTCAGCTTGCGGAACAAGGCAAGCATGTTATGGTTGAGAAACCAATGGCGTTAACGTTGGCGTGTTGTGACCTCATCATTAACACGTGCAGACGGAATGGCGTGCAATTTGAAGTCGCAGAAAACTACTTTCGCATGCCGAAGCAACGGATGATTCTGAAACTCATTGAGGAGGGGATCCTCGGTGATGTCCTGCGCGTGTATTTCAGCGAGCCAAAACGGCAAGCGCCGTTTGAACGGAATGTCACACCAAAAGGACTTGGTCGACCAATTTCAAGTTTCGGTCGTACGTCAGGCATGTGCATGGACATGGGGGCACACCGTCTCTCGCAGCTGCGCTTGTATGCGCAGAGCGATCCGACTCAGATTTCTGCCATCGTCAAGAAGTATCACTCAGATCCCAATCGTGTACACGAAGATTGGGCACACGCACTCATCGAGTTCGAAAGTGGTGCGACGGGAATCTACGAGACTTCGCGTTTAGGGGAGCTGCAGAAATACTGCCAAATAACCGGCACACTCGGCAGCATTCTTGATAGTAATTACTTCGGTCCCGATCTTCCATTGCGGCTAATTACCGGCGAATCATGGGAGGAAATACCAGTAGAGACAGAACGTCGAACCATCGAAGGCGTCAACGTGCTTCAACGGATCGTTGTTCATACAGAACCAAAAGTGATATTTGAGAATCGTTTTCGCGATCATGCAATCGACGATTGGTCTGTAGGACACGCCGATGAAATCATGAGCATTACAAACGCTGCGCTAAACGATGAACCACCAGAATACGGTTTAGAAGGTCGGAAAGACGTCGAGATGGCGATGGCGATTTACGAGTCTTCGCTCCAGGGATCCGGTGCTGTACCCGTGCAGATTCCATTAGAACGACTTACGAATTACGAACGCATGGTCCATGAGGACTATGAAATGAAGTACGGGCGTCCCATCGAGCAGTACTGATCCACAAACATCCGGTCGCTTTCAGATCTCTGCGCGCGAAGTAACTCCATCAAGTACGACGCTCGTGGCACACGATCCGGGACAAGTGATCATCAAAACCGAGCTTGGGTTCTTTCGGTTCTCCGCCAAGGTTTGTTTTTTAAGCAGCTTGTTCGATCGCCTTCCAACCGCCTCGATTCGGGTCAGCATTGAGCGTTTCTTGATACTTCCGAAGTTTCTCGTGATCAAGTCGATCCAAGAGTGGGTCTAGTTGCTCTCTGAGGAGCTGATCCCGAATATCACTAAATGCGGAATCCATCACTAGATTCGTGAGTTCATTTGGATCCATCAGCATGTCATAGAGTTCTAAAGGTTCACGAGTCAATGAGTCAACGGCGAGCTTGTATCGATCGTCACGAACCATCGAAAACAAGCGAACTTCGCTGAACGCTACATTCTTGCCTCTTTGCGAATCTGACGCATTCCGCCCACTCAAGACCTTTCCGCGCAACGACGACCGGTATTCAGAACCATCTAGCGTCTCCGCCCCAGCGATGTCCAACATTGTTTCGACGACATCGAGATGGTCGGTGAGCGCCGCTGAACGCCAGCCAGCGACACCTCCCGGCGGTCGGATACACAAGGGAACATTCAATGCGCCTTCATAAAAGAGTGCTTTGTTGCGGCAGCGATGGTCACCCAACATTTCGCCGTGGTCCGATGTATAGATGATCCACGTGTTGTCGAGTACTCCTTTTCGTCGTAGCGCATCTAGCACCAATCCGATTCCTCGGTCGATATGCGTGACCTTCGCGTAGTAATACACTCGCATGAGCCGATCTTGACTCGGCGTCATATGTGCCAAACCGCCGTTCCGTTGGCTGCGTTGAACCTGACGCGAAACTGGCCCCTCAGTTGGTGCCACGATGGAGAGAGGCATTTCCTCCGAGTTGTAGAGAGCACGATCTATCGCAGTTGAATCAAATGGGTTGTGCGGACCTGGGAACATGACTTGTAGATAGAACGGTTTGTCGTCGTCGTAGTTTTCGATCCACTCAATGGCCTTGGCTGCGGTGTACATATCCAAGCTCTGATCATCGGGAAGCGCACTGGGAGGCGTTTCCCACGGCAACATGGTTCCTCGATTTTCGCCGTGAACGACCAATTTCATGTAGTTTCGAAACGCTTCTAAATTGCCTTTTTCCTCTAAGAAATCTGTGTAGTAACAGTCGGCAACAGCGTAGGCCATGATGTCACGAACTTCATGGGTATCGTCGAATCCCCACGCATGTACCTTGTACGCGTGCTCGCGCGAATGACCATCGCCGGGTTTACGCACCTGAAGGTGCACCTTGCCCACCTGTGCGGTTCGATAGCCTGCATCTCGAATGTTTCGCACGTGGTTGGGTAGGTCCGGTTCACCATCAATATTGTTTGACCACATCCCGTGCTCGCACGGGTGTTTCCCCGACATGATCGACATTCTCGCGGGCATGCAAACTGGCGAATTCGTGATACATCGGCTGAAGCTAACACTCTCAGCAGCCAAACCATCCAGATTAGGGGTTTTTGCTATCGGATTCCCGGCAAACCCGACGACATCACCGCGTTGTTGATCCGGAAATATGAGTACGATGTTTGGTTTAGAGCGCATTGTGTGATCCACCGCTTGTCGTTTTGCGAGGACTGTCTATCAACTATGTCCGAAAGTGCTTGTTCTTCAGCATGCGCTGATTCTCATATATCGACCCCTGGTTTGGCGCGGCGGGAAGCGGCATGCGGACAGGCACTTGCTCCATTCGAGGTCTAAGCGTCGTCGCACCTTGCATGATCATGCCATCAAATTCATCAAGATCGCTAACCCCCATGAGTGGCCAAGCGTCACATGACGCATACACATAGAACAAAATGCGCCGCGCTCTTGTCGAGTGATTCACTGCCGAACCGTGCACTAATCGAGCATGATGTACCGTGATGGTGCCTGCAGAACCATGTAATTCACGTGCCTGCGAGACGTCTAGACCTTCTCGCTTCACATCAATTGCACCGCAGAATACGCCATCGCTATGGTGGTCGTAGATTGGACCTTTATGACTTCCTGGCAGTACTAAGAGCGGTCCGTTGTCGGTCCTCATGTCATCTAGCAACATACCGACAGCTAGCACATCTTGATTGGTGTGCGGATAGAACGCCCAATCCTGATGCCACTCAACGGCCGCACCATCACCAGCCAGTTTTAGGTTGATTTTGCCACCGGTACGCAGCCTTATGTCGTCGCCAATCAGCGTACTTAGTGCAGCCATGATAGGTGGATAAGCGGCGATGGCTTGGTAGAACGGATGAGCGAAGTACGGGTGTTTGATCCGCCGAACCAAAGGCTCATCCGGCGTATGAGAAGGATCAAGATCAAGCGTTGAGGTATGCTCAGTTATTCCGTGTGCCTTCGCTACGAGCTCATCGGTCACTTGCCGAAGCTGAGCGAGCGCATCTTCGTCGATTACGTTCTCAAGAACCACGTAGCCTTCGGTGTTGTACTGTTCTACCTGACGTTCTGTAAGCAAGAACGAGTCCTCGTTGTTCGATCTAAGAGCGACTTGTGGCGGCGTATTCGTAGAGAAAAACCAGACCATTTATGCATCGCCATTCTAAGACCAGAAGACCCATTCAAACCTTAGGCCATTACTCCGTTATTTTCGAAGACGACCACGCTCGAATCGAATTCCACTCGTCGTAACTCGTTAGACTTCGACGGTCTTTCAATCCCGTATTGCGACCCTAGCCTAGACCAGCATGGCTAAGTACCTGTTCCGTCGGATGCTCTTGCTCGTTCCGACTCTTATTGGGATCATCACCCTAAATTTCTTTATCGTGCAGATGGCGCCGGGTGGTCCTGTCGATCAAATGATCGCAGCGCTCACCGGTCAAGATACCGGCGGCGCTACGAGTCGTGTCGCCGGTGCGCAAAGCGGAGCGCGACAGATGAACGATTCAACATCGGCACAGTCGCAATATGCCGGTGCACAAGGATTGGATCCTGAACTCATCGCCGCAATCGAGCGCCAATTCGGGTTTGACAAGCCGATGCATGTCCGCTACTTCAAGATGATCGGGGACTACCTCACGTTAGACCTGGGCGAGAGTTATTTCGAAGGTCGTCCAGTAATTGATCTCATTGTCGAACGGTTCCCAGTGTCTATTTCGCTGGGGCTCTGGTCAATGCTGTTGATCTACCTGATTTCGATTCCACTCGGTGTCGCAAAGGCCGTTCGTGACGGCGGTAAATTCGATGCATGGACGAGCGGGGTTATCTTCGTTGGTTATGCGGTGCCTGGTTTCTTGTTTGCCGTGTTTCTAATCGTGCTGTTCGCTGGAGGAGCCTACTTAGACCTATTTCCATTACGGGGACTTACGTCTAGCAACTTCGACGAGCTGAGTTTCGGTGCAAAGATCGCAGACTATTTCTGGCATTTGGCGCTACCCGTCGTCGCTTTGACCGTCGGTGGTTTCGCGACCTTGACGATGCTCACGAAGAATTCATTTCTCGATGAAATCGCCAAACAATACGTCCTCACCGCGCGAGCGAAAGGTCTAGACGAACGACGCGTTCTTTACGGTCACGTCTTCCGTAACGCGATGCTCATCGTAATTGCGGGGTTCCCCGCCGCATTGGTTGGCATTCTGTTTACAGGCGCACTTCTGATTGAAGTGATCTTCTCCTTGGACGGTCTAGGACTTCTCGGCTTTGACGCCGTATTTCGCCGCGACTATCCCATCATTTTTGGAACGCTGTTCGTATTCACATTCGTCGGATTGGTAATGACACTCATTGGTGACATTACTTACACACTTGTCGATCCCCGCATTGACTTTGAATCGCGTGGCAACTAGTGTCGGTTAATCAAACACAGTTAGCTGAGACACAGCCAACAAAACCCACCGAACTTCGTCCGGGTCGGTTCTCGCCATTAACGCAACGTCGCTGGGCGAACTTCAAGGCCAATCGACGTGGTTACTGGAGTTTGTGGATCATCGGTACGTTAGTGTTTCTGAGTCTTTTCGCTGAGGTCATCGCGAACGACAAACCGATCATCTTGGGCTACAAAGGAAGCCTCTACGCGCCGATACTCTTCGAATACCCCGAGACTGAATTTGGCGGCGAATTCGAAACCGAAGCCCACTATGCATCGACAGTCGTACAAGACTTAATAACGCAGGGTAACGGCTGGATGCTGTGGCCTCCAATTCCATTCAGCCACGATACAATCGACCGTCATACCGAAGGTACCGTGCCGGAGCCCCCCAGCAACCGCCACTGGCTCGGAACCGACGATGTCGCGCGTGATGTAACGGCTCGTCTCATCTATGGGTTCCGGTTATCCGTACTTTTCGGACTAGCGTTGACTCTGATCACTTCCGTCATAGGGATTGCGGTCGGATCCTCTCAAGGATATTTCGGTGGACTCGTCGACCTTATCGGTC
The DNA here is from genome assembly GCA_022822135.1 of Pseudomonadales bacterium. GTDB lineage: Bacteria > Pseudomonadota > Gammaproteobacteria > Pseudomonadales > Azotimanducaceae > Bin55. The sequence goes on from JAJECH010000033.1 coordinate 102,079, forward strand.
AACGTGTCGTCGAAGTGTGGTCGGGCTTACCCACATTGTTCGTCATTATTGTGCTCGCGAGCATATTCGAGCCGAATCCGTTCGTATTGCTTTTCCTTCTCGTCATGTTCAACTGGATGGCACTAGTTGCAGTCGTCCGTGCCGAATTTCTGCGTACTCGTAACTTTGAATACGTAAACGCTGCGCGAGCTCTCGGCGAGAGGGACTTGAAGATCATGTTTAGGTATGTGTTGCCAAACGCAATGGTCGCTACGTTGACATTTCTCCCATTTATTCTCAACGGTTCAATCACGACCCTCACCTCTCTCGACTTTCTTGGATTTGGACTACCCGCTGGTTACCCTTCCTTAGGCGAACTACTCGCACAAGGCAAAGCAAACCTTCATGCGCCCTGGCTCGGGTTATCAGGTTTTTTTACGCTAGCGATCATGTTGACGCTCCTGGTGTTTGTAGGTGAAGGGGTGCGGGACGCTTTCGATCCGCGACGCGCAGTCACCTAGTCACCAGATTCGCACTTCGTTGCGTGATACGAACAGGATCTTCAGGAGTTCTTCGGAACGTTCTGAACTAGCGAATTTCAGGTATGATTGAGCGAATCACCATTTTCAAACCAAAGGAGTCTCAATGACGTCCGGAAGAATCAAAACACGGTCATTCTGGATCGGCATAGCCATCGCAGTTTTAGGCGCATCGAGTTACTTGAACGTTGCTGCTCAGGATACTGACGACGAGGACGAAGATGCAGAAGCTGTTAGGGAAGAGATAGTCGTATACGGAATTCGCGGGAGTATGCAGCAATCCCTCGACAGGAAAAAACTCGCGGATCACTTTAAAGACACCATTACAGCCGAAGACATTGGACTGTTTCCTGATCAGAACCTAGCAGAAGCATTACAGCGCGTGAGCGGAGTAGCGATCGACCGCAAGAGTGGTGAAGGCGCCTTCGTTAGCGTACGCGGACTTGGTCCGAATTTCGTGCAAACAACGATCGGCGGGCGCGTGTCAGCGTCGAATGTGTCGCCTGGAAGTCATGATGGTCGCGGTGCGACGAACGCTGGTTCTCGTGTTGTAGGTTTCCACGCTTTCCAATCCGGGCTTGTTCAAGCAGTCGAGGTGCATAAATCACCTCGTGCAGATCACGTCGAAGGTGGACTCGGTGGCTTCGTCGATATACAAGCACGTAAGCCATTTGATCTCGGCGAGCGTCACATGGCCTTCAACATCGATACGACGATCAATGAGTTGGCTGACGATACGGCCCCAGGAGTATTCGCACTATTTAGCGATATGTTGTCAGAGGAATTGGGTTTCATGGTCTCCGCGCAATGGGACAACCGAGTTTTTCGATCAGATTCCCTGCACCACTACTCCTACGTCGGTGATCCAAGAAGTGTCACGTTGGACGGCGTAACGATGACGGGCTACTACCCGCGACAGCTCCTCGGCGAATTGCACATCACAGATCGAGATCGATTGAATGTCTCGTCTGCTCTTCAGTTTCGCCCCTCGGATCGCATGGACGTCACGGTTGACGTATTGCTCACGGACAACGCTGAAAACGAACGTGATTTCTGGCGAGATTTCCGATTACAGCAGGGTCATCCACGCATTACATCGGCAGCTATCGAGGACGACAACGGCACTGGCGTTTTCACGCAAGTGAGTACTTCCGGTGCGGGTCTGTTCGTGCAACACGCTACCGAAGTAGTCGACACTCAAGCCTTAAATCTTGGCGCTAACATTCAAATTCAAGCTACCGACCGACTTTCCCTCAATTTCGACGCAACGATTTCACAAACCGAATCGCCAATTACCAATCGTGATTACCTGATCCGAAATACGATAACGCAAATGTCGTATCGGAAACATGGACCTGGCGGTCTACCTTCGTTGACAACGACTTCACCAATCAATGATCCTAATTTCTTTCAGGTCGTTAAACACTCTATTCAAGATCACCTAGTCGACGATGAAGTCACCCAAATTAGAGCCGATGCGACCTTTGAGATCGGAGGTGCTTGGCTTGAATCGGTCCAATTCGGCATCCGCAGATACGATCAAAACAGGCGTGACCGCCATCGTTATCTAAATAGTCGAGCGTTTCTAGGTTCAAGCCTAGACGAGTTCGGCGGTCGTTATCCGTTTCCTGCAGAAGGTGATTTCCTCAGTGGCCTAGGCAATGACTTCCCAGCACCGGTTGTTAACCCGAATCTTGATGTCATTCAGGAGACATTTGAAACACGACCGGATGAAATTCTGGCAGGGCGTGGATTCAATACCGGAACGGCGAAGTCTTTAGAGGATTTCCGTGTCGGTCGATTCAACGAAGACCTGAATCACGATGACGATGGCACAGCGGTCTACGGCATGATCACTTTTACCGGAGAATTCGGTGAGACGCCGTATTCCGGTAATTTCGGGGTTCGCTATGTCAATAACAGCACCGGGTCCGTAGGCCAAATCACCGAGCCGGTTTCTATCGACTACTCTGATCCAACCGTACCAGAAATCATCCTATCCGATCCGACGTACGTGAACGTAGGTCATGACTACTCACGAGTATTGCCGTCATTCAATGTGCGGTTCGACCCTCGGGACGATATTGTGATCCGAGCATCACTTGCGAAGGTTATGAGTCGACCTCGGTATCTGGACCTGAATCCTCGTAAGTCCGTGCAAGCTCGAGTCCGCACGATGCGAGGCGGCAACGGTGAGCTCGATCCCACGATGGCAACCCAGTTTGACCTCGCATTCGAGTGGTATTTCGCAGATTACTCCATCGCCCAAGTCGGCTTCTTTACGAAAGATATCGAAGCGTTCGTCCAACCCGATATTGAGGAAGTACCCTTTCCTGGTCTGACCGATCCTGAAACGAATCTTCCGCTCGTGTTCTCTTTGTTCAGACCATTGAACACCGGCGAGTCGAGTTTGACAGGTGTTGAACTCGCGTTCCAACGAACGTTCGCTGACCTACTTCCTGCACCATTGGACGGACTCGGCGTGATTGCGAACTGGACGATCATTAATTCCGGTTCTGATTTTCGCAACGAGAAAACGAACGCTGCTTACGGGATTCCCGGGTTATCAGAGAACACGATCAACTTTACGGTCTTCTATGAGAAAGACCGAATCGCCGCGCGTGTCTCCTACAACTCTCGCGATGACTTCCTCGATCAGACTGCGGATGGTCAAGGTCATCCATATTTCGTTGACGCTTACTCTCAGATAGATGCGTCCTTGGGATTCACGTTAAACGATCGGGTTGCGTTTAGTCTCGAAGCGATCAACATTGGCGACGAAAATGTGTACTACTACAACCTCCTCGGGACGGGAACACAGGAACACTTTTCGAGCGCGATTAACGCGGGTCGCCGATTCCAATTCGGCGTTCGTGTAAAGATGTAGCACTACTAACATACCGGAGCAGCGTTGTGCCGACCGAAGTACACCGCTGCTTCGCTCTTCACCCTCCACCTGCACGCGCGTTTTTCGTGATGCATGCAGTTCGTACACGCTAGTTCATATCCATTCAGTACGGTCGTTCGTGGCCAAAGAGTGCTATCTCCGCTCCTACTAACGCAACTCAGTAGCTACACTCAATCGCTATGAAGTTATCACACAGACCAACCTCGGCATTTTTCCGCACACTCGTGGTTCTCTTCGTCGCTTTCACTCAACCAGTTAGTTCCATCGAACTGGAATATCAACACGGAATCTCGCTGCTGCACGAACTCAAGTATCCCGCTGACTTCGAACATTTCGAATATGCCGATCCTGATGCGCCGAAAGGCGGCAGAATCGTTTTGTCAACCACGGCGCCTATCGTGAATTTCAATGGCGCTCGTGGTCCCGAATTGCCGAATGCAATGGGGTTGGGACGCACGTTTGAGCGACTACTCATTAGAAGCGCAGATGAACTGTCCGGTCTCTACGGTCAATTAGCAGCAGGGGTTGCGTTATCACCCGACCGCACATCGTTGTTCTTCCGTCTACACGACCATGCACATTGGCATGATGGTGTTCCTGTCACGACGGATGACATTCAGTTCACGTACGACCAAATCATGTCGTCCGTGCATGGAAGAGTGTACTTTCAAAGTTGGATCGAATCGCTGGAAATACTCGGTCCAAAGGACTTCGCGGTCCATCACCGATCGACTTTTAACAATTCAAATTTGGTCGCGATGACGTGGTTTCCAGTGCGGCCGGCACATTACTGGGAAGGGCGCAACCCAAACAAGCCAACATTAATACCTCCTGTTGGCAGTGGACCCTATCGGGTCGCGGATTTCGACCGCTCGTACGTTACATACAAACGCGTCGATGACTACTGGGGACGCGATATCCCAGTGAATCGGGGACGGTACAACTTTGACGAGATTCGATACGAGGTGTACCGTGACCAGAGCGTCGCTCGTGAGGCATTTCGAAAAGGACTATTCGACATCATGTTCGAAAATGACATCCGTCATTGGATGTCTTCCTATGATGTTCCGGCATTAGCCGCCAACCAGATCCGTCAATCGACTCGTGAAGTCCGGAAGTTCATTGGCGCGGAACGCGCAATTGCTCTGAATTCGCGTCGCAGTTTCCTGAGCGATGTACGCGTACGCGAAGCGTTGACGTTAGCGTTCGATTTCGAATGGCAAAACCGCGTGATGAGGCACGGTACGCAAACTCGTGCGCTGAGTAACTTCGCGAATTCGCAGTTCGCCGCAGAAGGATTACCGACGGACTCTGAGCTTGAAATTCTCAAACCGTTTCAGTCTCGTGTTCCTCCTCGTGTATTTACTCACGCATTCACCTTACCTGTTTCCACAGGACACGGTATTAATCGAGTCGCACTTGAACGAGCACGCGAGTTACTTGAAGCGGCGGGCTGGCGTCTACGAGATGGGCGCTTGGTAAATGAACTCGGCGAGGCGTTCGAATTCGAGATTCTCACTCAAGACCCATCGATGCAGAGAGTCTTACTACCTTATACAGAAACGCTGCGTCTTCTAGGTATTGATGGACGAATGCGACTTGTGGACAACGTTACGGCTATCAACCTCTTACGTGGGCGTGATTTTGATGCGTACGTTCGAGAACACCTACTTTTGAATCCGCCCGTGGGTGAACTGCGCAATCATTTCAGTTCAGGCGCGGCTGGAGTTCAAATGGGCGGAAACATGGTTGGAGTGCGTGACGAAGTGGTTGACGCTCTCGTTGAAATGGCAGAACAGGCTTCAACCATCGAAGAAATGAGCGCCATCGTAAAAGCCCTTGATCGAGTCGTGTTATGGGGTTTCTATCACATACAGATCAATGCGACCGAATTAGAACGATTTCTTTATTGGGACAAGTTCGGGCGTCCATCAGGAGAGGCAGCCGCGAGCCTAGAGTACTTAACAGGAAGTTCGGTGCGAGTGCTTGACAGTTGGTGGATCGACCAACTCAAGGAGCAAAGACTCGCCCAGCTACAGAATTGATGCTCAAATGAAGCTCCGCGTCCGCTCTTTATGGCAGGCGAGCGCTACAGCTGCAAGAATTTGAATTCCGTACTGGGTTTTCCAATCGCCCATAGGCTACATGTGCCGTTCGTGCCATCCAGACGGTATTCCAGCTCCGGTTCGAACTTAAAACGCAACAGCTCCCGCTGACAGTAGAGTTGAAACTCATTTATGACTCCGCTGACGTCCGTCACTGCAAACTGATTTCTTAGTAGCACATACTTACACTTGCCGTCTTTGTCGAGTAAGCCATTTACCGAATAGGTTTTGTCCGCGTCGCGTAATTCTTCGATGGAATTCCTGTATTGCTGAAGATCTAACTTCCGCGATTCGTCCAATTCTTCTAATTTCTCTAACACATTGATCGTGCGTAACGATTCTCTGTAGTGTCCTAGCTGAATCTGTAGCTCAAGTTTCGTCCATAGTAAATTCTCGAACAGATTCTCATCCATGTAGCGTGGTGTCTCGTTATAGCCGAGTGCTCGGTTCACGCTTGACAACTGCTGCGTTGGTGTTCCCCACTTCCTCTCAAAATAAAACCTCGCCGTCCAGTACATCGCATCTTCATAGAGTGTCTTCGTTCGCTCGCGAAGCTTCTCAAGTCGGGAGCTTGAGTCGTTCTGATCGCCTGCCTCAATTGCACGAACAGTTTCCATAAAACCTGCTCTAAACTGCTTAAAGTATGCTGGCGAATCTCCATGGATCGAAAATGCGACTTTGAAGCGATGAACGCCATTAACTTTCTCGCCTTTATATTCGCCTGGTTCAAAAGTCGTTTTTTTCAGCGATCGGATCGCTGCTCGCTGAAACGCGGAGTGACCTACTGCATCAACGACAACGATGTCGTAGGGTTTACCATCACGATCGACCATCGTCTCAAGCTCAACCCATCCTTCTTGCTCCCTTGAAAGAGCAGCTAGAGGGTACAGTATTGGACCACGTTTGATGACTTTAGGCGACGTGAGTGTGGGAATTTCCTTGGTGTCGGTCTCAGCGTTAATCGTCGCGCTTAAACCAAGGAGCCCGATACCTAGTATCAGTAATGGAGGCTTCATCAATAGCATGTAGTTGGGCACATCGCTAACCTAATTCATCAATTCCTAGCTAGAGTTGCTCTACATGAAGATTTAAAGCTGAACAAACGTGAATTCTGTCACAGGTTCCCCAACCACCGCAACGTTACAAGTACCGTTAGTCCCGTCAACGCAATACTCAAAATCAGGTTCATACTCGAACCGAAATCGGTTACTCTGACAATAAAGTGTGAACTCTTTGACAGAACCCACGACATCGGTTAAACCAAAATTGTTTCGGAGTGGAGTGTAGTACCACCTGCCATATTCGCTAAGTATCCCTGCGACCGTAAAAACCTTCTCAGAAGCACTAAGTTCGTTTATCGCGTTCTTATATTCCTGTGCTTGAGTCCGCATGCCGTCTTCTACACCTTCGAGGGTCTCAAATGTACTCAATGTATCCAGCGCATCAGCGTAACGTCTACGATCGATCTGCAGACTGAATTTCGACCAAAGCAACTTCCGGTACAAATTCGCGTCCATATAACGTCGGTTCTTGTCATACCCTAACGCTCGACTCACACTACTCAGCTGCTGTGAAGGTGTACCCCACTGTTGATCGAAATAGTATTTCGCGGTCCAATACATTGCATCTTCATGGAGCGTCTTTCTCCGTTCCGACAAACCTTCCAATCCGTCCTCTGCATCAGCTTTCTCGTTTTCTGCAACTGCATTCACCACATCGAAAAATCGCTTTCTGAAAGCACTGTGATAGAGCGCGGCCTTACTTGCCATCTCGAACGTGACTTGCCACCAGTATCTGCTTTCGACCTGTTCGCCATTAGCCTCGCCAGGTTGGAATCTAGACCGACGCAAGGCTTGTATCGCGGCGCCCTCAAATGCTCGATCTCCTACCGAATCCGTCACAATAATGTCAAAGGGCTTGCCTTCGAGATCGATCATGGCTTGCAGCCTCACCCAACCTTCTTCGCTTTTGGATAAAGGTCGCTTCGGATAGAGAATCTTCGGCCTCTTGATGACTTTCGGATTCTTGAAGGTCATTACCTCCAATATCTCTGCTTCCGCATGCCAAAACCCGCTAAACGGGACGAGACTCATCCCTAAGATGATGAGCAGATGTGATTTAAGGTGGATGACAAACATCCGATTCAACTTGCTCAAGAACGTGCTTTCCTCAAGAGTAGAAACTTAAATCGTTGAGATGCCGGTCGCGAGCATGTTAGCCGAACTAAAAGATCTATCTTGCTGAATGAGAGGTAAGGTGACTTACTCCAATTCACGTTGTGAAGATGCTCGCCAGTCAAAATCGCAATATTGCGGATTAATTCACCGAAACGAACGACGCCGCGGCTATTCTGCAAGTCGCGTCCTTCTTCTCGATCAGAAAAACCCCTCGAACGAGGCACCTACTAGTTGAATCGTATGAAACCGCAATATTTGCGCCTTGCGAACCGTTTTGTATTACAGTAATTTCGCCTATTTCGTGCGGTGTCAGGTCAAATTTCAGTAACGAGCGCGTAAGCAAGTCTTCAGTTTCAAGCGTTTGAACAGAATCAGTACCCACGAATATAAACGGATAGCGTAAGAGTGCCGCGCATGCGGTCGCGTTACCACCCTTCAATAGTTGAAGAAATCGTTTAACCACATTCATAGGTTCCTGGTCTTCAGTGTCCTCCCACCTTGCACTTGCGCCGCACGCGAAACGCGCTTGTACGCCCCAAGCGTTCTGTGGTTTCGTTAATACGTATACAACGCGGTTCGAAAGGATCGGCTGATCCTCAGCGTCATATCGCACCCAACCACCCACTAGATGCATCTTCTCGGGTGCGGACTGGATAGCTCGTGGTTCTATCCCTTCCGTTCGAACCCAACCTGTCGCTTCTCGTTGAGTCCAAGTTGCCGCCGCGGCAAATTCCTCCGCAGTTTCGAAATGCTCAACCCGCCCCGGCGCGGCTACACGCACGTGTGGATAACTCATCACAGCTGCCCACGCCCGCGCATCCTTCGCGCGATCAGCACGAAAAAACTCCCAGTACGTGGCTTCGGGTGTCCGCCCTATGACCAATCCACTCCTTGTCTCGATGGATTGCTACCTAATCGATGTGCCCATGGTCGCGCGTTCTCGTTCCATGGATGTGCAGCCAACCATTCCTCATTCATCGAAACACCGAGTCCAGGTCCAGGAGGTAGTCCAAAGTAACCATCTTTTTGCACTGGGAAATCGCCAACTGTCGCGTCAACGAACCATGGATGAATACCTCCTTCCTGTATTACGAAATTCGGCGTGCAAACATCCAAATGCAGTGCTGCAACGGTGGCAAAGGGACCGTAGCAGTTGTGCGGTTGAATGCCGACGTAGTACGCCTCCGCCATCGCAGCAATCTTCTTGGTTTCAAGAATCCCACCGGCATACATGATGTCGGGTTGAATGAGGTCGACGGCGTGCAAAGGCAATAGGTCAGCAAAATCAAACTTGGTCAGCAACCGTTCCCCAGTCGCGATCGGGATGTTCACTTGGTCCGAAACGCGTTTCAAGGCATCGAGATTCTGTGGAGGAACGGGCTCTTCAAAATAGAAGGGACGATAAGGTTCCATCCGATTGCCGACTCGAATGGCATCAGACGGCGAAAGACGTCCATGGACTTCTACAAATAGCTCAACATCGTTGCCGACCGCTTCTCTGACTGCCTTCAGTTTTTCCACAGCTAGATCTTCCGAGCGACGGTCGATGAATATGCCTCGATGTTCAAACGGATCGCCTTTGAGCGCAGTCAATCCACGCTCGATGTGATTCATAGCGTTCTGTACTGCTGCTTCAGGTGTTGGTCCGTCCCATCTGCCGTACGTCCAAATCCGATCGCGAATCTTGCCACCAAGTAATTCGTACACCGGTGCGTTTAACGCTTGTCCCTTGATATCCCACAGGGCGATCTCAATACCACTAATTGCAGACATCTGCACGACGCCGCCACGCACGTGGAAATAGTGGTAAAGCGTTTGCCAGTGCTTCTCGATCGCCATCGGATCTTCGCCCACAAGTAACTGGCCGAACTCATCGACCATAGTCGCTACTGCCAGCGGTCCACTTGTCGCCTCTCCCCAACCAACGATCCCTTCGTCGGTCTCGATTTTGACATACACATAGTTGCGTGTCACTCTTGGACCCGTTGGTCCACTAGCCGGTATGGCTTTAACCGCAGTGATTTTCATGTTCTATTACGCTTATATTGTTATTTTTTGAGGAAGGCCGCATACTGAATTTCTGTTTCCATCAACTGAAGATACCACCTGCTTCACACCGAAAAGATCCGATTCAGATGTGGACCCGGCGTTCATTCAAGACCCGCGCGACCATCACCTAGGAGTCAGTTTCCGAATCCATCCGTCGCCCTTTGAGAGGATATACAGCTCACCAGCCGCATCCGCACTAATCCGCAGGTCAACGCGCCGCGTATGCGGTGCATGACCAGGGCTCGTATTGCGATGTCCGGCGATGTCCGCTAGCGTCCCGCTTTCACCGTCGACCGTAACATCCAACTCAAATATCGTAGCAGGTGAGTCGGGTTCAAGGGCTGCCGTATCAATGTAGAACAACCGACCTCGAACGATGTCAGTGAACACGAACATACCGACCAAGTCTGGAATGTCCGAGCCACGATACACGATACCTGAACCAATCGCGAAACCTTCGTCGTGGTCATACTGTGCGACAGGATAGATAAAGTCTGAGGAGTCCGATTCACGTTCGTAGACTCCACCAAGGGAATCTTCAGTATCGGTGCCCATCGCTGTTGCAAACGTGCCTTCTCGGAGGCGCCATCCGTAGTTGCCACCGGCAACTCCGATGTTCACTTCTTCAACCTGGTCTTGACCGATATCGAGAATGAACATTCGACCATCTGCAGTATCCCACGAGTAGTTCTGGGGATGCCTTAATCCATACGCCCATACTTCGGGCAATCCGTCGGCACCGTCGGCAAACGGGTTATCAGCCGGAATACCGTACTGTGCGTCGTCCCCGCCTCCAAGCGGATCTAGACGGATGATCGTTCCTAGGATACTGTTCGGGTTCTGTCCGTGTTGCCGAGGATCATGCGCGGAGCCGCCATCGCCAAAACTCACATAGAGCGTGCCATAGTCCGCATCCCCACGATTAGCTGTCGGATTGAACGCAACATTGCCAACGTTGTGGTTAGGCGCAAACTGACCAACCCGTAGCATTTCGCGAAACTCACCCGAAAAGACTCCGCCGGTCGGGTCAGTAACTGACCATTCCGCGAGAACGCTCTCCTGAACTGAACCTCCCTCCTCAATGAAATCCGCGGTTCCGTCCGGACTCGCGGTAAAGGTGGTATAGAACTTACCGAATCCTTCTTCGCCCTCATTAGCAAAATCGGGATGAAACGCGAACCCCATAAAACCAGATTCTTGTACGAATCGATCTGGATTAAAGCCCACATTCTCATTGCGAAGGTCTAGGTAACTTACGGGTTCAGACCCATCCGCGTTCGTTACCCAGAGGATGCCGCGCGTGTCGTTAAAAAAGAATCGATCGCCGACCTGTTGCATGTATTGAATGCGGGTAGCGGGGTTGTTCACGCCACCACCACTCGCGCGATCTTCGGTAGCTGGACCTTGCACGAACTGCACCGCATCGACTGTAATAGAACCGACTTCGATGACACTCTCGATTGGGTCGCTCAACCGCGCAGGAGGCGGGGGTGGGGGAGGTGGCGGTGCTGGCGGCGGTGTTGTGGGTGTGGGAGGTGGGGATGGATCGCCACCAGAAGAACCCCCACAACCAGTCACCAATATGCTGGTAGCGAAGCTTGCAAGTAACCACCGCAACGAATATGGCATTTTCACGTCTCAGCGCTCCCTAGAACTAGGGGCTCTCGTCCACTGTAATTCATCAGCGTTTTTTCGATTATAGAACCGAGGTGGGAAAGCATTGACAGCCTAAAACGAACACGTATCCAACCGTTTAATATCGGGAATGACCCCGCAAATCTACCCATTGCGTGGCGTTCCACTCAAATCTGGCAAGCGAACTAATGGCTTTCGAGAACCTTATTTACGACGTGCAAGAACACGTTGCAACGTTAACGCTCAACAGACCCGAAAAGCTCAACGCGCTTAGTGGCGGTCTCCAACAGGATCTCCGCGATGCGCTTGAGGAAGCCCAACGGAGCGATGAAATCCGGGTCATTCTTCTTACTGGTGCGGGGCGTGGTTTTTGCTCAGGTGCCGATCTCACGCCTAATCCTGGTGCGCCTTCGAAGGAAACACCCGAATCACAGCAAAACCAACTCATGGACGATTTAGGATGGGTTGGTCGTCAAGCCCTTGCGATCTACAGCATTGATAAGCCAACGATCGCCGTCATGAACGGCGTAGCCGCCGGTGCAGGGATGAGTCTTAGCTTAGGGTGCGATATGCGAATCGGGAGCGAAAAATCCAGATTCAAGACCGTATTCATCGAACGAAATCTCTCACCAGATAGTGGCATGTCCTTCTTTCTACCTCGAATTGTGGGTTACTCACGAGCCGCTGATTTGATCTACACGAGTAGAACCTTGGAGTCGGAAGAAGCCTATCGAATCGGACTTCTCGACCGTCTTGTTAGCCATGACACGCTATTGGATACCGCACATGAAGTGGCCGCACAAATGGCTACTTGGCCGCCGTTAGCACTTCGGACGTCAAAACGCGTACTCCAACATAACAATGAAGTTGAACTAGAGGACGCGTTGAGATATGAACTTAGCAATCTCGCAACGCCGCGTAAAGCAGTTAACGACCAGCGTGAGTCACGACTGTCATTCATCGAGAAGCGAAAACCCAACTTTACGGGGACTTAACGTAGCCAACTACAATCGCCACCTCTGAGACGGGGTTTAAGATGAGACGATTTGCTGCATTCGTACTAGCAATATCCGTGAGTTCCCTAATCGCGGCTGACGAAGATCAAGTTGAGTATCGACAAGAGGTTATGTCGGCAATCGGTGGCACGATGGGAGCCATCGGAAAAATCCTCAAAGAGGAAGTTGACCGGCCAAACGACCTTGCAACACTCGCAGCTGCTCTTGCCGAACTTGCGAGTACCGCGCAGAACGTCTTTCCCGAAGGGTCCGAAGGCGGCGATGCGTTGCCAGAGATTTGGGAAGAGTCTGAAGACTTTGCGGAACGACTTACAGCACTGAAGGACGCAGCCAGCAACTTTCGAGAGGTGGCAAAATCAGCCGATATGGCGGAAATCGGTGCAGCGGTCGGTGCAGTTGGTCGGACCTGTCGAGGTTGTCACCACAACTACCGCGAATAGCTGCTAATCAGCAAGCCACGTCAACAGCCCAAACATTAGGGACGCAGCGCCTAAGCTGATCAGCGCTCGTACCCAGGGAGTTGAAACCGCCGGAAGTGTCACGCGTTTCTGACCTGTGATCATGCTCAGAGGTGTCGAATCGCGCAATATGACACCATAAATTAGGTGTGCGCTTAGATGAACGGCCACTGCTGCAATTACGAACCGCCAAGCGTTGTGGTGTAGCAAGTAGATCCAATCAAACGTGTCTTCGTCAATGTAGCTATATAGCGGCCCTTCAAAGAAGATATCGTCCGTCATAAACAAACCGGTCACCGACTGTACGAGCGCTGCCATCATCAAGATCACTACCAAGACGATACCTGGGGCTGTATGCGGAGTTAGTTCACCTTTTCGTAGAAAGTGATTTATGAACTTTCGAGGGGTCGTCCAATACTTCGTCCAGCGAGCGTAAGTTGAACCGCAAATTCCCCAGATCACGCGGAAAACGAGCAGAGATACAACGCAAATACCCGCCCACTGGTGGACTTCGATATCGTAGAGTTCTTCGATCAACCCAGTAGCGAGTGCCGTCAGGACTGCTGCGCCAAAAAGCCAATGCCAGATCCGAAGCGGAACATCCCAGACGGTGACTTTGTCGGGGGCCACTTTTTCTACCAAGTGCGCGAGAGTCCTTGATCAGCCAAGTCCGTCCATAACGCGTCTGGAATCGACACGTTTAGCAGCGCCGCATTCTCCTCAACTTCACGCAATGCCCACATACCGGGGATCACACTCGCGACTGCGGGATGCCGCAGCACGTATTGGAGGGCGGCGGCACGCATGTCGACTTCGTGAGCATTGCAAACCGTACGAATGTTCTGGGCTTTTTCCCAAAGATCATCTGGCGCTGGCTCGTAGTCATAAGTCGCGCGCCGTCGCTCAGCATTCGCGAGAATGCCCGAGTTGTATGGTCCGCCGATGATCACAGAGACGTTCCGATCGACGCACATAGGCAACATTGTGTCAAGCGGTTCTTGCTCAAGCAATGTGAACCGTCCAGCCAAGAGGAAACAATCTGGCTCGAACTCCTGCATCACGCGCACGCACACAGCAGATTCGTTAACGCCTAAGCCAATCGCTCTCACCAACCCTTGTTCGCGCAGACGATGCATCGCCGGTAAAGCACCGTTCGCGGCAGATTCATAGATTCCAGGTTGATCGTCACCATGTGTCCAACGATCTATGTCATGGCACAGCAATATGTCAATACGATCGAGATTAAGTCGCCGTAAACTGCTTTCGACAGATTCAACGACGGCATCGCTGGAATAGTCATAGCGAATGGCCAAGTTCTCGTTGTCGCGCATTTGCATGTTACGAGTCCCCTCTTCAACAGGGACTAACAAGCGACCGATCTTTGTCGATAGGACGAAATCGTCTCTCGGCTTTTCGCTCAGAACACGGCCGACCCGTTTCTCTGACAAGCCATGTCCGTACAGAGGTGCAGAATCGAAATAGCGGATCCCAGCGTCCCACGCGGCGTTGAGTATGGCATCACTATCTTCATTGGAAATGCGATCACCGACACCACCGAGTGACGCACACCCCATTCCCCAAGCCGTGACTTCAACTCCAGTACGACCTATCTTGCGTTTTTCTAAAGCCATGATCCTGCCTTAACCTCCCATTCATCATCCCGGTAAACAGCATAGACAAGTGCTGCGTGATCGTTTTCAGTTGCGTTAATCGTCACTGAAGAAGGTCCACTCTGAACAACTTTCAACTCTGGTTCGCGCATACCTTTAACAGCTGGGTCATCGCCACGTTTAACGCGACGCACTTCCCCTACACCAATCACGAAATACTCCTCAGCCGTGTACCGACTAATAGAGCCCATATCTTTGTCCAATGCTCGCAGAAATTGGGTTGCACATTCTCGCGCTTCAAGGTGCGCTCGTTCGGTCTGATCCCTGCTATTGTTTCCTGGATCAGTGCCAAAACGACTCTGGATTCCCCAACGACCTTCGACACGTGTCGCAATGTAGGAGACCCTGTTAGACAAAATTGGCTCATTCGACGCAGTGAATCGAGTCCACCCACCCGCAATGTGAACTTTGCGGTCCGATCGCCCAATAACCTCCGGCTCGTTTCCTACAGTGTGATCCCATCCAGATCGAACAAATGCATCCCAGCCTACGCTCAACGCGTGCGCTTCTTGATCCGCTAACACAACCGGTTCACGCGCCCACGACACGCGCACATGCGGGTAGCTCATCGCAGAGGAAAAAGCATGCGCATCGCGTGTATTAAAGGTCTCGAAAAACCGCCAATACGCATCAAGTGCTGGTTCGCTCATCTGGAATTCCTACTCAAGTGCATCAAATAACGAGCGCTGAACTGGAATGCCACAGGCGGACTCCCAAGTGGTACCCAACGTCGCCAGAACAGGTTCCGCGACTGCCTTGAGCTGCGTCTCTATATAGTGCTCTCGATCGATTTCGTGGCGGATGTTGTCAGTCGGCTCAGGTCCATCTACAGTGATGACGTAGTGCACAACTCGCGAGGGGTTAGCAGATTTAAGGGCTGCAACTACATGCGGCGGCTTAACTTTGGTGTAACTCTTCGGTGGCTTACTCAAGCCTTTGCGATATACGAGCTTTTCGTCCATTTGGCCAGCTCGGACGGCATTCACGGTATCAAGAATAAAGTCCTCAACGGGTTCACCATTGAATAATCGAGCGTACAACTCGCGTTGTGCGTCTTTCGCAAGTTCTGTCCAGTCCCGGCGAACGACTTCCATGCCGACAAATTCGACTTCACCTGTCGTGCTAATTTGCCCTGCATATCGCTTTCGAGCACCGCCACTGCCTTTCTTTAGGGGGAGCAGGAACAAACGGGAGTAGAGCTTCTCAAATTCAAGTTCAAGTTTGCTCTCAACTTGCCATTCCCGCTCAATGTACGCCAGCAGCTCCGCGTTGAATTCTTGAGTCAACTGATGACCTTGCTCCGTCGCTTGCGCTATATCTTCGGTCCCTGAAGACACAAACACACTGTCTGTGTCGCCATATAGAACAGCAAATCCGCGAGTTTCGAACCAATCTTTCGACCACATGAGGAAATGTCGTCCCATCGTAGTAATCGCATTACCGATCTTGCTGTTGTGGAACCGACACACGGGCGTCGCCAAGACACCATAGAACGAGTTCATCAAGATCTTAATGGCTTGAGAGGCAACACTATCATCGTATTGTTTCGCTTGTTCCCGCGCCGCGTACAACCCATCCAGTACGCTAGGCAAAATCGCCGGACTTCTGGAAAACACGGCATCATTAAGGAGACGAATCCCATCGATGGATTCATCTGTCCCTATGTATCCCAGCGGATCGACGTTAAACGTTCGAATGATGCTCGGATATAGGCTCTTGTAGTCCAGAACCCACACATTCGTGTGGATGCCGACTTCGGGGGCTAACACCGCTCCCCCGGCATGCGACTCTGATGTGTCATTGCTTGAACGGTCGAAGCTAGGCGCACAAACACGTCGTTTCTTGAGTGCCGCGATGTAAACAAAATCGAACGAAGCGACGCTTGCCGCGACCCGGTCCATAGGCATACCGGTAAGCGTGCTACGCACTTTTGCGAGCGGTAGGAGCTTCAATCGCTCGATGATTTGGTATGCCAGCCGTGCGTCCGTGCGCGCATAAGCTGCGAATCCGTCTAGATCACGCCTGTATCGCTCAAGGATCTCACCCGCTCGATCGTGGACATCGCCTTCGACTTGCTTCCCTTCACCCAAGACTTCCTGTGCCACCACTTCTAACGAATACTCCGGAAATCGGATGAAAGCACCTCGCACCAAGTCGATTCCATCGAGCACGACACGACCCGGAATCAAGGCACGACCACTGCCAAAGTAACCTTGTGCCTCGCGAAGCACCATACGTCCCGGAGCTCGCCCTAACTCTAAGGAGGCGCCTGTACGAAGGCTCATTCGCCGTAACGCATCGAGATCGAAATCAACGACGTTCCAGCCTGTGAGGACATCGGGATCTATCTCACGAACCCGACGGACAAACGCTTCAATCGTGTCCTGTTCGGACGCGTAACCAATCGCGTTCGTAGGCATTTCACGACCATCTGGATCACAGACGAGTACTTCATCGACATCATCACCAAATAACGAAATCGCTAATAAATGCGTCGCATCTGGATCTGTTTCTATGTCGAGTGACAAACATTTGGGGAGGAAATCCACGTCACACGGCTCAAGCGATGGGTCCGTAAATTCGATATCGACGTGAGTTTCGGAAAGTGTCGGCGTTCCATTAATCGACACACCGCCGCGAATGTCACGCTCCATTAAATAGGCAGTGGCAAAGGGAATGTCAGCTTCATACGAACGGATGCCCGCACCGTGGATTCGATCGCGCAACGGCACAACTTTCGAAGGTTCCTCAACCGTCACTCGAGACGCACTTACACCATCCAGCGTCTTCCACGAAGTGGCTTCCACCGAAGCGTTGCCCCATTCAAGTTGCTCGACATCATCCGTGCGCACGTAGAAAGTCGGCAGTTGTCGAGTTTCGCGAACTAGAAACGTACGTCCATCGTCAAGCCGACCATAAATCAGAATGATCGGCGTGCCATTCACGACCCGGTAAGTGCTTTGAAGGATGAATCCTTGGAACGCCATCCTCACTTACTCGACTGGCTCGGATTGCATCGATGTCATCTCATTTCACGTTTAACGCCACATGTGGGTTCCGCCACAAACTGCGATCGCTTGGCCCGTGACATATGTACTCGCATCCGACGCTAAGAAGACCGCTATGCCTTTCAGGTCATCGGACTCACCAAGTCGTCGCAGCGGGGTGTTGGTTTCGGCATTACGTTTAGCGTCGGGGTTGTCCCATAACGCACGCGCAAAATCAGTCTTTATCAAGCCGGGGCAAATCGCGTTTACGCGTATGCCTTCCGGTCCATATTCCAAGGCAAGATTGCGCACCAAGGCAATATCGGCAAGTTTTGAGATGTTGTAAGTCCCCAGTGTCAACGAACCCGAGAATGCCCCCGTGCTCGCAGTAACCATCATCGAACCTTGCCCTTTAGCTACCATGTCAGGTGCAACCATGTGTGCGAGCCAGTGATTGGACCGTACGTTTGAGTTCATCGTCTTGTCGAACGCGGAATCGGGAATCTCGGACATCCTTCCGTAAAATGGATTGACACCCGCATTGCTGACCAAAATGTCAATTGGGCCCAAGCGACTGCGGGTTGTTTCAACTAGGTTTTCTAGCTGGTCCTTGTATCCAATGTTGCAGGCGACAGCAATTGCACGTTCCTCACCACATTTCGCGTTTACTTGCTCAGCGGCTGCTTCGCATTGGTCCAGTTTGCGGCTTGAAATCACGACGCGCGCGCCGTGCTCCGCCAATCCTTCGGCCATTGATAATCCCATACCTTTGGAAGCACCCGTTAACAACGCGACCCGACCGGTGAGATCAAACAACGCGGTAGATACAGACATACGAATTCCTTAAATTGACCGTGCGTAAAGGAACTAGCTTAAACCATCACACGTGTGCGAGTCTCACGTTGGCCACAGCTATCGGCGTGGTACTGTTCGGTTCCGTTGTTCTCGCTCAGGAAGAGCCTTGCGCCAACCCGCAATATCAACATGGTTGGTCGTACGTACTGCCGCTCAAGTACGACAAGAATTTCAGACATTTCGATTACACGAACCCGAATGCGCCGAAAGGCGGCATCCTAAGGATGCCTCAACTAGGTACGTTCGACAACTACAACTTCTTACCGGACAAAGGTCGGCTACTTGCGGGATACGAAAGTGGTGGACCCGGAGCGTTGATCTACGACTCATTGTTGACGGGTGCCGCCGACGAATCACAAAGTGCATACGGTCGACTTGCTGAGGGAATAGCCGTCGAACGCGATTACCGTTGGGTGGCATTCAAACTACGCGACAACGCCTATTGGCATGATGGCAAACCACTATCAACAGAGGACGTGGTTTGGACGTTCGAAGCGTTCCTCGAACATGGGAGCGTTGGCTTAAAAACAGCGTTGCGCGACCTTGATCGTATCTTCAGCTTCGGCGATCGCGAGGTGTGTTTCGTCACCAAAGAAGGTGCCGAGATTAATCCCGCCACACCTTTCGTTTACGGTGGCCAAGGCATCCTGCCAAAACACTATTGGGCCGACAAAGACTTGTCGAAGACCGTCACTGACCCGCCACTTGGAAGCGGTCCGTACCAGCTCACAGAAGTCGACTTTGGCCAGCTCGCAGTGTACGAACGTTTTGACGATTACTGGGGGAAAGACGTCCCCTCTATGCGAGGACGTTACAACTTCGAAAAGATCCAATGGGATTATTTCCGCGATGAGCAGGTCATCACCGAGGCTCATAAGGCTGACGTATTGGACTTTCGAGAGGAGACTGTTTCCAAGAACTGGACAGTGAAGTACGACTTTCCTGAAGTCGCCGCCGGACTGTTTCAAAAACGCTTGATTTATCTCAAACGTGCGTGGGGGATGTGGTGGCCAGCATTCTGGAATGTCCGCGTCGATCGGTTTCAAGACCGCCGCGTCAGAGAAGCACTCTTCCTGCTCTACGACTTCCCTTGGATCAATCGCGTGATCCTTCATGGGTTTTACGACTACGGCAATAGCTTCTTCTACAACTCGCCAATGGCTTGGGAGGGATTACCCACCAACGCCGAGTTAGAGCTACTCGAACCGATTCGCGATTTAGTACCGCCTCGAGTATTCACGGAAGAATTCGACCAACCCGAATCGGACGGATATGGCACGAACAGAGTTGCAATGAAGCGCGCACTCGAACTGTTTGACGAGGCGGGATGGGCATTGAATGAAGGCGAAATGAGGCATAAGGAAACGAACGAACGTTTCAAGATTGATTTCGTCTTTGTATCACCTATGCTGCTCCGCGCTAAAACGCCATACATGAAGCGGTTGAATCAAGTTGGAATTGAGACGTACGCCGTAGCGCCAGAAATATCCAATTGGCAACATCGCATGCGCGCACGAAAGTTTGACGGAGGGGGCTATATATTCATCCCCGGAAATATGCCCGGTATTGACCTGCGAAATCGCTTTAGTAGCCTCTCTGCAGATGAACCAAATAGCCTAAATTGGGCAGGGGTTAAAAATCCTGCTGTTGATTACCTTATTGATAAAGTGAACGAGGCGCGAACGGCTGAAGATCTATATGCGGCAACAAGAGCGCTAGATCGGGTGTTACTTTGGGAGTTCTATATGGTGCCGGGCATGGGCCAACCAGGCTATCGCGCAGTCTATTGGGATCGGTTCAACTACGTTGATTCTGGACCATTGAACAGGGTGCCTGTGATCGATGCGTGGTGGTGGGATCCCCAGAAAGAAGACGCTCTACAGACCGGGCTTGCAAAGCTACGTTCAGAATGACGGAAATGATCGCTAGCTAATGCTCCTTTATATCTCCAAACGGATCTTGCTTGTACCGGTCACGTTATTCGGCATCATCCTAATTAACTTCACCATCGCGCAATTCGCACCCGGTGGTCCTATCGAACAAATCGTCGCAAAGATGATGATGGGGCAGGTCTCTACCACGCAAGGTATTAGCGGTGGTGGCGATATGGGCATGTCCTCCGACGCGCTCGCAGCAGCCGGGACCGTCCACAGCAACTCGACGTATGGTCTTGATCCCGACCTGCTTGAAGACCTAAAGAAGCAATTTGGGTTTGACAAGCCCGCCCATGTGCGTTTCTTCAATATGGTTTGGGATTACATGCGGTTCGACTTCGGCGAGAGCTACTTCCAAAACCGACCTGTGCACGAGCTAGTCATCGAGCGCTTTCCCGTTTCAATCTCCCTTGGTCTATGGTCACTGCTTCTGATTTACAGCATCTCGGTGCCGCTTGGGGTTCGCAAAGCGGTCCGCGACGGCACAACCTTCGATTTCTGGTCTAGTACCGTGATCTTTGTGGGATACGCCATCCCTGGATTCCTGTTCGCGATCTTGCTGATTCTCCTATTCGCAGGCGGACAGAGTACGTTCGACTGGTTTCCCTTACAAGGTCTTACATCCGCCAACTTCAGTGACCTCAGCTGGTTTGACAAAGTTGTCGACTATTTCTGGCACATAACCCTTCCGATCCTTGCGCTCACGGTCGGCGGTTTTGCGTACCTCACCATGCTCACTAAGAACTCGTTCTTGGAGGAAATCAGCAAACAGTTCGTACTCACCGCGCGAGCAAAGGGGATCAACGAAAAACGCGTACTCTTCGGTCACGTTTTCCGAAATGCCATGTTGATCGTGATTGCCGGATTTCCATCGGCGCTTATCGGCATTCTGTTTACTGGCTCTTTGTTAATCGAGGTCATCTTCAACTTAAACGGTCTTGGTCTGCTAAGTTACGATGCCGTTATAAAGCGCGACTATCCGATCATGTTTGGGACTTTGTACTGTTTCTCGCTCATCGGCTTAATCATGCAACTGATCGGTGATCTTTGCTACGTACTGATTGACCCACGAATCGACTTCGAGACGCGTCAATGAGTCCACTGGTCGAACGCGGATTGGCGAATTTCAAGGCGAATCGGCGCGGGTATTACTCTCTTTGGGTCTTCGGCATCTTGTTCGTGGTGACTTTGTTTGCTGAATTCATCGCGAACGACAAACCGATTCTGATCGTCATGGACGGAAAGATCTGGTTTCCGGTTGTCGAGTTTGTCTCGGAACGCGATTTAGGCGGCGAATTGGATATCGTCGTCGACTACACAGATCCTTACATTGAAGATCTGCTTGAGTCAAAAAACGCGTTCACCATCTATCCGCCCATTCCATACGCCTACGACACGGTCGACTTCTATGTTCTCTCTGCAACACCAGCCTGGCCATCCGCGCAACATTGGTTAGGTACGGACGATCGCGGCAAGGACACATTAGCTCGTCTTATCTATGGTTTCCGTCTATCCGTACTCTTCGGTTTGATTTTGACATCAATGGCTGCTGTCATCGGCATCTCGGTCGGTGCAGTACAAGGCTACTTCGGAGGTCTCACAGATCTCGTGGGACAACGCTTGGTCGAGATCTGGGTCGGCTTACCCACACTCCTGATCTTGATCATCATGTCAACCATCGTCGAACGAAACCTGCTCGTGATGCTGATTCTGTTGACATTGTTCAGCTGGATGCCACTATCTGCGGTCGTCCGAGCGGAATTCCTTCGCACCCGAAATTTCGATTACGTGCGGGCGGCTCGCTCGCTAGGTGTGCCAAACCCAGTCATCATGCGCCGACACGTACTACCTAACGCCATGGTCGCCACCTTGACAAACATGCCATTCATTCTTTGTACGGCGGTGACCACATTAACCGCACTCGATTTCCTGGGGTTAGGGTTACCTGAGGGGGCACCCTCACTCGGTGAGCTCATGAACCAAGGCAAGGCGAACGTCGAAGCACCGTTCTTGGGACTAACCGGCTTTTTTACACTCGCCATCATGCTGTGCCTTCTGATCTTCATCTCTGAAGGTGTACGCGACGCTTTCGACCCGCGTCGCGTTCTAGCGTTACTAGCGACGAAGGATTAGGCTAAGGTTTGTGAAGCTGTAGATAGCACATGTCTATCCGGCCGAACATCCTCCTAATCGCCACCGATCAGTGGCGCGGAGACGCGCTCGGTTGCTACGCCGATGCGGACGTCATTACACCGCATCTCAATGAGCTGGCCGATCACTCGACGGTCTTCACGCGCTGTATCTCGAATTCACCTTTATGTGTACCGGCTCGCGCCGCCATCATGACCGGTCAATTACCTCGTGAAAGTGGCGTCTGGAGTAATGCACGTGGCGCTGACATCGAAGGACCTAGCCACGTTCGTAGCCTTCGAGACGGAGGCTACTTTACCGCTGTCGTCGGCAAAACGCACCTATGGCGAACCGGACCAGGACCGAAGGCAGGTCTACACGCAAGAGAGATGGATCACTTGCTCGCCGCATGGGGTTTCAATCACCGAGTCGAAGTGAATGACCCAATCGGTACTGGATCACAAGGGTGTGCATACACAGACTTCGCCACTAAACATGGATTCATTGACGCGCATCGAAAGTACATCAACGATTGGATTGACGAAATGCGCTCCGGTAACCCCACGCCATGGGCGCAATCACCATCCCCTGCACCGAAATTCATGGATATCGACTCGTTTATCGGGCAAACGGCGTGCGAGTGGCTCCGAACTTACGACAAATCAGAGCCTTTCTACCTTCAGGTTCAGTTCACGGGTCCCCATGACCCCTATGACGGACCCACCGACTTTCGGACCTGGTATCAAGACAAAGAAATCGACGTTGGTATAACCGCAACGGTCGAGAATCCGCCACCAATCCTGCAAGCACGAATTGGTTCACGCAACCCTATTCTGAGAGCAACAGAAGAACAACGACGCCAGTGGCGTATCAACTACTACGCCAACATATCACTGATCGATCACTGGATAGGCGAACTACTCGATGCGCTGCAGCAATCCGAATTCGCTGACAACACTTGGATCGTGTTTACAAGCGATCACGGCGAAATGCTCGGTGATCTTGGGTTGATGGGCAAGACCGTGTATTTCGAGCCTTCTGTACGCGTCCCGTTGCTAGTTCACGCACCTGGTGCGACACCAACGAAGTGCGACCGATTGGTTCAGCAAGTTGATTTAACAAATACGCTGCTAGATGTAGGAGGCGTCGAACCATTCCATGATTCGTTGGGACAGTCGCTAAGAGCCGTGGTGTTAGGCGAAAGTGTGGCTGATTCCCGCGAAGCGGTATTTTCTGAGTTGTTCGGAGAAACGACCGTGGTCACGCCTCGCTACAAACTCACGGTTAAAACAGAAACTCGCGAACCAACACAACTGATTGATTGCAGCGAAACTCCCGATGAGAGTCGCAATCTGGCTGCGGATTCTGAATACCAACACATTAAAGAAGAACTGATCGAGCAATTTCTTGAGCCTCTCAGCGCGCGAATCGATCCAGTTCGAATGTCTAGCTATCGTGAATACGTTCAACGAACAGGACGATTGAACTGACATTGACTGGCTCGCGAATACACTTCGCCGCCCTAGACAGAGTACGCATATCAATTTGTCATGGTTGTGTTTGTGAATCGAAATGAAGCGAGCGGCGAAGTAACTATCTCAAAATCGAGTCGTCCCAAGTTCCGAACGGTAGTTCGTGTAACGGCGGCCCTCGTGGCTTGTTTGTCGTGCGCGTTTGTCAGCAGTAATGAAGCAGCGGAAAACTCAGTAGCGGCGGACGATACGTCGCAAGACGGTAACAGTTCGATCGTCATCAGTACCCGACTCGGCGAGATCGATGGGTTGCGTGAAGAAGGCGTATTGCACTTTCGGAGCGTACCTTACGCACAACCTCCCATCGGCGACCTTCGCTTCATGGCACCGCGCAAACCCGATAGTTGGACCGGACGTCTAGATGCGACCCAATTCCCGAACCGCTGTGTCCAAGCGCAGAGTGGGATTTTTGGCCAAGCAATCGGTGCAATAAGTGAGGATTGCTTATATCTGAATGTCGTCACGCCAAGTACTGACGGTTCGCACCGACCAGTGATGTTCTGGATTCATGGTGGTGGGTTCACCCAAGGCTCAGCGAATGGGTACAACGGTTCAATGCTGGCAAGTCAAGGTGATGTTGTCGTAGTGACGATCAACTACCGACTAGGACTACTCGGTTTCCTTAACTTATCGCCGCTTGGAGATACCTACGCCGGTTCTGCGAACAATGGCATGCGCGATCAGGTGCTAGCCCTTAAGTGGGTTCAAGAGAACATCGCTGACTTCGGCGGCAACCCTAACAACGTGACGATCTTCGGTGAATCTGCCGGTGGTGCTTCCGTGTTAACTCTATTGGCAACTCCCTCAGCCGACGGGCTGTATCACAAAGCAGTCGCACATAGTCCTGGCACGACCGAGACCCCATCACCAGAGCACCTGAGCGCGTTGGCTGAACACTTAGATAGTTCAGAAGAGGTTATCGTCGACAAGCTCAACAGCATGTCTGCTGCTGAACTATTCGCGTTGCAGGAAAAACTGTCGGATTTTGGCTCCGCCATCGATGGGATTGTCGTTACGCGCTCACCCAGTGATGCCATCCGAGACCGGGGAGAGCGAGGGGTACCGCTGATTGCTGGAACGAACCGTGATGAAGGCACTTTTTTCTCGGCACTATTCGCGATGTTTGCTCCAGGCGCTGAAACAGCACTGATCGACGGCATGGCAAGAGCGGTTACCGCCGGGGCTGACCCTGAACCGTTCCTTAAAGCACTTCGAACGGAATATCCCTCCGCTAATGACTTGGTGATCCTCGAACGTGTATTCGACGCGATGTTTTTTAAAGCCGCAATGGGAAGCGCTACACAAGCGACACTCGCAGGTAATGGAGGTTGGCTCTACCGTTTTGATTACGCTACGACAAAACCAGTCTTCGGTCGCGATGTAGGTGCAACACATGCCGCGGAAATCCCATTCACATTCAATCGCTTCAATAGCAAAGATCCAGGCACAATGATCGGTTACGATCCTGAAGACTCGGTCGCGCAAAACCTCGCACAGCGATGGTCAGATACACTGATCGCATTCGCGAAGACAGGCAACCCGAATGGAGCGGGACTCCCGGATTGGCCTAACTACGACCCAAGTGAGAGGAACACGATGGTCCTCGATGCAGACCCCCGTATAGAACAAGACTTGAATCGGAATTTGCGTGAGCTCCTGGAGCATTCGGCAGTGGAAAACTGAAGTGCAACTTAGCGAATATTCGAGCGAGCCTAGGAATGTTGCGTTTTTGAGTCGACTTATCGGAAAAGACCGCCTAACGATTGCCAGTTCGATACGAGGTCGGTCAGGAGCTGGATAGCTGAAGTGCCAACTAACAAACCTTGTGTCCTCTGGTTTACAGGACTTTCTGGCGCTGGCAAAA
The DNA here is from genome assembly GCA_022822135.1 of Pseudomonadales bacterium. Taxonomy (GTDB): domain Bacteria; phylum Pseudomonadota; class Gammaproteobacteria; order Pseudomonadales; family Azotimanducaceae; genus Bin55. The sequence continues at coordinate 127,917 of JAJECH010000033.1, forward strand.
CCACGCTCGTGCGCGAGTTATCCGCCGCTTTGCAGGAACGTGACGTTAGATGTCGCGCACTAGACGGCGACGATCTACGTCAAGGTTTGAATGCTGGCTTAGGTTTTAGCGAAGCGGATCGTATGGAGAACATGCGACGAGTCGCCGAAGTCGCAAAACTCTTTCTCGATGAAGGATATATCGCCTTGGCAGCATTAATTTCGCCGCTAAGGAGCCAACGTGCCGCCGTACGATCTCTATTTAAGGATGGTCAGTTCTTAGAGGTCTTCGTTGATGCGCCTTTGCAAGTGTGTGAAGAGCGTGATCCCAAAGGTCTATATCGCCAAGCGCGTGCCCGCCAAATCACGAACTTTACAGGCATCGACGACCTATACGAGGCGCCCGAAAATCCTGATCTACATCTACGTACTGATCGCGAGTTGCCATCAACGCTGGTCGATACAGTTTTAACTTACTTAGAAGGCAAAGACATCATTCCCTCAATCTAACAAGCGTTGGAGTGGACGCTTAGCATCGCTACGATACTCGCCTTCTTTCGATTCGTTGCATACTCCAAAGGCGTTTCTCCTATATCGCTGAACTTGGTTTTCCCGCTACGTTGCGTGATGTCGATTTGCGGCGAAGCCAATAACGCTGCAACGAGCTTTCGATTCCCGACACCAATAGCGTCGTGAAGCGGCGTTTTCCCATTCGCGTCTCGACGATTTGGGTCGGCATCCGCGTTAACAAGCGCTACAACGATCGGCAAACTTCGATGTAACACAGCGCGATGAAGCACCGTGCCACGGTAATGCCCACCACGCACATTTGGGTCAGCACCGTTATTTAGTAAACACTCGACTGCCTTGATCTGATTCTCCTCGACCGCAACAGAAAGTGGTACGTGATCGTGCTTGTTCGGAGACTCCAAATCAGCTCCCCGATCGATCAGTAGTTCGATTAACTCTACGTGACCGCATCGAGCAGCGTGATGTAGCGCCGTCAATCCTCTTCGATCACGCTGCCCTAACGATTTAGGATCCGATTCGAGGACTGACAGAACGCCATCAAGATCGCCAATCGCACTCATTTCCAAGGTTCCGATCTCAAAGCCGTTACCTCCTAACCAACGAACCGTGGCCGGATACCCCGAATAGACGGCAATTTCCATAAGGGAAGAACCACCGTGGTTAACTTGATGTATATCCGCACCATGCGCTACGAGCAATTTCGCCGCTTCTAGTTGTCCAGCGCCTACTGCACTCCTTAGCGCTGTGTTGTGGTGCGAATTGCGAAGATTGACCGCATCTTCACGAAGCTCAAGAATCCGCTCTATTTGAACAAGATCACCTACTTTCGCAGCGTGCATAAGACGCTTGCGCGCCTCGGTAGCCGATAACAGCGGCTTAGATTTCGCCATCGAGGTCTCTAGGGCGCTTGTAGTTTCGCCGCAAGCTCATTGTCAATCTCCTCCGCCCTCGCACACGCAGGTCGGTCATGCATTCGACGCGAGTAGTCCACAAAAACCGGACGCTCTTCGATCACCGTCATCGTCATGTTCCACTGTAGCTGTGCAGCCAGATACACATCTACGGCACTAAATCGGTCGCCGGCAGCATACTCCTGTGAGGACAACATGCCCTCAAGCGTATCCAACATCCTGCGATGCGATCCGTACCCCACTAACCCTTCCTGTTCCTCGGGAACTTCGAAACCAAGTGCAGTCGTTACACAACTCTGTTCGAGTGGTCCCGCGGTAAACAGCAACCACCGGTAATAACTTCCTCGATTAGCCGGATCAGGTGCCAACCCCGCTTCTGGGAAGGCGTCAGCCATATACGCACATATCGCTGCGGCCTCGGTCACAATGACCTTCCCGTGCTTGATGGCGGGAACCTTCGCCATCGGATTAATGCGTTTGTATTCTGGTGACTTGATCGTGGAAGCAAATTCCAAGATTTCCGTTTCATACGGTTGCCCAACTTCCTCCATCATCCAACGAGCGATACGTCCGCGTGACATCGGGTGGGTATAGAGGGTTAAGTCCATGCTCATAGAAGAAGCTCCTTCCGATAGCGTCAATAGAATTGCCGCTTCAATTTCTTGCGTATATTCGCATATTTCATTGGAGGTTTAGATGCCTTTTGTTGCCGTATTGATGGGTTCTGACTCGGATTGGCCCACAATGCAAGCAACCGCCGAGACCCTTGATTCTTTTTCGATCTCGTACGAAGTGAGAGTATCGTCAGCTCACCGTACACCAGCGGAAACTATCGAGTATGTACGAGATGCGGAGCGACGCGACTGCCAAGTGTTCATCTGTGCTGCAGGGTTGGCCGCTCACCTTGCGGGTGCTGTCGCGGCTCATACCACGCGACCAGTGATCGGCGTTCCAATGGACGGTGGACCGTTGAGCGGATTTGATGCGCTGTTGTCCACGGTTCAAATGCCTGGTGGCGTACCCGTTGCAACGGTCGCAATCGGCAAGGCGGGTGCGAAAAACGCCGGTTATCTCGCAGCGCAAATTCTCTCATTGAATGACGGTACACTAGCCGATAGACTCAATGAGGATCGTGTAAGTAATCGCAAATCAATTCAACAAAAGAACGCTGAGGTCCAGGCCTCGCTCAAGTGAGTGCCGAGCTCCGCGAAGCCGTTAGGCTGCTTCGCGATGGTGGCATCATCTGTCACGCCTGCGAAGGCGTATGGGGATTCGCATGCGACCCCTTCATCGAATCAGCGGTTCAGCGCATACTCGAGATTAAGCAACGACCGCAATCGAAAGGACTGATCGTAATCGCCGACAACGCGTCTCAGTTTGAACCCGAACTCTCACAATTAACTTCGGACATACGAAGTCGTGTTGAGGCATGCTGGCCCGGACGCACAACTTGGCTTCTGCCAACCGTTAGATTCCCGGAGTGGATCGTGGGCGACCATTCAACCGTTGCGGCGCGCGTGCCAGGTCATGAGCAAGCTCGAACCATTGCAGCAATGTTCGAAAAGCCCATCGTATCAACATCCGCCAATGTCGCTAACGAAACACCATGTCTTACAGAGATCGAAACCCGTCAGAAATTCGGTTCAATCGTTGACTATGTGGTCACAGGAGCGATCGCTCAAGCAACCGGTCCAAGCGCGATATTCGACGCTTTAACAGGCGATCAAATCAGATGACTAAGAAATTCGCGGTCATCGGGAATCCCATCGCGCATAGCCTTTCCCCTGAAATCCATCTTGCCTTTGCGGCTGAGTTCGGTTTGGAGATTACGTATGAGCGAATTCTCGCGACTCCCGACGGATTTCACGATACGGCGAAGGATTTCTTCACATCAAACGGGGTAGGGTTGAATGTCACTGCTCCGTTTAAGCAAGATGCCTACAAATTCGTTGACGAGAGAGATCCACAATCCGACGCTTCAGGTGCGGTCAACACCATCCATGCAGTGGATGATCGCCATCTTGGCTACAACACGGATGGAATCGGTTTGGTGGCTGACCTATCTCGTCTTGGTTGGACGCTGCCGGGGGCGAAGGTTCTTGTAATCGGCGCAGGTGGCGCCGCGCAAGGCATTGTTTTGCCACTCCTAGACCAAGGCGTCGAGCTCTCTGTGGTGAATCGCACAAGAACGCGCGCAGAAGCTTTGCGGGGGCAGTTTCCAAATATCAAAGTCTTCGGATTCGAGGAACTCTCCGACGGATGGGACGTCGTGATCAATGCCACCGCAGCGGGATGGCAGCAACAGCAACTTCCGATCCCGGGCACAGTATTCAATGATGCGCGATGCTATGACCTTGGGTACCAACGTGACGGCCGAACTCCATTTATTCAGCAAGTCGACACTCAGGCGGCAGAGACGTCTGACGGTCTCGGAATGCTGGTGGAGCAAGCTGCAGAAGCGTTTCACATCTGGCACGATGTGAAACCTCAAACCAAGCCTGTCCTCGAAGGACTTCGCAATCCGAAGCGACAGTTCATCGCTGGTGCCGTATGTCCTCGATGTAAGCGTCAAGATACACTTTACATTGAATCCGATCTTCAAGGGGATGCGACGTTACGTGCCTGTCACGCGTGCGGCTACAGCGAGGACATAGAGGGAAATGTCTCGATCAATCTTCGCTAGTAGAGATGAACGGTTCGGCTTCAGTCTCCTACCGAAATCTAAACTCCTTCTAGCATTTCAGTGTGAGTTTTGGCTTTGAACTCCTACAAACGTTTATGAAAACACCGCCAGGAGGTTGGCCACTTGCCACACAAGTTGGAATCGCTGTATTGGTAACGATTGCCTTGTGTATCTGGCAAGTGGGTCGCGGATTCGAAAAGCTCGCATTAAAAGAAGACTACGAGACTAGGCTTAATCTGCCACCTATCGAAGAGTCGGCATTAACGAACTCCGATATCGACTACCGAAAAATACAAATGCGTGGTCAGTTTGACGCACAACGTTATTTCATCATCGAAGATCGACGACATCGAGGACGTTCAGGTTTTTGGGTGATACAGACCTTTAACACCGAACGTGATCGCTACCTCGTTAATCGAGGATGGGTTTCCGTAGAAGCCTCGGTTCGTGTCGACCCATCAGTTGATACACCTGACACCCCCGTTTCTATAATCGGTATTGCCTGGCCAAACCCCGTTTTACGCTCGTCGGTAGTAAATTTGCGACCGGACTGGCCGATTAGATTGCGAGATGTCGACATCGGTCAAATGGCACGCTTGACCACCGCGCGAGCCTTGGAGTTGCGCCTCGTCGAAGGCAGCCCTGGCGTCTTACAGGCGGCACCACTGCAAGCGGAGTTTTCAGCGGCCATACACTGGGGTTATGCCGCGCAATGGCTGCTCATCGGTGCTTTAGTCATCGGTGGGTACTGGTTTTTCACGATTAGAAAAGACAACGCACGTCAAAAAACATGAAGTTCAACGCCCGATTCGCTCTGCTCGGTACTCTTGGTGTCATCGCGCTCGCTCTATTGGCGTGGAATTTACGGTTTGAACCCGTCTCTGCCGATGAACTTGCGTCTTTAGGAGTTGTAGTTCTACCCGAACCGATATCTATAGAAGACCTGCGGCTCGTTGACGAAGACGGGGAAGCGTTTGATGGTTCGGAACTAAAGGGGAAGTGGACGTTCGGGTTCTTTGGCTACACGCATTGTCCTGATATCTGTCCGATTACGCTCGCTCAAATGAAGACCGTATTTGATGAGTTTAAGGAACAGGGCGATGTAAGTACGCTCGAAAACACGCAACGCCTGTTCGTTTCCATTGATGCCAAACGTGACCATCACGAAGCCGTAAAGTCATACACCGATAACATCGATCCTGACATCATTGGGATTACGGGTGAGCCCGATGAAGTCAAGCGCTTAGCGGACAGCGTTTTCGTCGGCTACAAGCAACTCGGAGATCCAGAAAAGGAAACGGATTACCTAGTTGAGCATCAAGGAAACATTGTTATCTTCGATCGAAAAGGCAACTGTTATGGATTTATCAAGTCGCCGTTTGAAGAGCACCTTCTTGCGCGCATTTTTTCACACATGGCCACTCTTAGCTAAACAGATTTTGGAACATGAACCAAATCACGAAAAACGACATTAACAACTGAAATACGAACGTCGCCCATAACGCAGCTTTCAAGATCCAGTATGGTTTGATTTGTTGGTCCGAGTAGCGCGTTTGCAGCCAGAGCGTCCGGTGATTTTTAGTATGTGACGAGATCGCGGCAAACGAAACGAACCGCCGAACAGGGTCTTTCTCTAGTGGCCTTCAGACTTGACATCATCGAGGATAACTGCTGTTCCTACGGCTCTCCCACCGGTCACCAAAGATCACTTAGACTGATCTGGACGGCGTCGAACGGTGGAAGTGAAACATTCTCATCGCCGGTCACTGTGTCTAACAACACCCAACGTTCATCGTTTAACTCAAATGCTTCTAATGTGTGCGCCTCGGGGTCAATAAACCACAAGTGCGAGACGCCTTCCCTTGCGTAAATTGAACGTTTTTTTCCCTGGTCCAATGCTCTGGTTGATGGCGAGAGAACCTCACACACCCAATCCGGACGAATCTCAAAATAAGCAGTTTCAGGAGGCTTTGGCATCCGTTCCTGTCTCCATCCGGCGAGGTCAGGCACCAAGACATCCTCTCCTAGATGCAACTCAGGTTCAAATATGATCCACCAACCCCCAGGACCTCCGCGGCCAAATCTAAACGGGTTGATGAGACCAGCACCTAGCTGCGAGGACGCAATTGCGTGCAAAGGTGCGGGGCGAGGATGCGTATACAGCACACCGTCAACAATTTGAGCGACTTCGTTCGGAGGTGCATCCAGCACATCCTGGTAGGTCGCGCTGCGCACAACCTTTACGTCGGTTGACCGCGTCGCCATTGTGTCGATTCCTCTTGGTCCAACAAGTGATTCTAATTTGATTCTAACGTGGCTAGATCCGAGAAATCGAGATTAGTTCCCCTACAGGCTATTCGCCTGCCCTCACCCATAGTGTTGTTCACAGCAAAGGCGACGGCTTAAACACCGAATTTAGTGATGTCAGGAATTAAGGAAATTCAGAAACGTAAACCAAATCACGAACAACGACATCAGTAGCTGAAATACGAACGTCGCCCACAACGCAGCTTTCAAGATCCAATGCGGTTTGATTCGTTGGTCCATATGGCGCTTTTGTAGCCAGAGCGTCGCGCCGCTTTGAATCGGTAGTGTGATCGCCGCAAACGACGCCGAAATCATGACCAGAATGACGGGGTTTTGAAATCCCAAGTCAAGAAAGAAGGCAATGATTGGAATAACGATGACGTATCCGCGAGTCCATTGCCGACGATGGATCTTGGTGCGGTTGATAAAGCCGAACTCAACAATGTAGTCTGGAAATACGCGACCGCCAGCGCCGACACCCGATAGTGTCGTAGAAAAGAGAATACAGAACGCTCCTACGGCGAATAACAGAACCGACCACCCACCAAGTGTCCCAGTAAACATGCCAGCCAGGACTTCAATCGTTTCAAGTCCTTCAGGTCTCGCACCAGTTGCGTGAAGCACCCCGGCGCCAAGCAGGTAAAAAGGAACGGTCGCTAAGGTAAGAATGAGCAACGTTAACCACACATCAGCGTGTAGTACTTTGATCCAGCCTTTCGCACGATCGACCCACCGCGGGTCCGTTGGATCGGCACCAATGTACTTTGGATAACCTTTCTCGACGCACCAGTACGTGTACGCTGCGATCTCTCCGCCATTTACTCCGGTGTAGCCATACATCGCAATCGCGAGAGCGGCAACCGCCAATGGGAAATGGAACCTAAATCCTTCTGCAAGATCATCCAGCGTCATCTGGAATTCTGTGGTCTGCATGACGCCGCTACTGAAGAGGGTGATCACCGTAAAGCTCATCACCAATCCGAGCATGATGCGCTCAAGATAGGGATATGAACCCGTCGCCAGGATGCCAATCGCACCGAGCGTGACGAGGCCAGTTGCGACGCTTGGGTTCAAGCCTTCGAACATCAGCGCAAGCCCCTGTCCCGCACCACCCACGATCCCACCCAGACCGAAAATCCCTGGGAAAAACGAAATGACGGCGAGCCATACAGGCCAACCAACGGGTCCTTTGGGACCCTTAATCTTGCCGGGTAACCGGTTGAGCGCACGCATGTACGTGTCGCCGGTCGAGATACAGTACCGAGTGATTTCGGCTTGAACGATCGATTTGCTCCAGCACGACACCAACACCCACCAGAGCAACGTAAAGCCTGCGGCGGCGCCGAGTCCGGAAGTCAGAAGAATTTCGCCTGAACCTACAATCGAACCAGAGACGATCACGCTGGGACCGAGATGGCGAAATCTGCCCGTCAGTGTTCGCGGTGGTTCAACTGGTTCGTTTCGACCCTGTGTATAAGGATCTATTTCGCGTGCAGGATCGATTGGTTATCTCGCTCTTACTATACCTAGCGCAACGTTGACTACAACGCTGCCATATTCACTCGCTATTATTGTGAAGCATTTACAAACCGCTTAGATATTGGGTTGCTCGAGCGCGCTTGCGCGATTAGAGCGCGTTCGTGAGCAGACTGAGCGTCTGTGCGAACCGCTAGAAACAGAAGATTACTGTATCCAGCCAATGGTGGACGCGAGTCCGCCGAAGTGGCATTTGGCGCACACCACGTGGTTTTTCGAAACCTTTGTGCTAAAGGAAGCGGTACCGAACTACAAGGCGTTCGATCCCGCCTACGAATACCTCTTCAATTCTTACTACGAAGGCGTTGGCACTCGCCATCCGCGCCCCGAACGCGGATTGCTTTCACGACCCTTAGTTTCTGAAATCTACGCGTACCGCGAACACGTCGACGATGCCTTGCGAAACCTATTAACATCTGGTCCAGAAGATGAATGGCTACGCCGGATTGAACTGGGCATACATCATGAACAGCAACATCAAGAGCTGCTGATCACCGACCTTAAATGCAATCTCGGTCACAACCCTATCCGACCGGTCTATCTGGATAAACCTACCAATCCGGCTCCACCGGTTTCTAGTCAGACTACGTTCGTTGCGTTCGGTGGAGAGATGAGTGAAATTGGTGCGACACTCACTACAGAATCCTTCTGCTTCGACAATGAACTTCCTCGCCATTCCGTCTGGTTGGCACCGTATGAAATTGCTGACCGTTTAGTCACGAACGGCGAGTATCTGGAGTTTATTGATAACCATGGTTATCAAGACGCTTCTCTCTGGCTGTCAGACGGATGGGCGGAAAAGAACGCTCGCGGTTGGCAAGCACCCGAATACTGGTTCCAGCAGGACGGGGGTTGGTTTGAATACACGCTCCACGGCGTTGAAGAGATTGATCTCCGTACCCCAGTTTGCCACGTCAGTTACTACGAGGCAGACGCTTTTGCACGATGGGCGGGAGGACGACTACCGACCGAGTTTGAGTGGGAAGCGGCTGCTCAATCCGGCAATGATCTCGCACACGGGACCTTCGCGGATGAAGCACATTTTCATCCACGTCCGCAAAACCCAACGTTCTGCGGTGACTGCTGGCAATGGACTTCATCGAGCTACTCGCCGTATCCTGGTTATCGCCCGCTCGAAGGGACATTAGGTGAGTACAACGGTAAATTCATGGCCAATCAATACGTGTTGCGCGGCGGCTCGTGCGCGACACCGCACCATCACTATCGCAACTCATATAGGAACTTTTTCTACAGTAAAGATCGATGGCAATTTACGGGGATTCGATTAGGGAGGAATCTTGACCACTAAACGCTATCAGTTCTTTGACCAAAATCCCGTACTCCCTAATGTCATCGAGGAAATAAAACTAGGTTTACGAGAAACTCCCAAGCGCATATCGCCGAAGTACTTCTATGACGCGCATGGGTCAGCACTCTTCGAACAGATCACACGGCTTCCCGAGTACTACTTGACCCGAACCGAGATCAGCATCCTGAACCAAAACAAGGAAGAGTTATCCCAAATCATCGACAAGTCGTGTTGCCTCATCGAGTATGGCAGCGGGTCCAGCAAAAAGGTTCGTCTACTAATTGATGCAATAGACCCGCAGTTTTACGTCCCGGTTGATATTTCCAAAGAACACCTGCACCAATCGGCTCGGGCCATCCACGATGATTTTGATTCGTTACATGTTTATCCCACATGTGCCGACTACACGACCGCGGTGGCATTACCAGACGTCATTGACGGTGCACCTAGATGCGGTTTTTTTCCAGGTTCTAGCATCGGAAACTTCGAACGCGAAGATGCTTTGCGCTTCTTAACTAATCTGCGACGCGACATCGGACCAGGTGGTTACTGCATCATCGGATTCGATAGCCGCAAACCCAAACGCATTTTGGAGCCAGCCTATAACGACGCGAAGGGAGTCACGGCATCGTTCAACTTGAACCTGCTAACCCACTTAAACCGCACGCTCGGGACGGACTTCGACCCGTTAGGATTTCGTCATCATTCGTTCTATGACGAAGCGCTCGGTCGCATTGAAATGCACCTAGTTAGCAAGTCCGCGCAAAACGTAACGCTAGATGGAGAGACGTTCCATTTCTCTTGTGACGAATCGATTCACACAGAGAACTCATACAAATACTCTCTCATGGAAGTAAAGGAACTTGCGCAGAAGTCCGGCATGTCATTCGTTACCCATTGGGAAGACAGTCAGGGTTGGTTCTATGTAGTTTTATTACAGGCACCCGACACTACTGCGTCGGGAGACGACTAGAGCAAACTCTCGCGCACCACACTAAACGGTGAACGTGTGTGGCGCTTAACTAAATCTTTAAACTCGTCCGGATCTTTTACCGGATAGTGCGTTGGTAAATCCCTCCTTATGTATATCAATAGACGAGACAGCCAGAATGCCAAGGCTGCGTACAGCAGAAACGTGGGTAGAAACCATAGTTCCGCTTGCGTTAGTGTGCGAATCGACGAATATCCGCGCAACATCTCAACCACGCGTTCACGATCGAGCGCATCGCCATTCCGGCACCAGTCATTGATCGCGACTGCCAAGTCGTATATGCAATAGCCGCTTCCGGCATGGTGGAAGTCGAGAATTCCTGCCAGTCCGTATGTATTGAATAGTGCGTTATCTAGAAATAAATCCGCATGGATCACAGATCGTGGTAAAGCCGCCACATCCGGACGAGCCAACAAATCAATAACCGTCTGAAGCGTTGCTTCAAGGTCCGCTCGATCTAGCAGTGAAACATCAAACTTGACCGTGTCCGTTCTTGATGCCAACCAATCGCTACCTCTTGCGTATGACTCAACTTCATCTTGTAACCCAGCCGTCGCTGCATGAAACCTCGCCAAGAACCGACCAATCGCCGCACACTGAGATCGAACCGGGTTGACGACATGCATGCCATCTAGTTTGCTGCACAACAATGCCGGTTTATCCAACAACCTGGTTTCCGATGCGCCGTTTACTGTTCGAATCACTTGAGGAACTGGTAAACCTTCAGCGACGCACCGGTCGAGAATCTTGACCATCGCTTCACGGTTCGATGTTGTACCGTTAACTTCCTCGATTAAGGTAAGTACGTACTCCGCCGTCTTGCCGTCTTCCTGAGACGTACGCACGAAGTAGTTCGTGTTTTCTATGCCTTCCGAAGCTTCCTTGAAACCTTCAAGGGTTCCTACTGGATATTCCGTAAGTGTCTGGGCAATATCTTCCGCCCTGAGATAAGTAATAACGGCCATGCAAACGCGTTAGAACGCTTTAATAACCCATTGCGGCTTTAACCGCTTTGCACGATCCAGTTCACCATAGTTCTCGGTGCGATCAACTGGAACTAAAAAGTAAGGTTTTCCCTTTTTTGGCACGACTTTTATCATTGTTAATTGGCCGTTTTGCCGATATTCGTAGATCGTGCGTTCTGGCGTTTCTCGGAGTACAACGTCGGGACCTCGCTTATTTAGCGAAGGTGTGGTTTTCGAATCGTCCTGTGCGTAGATCGGGGTCAACGTGACAGCGATCGTTAGAAATGCACTCAGGCGGAGCTTAGCGCGCCAGTTCGCGCAAGCCGACATAGGAACTAGCAACACATGAACCTAGTGGACCCTTTAATTCTAGTGGACGGCACGCAGTACGTATTCCGCGCCTATAACGCGCTACCCGAGATGCGTACGAGTCGAGGTTTTCCTACACACGCAATACGCGGCGTCGTCATGATGCTCAGGAAGCTCGTCCGTGATAACCCTACCGGGACAGTGGTCGTGGTATTCGATGGTCCAGGAAAAACGTTTCGCGACGAGATGTTCTCTGAATATAAGGCAAATCGTCCTCCGATCGAAGACGACTTACTTGTGCAATTTGATCCCGTATACGAATTTGTTGATGCAATGGGGTTGCCTCGGCTTGAAGTTGCGGACGTAGAGGCCGACGATGTCATCGGAACGCTCGCAACGCAAGCGACTGCGGCTAAGCGCGATACCTTAATTTCCAGCTCTGACAAAGATCTGGCTCAGCTCGTAACCGAACACGTGTATCTGCAGGACACGATGAGCGACAACACACTGGATCCAGATGGCGTGCAGGAGAAGTTTGAGGTCAAACCGGAGCAAATCGTTGACTACCTTGCGTTGATGGGAGACAAGGTCGACAACATCCCGGGCATTCCTGGCGTTGGCAAGAAGACTGCCGCGAAGTGGCTCCAAGCCCACGGAGATTTGGAAACCATCATCGCAACTTCCGCTGACGTAAAAGGAAAGGTCGGGGAGAAACTACGTGCCCATCTCGAACAGCTACCGTTAGCACAGCAACTTGCAACGATCAAATGTGATGTCGATATGGAACACTCGGTCGACACGCTCAAACATCAGCCTATGGACCTCACTCAGTTGCTCGAACTCTGCCAAAAGTACGAGTTCCGCCAGTTGCGAGATCAATTCAATGAAGATGCCGGTGTAACGGAGCCAACTCCGGAACGTTCAGAACCTGAGAAGGAAGTCGAGGTACTGACAACTAACGAACAGTTAGATGAGGTGGTTAACGAAATAACAAAGGCTGGTACCTTTGCTGTTTTTGCCGTTACCTCAAGGCACACTACGCTTGACCACAAGGTACACGGTCTATGCCTATGTATCAACTGCGAGCGTGTCTGCTATGTGCCATGTACATCGTCGTTGACCGAACCAACGCTGTCAGCTGAGGAAGCCTTAGCGAAACTCCAGCCCATATTCGAAAACCCGGATTTGACGTTAGTTACCCATGACGTTAAGTCACTTCGACACACGCTTCGGAATTTCGATATCAACGTGCAATCTACCGTTCATGACATCATGCTGATGTCGTATGTCTTGAACAGTATCGGCCATGGCGAGCATCGTTTGAAAGGCATCGCAGGGACCGTTCTCGATCGCACCATCAAGGACTCTACTGACTTACTCGGATCTGGCGCGAAACGCATCAGTTTTGATGAGGCTGATCCGACCTCAGTGCGTCAGTATGCCAGCCAACAGGTGACAACCATTGACGCGCTCTACACAGAAATGTCGTCGAGGTTGGACGAAATCAAGACGCTACATTCAATCTATGAAGATGTCGAGATTCCGCTCGAACCGTTCCTTTGGGGTATGGAACACCACGGAACGCTCGTAGATCCGGACGTGTTAGAGTCACTGCGAATTGAACTCGAGTCGCGAAAGGATTCGTTGGTCGAGCGCGCTTTTGAGCTCGCTGGGCATGAATTCAATCTTGGTTCGCCTAAGCAGCTTGAAGTCGTACTGTACGACGAGCTGCTCTTACCAGCACCACGTGCGTCGAAAAGTGGTAGTCGATCGACCAAGGAGGAGGTACTCAGTGGGTTAATCGGAGAGAACGAACTACCTCAAGTCATCCTCGATTATCGCGCGACAACAAAGCTGATTTCAACCTATATTGCAGGTCTATCACGAGAGATCAACCCGATAACAAAGCGCATCCATACCTCTTACTCGCAAGCTAACGCTTCGACCGGACGTCTTGCTTCGGTAAATCCGAATTTACAGAACATTCCGATTCGAACGACTGACGGGCGACGGGTTCGGGAAGCATTTGTCGCGCCTGATAGTCATCTTCTCCTCACGGCGGACTATTCACAGATCGAACTTCGGGTGATGGCTCATCTAACCGACGATCCGGGTCTCACCGAAGCGTTTATGGGTCGAGTTGATATTCATCAAGCGACAGCTGCGGAAGTTTTTGGTGTCGCGCTAGATGCTGTGAGTGAAGATCAGCGACGCAGTGCGAAGGCTATTAACTTCGGTCTAATGTATGGCATGTCTGCATTTGGTCTCGCACGAAATCTAGAAATTCCGCAATTTCAAGCAAAGGAATACATCGACACATACTTCAATCGCTATCCCAACGTTCAAGACTACGTACGAGCCACGAAAGAGAAGGGCAAAGAAAACGGCTTCGTAGAAACGATTTATGGTCGACGAATCTATCTTCGCGACATCAACGCACGCAACCCCATGGTGCGGCAGGCCGCGGAGCGTCTCGCGATCAACGCCCCCGTGCAAGGGAGTGCTGCTGACATCATCAAGAAAGCTACGATCCGCGTTGGTGAGTGGCTACTTGAGTCAGAGCTCGATATTGAGATGATCCTACAAGTTCACGACGAGCTAGTTTTCGAAGTCGCAGAGTCTGACATAGAAGAAGCAAAGGCACAGATCCCCGAACTAATGCGCACAGCGGTCGAGCTAAAGGTACCGTTGGAAGTTGATCTTGGCGTGGCTCAAAACTGGTCCGCGGCACATTGATTGAGGTGATTCTGTTACGGGTTTCCGTATAAGTACGCTCGATACCTGTAACTTGAATTAGATCTTCCGCCAAGTAGTACTCTCACTCAACGCGGAAAGTGTCATGGAATTCACTGACACACTTATGGCAAATCATCTTAGTGGACAGTCGACAACTGATGCTCCCTTTGACGATCGCATGCACTCGGCAGAACTCCAACCGTTCATACGAAGTCTTCCAACCATACTGCGAGTTCGTCCGAACCTAATCCAGATGATGCCGAGAACAGCTGAACGGTGATTAATTCAGACCCAGCAACATGACGTTTGGTCTCCGCGACGGTTCGCGCCTGAGCATTCCGTTTCAGCTTGTCAGCCTTGTTCAGTAATACACGCACGCTCAGGACACGATCACTCGCCCAGTCAAGCATCCGCTGATCGAACGGTTTCAGTGGATGTCTTGCGTCCATCACTAAAACCAATCCCCTCAAATTCTCTCGTTGCTCTAGATATTCATCAACGGCAGCGTTCCAACTTGCTCGTTCACTTTGGCTCGCTTTTGCATATCCGTAACCGGGCAGGTCTACGATGCGAAACCCCCAAGAAGTGGTAAACAAATTGATCAGTCGTGTTCGACCAGGTGTTTTACTCACCCTCGCAAGCCGCTTGTTAGAGGCAACTCGATTCAACGTACTCGACTTACCCGCATTCGATCGTCCAACAAAAGCGACCTCTACAACATCGTCGTGAGGACACTGAGAGAGTCGTGCGGCGCTACCGATAAATTCAGCCGATAACACAGGCAATTCGGTCATTTCGGGAATATTTGGCTGTAAAAGTCACACTTATAATTTCGCGCCTATTACCCCCTGAGATGGTTGGCGTAACGACGCTAACGGAGATTTTATGGGTCGTTATTGCCTGTCAAAACCCTTGATATTTCGTATTTTGTGCATCCTTTTCGTAAGCTGGATTGGATTCACGCAGTCAATCCTCGGTGAAGAAGCAGGAAACGCCGCAGCTGGAGAAGGCAAAGCGGTGGCTTGCGTTGCTTGCCACGGTAACGACGGCACATCGACTATCCCTGACTATCCTCACATTGCCGGTCAGAACGCGAAATACCTGGAAATCCAGATGCGCCAGATGCGCGATGGCGAGCGGAACATCCCATTGATGGCTGGTCAGCTAGACGCGATGAGCGATCAGGACCTGAAGGACATCGCTGCGTACTACGCCTCACAACCTGGGAAAATCGGACAAGCATCACCTGAAAACCTTGAGCTCGGTGAACGCATTTACCGTGGCGGCATTCTTGAAAAGAACGTGGCCGCATGCACCGCATGTCATTCACCGAACGGCAACGGGAACACGCTTGCGGGATTCCCGCGCATCTCCGGGCAACCGGTTGGGTACACGGTTGCCCAACTTAAAAGCTATCGTGAGGACGAACGTACCAGCGATGAATATGTCAATGGAATGATGCGGGATATCGCTGCGCGTATGACCGACAACGAAATCGAAGCTGTCGCAAACTACATTCAAGGGCTGTACTAGACAGAAGCCCGTCCTGTGACAGCGTTTAGCGGCAGGAGCTTTAAATGAAGATTCAAGTCTTTCTCATTGGCGTCACCGCCATGTTCGCTACCGTCGCGCTCACCCAAGAGGTGGAATTTCGCGAGTTCGAACACTATCGAGAAATTCCAACACGGTTTGAGACATCGGACATCCATTCCGATACCGTGGTTGTCACTGAGATGTTCTCCTATTCCTGCTCCCACTGCTTCACCTTTGAACGTGACTTGAGCGACTGGCTTCCCCAACAAGACGAAACGGTGAAGTTCGTACGCGAACACGTGGTGTTCACAGGACCTGGTTTGAACCTCGCCAAGGCGTTCTATGCCGCTGAAGAGTTAGGAGTTACCGAGAAGATTCACGATTCAATGTTCATCGCAATTCATATTAATGGCTTGCGCATGAATCAGCTGGACTTACTCGTCCGCTTATTTGAAGGGCGTGGAGAAACTTCTGCAACTGATTTTCAAGCTGCGTTTAACAGCTTTAATGTGGAGAACCGTGTGCGTCGAAGTGACGCCCTCGTTCGTGGATGGCGGATTGAAGCCACACCGACCATGGTTGTTGATGGACGCTACATCGTAGTTGGCACGCATATCCGAACCAATCGGCAGGTACTTGAAGTCGTAGATTTCCTAGTGGCTAAAGTCTTAGAAGATCGCCGATCACAACGCAATACAGGTTCCTAATACCGCGATCCTGTTGTCGCGATTGATCGATTCATGTATCTAGGAATCGATATCGGCACGTCAGCCGTTAAAACCGTCATCATGAGCGAACACGGTGAGATCGTCGCTGAATCTTCGGCGTCGCTTTCGGTTTCGAGACCTCATCCACTGATGAGTGAGCAACATCCCGACGCGTGGTGGGATGCGGTTAACGAAACGATCGGATCTCTCAAAAAGTATGCACCAACGGTACGAGGGATCGGACTATCGGGTCAAATGCACGGAGCCGTACTCCTCGATCAAGCCCACAAACCTCTACGCCCAGCGATCCTATGGAACGATGGACGATCCGGGGAAGAATGTCGCGAGCTAGAAACAACCGTCGATGTGCCCGAAGCTACCGGCAATCATGCGATGCCCGGTTTTACAGCGCCCAAGCTACTTTGGGTTCGTAAACACGAGAACGACATTTTCAGGAACACCAAGACCATTCTCCTTCCAAAAGACTATGTTCGACTCCGGATGACGGGCGAACTAGCTACGGACATGTCCGATGCATCTGGAACTCTGTGGTTGAACGTTGCTGAGCGGAGTTGGCACCCCGACATGTTAAACGCATCCGGGATTTCAACGGAGCACATGCCCAAGCTATACGAAGGTAGCGATGTAACCGGCGTTCTATCTCCACAGATCGCGGCGACATGGGGAATGAATCAGGTTCCGATCGTCGGTGGTGCTGGCGACCAGGCGGCAGGCGCGGTTGGCGCGGGAGCTGTGTCGCCTGGCATATGTACGCTTTCGCTTGGGACATCTGGGGTCATGTTTGCACCTGACTCTGGCTACCACCCGAACCCAGAAGGAGGTATTCATACGTTCTGCCACGCTTTGCCTGATGTCTGGCACGAAATGGCGGTCATTCTCTCCGCTGCGGGTTCACTAACTTGGGTTACGCAACTAACTAAATCGGAGTCTGAAGCTTCGTTGATCAGCGAGATTGAGGCACGGCCTCGGTCATTAACTCGGGTGATCTTTTTGCCATACCTATCCGGCGAGCGAACGCCGCATAACAACCCTTTGGCGAAAGGCGTATTTAGTGGCTTAACGCCAGATACCACGCGTGCGGATCTTGGTTACGCAGTTTTAGAAGGTGTCGCATTCGCATTCAAGGATTGCTATACCGAGCTTATGAAAGCTGGCGCTAACATTGAACACATAAACGTCATCGGTGGTGGTTCGCATAGCCGCTTCTGGGGGCAACTAATCGCCGATGTGTTGCAAAGACCTTTGACTTATCGCCAAGACGCCGCAGTCGGACCTGCCCTCGGCGCGGCGAGACTCGCTCAGCTTGCGGTTGAAAAGTCAACCGTAACGGATGTTTGTTCAGAGGCTCCGGTTGATTTCACGGTCAGTCCGAAGTCAGGCGAGGCTACCGAACTTGATAGCAAGTACCTCGAATTCAAAGCCTTGTACGATGACCTTAAACCTCATTTTGGTCGACAAGCTGGCTAAGTCGACGACGTTCAACACGAATCTCCGAGTTACTCAAGCAATAAGCTCTTCCCCTATCATTCGTGCAAGTCCCACTCTGACTATCAACCATGTCCTTCTTCCCTTCCGTCGAAAAAATCCAATACGAAGGACCCGATAGCACAAATCCACTCGCATTTCGTTATTACGACGCAAATCGGGACGTGCTTGGGAAGACGATGGCAGAACATCTACGGTTTGCAGTCTGTTACTGGCATTCCTTTGCCGCTCCTGGGGACGATGTATTCGGGGACGGCACATGGGATCGGCCCTGGAACGACGACCTCGGCGGCGCACGCGAGAAACTCGCGAGTGCGTTCGAGTTCTTTGAGAAACTTGGAAATCCGTACTACTGTTTTCATGATCGTGATGTAGCACCTGAGGGTAGTACATACGCCGAAACCGAGCGTAATTTGAAAACGATCGGTGACGAACTCGCAGAAGCGCAGGAGCGAACGGGGATCAAGTTACTTTGGGGAACCGCGAACTTATTCGGACATCCGCGCTACGCTGCGGGTGCGGCTACCAACCCCAATCCTGAAGTATTCGCGTTCGCGGCATCGCAGGTCATGCAAGCGCTGGACCTAACGCATGAACTTCAAGGCGAGAACTATGTGCTGTGGGGTGGGCGCGAAGGCTACGACACGTTGCTGAATACGGATTTACGCCGGGAATCACAACAGCTGGGCCGATTCATGGCCATGGTCGCCGAACACAAAGCTAAGATTGGCTTTACCGGCACGTTGCTCATCGAACCTAAGCCATGTGAACCGACGAAACACCAATACGACTATGACAGCGCGGCTTGTTACGCGTTCTTACAAAAGTATGGTCTAGAAGATCAGTTCAAACTCAATATCGAGTGCAACCACGCGACGCTAGCAGGTCACAGCTTCCACCATGAAATCGCATTCGCGATTGCACACGGCATTTTTGGCAGCGTAGACGCGAATCGCGGGGATCCTCAAAACGGTTGGGATACCGACCAGTTTCCTAATTCGGCGACCGAATGGTCACTAATACTCCATGAAATCCTCAAGGACGGCGGATTCACGTCTGGCGGTCTCAATTTCGACGCTAAGTTACGTCGCCAGAGCGTGAATCGCGAAGATCTTTTCTACGGGCACATCGGCGGAATGGATACGATCAGTCACGGATTACTAAACGCCGCCGCGCTACTCGAAGACGGTATTCTGGTCGAAACTCTGACCTCCCGCTACAGCGGGTGGGATAGCAAACTAGGCCAAGATATCCTGACATCAAATTCAAGTCTAAAGGACTTGGCACAATTCGTGAGTGATCACGAGTCCCCTTTACCACCAAGCTCGGGCAACCAGGAACTCTTGGAAAATACCGTTGCTCGATTCATAAGCTAGCTGTCCGCAGCTCGCAAAAACCTTTTTTATCGGACCTGTGATGCTTAAACCTGTCCAGCGCTGTCAGCGAGTTATTGGCTTTTCAGTGCTTCTCTTTTTCGTCGGCGTCATTAGTGCTGACCGCATTGATGATCAAAACGTCATAAACGCTATGGAGGAGGAGCTAGTTCGCTCCATGTCCGCTTTAGCCGAACGACCGGATCCGCCTTTTTACATCAGTTACGAGATCACCGATAGTTTCCAAGCGCGCGTCAGTAGTGCTTTTGGTCGAATCACACGCAGTTCGGAATCCGCAGGTACGTATTACGACGTGGATCTAAGAGTCGGCAAGCCGGAAATGGATAACACCCATCTCGCTAATCGCCGAGCGTTTCCTCGGGTCGCACTTGGCTCGCTTGCCAATCAAGATGGTATTCGCAATAACCTGTGGTTGTTAACGGATCGTTCGTTCAAACAGGCGTCCGAACAACTCGTTAATGTACGAACTCAAAGCGAAATACAGATTGATACCGACGGTCCCGCTTTCGATCTCGCTCCTGCGATCAAAGTCTCACACTCGGAGCGTGATCAATCGATCCGATTCGCTCGTGCGGAGTGGGAAAAACGCATGCAGCGCGTCTCCAACGTATTCAATGGTCACCCGACCTTGCTTAGTGGTAATGCTCAAGCTTCCGTCGTCAAAAATGTCCGTTTCTTTGTTAATAGCGAAGGCTCAAGAATTCAATCCGACGAACTCATGTACACCATCGTTCTGTCAGCAGCAACGAAAGCCGACGATGGTTCAAATCTGAGTTTATCGAAGTTATTTCACGCACGTAAGCCGTCCGGTCTACCAACCAATCGCGAACTGACGCGGACGGCAGACGAGATCGTGACAATGCTCATCAATCTTCGGAACGCGCCCAATATCGAGCCATACACAGGTCCCGCGATTCTGTCAGGACGTGCGGCTGGCGTTTTGTTTCATGAAATACTTGGTCATCGTCTGGAAGGACATCGTCTAAAGCAGACGAACGACGCTCAAACGTTCAAAGACAAGATCAATCAACGTGTGTTACCGGAATCAATGTCAGTGGTATTTGATCCATCCCTCGAGAAATTCGGCGACACAGATTTACTAGGAATGTATGCGTTCGACAACGAAGGCGTCAAGGGACAGAAGGTGCGTGTTATTGAAGGCGGAATTTTGAAGCGCTTCCTTTTCGGCCGCTCAACATTAGCGGACGACGGGTTCCGTGAGTCGAATGGTCACGGTCGTAAAGCCGTTGGACTCACTTCAGTAGCAAGGCAGTCAAATCTGCTTGTCGAAGTCGAAGATCCCTACACCCCTGCGGAGTTAGAAGAGCAGATGATCGCCATCTTGAAGGAGCGTGACCTCGAGTACGGACTCTACTTCGACGATATCGTCGGAGGCTTCACGATCACCCAGCGGAGCTTGCCGAATTCATTCACGGTGCGTCCGGTCGTCGTTTACAAAATCTTTCAAGACGGGTCACGCGAACTCGTACGAGGAGTAGACCTAATCGGTACGCCGCTCGCCGTATTCGACAGTGTAATCGCTGCAGCCGACGATATGGCGGTATTCAACGGTCAATGTGGTGCAGAATCGGGCATGGTACCCGTATCTGCCATCTCACCGTCTATTCTGGTTGGGCAGATCGAAGTGCAACGCGCTTCACAATCGCGCGCCATATTGCCCATACTGCCACCACCAGGTGTTTAGCTGATGAGAGTATTTCGCCGCGTTTTAGTGACGCTTGGAGTTTTTGTCAGCATGTCTGCCGCGACCGCGGAGCCCACCGTACTTGTGCAAGCGCTTCAAGACGAGCTGGAACGAAGTATCAACGGATTGGAACTAGAGGGCGTAGTAACGCCTCATTTCATCGGCTATACCGTGCACGCGGACCGTTCCATCACGGTCAATGCATCCAAAGGCGGTCTTGAAAACGAAAGCAGTAGCCATTCCCGTCGAATAGAAGTCGAAATGCGTGTTGGTACAAGAGAGCTGGACAACACGAATTACATGTCACGCAACTTCAGAAACCAGCGTGTCAACCGAACGCTAACCATTGAAGACGATTACGACCTTCTGCGAAAACAGATTTGGCTAGCGACCGACAACGCCTACAAGGACGCTGTTGAGACCTATGCAGCAAAAGAAGCGGCGATGAAAAACTCTCAACAGGAAGCCACGCTGGACTTCTCAACCGAAGAACCGAACGTGTTCATCGACGAACGACGATCACAGAAGCTCGACTTTGCAGATGTACAGAAATTCGCACGTGAGCTGTCTGCGGTCGGACAAGATCAGGCATTTATTTACGACAGCGACGTGCTTGTATTCACAAACCAACACGTCGACACGTATTTGAACAGTGAGGGCTCGCATTTCACGCGTGTTGACGACACCGCTCAAATTCGCGTCACAGCGTGGACTCAATCAGACGACGGGCGCTACGTATCCGATTACCTTCAGATCCTCGGACGCTCATGGAAGGACATTGCGGACTTATCGAAAGTCAAACGCGAGGTGGAGGCTATGCACGAACGCTTGAAAGCAACCCGTGAAGCGCCGCCTTTAGACCGTTACAACGGCCCCGTCTTGTTTCAAGGACAAGCAGCTGCCGAGTTGGTTGGTCAAGTACTCGCGAGGAACCTTATTAACTATAAAAAGCCCGTCTTCGAAAATGACTCTATCGCGGCGATGTTCAATCGCGCGGGGCTAGTGAGTTCCCTCAAGGAACGCTTGGGATCTCGTGTGTTACCCCGCAGCTGGAATATCCACGATGACCCCACTCAATCGACATATCAAGGCGTCGAGCTTGTAGGTCACTACCCCGTCGATTCCGACGGCTTGCTTACGAGACGCGTTAACCTCGTCGAGAAAGGCATCCTAAAAACAATGCTCAGCGACCGAAATCCATCGGAAGATATCCAGAGTAGTACGGCGAGCAACGCAACAGGCGCAGGACCTTCCGTGTCGAACCTCGTTATTGAAGGCACCGATGGACTCAGCGATGACGAGCTAAAGCAACTGCTCCTCGACATCGTTGAGGAAAACGGTGAAGATTTCGGAGTTCGAATCGATCGTGCCGCCAATCCATTCATTCCAATTAGCGGCGTTCCGTCCCCGTTTCTTGGCGCACTAGCGGGTCAGTCGCTACCTGCCATCCGGGCTTACAAGGTATATCCCAATGGTGATGAAGAGCTAGTCCGGCATGTGGTCGTTCAAGGGAACCTGCTGAGAGAGATGCGGAACCTACCCGGGTATTCGTCCAACGTCTCGGTACATCACACAAACTACATGTTTCAGGGCGGCGACGTATCGGTTTTTTCCGGGAACGTTCCTGTTTTCGTATCGATCATCACGCCCGATATCCTGATCGAAGACGCTTCACTTTCCTACATGGAAGGCGTTGTTCGATCGCTCCCTATCGTACCGCACCCACACGCGAACTAATCAGGGAGTCGTTAGTCCGGACCTATGCGAGTCGACGCGCTCAACGGGAACTTCGGTAACGTCGTAAGTGACCTTGATATCCCGACGATCGTTGACGATGAATTACGCGAACTTTTAACCTGCCTTTATGCTAATCGCTTTCTCGTACTGAAGACTAGCGGCTTAAGTAAGGACGAATATCGAAATTTCGCACGTCGCATAGGCGATCCGATTCCGCTCAGTCGGGACGCAGATTTCCCCGAGATCGCACACATCTCAAATATGGAGACCAGCACAACGAAGTCCAGGCTTGGAGCCGCGCATTGGCATACGGATCAGTCGTTTAGAAAAACTGTTTCCTCGGTCACTATGCTGTATTCAGCCCAAGCCCCCGTAACAGGTGGCGAGACGAAATTCTGTGATATGGCTGCTGCCTACGACGCGCTGCCTGAGTCAAAAAAGTTGGAGATCGAAGATCTCGTCGTCGAACATCGTCATGGCATCTCAGTGTCTGCACCCAAAGGGGACCACAAACCTTTACCGCCCGCTGGATGGGACCCAGAGTACACAGTTTTTCATCCGCTGGTTCGACGACATCCAGAGACGGGTCAGAAATCACTCTATGCCGTCACGGGTACGGCACAAGGGATCCGGGGTATGCCACAGCACGAAGCGACAGCGTTACTCAAGACTCTTAGTGCTCATGTCCTGCAATCGCAATACACCACGTCTTATCGTCATCAAAAGCACGACATCGTGATGTGGGACAATCCAACTGTCATGCATAGTGCGACCCCGATCAACCAAGCAACCGGACAACACGACGCGCGCTTGCTTTGGCGGATTAGCTTGCGTGGTTCACCCCCGCTATTCCGTGTTGAACAGCAAGCGGACGCTCAAACCGCTTAAACGCAATTAACGCCCAATGCGACATGGTTTCAGGATCGATACTCTGGTCGCTGGCCGGTTAGTCCTTCTCGATAACGCGTTTAGTACACGATGTCCCGAATAACTCGGGGTAATCCGTCGGATAGCTTGATTCACAGAAAGCGATTGAAGCGTTGGTAGCAGCGACTACATAGGCTTGGATCGCCGCGCTTTCCTCTTCGGACAGCATATCGGTATAGCTCGGCATCCCTAAACCGCTATATACACCGCCTCGCACAATGGAATCCCAGCGAGCGTGACCTGCTTCCCCTAAGTACTTCAAGTCCGGGATTTGACTGCCACTGTTGACGCTTGGGCCATGGCACGTTGAGCAGTAAGCGTTGTACTTCTGATTCCCAAGAAGCAGCTGTTCAGGAGTTGCCGCAATTTCTGGCGGTTGAGGAATATTGACGTGTGTCACGTTGGGCTCTGGAAGTTCACTCGTCCCTCCAAGCTTGAATGCGACCACGCGACCTGCCTCTAGTACATTCCCTTTGTGCCTTGGCACACCGGATGTCGTACCAAACGCTCCACCCCAGCCGGCGACGATCACGACGTACTGCTCGCCGTCGACTTCGTACGTAACAGGAGCCGCGATGATGCCGGTGTGTATCGGCATCTCCCAGAGATCTTCCCCGGAATCCGCCGCATACGCGCGAAACGTTCCGTCGGCTCGCCCCTGAAAGACCAGATTTCCAGCCGTCGTTAGCACGCCACCGTTCCACGCGGAGCCGTGCTCAACGCGCCAGACTTCCTTTTGCTCAATCGGATCCCACGCCAACAAGTGACCGCGGACGTTCTGCAACCCTTCGATTTGATCTTCAACCGTGGGTGGGGCATCATCAGGTCCAGGGCCTCCGGCCAAACCTAAATTCCACCAGCCCGGCTCATGCTCAAAAACCTCCTCGTGGGTGTACGTGAAATCTAAGTCGATCGCAGGAATGTAGACCAAGCCCGTATCGGGACTATATGACATGGGGTGCCAGTTGTGCCCACCCAACGGACCGGGTCGCACCGTTCGCGCTTCCTGTAAGTACTGCCCTTCTGGCGTCTCAACAGGTCGACCACTATCAGGATCGACATGACTTGCCCATGTGATGGGTACGTAGTTTTCCGCTGAAATAAAGCTCCCGTCCGTTCGGTCAATGACATAAAAGAAACCGTTCTTCGGGGCTTGCAGAGCCGTTTGACGCACTTCGCCGTCGATTTCAAGATCGGCGAGAATGATGTGCTGGGTCGCAGTGTAGTCCCAGTTATCACCTGGGGTGGTCTGGTAGTACCACACCATGGATCCGTTGTCCGGGTTTATCGCAACAATCGACGATAGATACAGGTTATCGCCACCACCGGGACTACGAATATATCGGTTCCAAGGTGAACCATTACCCACGCCGATATATAGGAGATTCAAGGTAGGGTCATAGGCCATCGAATCCCAGACGGTGCCACCACCGCCGACTTTCCACCACTCGCCACCTTTCCAAGTGTCCGCAGCGAGCTCCATCGCGGGTGATTCAAAGGGCTGGGCTGGATCGCCGGGTACCGTGTAGAAACGCCACTTTTCAGCGCCTGTCGAGACGTCGTATGCGGTGATGTAGCCACGAACACCCAGTTCGGCACCACCATTCCCGATGATCACCATGTCTTTGACGACCCGCGGCGCGCCCGTGATCGTATACGGCAGGGAAGGATCGATCGTAAGGACCTCCCAAAGTACCTCGCC
Source organism: Pseudomonadales bacterium (assembly GCA_022822135.1). Taxonomy (GTDB): domain Bacteria; phylum Pseudomonadota; class Gammaproteobacteria; order Pseudomonadales; family Azotimanducaceae; genus Bin55. Next base: position 153,384 of record JAJECH010000033.1, read on the forward strand.
CGTACCTGAATCTAACGCAATGAGTCGACCGTCGAGGGCACCAACGAATACTCGACCTTTGTAGACCGCCGCTCCGCGATTCACGACATCACAACAGGCATACTGACCCCAAGCTTTCGGTACCATCGGATCGTATTCCCAAAGTACATCCCCAGTTTTCGCGTCAAATGCCTGTACGGTGCTCCAAGAACCCGTGGTGTACATTACGCCGTCCACTACGATCGGCGAAGCCTCTAAGCCACGTTTCGAATTCGTATCAAAATACCATGCCACACTCAGCTCTTTTACGTTCTCAGTAGTGATCTGGTTCAAAGGCGAGTAACGTTGTTCGTCGTATGTTCGCCCATGAGCTAACCAGTTGCCTGGTTCCGCATTCGCGTTGGTAATACGTGTCGTATCGACCGTTGCAGTAACTTCCTGAGCTTTTTCCGCAAGCGCGGATAGCACAGGTTCTTCCTGTTTTGCATCGGTCTCTTCCGGTGGTGCTTCCTGCGCGCACCCGACAAGCATGAGGACCATCGCTGCGATCAGAATTGCATTAGTCCACGACGTGCGCATGAGGTAATCCCTCTTATTAACTCGATTGGATACGTATAGGTGAATGCTAGTCACGCATGTTTGTCCTGACTTAAGGCGATGTCGTGACCCCCCGCTCTAGTGACTCGACACTAAAATCGGGCATACGTGAAGGGTTCATTCTGAACGCGCAAAATCGATATGGCAACTTCCGAACAGTACATCCACGACGACGATTGGGAGCTTGAACAACAAGAGTGGCTTGACGCGCTCAGCGTTCTGATGCGTGAACGTGGTGGTGACGCCGCGAAGTTGCTGCTATCCCGACTCCAGCATCAACTGTCCGGTCAAGGCGTCGTACTCACCGATGCTGCGATGAACACACCCTACATCAACACGATTCCAGTGGGGGAGGAACCCGCATATCCTGGCGATATCGAATTAGAGTCTCGTATCGAGAACATCTTGCGCTGGAACGCCGTTGCGATGGTGCTCCAAGCGTACGACAGTGGGTCCGGTGTTGGCGGTCACATCGCCACGTATCTCTCGGCTTCCACCATGATGGAAGTCGGGTTTAACCACTTTTTCAGGGCTCACGGTCACCCAGACGGAAGCGACCACGTTCATTTCCAGGCGCATACCTCCCCGGGTGTTTACGCACGTGCATGGCTTGAAGGTCGCTTGACCCAAGCACACTTAGAGAACTTCAGACGCGAGTTGGCACGCGAAGGGGGTTTGCCTTCCTACCCGCATCCACGCAGGCTTAGCCATTTTTGGACCATGCCAAGCGCGAGTATGGGGTTGTCAACACCTTGCGCAATCTATCAGGCGAGGTTCATCAAGTATTTAGAGTCCCGTGGTCTCAAACGCAAAGACAATGGCAAAGTCTGGCTGTTCATTGGCGACGGTGAATCCGATGAACCCGAAGTTCTCGGCACCGTCAACATAGCTTCGCGTGAACACCTCGACAACTTAGTGTTGGTGATCAACTGCAATTTGCAGCGGCTCGATGGTCCCGTACGCGGCAATGGCAAGATCATTCAAGAATTAGAACGTCGATTTCGCGGTGCGGATTGGCATGTCCTGAAGGTGATCTGGGGCGGTGGTTGGGATGCACTGTTGCAACGCGATGTCGACGGCATTCTGCAGCAGCGGATGGAGCAAGCGGTTGACGGGGACTATCAAATGTACACCGTATCTCCCGGAGACGTGGTCCGCGAGCATTGGGTCGAAAACACGCCGCAACTCATCGACTTGATGAAGACCTTAAGTGATGAAGAGATAACCACGATCAAACGCGGGGGACACGATCACCGCAAGATTTACGCCGCCTACGACCAAGCACGGCAAGTCGAAGGTAAACCTTGTGTCATCTTGGTAAAGAGTGTGAAGGGCGATGGCCTAGGTCCTGACGCAGCCGGTCACAATACGGTTCACCAGAAGAAATTCCTTTCGCCAGAGGAGCGTGCGGACTTAGCTAAACGATTTGAGATACCTTTGAGCGACGAGGAGATCCAAACCGCTGCGTTCTACAAACCGTCAGACGATAGTGAAGAAATCAAGTACCTAAGAGATCGACGCGAAAAACTAAGCGGTTTTGTACCGGTCCGTCAAGTCAACTGTCGCACACTCGCGCCGCCACCATTGGAGTTCTTTAGCGACATGCTAGAGGGTTCAAAGGGTCGGGCCGTGTCTACGACGATGAGCGTCGTGCGAATGCTGCAACGCCTCTTGCGACATGACGATCTTGGTAAATACATCGTCCCAATCGTACCGGATGAAGCCCGAACCTTTGGCATGGACGGTTTGTTCCCACAAGCGGGGATTTACTCACCTGAAGGCCAACATTACCGACCGGTTGATTTCGGAACGATTGCGCCGTATCGCGAGAAAGAAGACGGTCAGATCCTTCAGGAAGGGATCTGTGAAACCGGCGCGATGGCTTCGTTCCTAGCTGCGGGAACCGCTTACGCAAATCACGCCTTGCCGATGATCCCGTTTTACATCTTCTACTCCATCTTCGGGTTTCAACGTGTTGGGGACATGATCTGGGCATGTGGCGACATGATGTGCCGTGGTTTCCTTTTAGGCGGCACGTCAGGACGCACGACGCTAAATGGTGAAGGCGTTCAACACCAAGACGGCCACTCTCACGTCATGGCATCGACGGTACCTAACTTAATCAGCTATGACCCAGCGTTTGCGTACGAGATCGCAGTCATCGTTCGAGAAGGCATTCGACGGATGTATCAGGAAAACGAGTCGGTCTTCTACTACATCACCGTCACGAACCAAAACTATCCGATGCCAACTATTCCAGAGGGTGTTGAGGAAGGGATCGTTAGTGGGATGTACGCGTATCGCTATACAGAGAACGCCGATGTCCACCTTTTAGGTAGTGGCGCGATCATGATGGAAGTGTTAGAAGCATCCGAGCAACTTGAACAGCTTGGAAAACGCGTTACGGTCTGGAGCGTTACGAGTTACGTCGAACTATCGCGTCAAGGAATTGATGCGGAACGCGAGCGGATGCTTGCGGTCGACGACACGACCGTCCGCCCTTACGTCGAAGAATTGTTCGAAGCAGAGGAAGGGAGTGTGATTGCGGCGTCCGACTATCAAAAGAGTCTCCCGTTGTCCATTGCGCGGTGGATCGAAAACGACTTCGTTGCGTTGGGAACCGACGGTTTCGGGCTGTCAGAATCACGTGACGCACTTCGCGAGTACTTCGAAGTCTCATCTTCATGGATCGTCTTCGCGGCACTATCCTCACTCGCAAGGTGTAATCGCGAAACCGTAACGGTCGCGCATGACTATGCGAAGCGTCAAAACCTGGACCTGACCAAGCTACCACCCGCTAATGCAGGCGTGACCTTGCAAAGCTAAGGGTGGGTCTTTTCAGTCGCGTATTTGGCTCCGTCCAACTTACGCCGGCGGCGCGCCGTAGCCTCAATCGAGAACAAATCACCGAACTCACGGTTCCTGTCGCATTGGCGCTGCTTGAAGGTGGATTCGTCGGCGTAATCGCGGACAAGATCTACAACGTCCCGCCTTCAGTCATCGCATTACTCACTGCCGCACCCATGTTCGGCAATCTTTCCAGCTACCTCTGGAATGGCGTTGCGAGCGCACGCTCGAAGGTTCCGATCGTCGTGACGTTGCAGACCCTCACGATGGTCTGCCTGCTCCTTGTCGCATTCTCGCCACCGACTACAACTGGAATCGTTTTTCTTTGTACGGGGGTCGTGCTTGCACGCGTCTTTACGGCTGGAACGATCACGATCCGCAGCGTCGTATGGAGTCTTAACTACGTCCGGGAAGTACGGGCGCGTACGACTGGTCGTCTTCAACTCATCACCAGTCTCGTCATGGTCATCACAACCATGGCTGGCGCGCCGATCCTAGATGGGAATCCGACGAGTTTCCGGATCATGTACGTCGTCGCGACAGTTATCGCGATGTTTGGTATTTTTTCGTTTTCCCGGATCGAAGTCACCGGTGAATTGCGCCACCGGGTTGCAGAACGACGCGTTCGTCGAGTCGTTTCACGAGCATCACGCGTTCCCCTTGCAAGTTTCTGGCGCATCTTGCGTAACGACACCAATTTCGCACGCTACGAGTTCTATCAATTCCTGGGCGGTGTATCGAACATGATGCTTGAAGCACCGCTCATATACCTCGTATCACGAGAAATGAACGCGAGTTACACCGTCAGTATCGCGCTGAGCGTGATCATTCCTCATGCTATCGGAACCGTTACCTTACCGTTGTGGGCACGACATCTCGATAAGGTGCACGTCGCTGAATTCCGTTCTCAGATGAGCGTGTTTTGGGTCGTCTCGCAACTCATCATGTGGGTGGGCGCGATGTTTCATGGTCTTTGGTTATTGGCGCTCGGTCGAGTGACCATGGGTTTCGCGCGAAGTGCAGGTACGTTGGCATGGCAGCTCGGACATAACGATTTCGCGAGCGAACGCGATTTAGTCACCTACATGGGTATACACGTCACATTAACAGGGTTGCGGGGCGCTTTCGCACCATTTATGGGTATTGCACTTTATGTCGGCTGGTCGGTCAGTTGGCTACCGGACTTTGCAGGTATCGGCGCCCATGTGTTCCTCGTTGCCGCACTTATTAGTGATTGGTCTTGGCTCGGGTTTCGATCCCTCACTCGCGATATCAATGAGAGCTAACATCACAAGTCAGGGGTGGCAAGACAAATGGGAAGCCCGTCGAAGGACACTCAACCCGATCGTGAAAGCCGGTACTAAACTATGCCCGACGAAAAACCCGTCTTGAGGACTCTATTGACACGTCGCGAACGCGGTATACACGAGTTTTTCTTTAGCGATCCCGAACGCGCAGATTGGGAGACGTGGCATCGAATTGCTCATCCCAAGTCTCGACGCGGATTTCTAACTGGATTAAGCGCGATGACTGGCGCGCTCGGAGTGCACATTGCGTTTTCGGAACTGATGCCAAGAGGCTTGATTCCGGCGGTATATGCCAACGCGAGCGAACCATTTGAGATCGAAGGCAAAGACGGTTTAGTCTTGCTCAACGATCGTCCGTTGAATGCCGAAACTATGCCACACCTGCTGAATGACAACGTTACGCCGACCAATCGACTCTTTATTCGAAACAATGGATTACCGCCCGCTGAGACTAATCCTTCAAGCTGGACCCTCACCATCGGAGGCGAGTCGGTGGGTGCTACTCGACGCTACACGCTGCCGGAACTGAAGCAGAAATTCGAGCACGTTTCACGACAAATTACCTTAGAGTGTGGCGGTAACGGAAGAGCCGAATTTGATCCGCCTGTTAGTGGTAATCAGTGGACGCTCGGCGCGGTCGGATGTCCGGTTTGGGACGGCATGCGTTTGCGGGACCTTTTATTAGATATCGGCAAAAGAGACAACGCCGTCTTTCTTGCCTATCACGCTAAGGACCGTCACGCCAGCGGCGATCCAACTCGCGAACCGATTTCGCGGGGGGTTCATATTTCAAAAGCCATGGACCCAGATTCGATGTTGGTATGGGGGATGAACGGAGCCGATATGCATCCCATGAATGGTCACCCGCTCCGGTTGGTGTTTGGCGGCCAACCCGGTTCGACATCAGGGAAGTGGTTAACAGGTTTAGCGCTACGTGATCGCCTACATGACGGTCCCAAGATGGCTCCACCTGCGTATCACGTACCCTGTGAACCCGTCGCACCGGGCAGTCAGGTTGCCTACGAAGATATGTGCATGCTTGATTCAATGCCGGTTAAATCATTGATTACAAGTCCGGCGTCAGGGATGCAGCACGAATCGAAGCAACGCTTACCCATTCACGGGCACGCATGGGCTGGTGCACAAGGCGTTAACTCAGTGCAACTTTCGATTGACTACGGTACGACTTGGTTGGATACGGAACTACAACCACCCGTCAATCGGTTCGCGTGGCAACATTTCGATTACTCCGTCTCATTCCCAAAATCTGGTTACTACGAAGTTTGGGCTAGGGCTATTGATTCAGACGGCGATTCGCAGCCGATGCTTGTACCGGGTTGGAACCCCAAAGGTTACGGCAACAACGCATGTCATCGTATCGCGGTTTATGCGGTCTAAAACGCGATTTCTCGTCTTCGTTTGGCTCGTTCTCATTGCGCCAGCTTCTCAAACTGAAGATCAAGCGCTCGCGACCGATCCAGTTCTAGTTAAAGACTCAGAGGAAAACTGGAAATTAGTACGGGCTCACTGCACAGCCTGCCACTCTACTCTAATTCTCAAAAACCTTCGTTTATCACGCGGTGCTTGGCAGGATGTCATTAAGCGAATGCAAACCGACGAAGGAATGTGGGAGCTAGGGGAGACTGAACCGAAGATACTCGACTACCTGGAGACGTACTTTGGTCCGGATACGGAATCTTCGTCTAGACCAGGTCGTCGCGCCCCAATTACGCCACGAAACCAATCGCCGCGCAAGTGATCCGTATTGCGTCGCGCGTGCGACGACTATGCGGAATTCAGATGCTAATCCGAGTCAGGCAAAGGAACGTCCTTTCGCACGCCTTCTAACGTCGCAAATACGCCCTCTCTGATGTCCAACTGCCCGTGTAGCAGTGAGTCCTGCACTAATCCCGTCATGACGAAGACATTTTGTGCCATCCAGACCCGCCCAAACACAGCTGGACCGTCGATGAAGATGTCTTGAATCGGCGTTACGTCGTCTTCTAGGTGCACTTCACCTTCGACTCCGTTTTCAGTCTCGCGAAAGGTCGTAAACCACTCCTGCTCACCATAGTTAGTCTGTGCACGAATATGCCACGTACCCAAGATATCGCACTCCTCAGTCACGAACCCGAAACTTGTGAAGTTCTCCAGTAACGCCCAACAAACCGGAGGCACAATGTGTTCCAGCATTGTGGCGTAGACCTGCCCATGCGGAGTTTGCGTAATCGTGCGCATGATCGTACCGTCATCATCGCAATCCCTAGCCAACTGCGCCAAACCGCGGAAACTCTTTAAGTACTCTGTCGTAGATTGCTGCCGTTCAGCTGTGCCGTAGTAAATCTCCGCCGGACTAAGTCCTGCATTTTCAAATCGTTCAGTCGGATCGGACAGTACGGCTGGGAATATCTCGTATTGCCCGTTCTGGTGCTCCATCCAGTGTTCTATCATCTCATCATCAGTGACAACTTTCTCTCCTTGCTCAGTTTCAAGCGATCTGGCAATGAGACCCGCAAGGTTCCCCGTCTGTCGACGAACGTTTTCAGCGATCTGAAAAAAAGCGCTTTGTCGCGCACGGAGTTCCGTCGCTTCGAGTATTTCAGTCTGCTTCGCCGAATTGAGGTTCGTCTGTTTAAGTGCTTCAGTATTCGACGCAAGCTCCCGCTGTTGAATGAACAAACCGATCACCAACCACAAAAACGCGAGAGGCGCGAAGAACCCCTCTAAGAATCCCCCAATCGCATCTGCACTTTGATCAACGAATGACATCCAACCGTCAAGGAAAACGATGTAGACAAGTCCGCCGAAGATCCACACCGTTGTGAGGGAAATCCCTAAGCCAAGCAGCCATCTGCGATCCGGCAATTTCGTCTCTGAACTGTCTTTTTCGTCATTCACGATAATGACTCAACGATGTTCGCTGAAGTGACGGCGAATTCGCATCCGCGGAGATTCAGAATGGCTCAGGTTCTCGGTCTCGGTTGCCTTCGCTCTCGCGGTTTCGCGCCGGTCATATCCATGAGCGTGTCAATGTGCGGTACCAAATCTTCGTACGTCGCACCCGCGCCTAGGGACACCCCGCGGTTTACCACAATTTCGCTTCGCGAATAGTTGCCGCCACTCGCATGAATGACGCAGCCATTTGGCGCACCTTCGCTACACATGAATAGCACCGCCGGGCTGACAAGCGATGGACTCCGGTTGGGATCTGGATCCGAAATGTCTTCGTCACGACCCGGCACAGTATTCGTCATTCGCGTTGCCGCACCTGGTCCTAAGCAGTTCACGTGAACGTTTCGGGGACCGCCTTCTAACGCGAGTACATTAGCTAGCCCCAACATACCCATCTTCGCCGCACCATAGTTCGATTGACCGTAGTTACCAAATATCCCGGACCCCGAACTCGTGAAGACGATCCGACCGTATCGTTGGTCGTACATATGAGGCCACGCCGCATGGGTTACGTACGCTGTACCCGTCAAGTGCACCTGCATGACCAAATCGAAGTCATCAAGCGATACCTTCTTGAACGTCTTGTCGCGAAGAATCCCAGCGTTGTTAACCAATATATCGATACGGCCGAAATTAGAAATCGCATCGTCGATGATGCTCTTCGCGCCGTCTCGATCGGCGACAGACGCTTTATTAGCGACCGCTTCACCGCCTAGCTCGTTGATCTCCGCGACAACTTGATCGGCCATATCGCCTGCGCCATCTCCGGAAACGCTCCCACCGAGATCGTTGACCACCACTTTGGCACCGCGTTTTGCGAATTCAATGGCGTGAGAGCGACCAATTCCGCCGCCTGCGCCAGTAATAACCGCAACTTTGCCTTCAAATTCCGACATGCTTCCTCCTGTTCTTAACCCATTTATGTTAATCGCCCAAGGTGTGCGCTAATTCGTCAATTTCCTGAGGCTTATCGTTGTTGACTGAGATTATGAATTTGAGCCGCCCATGTCTAGCATCCTGATCCTGCACCCGGGCGAAATGGGTTCGTCTTTGGGAGCGTGTCTTCGCAGTAACCAGCACGATGTTGGTTGGGTTTCTCAGTCTCGCTCACCCGCGACGCGCAAACGTGCTGAAGCTGACGCATTTATCGAATACACCAACCTTCCGCTTGCATTGGAGAACGCCAATGTTGTGATATCCATTTGCCCTCCCGAATTCGCAGAGGCAACCGCAGAATCCGTTATCGAACTGGATTTCAAAGGAATTTATGTCGATGCGAATGCAACCTCACCAATGACGGCGGGGCAAATCGCAACCTTGGTTGGTGAGAATTACGTCGACGGTAGCATCATTGGACCGCCGGCAAGACGAGCTGGCGCGACGCGTATGTATCTGTCTGGTGCGAGAGCATCGTCTATTCGAGACCTCTTTGACGGAACGTTCGCAAGTCCGACCGATCTAGGTTCTGTCGCTACTGCGGCTTCCGCGTTAAAAATGTGTTACGCAGCCTATACCAAAGGTACATCCGCATTGCTGCTCAACATACGTGCACTAGCCGCGGCTAACGATGTCACAGACGCTTTGTTAGCCGAGTGGTCGATATCGCAACCTGAATTGCACGCACGTAGCGAACGAACGGGACCTTCAGTAAGTCGAAAAGCGTGGCGATTTGCTGCAGAAATGCGCGAAATCGCAAGCACTTTCGCAGCAAACGGATTACCCAATGGCTTCCATGAAGGTGCCGCGCAGGTCTACGAACGCCTATCGGAATTCAAGGATGCGCCACCCACCGCTACCGTAGACCTGGTGGCTAAACTGCTAAAGAACGCGTGATCTATTCGTATACGAGTGCGCTCCGAACGGTACGATGTAGATCGCGGGAGAGTGGCACGCCACCTCCCATACGCTGAATCATGCCGACCACGATAAGGTCTTCGACAGGATCAATCCAAAACACCGTTCCTGCCGCACCTCCCCAGTTGTATTCACCATGCGAGCGACCTGCCGTCGACGGGCCGGTATTCACGCCGAAACCTAGTCCGAATCCGAAATTCCGTGCACCAGACCCCAACATCGCGCCAGGATCTTCCCCGGTTCTACCTTCAGCATGGATCGCCTCATCTAAATGATTACGCCGCATCTCTTCAACGGTTTCAGCCTTGAGAATGCGTACGCCATTAAGCTCTCCTCCGTTCGCGACAGCTCGAGCGAACGTCATGTAGTCGTGCGCCGTGGAGACGAGGCCACCACCACCAGAGAAAAACGTGACATCGCGATATGACTCAAAACTCTGCGGACCAGACTGAATGAGATGGTTCATTGACCGGCTCCAACTATGGTTCGGCAGGAACCGATCGAATTTATCTTCCGGTACACCAAAGAACGTGTCTTCCATCCCTAACGGACCGAAGATGTTTTCCTGGAGATACACGTCAAACGTCTTCCCGCTCAAGCGCTCAATCAACAGTCCTTGAACATCAACCGCAATGCTGTACTGCCAGCGTGTAGCGGGTTCGTGCATCAGTGGAATATCAGCAACCTTCTTTGCGAATTCCTCTAAGTCCTTCGAACCAAGTACGTTTTCATTTCTAATGCGCTGATCAACTGGGTGGCCAGTAAATACGTAACCGAACCCCGCCGTGTGCGTGAGCAGGTTGCGGATTGTGATCGGATTTTTAGGCGGAGTGGGGTCACCTTCTGGATTGTGAACTTTTAAATCGGCGAACTCCGGAATGTACTTATCGAGTCGGTCGTCTAATTCAAACTTACCTTGTTCGTGGAGTTGCATTAATGCGACGCCGGTGATGGGTTTTGTCATTGAATAGATTCGAAACAGGTCGTCTTCCTTGACCGGTCGTTCATCCTCAAGACCTCGATTACCCACGGCTTTCGTATAGACCACTTCGTTCTGATAAGACACCGACACGACGATGCCTGCGACACTTCCTTCCTCAACATACTTGGCCATCATTTCATCGACGGCTGATAACGCTGCTTTATCAATGGAAACGCTTGTTTTACCGTGCCAAGTCGGCTCCGACGAGGTCGCCTCATCTGTACCTGCTGGTTGCGCCAAGAGCGCAACGCTGGCAAGAAGCAACACGACGTGCGCAAACCAGCGAAATGCATTCATGTCCATCACGACTCCCAATATCACCGACAGCTAGAATTGCCGAATTAAACGTATGCCAGACGCGCATAAGCACATGAGCGGCTCAGCCTCTGGTAACCCTTGATTCGGACGATTCACTTGACTAACTCTCTGCGCCATGACTGGCAAAAAAACGAGGTGCTCGCCTTGTTCGAGCGGCCATTCAGTGACCTAATGTTTGAGGCGCAGTCCATGCACCGGGAGCATTTCGATCCTAATAAGGTTCAACTGAGCACCCTTCTCAGCATCAAGACCGGCGGATGCCCTGAAGACTGTAAATACTGTCCTCAGAGCGTTCATTTTGACACCGGATTGGACGTGCATGGTCTACTTCCAATGGAAGATGTCGTCCAAGCCGCGCGCAACGCCAAAGCGGATGGTGCCTCACGTTTTTGTATGGGTGCCGCCTGGCGTAGTCCAACAGGACGGCAGGTAGAGCAGGTTGCCGAACTCGTTCGCGCCGTGAACGATGAAGGACTTGAGACTTGTGTAACACTCGGTATGTTGAGCGACGACAAGGCTCAATGTCTTGCTGATGCGGGATTAGCGTACTACAACCACAACCTTGACACCTCGCCTGAGTACTACGGCGACATCATTACGACACGCACGTATCAGGATCGTCTGGACACGCTTTCCGCAGTCCGCGATGCCGGCATCAACGTGTGTTGTGGCGGGATTGTGGGGATGGGTGAGTCACGCGAAGACCGTGCAGGACTACTCCAACAACTCGCGAATCTTCCTCAACATCCCGAATCCGTACCCATCAATATGCTCGTACGGGTCGAAGGCACCCCACTAAGCGAATCAGAAGGAATTTCGAGCATTGAATTCGTCCGTACGGTTTGCGTTGCACGGATTCTCATGCCTCGATCTTTTGTCAGACTATCTGCCGGTCGCACCGAAATGAGTGACGAAGCTCAAGCACTCTGCTATCTCGCTGGCGCAAATTCGATATTCTGCGGGGAACGGTTGCTTACCACACCAAACCCGGAGAACGAAGAAGACAAAGTGCTATTCGACCAGCTCGGCATCGAGCCGCTCGATATAGCGACCGAAGAAGCACCGATTCGTGCTGTACTTTGACGATATCGAAATTGGGTATCGCAGCAAAGTAGGGACCTATACGCTTACCGAGACAGAAGTCGTCGAGTTTGCGTCAAGATGGGACCCGCAACCATTCCACATTGATAAAGAAGCCGCGACAAATTCGATTTTTGGCGGATTAACGGCTTCATCGCTGCACTTATTTGCAATCTGCACTCGATTGTTCTTCGATCATGAAGACCATATTCAGATTCTCGCGATGCTCGGTAAGGAAGCGATCCGCATTCCTAACCCTGCTAGACCTGGCGACTTACTAACCTATACCACGGAGTGTATTAAGAAAAAGCCCTCATCGTCGCGACCCGACCGCGGCGTGATTACTTTGAGCGATACGCTAGCGAATCAACGTAATGAGCAAGTCCTGACACAGCAAGTCGCACTGCTGGTGGCAAGACAATCAACTGGCAAAACCGAACCATAACGTCAGTCTCGAAAGACGCCAGGCTCAGCAGGTCATTTGAAATCGGACGAGAAATCTGGTGCCTCTCGCATCGGCTTCCGTATAACAAAAGCACGGCGTACTTTCCTCTCGATCGATAGTTAATGAGCTTCTGAAAGAACCAGAGTCGAATTCTTGGAGAATCAGTTAGCGTTCTGTCGCCTTACGCTAATAGACTAAGCAAAACGGTCGACCTTCAAAAGTTTGAGTGTTCTCAGCTACCGCTACTTACCCATATAGTGTCGTACTTGAGGCAAAGCGATTTGTTATCAAAACGGACGTTGATTGTCGGTATGAGCGCACCAACGTGAAGTACGAAGAAACGGCAATAGCTCCGATAACGCCGACTTCGTTCCAATCCGTTCAAGTGCTTCCGCAGCATAACCACTAACATATCGATTCGTGTCATACAAGGCAGTGCCCAACGATGGCACGCACCTTGATTTCAGCGCAGAACCAGTACGCGACGTCGATCGCATGAGCGATAGCGCCGCATCGAACCTTACCTCAGACGCGGAGTCCTCCAAAGCCGTCAACATGCCTGATATACCCTCTTGTGCCGGTTGGAGTAGGCCAAGCGCTTCGATCGCCGCTACTCTCACATGGACTTCGTCGTCCTGCAATGCTTGAACCAAGCCTTGAGTCGCGGCTTTATCTCCGATTTCCCCTAACGCGAATGCTGCGTGTTTTCGAGCACGGTCGACACCGTGTTGGAGCACATCCAACAATCCTCGAACCGCTGGTCGACCGATGTGCACCAAACCGTGTGCAGCATTTCGAGCAACTGCATCGTCCCGCCACAACATGCCGTTATCCGCGTAGCGTCGTTTCTCGTTGTATCCATTTGGATTGGATTGCAGCGCGTCAAGGAGCGGCGCCACCGCGGATTCTCCCATCTCAGCCCATTCGTATCCCGCACGAATGCCTCGCCATTCATCCGTAGCGCCGAGATCGTCAATTGAGGGGACTGCGTCGTGAACCTTGGTTGCTTCAGGCATCGAATTTGATCCGACTAACCAATCCCAAACGCTTCGCCAAACGGGCGAAAGATCAGGCTTAACGGCTCGCTTCGGAGCAAGCCACGGACCTCGGTCCATCGGTTCAGGCTGCCGCAGACGTGTGAACTCGAACTTGAACATGTATCGATTCAGTTCTGTTTGATTGAGCATCTTGCGGTGCCAAATGTCGTAATGAATCAATACGAGACTTCCAGAATTACCGCTGATTGACGCGGGTAGGCAGTAGTCCTTGGGTTGCTGGTTCAGATGTTGACTGCCCCGCATGACTGCCGTTGGACCCTTTTTCACAGGGGTACTTTGAGGGAAATACATGATCATGACCCACCACGGACGGTGGTTGCGAACACGACGAACATAACCCCAATAACTGTCCTTATGGAATCCCTGTTCCGGGCTCCCGGGCGGATTCGAATGCAGCGCTCGATGCGGGTGCATGCTGTAGTCCTTTCCAAGAACCGTTTGAAGCGCTCCTTTTACGACCGGGTCCTCGAACAGTTCGCCCAGCTCAGGTACGAGCGGTAGCAGGTTGTTACCGAAATGACCATACGATTGACTAATCTGATCGAACCGCTCAAATATCAAGCGGTGATAGGACGCTGGCAATGACGACTGCAGCGGGAGGTAGCCTGCTGAAATGAAATGCCTTAGCTGCTCGTCGGTGAGCGGAATAGGTTCGGATTGCGCGTTGTGTTCGCGCGCGTCGATCGGATAAGTTCGCATCAGACGTTAGTCGCGAACGGTGTTTGACCTTCGCACCGAGGTCGTCTACCCCAAACCATCAATCCTGGTCTCCCATGAGACTGACCGGCAATCTGCTCGTTCTCCGGATTGCGATATCCAACTCGAACCAAGCGACGTACATCCTTCGACGTATTGATCCTTGAACCGTGGATCATGTGGATGCTGAATACGACTACATCTCCACGTTTGGCAGGTACAGGAACCGTATGCTCAAGATCCCAGTCCTTGGTCGGGAGATGCGGCGTACAAGGACGTCCATCCGGATAGTTGACGACGTGTTCACGCGGACCCTCCCGGTGAGAACCGTCCAAGAATCGGATACAGCCATTGCCATCGTCAGTGTCATCCAAGTGAATTAAGCAGTCGACGTATCTCCCATCACGGTGTTTATAAAAAGCCCAATCTTGGTGCATCGGGAACGGATGCCCTGTAGAAGGCGGTTTGGCATGCAACGTTGTGTGATGTAGCTCGACATTCGGACCGATAAGATCCGCCATAGCACCAGCGAGCTTTGGATGGGTAACGGCATCGCACCATGCTCTCGAATACCTATGAAGGTCGTGTAGAGCGACGAGCTTGGACCGTTTCTCTATATCCTCGCTCATGTAGACGCGGCGCCAACCGCCACTCCAACCAGGACTGGCGTTTGCCCAGGTCTCGATTTGCCAATCGAGTTCCTCCGTCATCGCTTCGATCTCTCCCTCAGAGTAGACTGCGGGGATGTGCAGGAAACCGTGACAATTGAAGAAATCGACCTCTCTTCGAGAGAGAGTATTAAGGTCATTCACAGATTGGCTCCTATCTCGATCTAGTCATAGCTCGGATCGATCATCCATTCTTCAAGATGGTCGATGACATGGTCCATTGTCTGATAACGCAACCCCGGTTCATGCGCAACGCAACTCATGCAAATTTCAGAGAGATGAGACGATACCGGGACGCCTCCCATACGTGATGCTGGCGCCGGAATACGACCACGCTTTACAAAATCCAATACCCGATTTACCGTATCACCTTGAACCATTCTGCGCAATGCGAGTAGCTCGTACAAGATCGCCCCGAGGCTATAGATGTCCGAACGATGGTCCACGTCGTTGTGATTGACCAACTGCTCTGGCGACATGTATGCAGGCGTTGCATCAAGTGGTGACTGAGCAGTCAATGTGACGTCCTCATCTTTCGGTACGACGATGCGAGGTTTGTGCATCTCTAACTTGGGTTCCTCATCCTTACCCCAAACCTTCGCCAAACCCCAATCAAGCAAAAGTACTTCGTCAAACGCGCCAATCAGGATGTTCTCCGGCTTGACATCTCGATGGACAACACCATGTCGGTGTGCATAGTGCAAAGCATGTCCTACTTGAGATAGCACGTTGATCAGCTTCATTAGCGAATGACCGCCAACGTTATGCGACTGTGCTTCGGCGCACGAATCCAGAATCTCGCGCATGGTCGCGCCGTACACCAACTTCATGGTGAAGTATGGGTGACCATCAACGTTTCGTCCTAGTTCATAGGTAGGAATCGTGTTCGGGTGTTGCAACATCGCGGTCACGCGAGCCTCTCGAATGAAGCGACGCTGTTGGATGGGATCATCGGCGAGTTCGGAACGCAACTCCTTGTAGCAGATCGTGCGCATGAGATGAAGGTCCTGACACGAACTGATAACGCAGGTTCCGCCTTTTGCGATGGTCTTGAAATATGCGTAACGCATCCTTGAGTCAGGATGTTTCGACAAGGCGTGGTCTGTGTCTTCTAACGAGACTCGCGGATATGCGGTTTCGCGGGTTGGGTATCGAGACATTTACAGATGTAGTGCAAACTCGCTGGTGAATGCTAAACCCATGTCAACCGAAATATTGTCGCTGACGGTCCACATCAGAGTACGTCAAAAGGTCCATAAAAACACTCCACTATTTTCCATGATGTTCCATCGAATTTCATATTCACCGTTCCTAAACTTGGATTTTCGTTTCTCTACCAGCAACCCAATTGACCGCTGCGATCTCCCCTTCTACACTGCTTACACAAGAATTCAGCGAACCGATACTCCTATCAAAACGCGCACGCCAAAGACTCGCACAATTCGACCGTGTCAGCCTTAGTCAACACACAGAGATGCGAGTGCGTCAACGCGGTATCTCTGAACTGCAAATCGTGCTCATGCTCCTGTTTGGTCATTCAACACCGGCCGGGCCTTCGGAGCGGTCGTTTGCACTCGACCAAGCAAGTCGACACGACTTGCGACGTGCACTTGGAAGCCAATATGCTCGCATCTGCGACCGACTCGACTATTTCCTCATCGTCGATCCCAACGCTAAGTGTGTCGTGACATGCTGTCACCGGCTGAAACGACCACATCGCTAACTCGTTGTTCAGTCTGAACTAACAGCCTACGAAATACTCTAATCTGACATATTGAACGCCGCTCTTCAGAACGGCTTCTAAAATCCGTCTTCTTCATTCCCAAGGATCAACGTGCGCGTCGCGATTGTCGTTTACATCTTGCTTGTCGCGTTGGTCGCCTTCAACGTCACGCAAGTGTTTGAATTGCCTGCATGGGTGGCAGCACCTGCCGTGTTACTAGCGATCGCTGTCATTGCGATCGCACATTTCGCCATAAGATCTTCACAGGCGCTTTACTTTGCGTTAAGTGCGATCAGTGTCCTGAGTCTGCTCGTAGTGAGTTTCACTGCATCGTTACCCGCCTTTGCAGTGATCGACAACGGTAGCGGCTTGCAATGGACGAGCAGCTTGATCCCGCTATTTGTTTCTGCAATTGGACTATACGGTGTTGGGCTTTGGCTCAAAGCTGCGAGTGCGAGTCAAGCAGACGCGCTCGATTGGCTCGCGAACTTTCTAAGTGGTCCTGGACTTCTACTTTCGCTTCTGACCGCACTTGTCCTAAGTGCAACCACGCTGCTCGCGCTTGAGTGGCTTGGCGAAACCTGGACGACAGCACAAGCGATTACCAGACGTTTTCTCGAGCGCGGCATGATCCCACCAACAACGGTCTTGTTCTTCTACTGGGGGATGTTGATCCTGATTGGGAAGTGGTGGAACACGCTCTACCTTCGTGCGAGCCTACAACGTTGGCAGATCGGACAAGAATCCAACATCCTGACGCACATTGACCGCATTCGAGTGTTGTCGGACGACTCGGTTCGATTGGACGATCGACTGGAGTTTCTGTGGCGTCGACACGAGGAGTCATTCACGGTGCCTCGTTATATTGGCTGGGTTGTGCCTGTTTTAGGCTTCATCGGTACTGTACTCGGCATCTCCTTGGCCGCCGACGGCATCCGCAAGCTGATCGCGTCAGAGTCGGGTTTAAGCGGCTTATCCACCGAACTCGGAGCCGCGATTGCGCCACTCGGTATCGCGTTCGATACGACTTTAATCGCGCTCTCACTCAGCGTGTTGCTGATGCTCTTTCTAACTCTTGTCCAGCGCAGCGAGGAACGCGCTCTTAACACACTAGAGCGACAACTGCGCGAAAGCGTCCGTGCCTTCTAGGGAACGTCAAACGGACGACGACAACAACGCGCCGATGATGGCCGTGTTTGGCGGCATGTTTGCGCTAATGCTGGTGTTCCTGCTTATCGTCAACATCTTTTCGGAATCTGCGGTTCGCGAACGCCTGCAAGACACCGCAGAAGACGGTCTCTATCGAATCCAGAGTGAGACAGGAGGATTTGGTTACGTCGTCATCGTGTTTCCGAGTACGCTACGCATCGTTGAAACAGGTGAAGGAATTCCGCGAGAAGAGATTTGTGAACCTGGTAGCGCATACCGTAATTACGCCGAGCGAATTTACGAAGATACAGAGCAACAGCTTCTGTTCTTTGTACTGGAGGGCAGCATTCCGATCATGGCCGAAGCGCGCAACTGTCTCGCCGCGATATGGCCTGAGCGTGAAATCAAGATTGGATGGGTCGTCGCAGATAACGAGTTCCTTAAGTCCGTCATGTTGGATGACATTCCGTCATACATCCGCGACTATACCGAAATAACTAGGCCGTGATCTCCGCAGCTCGACGGATACCGAATTTCGCAGGGGTCGCCTTGGTAGACATCCTCGCTAACGGTGTCGCTGTACTGATCATCGTCATCGTGCTTAGCATCGCGAGTCGATTCGAACAAGAAAAGGAATACAGCGAGCGAATTCAGGAAGTCTCAGCTGTGATGACGCGGGAATTTAGTACCTCGCTCGTCTTGAACAGACTTGCAGCCGGCCCACCAGCCCAGCTTCATGACTACGAAAACGACCCGCTCGACCGAATTTGGGATCCCGCAATCATGCCAGTGCTCGAGATCCACAAGAATGTCGTACGTGACCCCTATTCAGGACGTATATGGCACCGGTCGGAGCTGCTCCAGGAACCCAACAGTTTGGATACATTCCTCGGAGCGTTCGACACCTATCAACGGGCGGCGGTACGCGGCGATTTTTACGACATCGGCACCTTCTACTTATTAATGTCGATCCTCAAGGAACACGGGATTGTTATCACTCATTGGCATTTCGTCGGTGTGCCGGGAATCGGCCCTGAATCCAACCTTGGGTTATGTCCCGCCGGGACGAGCGCTAAAGATTGCGCCGGGCAGGGCGGCGGTAATCAGACATCAACTGTCGCTGACGTCTATGAATCCCTCACCAACGGCAGTGGCGACCGCGAAAACCAAAGTGACGGCGAATGGCCACCGAGCGAGTCTGATTGGGGGGAAGATGGACAAGCGAGTTCCACGAATACCGATACATTGCCCGAAGGTACGCAACTCGGACCTGGCGGCAACGGCAGCATCGAGAGCGCGAGCTTCCCGGATGTTCGCGCATCGCGTAACCAACAGACAGGCCAATCCGCGGGTGGCGTCGGTTCCGTACCTGGATTTTCGATCCGTTTGGCGGATCCAACCGCTGAACTGATGAATTTGGGGTCATTCGATTTCGGTGTCATCGAGCGAGACCTTGCATCTTTTTTAGCCGCGTTCATGGCATTCTTAGTCGAAGTTCAGCGGTTCTATGACAACGACAATCCGCCGACGGAATTGCTTCAACAGTTTCTACCGATCCTACAGAACTTTATGTCCCAACCGCCGGAGCTCGCTGACGTACAAAGAGAAGCAATTGAGGACCTAGCCTTGTCACTTGAATTGCTTCACGGGCAAGGCTACGTTCAGGACCAGCCAGAGCCTCTGCTCACGATGCCGATGCCGCCTTCGGCGCATCCGGAAGCGCTCATTCGTCTACCGGTCAATCGATTGCTCATTGAAGCAGAAATCCAATCGAACAACGAATCACTGCTTGAGTCCATACCTGAAACGGCCAAACTTCGATTCAATCTTCAGGCGTATCCAGATATATGGCGTGGCATGCAAGTCACACTGGAACGAAATGCGGTGCTGCTCATGTCACCCGTTCAGTCTGACTTGGAAACCGCGAAATGGCGTGCTATCGCGTACCTTTCGCCACAACTCGACGACTTTGTTGTCGGTTTTGTGTTCGGAGCATACGACGAAGATGGCCAACTTGAGATCCTCGCGGAACCCAACCAAGGGATCGTCAACACCTTGCGCGTGGTGCCTCAATGGGATCGCAGTCCGTTTAGCATCCAAACCTGGATGACGATGCTGTACGTTGCCGCCGGGCTATCTCTCATTGCGTTACTGTTCTTCTGGCGCCCTGGGACGCGATTCAGACGATGAAATGGCAGGTCCCACTCGGAATCCTCATCGTACTTCTCGTCATCGGTTTGACGACAACATTGCTCAACATCAACCGCGCCGACACGGAAACACTCACGGTCCCGATCGGTGTGCAACACGCGGCGTCACCGAGCGCCAAGCAACTGGATCTGGCCGCTGTGACGGCTTATGAACGTAATCAATTTAACAAGGAACTAAAGCAACGTCTTAACAAACCAAGACGTACGATCGAGCTCAGTGGGTTTTTCGCGGATACCTGTGAAGTCAGTCAACTGCAATGGGAGCAGTTCGTCGAGTGGACGAGCCGTCAACCGGGTTTTGATAAAACAAGCGAGAACCAATGGCTGCAATCTTCTTCCACTGGCCATCGTATCGCTGGTCGACTGACCTCGCCTGCCAGTGGCATAAATTACAAAGGTGCAAGCGCCTACTGCAGCGCCGCGGGCGGTCGTCTGCCCTTCGCTGAGGAATTCGAGGCGATGGCAAGTGGCGATTCATCCCACCTTTACCCATGGGGAGATGATTTCACACCAGAAGCGTGGCCTTTTAACAGTGCCGAACGTAATTCCTCGCAAGCTTGTGGTTCACACGAATTCGCTTCGACACCAAGCGGTATCCATGATTTAGCGAACAATGCGATGGAGTGGGGGCAAGGTCCAATGTATGCCCAATCACTTGCGTTCCAACCGAGTATTCATGGTGCGCCAGCAGCGCGTCGATCCCAGCGGGAGCTCTATGCGCTAAACGCCGCCTGGCTTCAAGCAGAGCCCACGTTGAAGTCGCTCCATTTAGGATTTAGGTGTGTATACGGAAAGCACCCACTCATTTTGCCTTGGCGTCGTCGCGTGCAGGATGTCGTGCAGATACCGGCTGGCACCTATGAAATCGGTCTTCCTGAAGAGTCGCGCATACCTTTATTTCTCGCCAACATGCCGCCAGTGCGAGGGATCAATCTTCAGGATCTATTGCAGCGTGATGCGTCAGCAGAGAACGAGTTAAGAGTTGATCGTTGTGAAGTTCGTCGATCCGCATATGCGAAATTCTTAGGCGACCCTCTCGTTCAGCTCGGCATGTTCAGTAACGAGAATCAGCCCGCCAATATCGATTTTGCGCCACTCGACTGGATTGAGCAACTTGAAGACAGTTCCTTGCCCGTGTACGGCGTCAATTGGTGGGCCGCGGACGCCTATGCAAGATGGTCAGGTGGTCGCCTTCCTACCGTTGAAGAGTGGCGTCAACTAGCAGCCGGCAAAGCTGGCTTTACGTATCCGTGGGGCATGTCGTACGACGACGAAGCCGCCCAAACCGGCGAAGACGCTTCTTCTAGATTGAGAGCTTGTGGGTCAAAGCGAAACGACAAAACCGTTGCTGGCGTGGTTGACCTCGGTGGGAACCTTTCTGAATGGACAAGGTCGCTTAGCGCACAGAACTCACGCTTGTCGATGTGGGTACAAGGCGGCAATTGGTTGCTGCCCGGCGCTGAAACGTCCAAATCCCTATTTGGTCGGACCGTACCACTCACTCACCGCTCAAAATCGATCGGATTTCGTGTCGTGTATGACTGATCAAATAGCAACATGCTTATCTCGCTTCGTCCTCTAATCGACCATTGCTAGTCATGGCTACAACCAAGTTAATGCGGAACTAGAACTCATTGTTTAATATCGAGTCGTATACGAAGTAGACTTGTACGGTAGTACTCGCTAAACATTGAGTCCAATCGCATTGGTTCTACCAAGTGGTGTGACAACTCGATCACGATTCTTCGCGATCAATCCGCGGAATCGATGGCTGCGGTCGTTCGTCGCAGCCATGTTCCTCATACTGACGCAATACGCCGCGCCGGTTGAAATCAACAACATTGAAGAAAGCAATGCTCTTGACGACTTGCGCGAACGCGTTGAATTAGGCGAATTTGAAGTCGCGATTGACGAATTAACCAATCAAATCAAAGAAATTCGCGAGCTGAGTGGGAATTTCGCAATCCGTTTAGCTGAACCCTATATCGTACTCGGCGATGCGCAACTAGCACTCGGCGAGGCAGAGGATGCCGTTGAGTCGTTCACTTCTGCGCTTAATGTCACACGAATGAACAAAGGGCTGAACTCTACCGATCAGTTAACGCCACTCTACCGTAACGCAACAGCGCTAGCCGTTCTAGGTGACTATCAAGGCGCCAATGAGGCGCAGGAGCGAGCCTACACCATCATGCGCAACCAGCTCGGCGCTAAAAACCCGCGGCTATTACCCAGCATGTTGACCCTCATCGACTGGTACGAATCCAATCGACGATTTTCTGCCGCAAAAATCCTGTATATTGACGCCATTCAGCTTGCGAAGCGAGCTCTCCCACCTGATGACGTACGGCAAGTTGAGCTCTCACGTGCTTTCGCCGCAGGCATGCGCAACACCGTATTTCCACCGATGGATCGTGAAAGTAGGTATCGGCCGTTCGACGTCGAGGTGCCCGGTTACGAACCACCACCGCCAGGCAGATCACCGCCAAGCTCTTACTCCCTCGGACAGCGTGCCTTAGTGAACGTGGTGAATTTCGTGGAGACTCACGCGTCGAGTGATCGAGAGAGCGTAGCATTGGCTAAACTCAACCTAGCCGACTGGCACCAACTCTTCGGCCGGGAATCCAAAGCCACGAGGATGTATCGAGAAATATGGGAAGAGCTTGCGTCGCTTCCGGCGCTACGTGGGTCCATGTTCGAGGAACCGGAATTGCTATACATTCGCCTTCCCCAGTTCAATGCATTGTCGGAGGCGAGCGAATTTGGTATTGTCGAACTGTTACTCACGGTCTCCTATCGAGGCGCGGTCACAGGACGTATTAGCCAGGTTGTTGACCCGCCGAATACCAGCATCGAATTTCGAACGAGAGTCGCAGCGCGGGAAGCTCGCTTTCGACCCGCGATAAAAGACGGAAAACCCGTGACTACACACAATTTCCCACTAACGCACCGATACCCCCTCGCGAGCCGTCGACCGTAGATGTTCGAATCGTTCGTTTCGTTTTTTCATTTTTTCTGCACATTTATCAGAGCATCGAAGGAAAAATTAGCCTAGTGTTGTGATCGATCAGTTCTATCGTTCGTCTCAGCATCAAAACCTTAGCGCACGTTTATCTTGATGTTATCAACCTATCAGAGAACTCGACAAGTACAGGCGTTTTCTTCGCAAAAGTCGATCTGCGTGTTGTAGGCAAAGTCATCCTACATTTTGAATTTTCGGTGATTAATACTCATTTTTTCCTTAATATATGCGACGTTTTGCGATTGGTTCGGGATCTCAGATAAAGTCCCTTCCGTATCGCTGTTAAGACAAGGGGAATTTGATGAGTCCACTGCGAACCTTTTGGATTTATGTCTTCTCAATAATGTTCGTCGTCAGCGCTCCATGGGCGCTAGCGCAAGAAGAGGACGACGGTACTGAGAGTGATGCCGATGAAACGGGCGAGACCGTCGTTGAAACGGTCGAAACGATCGAGGAAGCGGCTACAGCGCCTCCTGCCGAGGCGATGGAGGAAGTCGTCGTCACGGGCTCTCGATTGAAACGTACTACGTTCGAGAGCATTTCGCCATTACAGATCGTGAATGCGGAGATTTCGCGTGAGGCTGGTTTAGTCGATGCCGCTGAGATCATCCAGACTTCAACCTCTTCTGCCGACGTGCAGATTGACCTTACCTTCTCAGGGTTTGTACTTGACAATGGTCCAGGTGCCTCAACGGCGAATCTACGAGGTTTGAGTTCGGACCGAACGCTCATTCTGCTGAACGGTCGACGGATGGCTCCTGGTGGCGTCGAAGGCGCACCCAGTAATCCAGACCTTAATCTGATACCAGGTTCTTTGGTTGCTCAGTACGACTTCTTGCTAGATGGCGCTTCCTCTGTTTACGGTTCTGACGCCATCGCCGGTGTTGTCAACGTAAAGCTGCGTAAAGACTTCAACGGCTTCGAAATACGTGCTGAAACCGACAATACGGAAGCCTTCGGTCCATCAAGTTCCGACATTTCGTTCACCTGGGGGCAGAATTTCGGTCGAGGCTTCGTCGGTGCCGCGGCTACAGTACGTAGAGACCCGCTCATTCGATTTGAAGATGCGCCGTTTACGCGTGAATGCGAAAAACACTATGAAATCGACGAAAACGGCATGATCCGAACGGACGACGTCTATTACCGGTGGCGATTCGGTGTCGATGCGACCCCTTGTCGCGCAGGCGGTACAACGAACATTATTTACGGATTGCCGCAAGGAATCGGAACGCTTTATTGGACGCGTGGCAGAACTAACGGTGGTTGGCCTAACTTTTCTGAGTCGCATGCATTCCTCGGTGGTCGATTAATCTGGTTCGACGGGGATGGTGATGGTTTAAATGACGTTGACTTCAAGGAAAACTGGGCGAACGCAACCAATCAATACCGAACGCTATACAACGAGTTCAATCAAAACAGTTACATGGCATACGGTGAGTACACATTTGACGGCGAGATGAATGTAACGCCATTCTTTGAGTCGCTTCATGTCAGACGCACCACCCACTCCGAGACGATGGTGCCACAGGTTTTTCCCGTAGTACATCAACTCTATCCATTCAATCCGTGTAATCCACTCGGGCACGGGGTAGACTGTGGTTTAGCGAGAGATGCGTTCTTTAACAATCCTGTCGTTGTCGAAGAAATCGAGAGCATCTTTGGCTGTACCGTTAATAGCGGCGGTACGTGCGATTTGACGCAAGGACCTATCGGTCCAGTACCTGTAGGCATTGTGATTCGCGTTGACGGTGACCGGCACATTACCGATACCGAAGTCACACAGACCCGTTGGGTAGCAGGTGTCAGCGCGGACCTGCCATTCCTTGACGATGCTTGGGGATTAAGCAATTGGTCAGGCGAGTTCAGTGTGACCTATACGAGCAGTATAGGTGTGTCGTATCTCGGAGGGATCCGCGGCGATCGACTTAGCCTTGCAACAGGTGCATTCTCGAGAGCGGGTATTCCATGCTCTGCAGACAATGCACGCCCTGGAGCCTTGCAGCCGGATACAGCGCCAGGCTGCGTGCCGGTCAATTTGTTCGCTCCGAGTTTATGGGATGAGTCCCTTCGAGGTGGTAAATTCGCAACGGAAGCGGAATGGAACTACCTGTATGACGTCAGAGAGTTTGACACCCGTGTATCGCAACGGCTAATGAACGTATATCTGACAGGGGACACCTTCAGTCTGCCATATGGTCCTGTGATCGCGGGCATTGGTTTCGACCACCGCGTTGACACGATCGATTCGATCCCTAATGCCGTTTCTGCGCAAGGCTTGATGTACGGCTACTCTGCCGACCAAGGCGCGATTGGTGAAAAGACTACGAAAGAAGCCTTTTTAGAGTTCGAGATTCCTCTGTTGGCGAACTTTACGCTTGTGGAAGAACTCACGTTAAACGTATCAGGTCGATCCACCACGGACGAGTACTACGGTACCCATCCAACGTACTCAGCAAAACTTGGATATCGCCCTGTCAATTGGCTTCTGTTCCGTGCAACGAGAGGTACATCCTATCGGTCACCCAATCTTCGTAATTCCTTCTTGTTACAGCAAACAGGATTTCTAAACGTCTTCGATCCTTGTGTGACGCCCGACGACGCGTTCGACGAAGCTACTGGCGAGTACCTACCTTCCGAAGATCGGCGCGAACCTATCGTTCTGACCAACTGTGAACTAAATGGGGTTGACCCACGAAGCTGGGACAATAATGGATTCAATGTCTACAACACTGAAGTGGCCGCGGGAGGCGCATTGGATCTCGAGCCCGAAACTTCAGATTCGTTCTCCGGTGGGGTCGTCTTTGAGCAACCTTGGACCACAGCATTCGATCTAACGGCCGGAATGAGCTACTACGAAATTGCCGTTGACAACACCATCGTTGAACCGTCGGCAGGCTACATCATTTCTGACTGCTACAACTCACCAACAAGCACCAGCCCGTTCTGCGGTCGCATCCAGCGATCCAATGACCCCGAAGATCCGCAGATCAACTACATCGATCGTGGTTTCATTAATCGAGATAACGATACGGTCAGGGGAATTGACTACAACATCAATTTCCAAGACACGTTCACGATATTCGATCGCCCATTTGAATTCGAGCTCGACTGGATATCACACCGACTCATCGAGCGTTCAACACTGTTTATCAACCCTCTAGGAACGGACGATGAACAGGAATTCTTCTCGGAGTGGGGATTCACGCAATGGCGACATACTGCGGTATTTTCACTCGAATTCTCAGATTGGCGCTTTACTTACCGACCACGGTACATTGGTCAGCAAGACACCGACCCAGAGAGTTTCGACGAGTTTGATGACGGCCTGCTTGGCGGTTCAGATACGTGCGCGGGTCCGCCGGACGATGTGCTGTGTCGCGACATCGGCAATGCAGATTCCTACCTCAACCACACAATCGGTGTAAGGTACGAAAAGTACAACTGGGAAGTCGTTCTCAGCGTACAGAACTTAACCAACGAAGAGCCGCCACTAGTTGACGGAACCGAGGTTTTCTCTCGTAGTAACCGACCTCTTGGCGTAGGTTATGACTTGCTCGGCAGAACCTTCTTCTTGAGTGCTGGCTTCCGGTTTGGCGGTAGCTAAACGTCGCTAACTTTTGTTCGTCGCGTCGAAACCTCGGCGCGACGACTTCTTGTGAAAAATCATGCTTGATCCAATTCGTACGGTACTAACTGTCGTCGCACTAAGTCTTGTGTCGACGATCATTGCGAAAGATCCTCTTCCAATTGACGCGTGGCTTGAAACGGACGTTATCACTGCGAGTCTCTCCCATGATGGCACATACATCGGTGTTTTACGCGAAGACAAAGAACGCGAAGGGCATCGTGTAATTTGGGTATATACGTTCGACGACGAAGGGAATCTAGAACTTTATCGCCGGATAAACTCAACAACGATGCGGATTGGCGCTTTCACGTGGTTGAGTGATTCGCACTTCATCATGGGATTGCGCCAGCAAGTCCGCGCCCAAATCGATGGATTTAATCAGGGAGTCTATCAAGGCAAAAGCCAAGTCGTGGATTTGGCTGAGGGTGAGTTTGTCTCACTTCCGATCCAGAATCCCGGAATTGAACACCCATTACCTAATCAACCCACAAAGCTGATTGTTTCCGAAGATACCAATGGGAGTCGGCGCGGCAGGCGCACGATCGGTGACGGTTCGTTCTGGCATGCCTACTACGAATTCGACCTCACTACGATGCGGAAGAAGCTGCTGATGCGTGCGAAATCGATGCTGCAAAACGTTCGGTTCGACGTTGATGGCAAGCCACAGATAGCCACAGGCTTCGATTTAGACTCGCTGGAATCGGTGTACCAATATCGACCAGACCCAAATGATTCAACGTGGGTGGAATTTGGTCGCTCGCACATCGACGATTTCGAATCGTTTGCACCGGTTGGTATCGACCCCACTAAACCTGACCACGAATATGTGATTGCACATAACGGTCAAGACAAGCAAGCATTGTGGTCTTTTGATAAGAAGAATCGTCGATTCAGCGAACTCGTGTACGGTCGCAACGACATAGATGTCCTTGGAACAATCAATCATTCGAACCGTCTCCAGCACTACGGCGAAGTCGCAGGGGTCGTAACTCTGAAAGATCGTATTGAATACGAGTTTTTCCCGGAACATGAGATGGAAGGCGCCATTCATGCTCAGTTTGCCAATTTGGTCGAAAATGCCTTTACTCCACGGGTCATAAGTGTTAGCCGCGATGGTCAAACTTTGTTGGTACGAAATAGTGGACCTAAAGCGGTACCAAGCCTCTATCTATTTCGTAAAGGCAATTTCCGCTTTTTAGGCACGCTATTACCTGACGTAACGAATGATGACCTCTCCGATACGACCTATATCGAATATCCAGCGCGAGACGGACTCACCATTCCGGGTTACGTGACAACACCTGTGCATGGCGAACCGCCATATCCGCTCGTCGTGATGCCACACGGTGGACCCTTCGTCACGGAAGGTATCGGTTTCGACCCGTGGGCGCAAATACTTGCAAACAATGGGTTCATGGTGCTTCAGCCGCAGTACCGCGGTTCTCACAACTACGGATTGGATTTCTACAAAACCGCTTTCATCGAGAAGAGTGAAGCCGGATATGCGATGCAAGACGATAAAGACGACGGCGCTTTGTATCTGATTGAACAAGGTCTCGTCGACCCAGATCGTATGGCAATGTTCGGCTGGTCATACGGCGGCTACGCAGCTCTGACGGCTTCGATGCGTACGCCCCAGATCTATCAATGTGCGGTCGCAGGCGCGGCTGTCTCC
Source organism: Pseudomonadales bacterium (assembly GCA_022822135.1). GTDB lineage: Bacteria > Pseudomonadota > Gammaproteobacteria > Pseudomonadales > Azotimanducaceae > Bin55. The sequence goes on from JAJECH010000033.1 coordinate 181,571, forward strand.
GATCCGATCATGCAAGTCAACTACTACCGTTACAGAATAGATGGTACCGGGAAAACTGAGCAGTTGAACACATGGACGGGTGCATTCTCACCATTTCGAGAAGTCGCTAATGTGAACATTCCTCTGTTCGTTATCCATGGTGAAAATGACCAGCGAGTTCCGATCGACCACAGCCGTAAGCTCATTCGAAAACTTGAAAATCTTGGAATTCAGCACAAATATCTCGAAATCAAGGGCATCGATCACTTCAGCAACACCATGGAGAAGTCTCACCTAAAGCTGTTCTATACCGAATTGGTGAACTATCTAAAGAACGATTGCGGTCCTGACGGACTCTAAATCAATTTGAAGATGGTAGTAGCAATCTCTATTGCTGCTACCATCCCTTTCGCACAAATCTGTCCACATGTCCGATGACAACCCATACAACATACCGCGCATGGGATTTGATACCCTAGCGCTCCATGCTGGTCAACAGCCTGATCCCCAAACTGGTGCACGCGCTACACCGATCTACCAGTCTGCTTCCTTCGTATTTCCCGACACTGACTTCGCAGCTGGGTTGTTTAACATCGAGCGCGTAGGGCATGTTTATTCCCGGTTATCGAATCCAACGAATGCGGTACTTGAGGAACGCATTGCTGCATTAGAAGGAGGGGTAGGCGCAATCGCAACTTCAAGCGGGCAAGCAGCAACACATTTGGCGATTACGACGCTTTGCTCCGCGGGAGATCATGTCGTCGCTTCACGTTCTCTATATGGCGGTACGCACAACCTTCTCGATTACACACTGCCGAGGTTCGGGATCACGACCACGTTCGTCGACCCGCGTTCCCCCGCAGATTTCAAAGCAGCCATCCAGCCAAACACGAAATTAATCTTCGGAGAAATTCTTGGAAATCCTGGGTTGGAGGTTCTCGATATCCCTGCCGTCGCGTCAGTCGCCCATGACGAAGGCTTACCACTCCTCATCGACTCGACGTTTGCTACCCCTTATCTATGCAAACCGTTCGATCACGGCGCGGACCTAATCGTCCATTCCGCAACGAAATTCTTATCCGGCCATGGGGCGATTATCGGAGGCTTGTTAGTTGATGGAGGTAGTTTCGATTGGGAGTCATCAAATCGATTTCCCACACTTACCGAACCATACGACGGTTTTCACGACCTCGTTTTTGCCGAAGAATTCGGTCCACTCGCGTTCTTGATGCGCGCTCGTAAAGAGGGCATGCGAGATTTTGGGGCATGTATGGCACCAACAACCGCTTTCTACGCGTTACAAGGTGTAGAAACCCTCTCTTTACGCATGGCTCGGCACGTAGAAAACACCCGTGCGATTATTGAATTTCTAAGTCAGCATCCCAACGTTGACGAAGTCATACATCCTGAAGTCGCCACGCATCCCGATCATGATTTAGCTCAACGTCTGCTTCCCAAAGGAGCTGGCGCCGTACTCGGTGTGATCATTCAAGGCGGTCGTGCTGCGGGACAGAAGTTCATTGAGTCGTTATCCCTGATCTCGCATCTGGCAAATATTGGCGATGCCAAAACGCTAGTCATACATCCTGCTTCTACCACGCACCATCGAATGTCGGTAGAGGATCTAGCCAAAGCAGGGATACATGAAGGTTTAGTCCGACTATCGATTGGACTAGAAGAACCCGCCGACTTAATCGCTGATCTAAATTCCGCGTTACGTCGTTCGCAACGCGTCTAACGATGTATCAAGACATTGCTGGCGAGCGTGTGTTCTTCGGGACCGGATCGGTTTCGCATCGCAAAGACCAACCTTCCATCGTGTTTATCCATGGTGCTGCGATGGATCACACGGTCTGGACGTTGCCCGCGCGTTATTTCGCACGTCACAACTTCAATGTCGTCGCCGTTGACTTGCCAGATCACGGACGTTCTACCGGTCCAGCGTTGAAGAGTGTTGAGGCTATGTCAGACTGGTTAAGCGCCGTACTAACTACGGTTGACAACGAAGATCACATCCTCATTGGGCACAGCATGGGATCGCTTGTTGCGTGGAATTTGGCGGCGAAGAACCCGAACCTGTGCAGGAAGATCGTTCTCATGGGTACATCCATGCCGATGCCTGTAACAGACCAGCTTCTAAATGCGGCAAAACAAAACGAGGACGCTTCATTCGAAATGGCAAACACGTGGAGTCATTCGAGTCGAGGCAAGTTAGGTTTCAATAAAAACCCCGGTGTATGGATGTTAGGGCACGGTCGTCGCTTGATGAATCGCTCAAACGACAACGTGTTTTACGCCGACCTTCTGGCATGTAATGACGCAACCCTTGATCCTACACAGATTCAATGCCCTGTCTTGTTCATTTTCGGCGAGTCAGATCAAATGACGCCTTATCGCGCGGGCAAGACGGTGGCAGACCAACTCTCAAGCGGATCGGTAGTAACGCTACCAGGAAGCGGTCATTCAATGCTATCCGAATGTCCAAATGAGGTACTGGACGCACTGATTGACTTCGTCTAAGTTCGGGACTCTTTAATCTATTAATAGCATTCATGATTCGTGGAAGATAAGAGATGGCTCTTATATATTTAGTTGTTGCTTTCAACTCACAGCGGATTAGAAGCTGACGTAAGTCATTGATTCTACGTGCCTATTTTTCGACGATACCTGGTCGATTCCGCGACAATTCGTCATGCGCGAAGGCGCGTCTCTGCTTAAGCTTCGAAGATGCGAACGTACACCTATAAAGCCAAGCTCAACGCCCACACCCATCGGAACCTCACGGAGTTCCTCACACAGCAACGCCTCCTCTACAACGGCGCGCTGCAGGAACGGATCGACTGTTACCAGAAAACGGGTGAGAGCATCGGTCTCTACGACCAGCGTGGTTCCCTGACGACCCTTCGCCGTGAGGACGAGTGGTTTCGGAAGTTCGACCGGTGGTGTCAGGATTCGGCGTTGGTCCGGGTCGAACGGGCGTTCAAGCGCTTCTTCCGGCAAGGTCGCGGGTTTCCGCGGTTCAAGTCGTATAAGCGCGGGGTGCAGTCGTTTGAGACCTTGCAGAAGAAACCCACCTTCAATGGCAAGTACGGGTACGTGAAGCTCAAGGGCATCGGGCGGTTCCGGTGGCGCCAGGACGGTCGGTGCGATGATCGAACCAAGGTCAAAGTCCTCCGTGTCGTGCAACGACCGACCGGCGTCTTTATCCAGTTGGTCTGTGACGACAAGCCCCAACGTCTCGGCTTGAATCAAGCCATCGGGATTGATGTCGGGGTACACCTCCGTGCGGCCTTGTCCGATGGGACGGTGTTCCCACGTCATACGCCTGACCGGACCGAGATCCGACGCAAGCAACGTGCCTTGAACCGTTGCGAAACAGGTTCGAACGGTCGCAAGAAACGACGGGCGTCGTTAGCACGAGCGTGTTATCGTGCACGGGTCCGTCGTCACAACGACCTGCACCGCCTCACGAGTGAGATCGTGAAGCATCATGGCAAATGGATCGCAGTAGAAGATCTCGATATTCAGGCCATGACGGCTTCGGCGGCAGGGACGGCAGCGTCCCCAGGCTGTCAAGTCAAGCAGAAGGCCGGCTTGAATCGCTCGATCCTCGACCAGAACTGGGGGACGTTCTTCTCCCAACTCGACTACAAGGCTGCAAGCGCCGGTGGTCAGTTGGTGCGCGTCGATCCTAAACACACCACGCAACGGTGCTCGAGTTGCGGTGGTTTACCGATCAAAGCGTTGACGTTGAACGATCGTTGGTACGAATGCACGCATTGCGGGTATCGTGACGACCGTGACGTGAACGCGTCAAAAAATGTGTTGCTCAAAGGGCTTGCGCTCTTTGATGCGGGTGGCTCTTTTCCCGCAGTGTCGGCAACAGGAAGACCGAATCAGGACATGGGTCCTGATCGACACGGAACCGTGTAACCAGTGTGGAAAACACACAGAAATATACAAGAGCCTACAGTTATTGCTCGTTCCCGCTAACCCCCGACATACGGTTTCGTGTTCGAACAGAAACTATTTATAGTTGATTTTCGGCGGCGATTCCCGCCCGTAGCCTTTGAACCTTCGATCCAGTTGCGAGCGAATACCGGTTTAGCGCGATATCCATGCGATCGTTAACGCGGTAGCGGAAGGTAATCTCACGGATCGGATCGAGTTTAAACGGCTGCCAGAAGCCGCAACTGAGATACGGGACGACCTAAACGAGCAAGGGATCACCGTCGTATGCCTTACATTCACATCCGGAGCAGACGTCGTCTTCTATACGGGCGAACTGAGTCTCGACGAGCATCTATTTTCAGGTGTTCTCGAAGTAACTTTATGAAACACCTGGACTTTAACTGAACCACCCTAAAAAAGTCAAACAAACTAGGAGATGAACGTTCTAAAAGGAAACTCAAAAATGACTTACTCTTCTAGATGGTTTGTAATCGCAGTCTGCTTCGTTGCAGGTTGTGCGGCGATACCGGAGCACACAACGCTCGTTATCGAGTCTAAGCCGAGTGGTGCACTTGTGCATGCGAATGACGGGTGGGAGTGCACGACTCCGTGCACTCAGGAAGTCGATCGTGACCGCACGATCGAACTTGCGTTCACGCGTGACGGCTACAGTGACGTCGAAAAGACTGTCGAAATTCCTGAGTTCAAACGGTCGCGAGCCGCGACCGTCATCAGCGCAGCTGTGGGTGGCGTCCTGATGGGTGCTGGCGCTTCTATCGCTGACGACCTCGGCATGTCAATTGTGTGTGCGATATTAATCGAATGCCCGGATGACCACGTACTATCGTCAGGCGAAAAGCTACTCGCTGGAGGACTTGGAGCAACGTTATTCGGTGCCGCTGGTCGGTTGATTGACAACAAACGGGATGAAAAGCGAGCGAAAGATCCTGTCCGAGTTGAAGTTGAACTTGACAAGGAGCAGTAGATCTGAGGGTTACTTACGTATTGACGTCGTATATCGTCAGTCCTTGATTCCATCACGAAACGCAACATTTGTGCTTCTTAAGCTTTAAAAAATGGCCGTCCATACGCTGCGTTGTTTCTTACGGATTGAAAAGCTGTAGTGTTGCGTTTCGGAGTTAAATTCGGTTTTGTCTTTGGTCTTCATAGTGCCATTTTTCCACCTTCCTTGCGAGAACCTCGAACTCTCTCTTTAGTCGCATCTCAGAGGCTTCAATGCCGTCGTACACTAACAGCACGGTCTCGCGGACAGCGTTAGAAATCCCGTCTGCTAGCTTCGGCTGAATTCCAATCTTGTCCGTTAGATCATGGTGGAGTCGCGCAATACGATCACTACCTGATTTCATTTTCATCCTTTGTGTGCCGACGATTCGTCGCTAAACTCGATTCTAAGTAGGAAATACGAATCGCGCATGATGGATTTTGAGACCGATTTCTCCCTTAATTCGATGCCACTCTCGACAATGCAGGCAAAAAACCAAGCACGAGTCTTGTCATCCGTTTCAAAAAGTACAAACGCACCCATGTGTTGACCGAGAACTGGAGATCCCACTAGCGCGAATACCCAAAATCAAACAAAAACATTGGAATTTCACTAAAATTATCCTTTTCAACGAATGTTGAAATCACTAAATACAGTGAAAGTTATAGAAACTGAAATTCTTGATGCGGTCCGCGACCTAGTTTGCGATGTACCTCGTGTGCAATTGAATGCTGTGGTACCTAGTGCGAGAATCGGAAAAAACCACGAAGTCGATGGTAAAGTTGAATTCTCTCTTAACGATAGTCTTTATTCCCTCATTGTCGAGGTGAAGGCTAACGGTGCCCCTCGCTACGTGCGTTCAGGCGTGCATGTACTCGAGAGCAACATCTCCCGACTACGACGCGATCAGCATGGAGACGTACATAAACACTTCATTCCGATACTGGTTAGTCCCTACTTGTCGCCTCAGTCTCGCGAGATATGCACGGACAATGATGTCGCCTATATGGATTTAGTCGGGAACGCAAGGCTTGTATTCGATACCGTTTATATTGAACGGGCAGTCGCAGAACGACCGGTCACAGAGTCGCGAGCCTTACGTTCACTATTTACGCCCAAAGCAGCTGCCATCCTACGAGTCCTATTGCGACAACCGGACCGTGCATGGCGAGTTGCCGAATTAGCCCGCGAGGCAAACGCGAGCTACGGCCACGTGAGCAATGTGCGCAAAGCGCTACTTGAACGCGAATGGCTCGAAGTCAGACCGGATGGTGTTGCACTCGTTCAGCCGAAAGAGTTAGTACACATGTGGCGAGAGAGTTATCGACGTCCAAAATCTGAGTCCATAAGCGGCTATACGACTTACCACGGTGATCGGTTTGTTGAACGTTTGAAAAATACTCTCAAATCGAATTCAGATCGTCCACGTGTTGTTTACTCTCTACATTCTGCCGCTCAATGGCTTGCTCCCTTCGGTCGAGTTGCAACTCAAACGCTCTATGTCGATGAAGAAGCCGCCGAGCTAGTTAAAGACACATTGAAACTGTCTCGCAGCGGAAGAGGCGCCAATGTTGTACTTTCCGTGCTTGAGGACGACAACCTATTTTCTGATTCGATTGAACCTACTCCGAACGTGTTCTGTACCAGTCCTACTCTAACCTATCTGGACCTCTGGGCAGGAAGCGACCGCGACCAAGAAGCGGCGCGGCATCTTGCACAAGAGTGCTTGCCTTGGTTGAAATAGATCCACAGCATGCTTCGGACTACAACGATCGAACCACGACAGCAGTTAAGTCAGTACTAATAGAGCTTGGTCAGATCCTAGGTAGTTATCAGGGTAAACTTGCAGTAATTGGCGGCGCAGGCAGCGGTGTCGGAGGATAGCGGCACATTCGCCTTCATCGAACCCCCGATCCTTGCCACTCGAGAGTCGTTCCCAGAGAGTGACAGCTGACGCATATCGTCTTGTTCTTAATAAGAGGCATCAAGTTAGCACCGAAACTAAACGGGTGAGCCGTTGATTTTGAAAACGCGAAACGATGTTAGTCCCCCGTCATTGATACACCCAAGATTGGAAATCTGACATATTCGTATGAGTAGATAACAGGTGCATTGGAAATTGAGTAACACCGTAGGATGATTTAGGCTCTTGTATATTTCTGTGTGCTTTTCACACTGGTTACACGGTTCCGTGTCGATCAGGACTTATGTCCTGATTCTGTCTTCCTGTTGCCGACACTGCGGGAATAGAGCCACCCGCATCAAAGAGCACAAGCCCCTTGAGCAATACATTCTTGGATGCATTCACGTCGCGGTCGTCACGATACCCGCAATGCGTGCATTCGTACCAACGATCATTCAACGTCAACGCTTTGATCGGTAATCCACCGCAACTGGAACACCGTTGCGTGGTGTGTTTGGGGTCGACGCGCACCAACTGACCACCGGCGCTTGCAGCCTTGTAGTCGAGTTGGGATATGAACATGCCCCAGTTCTGGTCGAGGATCGAGCGATTCAAGCCGGCCTTCTGCTTGACTTGACATCCTGGGGACTCCGCCGTCCCCGCCGCCGAAGCCGTCATGGCCTGGATATCAAGATCTTCTACTGCGATCCACTTGCCATGATGTTTCACGATCTCACTCGTGAGGCGGTGCAGGTCGTTGTGACGACGGACGCGTGCGCGATAACACGCCTTTGCTAATGTCTGCCGTCGTTTCTTGCGACCGTTCGAACCC
>JAJECH010000018.1 GCA_022822135.1 Pseudomonadales bacterium
CGAAGTACCTTACGGGCTCACGGTTACGTCGTTCGACAAAACCGTATCGAAAAGCCGAATATAAGACTGTCCCCGATCAAGTCTCAATCGCAAAGCATGAAAATTCTCGATGGAATAGAGGGCGAGTCCATATAAGCCTAAACCGATTCGTCTAGTTCCTGCTTCGGGCAGGAATCACACAGATCACATCAGTCTAAGGTTCTTTGAACGATAGCTCGAAGAACTTTTTCATGTAGTCATCCGCCCGTTTGGCATCACCCATCTTCTTATAGATTCTCGCCAAACATTGAAATGACTCGAGTATTCCGTCCGCTCGCTTGAGATGCTCGATCGCCATTTCATTGGACTCGAACATTTCAAACAAAATCCCCAGGTTGTAGTTGCCAATTTGGTGTGCGCAATCTACAGCCAACGCTTTTTCGTAGCAATAGCGAGAATCGAGTTGACGTCCACTTAAGAAGTGGAGTCGGCCTAGATTCACCCATGCATCCGCGTTGTTCTCATCATAGCTGATACAGATTTCGTACGCACGCTTTGCCTCTGCGTCATTTTCATCGTCTTCGCAATCAAGCGCGTATTGATACCAATCCTCAGCGTCTGGTGAATCGGAACGAACCCTTTGTGCGACGCGCAACGATTCAAGCGTACGTACCAAATTGGCACGTTTCGGCTGCAGTACATCGTTGAAGTCGAAAGCACGTTCGCCAGTTTCTGGGTCAAGTAAACCATGCTCTGACTGAACCAGAATATCGCCACCAACCAACCCGGAATTCTTGATGAACTTGATTGCTGATGAGTGACTTAAATCGTCACCGCGTGTACGACGAACGTTTAAATACGCGTCTACGACTTTCGCGAAGCTCGTGCCTTCATCGATAAGTCTGCCGATATCACAGGCAACAACCATATCCTGAAAACGGTAGATGAGCTTGGCGTTATCTTGCTTAATCGGGTCTAGAAGCTGCTTCTTTCGAAGCTGATGGAGCTGGTACTCGTTAAGTCCTGACTTACCGCAGACTTCCCGAGTCGTAAACCCGTCAATCGTCTTACGGTCAACATCCATGTTTCTTACGCCATGTGCTTACTGCACTACGTCCGATTTTACAAACTCGCGGTGATTTGCAAACAAAAAAATGGCTAACCGATTCGCTAGACTAGATTCGTTTTGCAACTACTCGTCATATCTCTGCGACACAACGTAAGCCAGTCGCTAACTAGACGCTGATGAGGTCTGCGTTTAACGGATGCACGCTATTCAACACGGCCCGTCTGTAAAGCGTCTCGAAGCAGTTCGATTTGGTAATCGGTAATCGGTTCAAATTTCGGTATCGTGCATCTAGGACCCCAAGTCCGACGTCCAAACTCAAACACCTCGGTGCGCACATAGTCACCCACGCACAACCTTGACGAACCGCGCGACTCGAGATTTAGGACTGCTTTTCGATGTAACCCAAAACAATGCCTACCAAACTGCACAAGTATTTTTGGACGGCCTTCACCACGCATGGTGAACACGATGTGGCGTTTGCTAAGTACCTCGTGATCGCGAATTGCCATCTTTGAGATACAGTGCGTGCGATCTTCGTAGTCCTTAGGGTTAGGTTTTGAATCGAGAATGCTCGCCAACGTGATCGGGGTTTCCTTATCAGTCTCTTCAGCTTTCGCCTGATTCTCGACTTCGCTCTCCTCGCTTTGTACCCCGAGAAGAACCAAGGTACCTAGAACCAAGAAAAGTGTGACCTGGACCCACCGCGTTAGTCCTACTTTTGCATCACTCGCTCGCATCGCGACCGAATCCTCTCGACGGCATAACGAAGGCTCAATCAGTATCTTACGAAATGATGGTCTTCGACCGTAATCGTACCTAATTCGTTAGACCTTTAGGCGCTTAATCAGTTCTTCAAATGTCGACGTAATCTCGCCGCGAATCGTTAATGACGCAAGTTCGTCGCCACGAGTTACACCGTATCCTAGTATCGCGATTGGAATTCCTTGAGCGTGAGCTAATTTCACCAATCTGAAGCTCGAATAAACCATCAACGACGATCCAACCACGAGCACACCTTTCGCTTGACGAACCGCTTCGTTCGCGTTGCGTTTCACCTCCGAACTGATGTTAGCCCCAAAAAACACCACATCCGGTTTCAAGACGCCACGACAAACTTCACAGTGTGGTACAACGAACGATTCATCAACTTCGATCGAATAGTGGCCTTCTCCACCGGCGTCTGGCATAACGGCCGCTGCAACAAATTGCGGGTTTGTCAGCTCGAGTCGCTGTTGGATCTCCTCTCGACGCACTTGCGTCTGACAACTCACGCACGTCACCGTTCTAAGCGATCCGTGCAATGGAATGATGGTTCGCTGACCACTTGCTTCGTGCAGGTCATCTACATTCTGAGTGATTACGCTGCCGACGAACCCCTGTTCCTCTAAACGTTTGAGAGCGATATGAGCGATATTCGGCGTTGCTTTAGAAAACAGACGCCAGCCGAGCATGCTCCTCGCCCAGTAACGCCTTCGAGCATTGACCGACTTTAGGAAATCATCAAGTAGAACAGGTTGAGGACGCTTCCAGTTGCCTTCGGCGTCGCGATAGTCGAATATCCCGGAATCTGTACTACAACCCGCGCCGGTTATCACACAGAGTGGCTGGTGTTCGCGTACGAAGCGAACGAGAGAACGTAGATCCTGATCTAAAGTTGCGTTCGAAGAATCGATCCTCATGCTCTAGCGACTAGGATTTGCATATTAGGGAAATTTAGTTCAGCACCAAGTCGATGCGCAAAGGGGGATTCCATGACAACCTATTCACAGGAAGTTGGACGATTTAAGTTTGACATCTCTTATCGTCGCATGCGTGGCGATCAAGGTTTGTCCATCCGGGTAAGTGGCCCAGTCGCGGACGAACAGCGGGAACTGCTTCGATTTGACTGTTTCGACAACAGTCCACACTATCACGTCGAAGTGTACGGTAAGAACGACATCACAGCCATTAACGACGACGATGCGACCGAATGGTCACTCAGAAAACTGACCGAGGGGTTTGAGAGTTTAATCGTTGCGGCAGGTGCAGACGCATTGACCGCGGGAGAACGTGAGAAACTGGATAGTTCGTTGATGCGAGTCTCAGAGGACTCGCGTAAACTGGTCGCGGCAGAGCGCGGAGTCTAAGTTTCGCTCGCGGAAGCAACCACACCCGAATCGACCAACTGATCCTGCTCTGTTCGCGAGTAACCAAGTTCTTCCAAAAGATTGCGCGAGTGTTCCCCTAGATGCGGCGCGCCGTGGCGCATCTCGGTGGGGGTACCTTCAAATCTCGCCGCGTTTCGGGCTTGACGAAGCGTCCCCGCATGCTCATGTTCCAATTCCACAACCACACCAGAAGCTTCGACTTGCGGGTGGCGAATCATTTCGTGACGTTTGAGAACTGGCGCACACGGTACCCCCGCCTCTTCTAAGCGCTCAAGCCAAACTTCTGCCGTCTCGGTCTTCAACACACTTTGGATCAGTTCTAATCGCTCGTTAGCGAAACGATCTCTACCTGCCGGCGTCCTAAAGCGTTCATCATCAAGCCATTCAGGTTTATTGAACGCGGTGCAAAGATTGCGCCACTGGTCATTCGTCATGACGCTCACACTGATATAGTCCGTGGACGTCTCGTAAATCAAGTCAATAAACGTCGCTGCAGCTGCCACGTCAACTTCTTTGCCAACGAACGTTTGGCTACCCATATCAGACGACCACATAAATGCGACGATCGAATCCAGCATTGAAAGTCGCACGTGCTGTCCCTTACCGGTACGCTCTCGAGCAAATAACGCAGACGTGACCGCCTGTGCTGCGGTAATTCCTGTCAACTTGTCCGGCAGAATCGTGCGAATCAGTCGTGGTCGCCCGTCATCGCTTCCGCCTTGAACGGATGCGAGCCCGGACAACGCTTGAATGATTGGGTCGTAGACGGGTTTGTGCGCCCAAGGTCCTTGTTCACCCCAACCGCTCATCGATAGGTAAATCAACCTCGGATTCACCTCTCGCAAATCGTCGTAATCAATCCCTAAGCGTTGCATAACACCTGGACGAAAGTTCTGCACGAAGACGTCTGCGGTTTCGACCAACTTTAAGAGCAGTTTCCGACCATCTGAATGCTTGACATCGATCGCCATAGAGCGCTTGTTTCGATTGTTATTAACGAACGCCGCCGAGAAATGGCGTTGACCATAACCAGCGCGCCGCGCGTGGTCGCTGTTAACTGGCGCTTCAACTTTGATGACGTCAGCACCTTGATCGGCGAGAATCATCGTTCCATAGGGACCAGCGATCATGGTCGTGAAATCGACAACGCGAATACCATCGAGTGGACCAGGCATGAATATCCGTATTTAGGAGGTTGTTTCGTGTAGCAAGGGGAGCACGGTCGCTGCCGCTTCCTTCGCACCAATTTATATCTGTGCCGCCTTGGAGCCACGGAATGAGGATCCACGTGGGCAACACCTTCTCAACCACAATTCAATCGTTAACAAAGTTGACGCCGCGCCATTCAGATAATCTCTGCCGCAAAAAGTAGGCGGTGCCCACTGACGCACTGTCACAGTGACTAGATTCACAGGAATATCTCATGAGCGAAATCACCGAACGCGACATTCAGTCAAACGGTCTCAACATGCACATTGCGGAGGCAGGTGAAGGTCCACTTGTCGTGTTGTGCCACGGATTCCCGGAATCTTGGTATTCATGGCGACACCAGCTGCGCGCGCTCTCAGATGCTGGCTATCACGTCGTCGCACCCGATCAACGAGGATACGGTGGCACGGACGCACCTCCCAATATCGACGAGTACACGATATTTCACCTCGTTGGTGACATTGTTGGATTGGTCGACGCTCTCGGCGAGTCCCAGGCTGTCGTGGTCGGTCACGACTGGGGATCACCCGTCGCGTGGAATTGCGCTAATTTGCGTCCTGACATTTTTCGTGGCGTGGCGTCTCTCTCTGTGCCGATTGGTCCAAGAGGTTCTACCGCACCACTCGTCGCGATTAAAGAACTTTTCGGTGATCGGTTTTTCTACCAGCTCTACTTTCAAACGCCCGGTGTAGCTGAACACGAACTTCAAAACGATATTCCGAAAACGATGCGCAAGATGCTGTTCGGTGCTTCAGGATCGGTCAATCGCAACAACATGTTCGAACCTAGCAACCCTGCACCGGATTCAGCATTTATGCTCGAGAGAATGCCTGACCCCGGCGATGATTTGCCCGAATGGCTCTCCAAAGAAGACGTTGACTACTACGTGAGCCAGTTCCAGAAGGCAGGATTTCGCGGCGGCCTAAATTGGTATCGCAACATCGACCGTAATTGGGAACTTTCGGGTTGCCTGCAGGGTTCGAAGATCGAGCCGCCTGCGTTCTTCATGACAGGTACACGCGATGTGGTGCCATTTAGCGAAAACGCGCTTTCTGCGATGAAAGCTGTCTTACCGAATCTCGTCGATGTGGTTGTTCTTGACGATATTGGACATTGGACGCAACAGGAAGCGCCTAAAGCCGTCAATGAAGGTCTAATCCGATTTTTGAATGGATTAGGTTGATTCCTTCTGAGGTTCACGTTCTGCGGATGTGTGCTTTGTCAAGAAGAACTCACTGACCTCTGCCGTATTAACGCGTGGTGTCGTCCACGCCACGCCGACGTACACGCCCATTGATATGACCAAAGCTGGTAGCACCTCGTGTAACGTGGCGCTCAACCCGAGATTGCGCCACACCAGAATCGTAGCAATTCCGCTTGCATAGGAAGCGATCACGGCGGATGCGTTACCTCGTGACCAATGCAGACCGACCATGACGGCTGGTAAGAAACAAACGGCGTACAAACTACCTGAGAGTATCGTAATTTCGACGATATCACCAAAGGGGTTCAACGCGAACAGGGCAGCGAACGCAGCGCAAGCGATGACACCAATACGAGTGTAAAAGGTCTGGCGTTCTTCACTCATTGGTACGACCACGCCGATGACATCTCTCATCGTGACGGAACCCGCAACCAGCAACACGCTATCCATCGATGACATCGCCGCGGCTACGATCGCTACGACAAGAAAATCCGCAATGAGCAACGGAAATATCGCCGGGTCCTGAATGAGCATCGGCACGATAAGGTCGGTATCCGCGATGTCGTCGATCAAGAAATGCGCGTAGATACCAATCGGAAATAGACAAAACTGGATGATCAACAATCCACCAATCGCAAATCCAATACCTTTCGAAACACTTGCCGCATCACGCAGGCCGTAAAAACGAGAGATCTGCCGTGGATCAATTAGTAGCTTCATGGAACCTGCGAGTGCGATTCCCAAGACGACCAGGATTGGCGCACCAGCGTTCCAAGTGAACAAATACTCCGTGGCGGGTGCGTCCATGAGGTCGAAAATACGCCCGGGTCCGCCAACATGGTTTGTTACAAAACCAAATAGCAACATAGATCCGAGCAACATGAATATTCCTTGGATCACATCCGTTCGAACGACTGAGACGAAACCGCCGACGGATGTGTACACGAGCACTACCAGCAACATCAAGCCGACGGCCGCTTCATAAGGTATGCCTAAGAAAACCTGAAATAGATTACCGGCCCCCTTAAAGATGGCGATAAGATAGAGAATGCTTGCGAGTGCAATGATCAAACCGGTGAACACACGCACGCTTTGACTCGAAAACCTAGCAGCTAAAAACTCTGGTACCGTGACCGTATCAGTCATTGACGTAAAGCGGCGTAACTCGGGCGCAACTAAGCGCCACGACAGATAAGTCGCAACCACGATCATCAACGGAAATAGCAGCCAAGGCGCGCCTAAGTCGTAGCCTTTACCCGCCAATCCAAGGTAGCTATTCGTACTCGCGAACGTTGCGAAAAAAGACACCCCGATGATGACACCGCCCATGTGACGGCCGCCCACGAGGTATCCCCCGATGGTCCCACTGCGCTTGAACCCAAGTCGCGCGTGCCAAAACAAGACGCCGCTATAGCAGACAAGCAGCACGACTGCGAACCAATGGTCCGTTAGGAAGGAACTAACGCTCAATCACTCTCTTTCTAAAATTGCCTTAAAACATCACGAGGCAATGAGGTAGCGGTGCCTTGCGAGTCCTAATTTATTACGTTATACCCATCGTTGCACTTATTCTCGTGCTAATTTTTCTTTTTGCACGAAGTAAGAATGCACCAGTGAGCGGCGAGGATAAGCCTCTCATAAGCGTACCGATGATGATCATTGTGCTAGGCGTTGGCGGCGCCATCGGGGTATTCGCGATTGCCTACGCGTTGGATTTGCTCGGCTTCTTCTAACCAGCCTTCAGTCCGGTCTGCCTTTTGCCGGATCGCCTCTGCGGTTTATGTACCGCATCGGATCTGACTTAGGATCTTTGTTCATCGCCTGATCGACCATCTTGTCGTACTTTGGATCGAGTCGTTCAACTTTCGACAGACCCGAGAGTTTGACATTCAGTCTAGATACGATCGGCTTCGCACGCGTACCGCATCCGTGCTCGCATGGAACCGTCTCAGGTTTTTCGTTTATGTGAGCAAAGACGGTTGAGATTTCGCTGCATTTCTCGCAGCGATACTCGTAATACGGCACGCCTATCGACCGCTCGCGCGTGCTCCATAGTCAACAAACGCTTGAATTGAACGCGAAATTCGCTCGAACTGCAACCTCGCAATCGTGTTCTTCGTCTGAACAACATCATGCTTCTCGGCGTCAAGTCCGAGTAAACTCGGTGCGCGACCAAGGCGTCTTCGATAGAGGTACGAATTCCATTCACGTGTCGACATGGAAATGAGAATGTCCTCATCTTTAATCGAATCTGCGTCTGCTTCGCTTACGCTCTCTACTTCGAACGACTGAAACACCACACGTCTGCCGTGCTTCCCTGACTGGAAGCACACCGTCGCATCCGCGCTTCCTAGTGCGCGAAACGCGGGATCCTTATTCGCCTTTGTTCGCGCACTCGGCATCCAATCAAAAACTGCCATGTCTCAACTCAAGCTAATACGTGGTTTTAACGCGGGAAGAGCCGTCAAAAAAGAACTGTAGCGTCTGGTTGTAGCGGAAAAACAGGTCTTCCCGGTACTGATCATTGTGGGTGGAAGAAGATAGCCCTTCGACTCGTCCTAAATCGAGCGTGTTCAGCGTAAAGTTGTCCGTCGCATGCCCATGCTCTTGGATGTTGTCAAGCATGTTGCGCCAGTCTTTCGTCGTCATGTGAAGGTAAAAATCGCAATCGTCGAGCTTCGTTCTAGTGATCTTCTCTGCTTGACTACACTCGAAACCTTCAAACGTGAGCTGAAACAACTCTCGTCCAACTTGCACACCGACGACACAATTGCACGTGCCACTGCCAGCACCGTGCATCGCGTCATCTTTGTTGTACACGTCACGTACGGCGTCGAACCACGCCACCGAAGGAAATTTGGCCAATGATCTACTCGCCTGGCAGCTGGCGTTTGTCCTTTTGAAATACTGTCGGCAACTGTTCCATCGCAACAGGCAGTCTCAAGTACTGACACGCACCGAGCAATTCTTCCACATATTCGTCGAGCATTTCATAGAACACATGCATGCCTTCGCTACGTGCCCCGGCAATTCCACCACCGAAAATAATCGCTAAAGCTTCGCGTAACACCGGATCACGTAAATCGCGATTGAACATTCGGAAGCCGATAGCTAATGTCGTAATTACAGAACCTTGCTTGTCCGGTGCATGTGCTAACGCGTACTTGATGTGTTCGATGCCATACGTTAGCAATCGTGCGAGATCCTGAGTCACGCATTCGTAAATCTTGCGCTCAACTCCGTTGTATGCAAAACGCGTCAGGTAACGGATCATGACCTGCGTGAATAAACCTCGGACCAACGTCAGCCCCGTGACCGTTTCAGTCCAGCCGCCACGACTCTCTAGCAATAAGCGACTTACCTGACAAGGTCCTTCGTAGCCAAGCCCGCCGCCATTGACCAGTGCTCGTTTGCGAAAAGCTTCGTGTCGGCGCGTGGCATCCAGACTGGTCGTCGCGAGAAACTGTTTAACCTCGTGATAGCCATACGCCATTTGGTGCTGCCAGCTGGTGATCAGCTCGACATCGATGATCGCGTATTGGCAGATCTCGGTGCAAACTTGACATATCGCACGTTCGACATCGTCCGGCAATGGATGAATGGCTGTCCAATCAACATCGGTCGCTGGTGCCCAACGCCGCTGAATCGCTTCCTCATACAGATCAGCCGCACACGGAGCCCAAAGATCAACCTTGTCCTTTATTTGAATCGCGACTGGGGGCGTCCCGGTAACACCAATCGCGCCACGTGGGTTCCGACTACGATCTGGCCAATTCATGGGGATTTCCCCATAGAGACCTACGTTTAGACTGCCTAACGTCAAACCCTTCTTACCTGGTTTGACCCGTACCCCCCACTCACGCCATTGATTCATCCAGTTCAGACGTGGCTCAGGTACCTCAACTTCAAGCTCTTCTTTTGAAAGCGTTAGCGCCGGTCTTACGCGGTCTGCGTCTTTTGCAGTTGCCATATTTTTAGTGACAGCGAGTCTAGTTAGCGACGTTCTCGAGCATCTGTCCTAATCGTGAACGACCGTTCTTGAATCGATCGCCGAAACCAGCAGATGTAACGCGCTTCTGGTATTCCTGAAGTTGGCGCTTGCGGATCGACACTAATTTCCGAAAGCCTTCATCGAAGTACTTTCCACCACCGCCAAGCATGATCGACAGCGACTCTGAGGTTTGGTTGAGCTGACCGGCCGGGTTCGCAGCATCTGTCAACATGCCACTTTCCGCTTCATCAAGATACGACTCGATTTCTTCACGACGTTCAGGAGCATTCGCTGCCATGTAACGCATGTGCATCACACCAAATGCGACGTGTCGAGCTTCATCCTGCGCGCAGAGCCGATAGATCGCTTTCTCTGCATCGTTGTACGCCATTAATTCGCCCATGCGGAAGATCGTCAGAACGGCGCCTTCGCCGGAAAGGTGCAGCCGGGAGGACATTTCCGTGAAATCACGAGCTAAGTCGATACCGCCAACGAACCCTGAAGTCGCGCCTGTCGCGCGCATGAGTCCGCCACCGTTCGCAAGTGCACGCTTTCGAAAAACGTCCATATGCCGAGCCTCGTCCATAACCTGCGCCATGAGAACGTTTCGCGCTTCGTAAAAGTCAGGCGACATCTGAGAGACCCATCTGCTGGGTACGTCACCCGCGACAAATTCGACTTCTGTTAGAAACGTCGCCATTTGGCATTGAGCTTGCTCGATGTCGTCAGGCAATGGTTCAATCGTGTCCCATGGAATGTCCGTCGCCGAACTCCATTGACGTTGAAGGGCTTCTTCGTAGAGAAACGATGCATTTTCGAGCCAAATTTCGCTCTTCGTGCGTACGGTGTAGTTGCCAATCGGCATACTGCCTGGGCGAGATATAGCGCCCCGCGGTCGTCCGCTTAGATTGCGGCTTTCGACCGGTGCATCGCCGTACGAACCAACTTGGATGTCAGCAAGTGTTAAGCCATTCTTGCTTGGCTCTGCGTGAGTGCCCCACTCGCCTTGCTTCTCCATCCAGCCTAAATCGAGTTCGAATTCAGAGCCGTTCTGTAATTGTTGATCCATTTATTCGTCGTACGTCCGTTGAAAATCTCTCGGCACGCGGCCGTTTGAAATGCGAAATTGAATCGGCGTTGCCATAGCGTCAAGTCACACCCGCAACCGACCTTTTCAAGCCTTGGCACGCCTCAGCAGATTTTAACGACAGACACTCTCAAAACCAACGGCTGCGATGCATCAGCGCGCTATTTCCACGGAATTTACAATGGCTGCGTTATATCGGAACAACGGAATACGCGCACATGCTGTCGAAACTGCAATCGGTGATCGCGGTTGGATGCGTTCTCTGGGCATTTGCTGGACATAGCAGCGACTACGTTGATGAGACACTGAAGGCAGAAATCGACGCTCTTGTCGAAGCAGTACACGCAACACCAACCAATGCTGAAAACGCACACCAACGCGCCGACGTTCTTTGGCGTTGGACCAACAAATGGGCGCTAGCAGGCCGGTTTGTACCCGTAAATCTGACGACCGCTGTCAATAGCATTCTGGGAGTCGACCTCCCAACAAGTAACGCTCAACACCGAGGAATCGACAACTACGTGAAGCAACTTGCGTTTGTTGATGCCGACCCGCGACGATTGGGATCACTCA
The DNA here is from genome assembly GCA_022822135.1 of Pseudomonadales bacterium. Lineage (GTDB taxonomy): Bacteria > Pseudomonadota > Gammaproteobacteria > Pseudomonadales > Azotimanducaceae > Bin55. The sequence continues at coordinate 11,260 of JAJECH010000018.1, forward strand.
AAGCAGAAGGTGGTCCATATGAGGTTGTCACGTTCGGAACGTTGACGCAAACCTTCGTGGTGGGTACTGCCGATGTTGAGACCGGCGGTGGATTCCTCGTCGGGCGCCACTTTATGGGCGGTTATCGGTTTCAAACCGATGACCCTAGCGCGGACAACTACGTTTCGATCAACTCGTCGAATCCAGAGGTTGAGTTTGCGATCGACTCCACGCCGCTAAGAGGTATGCATGGTGGCTTCCGAGGAGCCACTGGCGCACTCGTGTATCGAGTAGCAAAAGGCACATTAACTCAAGGCGACGAAGTCACCATCGTCTACGGTGATACGAGCGAAGGCGGCCAAGGAATCCTCATGCCGGATTTTGGAACGGACTTCTTGGTGTTCCCGTTGTATCTGGCTTTCGACGCGAGCGATTTATTTATCGCGCTACCGATTCAGCCTGTTTCAGTCGTCGGCGGACCCGTCGCTGGTGTGCACGGTTTTGCACCGTCGATCGTCAAGACAGGCGCACCGTTTGAGATTTCAGTTCGCTCCCGCGATCGGTTCTACAACCGACCTTCCGGACCTTCGCCAGTGTGGCATGTGCAACTCAACGGTGAAACGATCGCTCAAACCGAAGCAACGGATCACGCGATTTCGAAAGTCAGACTAGATGATGGACTCGCAGACACGGGTGTATATCAGCTGACGATTGAGTCAGCAGATGGTGAACTCACCGGCTATGGCAACGCGATCTTGGTCGAAGACGAACCGGAACGCTACATTTATTGGGGCGACACACATGGTCACTCAGGTTTTGCGGAGGGTCTTGGTACACCCGAACGATTTATGCAGTGGGCAAAGGAAGATGCCGCACTAGATTACGTCACGCATTCCGAGCATGACATCTGGATGGACGACGCAGAGTGGCAAATCTTGATCGATAACGTCACAAAGTACAGCGACTCGAACTTTATCGCGTTTCTCGGCTACGAATGGACAAGGAGTAAATTCCTAGGCGGTCATCACAACGTGCTTTTTCGAACCGCGGAAGGTCGCGAACGCGTACCCGCTCAACTCTTCGGCACCCTATCACAACTGTATCGCGGCCTTCACGAACACCACGACCCGAATGATGTTGTGGTGATTCCGCATGCGCACCAACCAGGAAACTATCGACTGAGCGATCCCGACCTCGAACCGCTCGTCGAGATCATGTCACAGCATGGAACCTTTGAGTGGTACGGTCAAAAGTACTTGGAACATGGACATGAAGTAGGTTTCACCGCAGCGAGTGACAACCATTTAAGTCAACCTGGTTACACCGCGCCAAAAGCAGGTGGTCTTAGTCAACGCGGCGGTCTAGGTGCGCTGATCGCTACCGAAAAGACACGCGACAGCCTTTTCGATGCGATGAAGAACATCAACGCTTACGCAACAACTGGCGACCGCATTATTTTGGATTTCAGCGTAAATGGCGTGTCGATGGGTAAACGAACACCGTTCGCGGCAGCTCGAAACGTGAGTGGACGCGTCGTCGCTGCATGGCCGATCGCGGAGTTGTTCGTGATCAAGAACGGCGACACGATCTGGCACCGCGATTACGTCACTGCACAAGGAGCTCAAGAGGCAACCGAAGGTACTTTTAAGTTGAGTTTTGGCTCCGATTCACACCCTCACCACGAGCACGACAACCCTCGTGGATGGAAACAATGGGCTGGTACGCTTCGGGTCGAGGGGGCTACGTTGATCAATGCGACACCGCATGATTTCACAAACACACAATCTCAGAACTTGAGCGTTAACGCTGATGGTGAGGTTCTTTTTAGCACGCTCACACGCGGGGACGAAAGCTCCATTGACCTCAAGTTGACGGATATTTCACCTGGCGCTTCACTGACCATTGCCTTAAACGCCGGCCGTGAATACGGCGGCGGACCACCGACATTTCGTCAACACCAGCCTTTCGAAGCGCGAACGATTACGATGCCATTGCACGGTGCTGAAGGTGAACCCAATCGACGGCATGTACCTATGACCGATTACGTGGATCACATTCGAATACGAGGCATCATCACTGACGGACCTCGCGATGTTTCGTTCGAATTGACTGACCAAGGCACTGTTCAGGGCGACTACTACTATGTACGAGCGGTCCTGACGAACGACGCGATCGCATGGTCGAGTCCAGTATGGATTGGTGGATACAAGACACTATGAGCGATTTTGAAGTCCACAACCAGCTGCTCAACGACTGTGCAGTTGTTGGTGACGCGGAACTCTGTCGTGTGCTACTGATGAATGACGCGAGATTTCCGTGGTTGATTCTTGTACCTCGAATCAATGGGCTACGAGATTTCCACGAAGTTTCGAACGAACACCGTCCAGCATTGTTCGAAGAAATTGAATCTGCATCACTTGTGGTTAAAAAACTTATTGACGCTGATAAGATCAACGTTGCAGCACTTGGAAATCAGGTTCCCCAGTTGCATGTTCACGTGATTGGGAGGCTGAAGAGCGACGCCGCGTGGCCAGGGCCGGTTTGGGGTGTGGGAGTTCCGGCTCCTTATCAAGATATCGAACGCGATCAGCGTATCAATTCAGTCGTAGAAACGATGGGACTCTCGAGCGAATCAAGAGCAAGTTGATTTTGACGTTCCGCTTACGGATCGGTCGGAGTTAGCACAATGAGTTGATTAGCGTCGAAGTCGCCAAACTCCCGTGTCTCGCCAGTAGGCCAGTGCACCTGCACATCAGACACTAACTCTGCTTTCCCCAGTCCGAAATGGACATGCGGATCATGTGCTGATAGGTAACTACCCGCAACCTTCACGGAACGAACTTGACGCTTTTCACCCATCGTGAGTGTCACGGTCGCACCGATCGCATCGCTATCGTGGTGATTTAAGACCCGAAATCTGATCCAGTTGCGATCTTGACCAACGGTGTTGATGAGAACGTACGGCGACCAATCGCGATTGACGATCACTGCATCTAAATCTCCGTCAAGATCGAGATCACCGACCGCAAGAGCACGGCTGGTATGCGATTGCGGCGCTTCGGTGCCATCAATTCGTTCCATCTCTTCGAAGCGAACGAGACCGTCAACGTACTTCCCCTTAAACAATATGTTCGGTTCAGCAAATTCATCCGTTTCATTCTTCGGGTCGCCATCCACTTTTCCATTCGCTTCAAGTAAATCAACAACGCTATCGTTATCAAAGTCTGCGAGTGCGATTCCGAATCGCGTGAAACGACGACTACCTGCACCCAACCCTACATGGCTCGTTTGATCTCTAAAGTAAGTTCCCTGATTTACGTACACTGAATCAGATTGCCCTTCTAAATTGACAACCAATACGTCCTGATCGAGGTCATCGTCAAGGTCGATCGCATCGACTCCCATTCCCGCTTTTGCAAACCCATGATTGTCGACCGCGCACGCCCACTGAACAGCACGATTAACGAATCGCCAGTCGCCTTGATTGAGCCAAAGTTGATTGACCATGGTGTCATTGGCCACGAACAAATCGAGGAAACCGTTTCCATCAAAGTCTGCCGGTACGGTACCTAATCCATTGCCGTACGCTAATTCGATTCCCACTTCTTTCGATACGTTTGTAAACGTACCGTCGCCGTTGTTGCGGAAGATGGAATCTCGCGCCGGAGCTTGATAGTTAGTAGGGAGACAATAGGTGGGAATACCGCGGGAGTAGCAGTCTATCTCGGTCTCAGCCGACCACTTTAGGTTATTAACAACAAACAAATCGAGATCTCCATCGACATCGAAATCCGAGAATGTTGCAGCCGTACTCCAGGCAGGATCAGAGACACCTGCAGCTATCGTGATATCCTCAAAACCGCCACGACCGTCATTCTGTAATAAAGCGTTTTCACCTAAATTGGTGATGTAAAGATCCGTGTCACCGTCGTTGTCGTAATCACCGGTCGTGACGCCCATTCCATACGCTACTTGCGTTGGAAGCTCCTCAGTCGGCACCCGCGTAAATTGACCCGTTCCGTCATTCAGATAGAGCTCGTTCGGTGGGATGTTCGCAGAGTCCGGTTCCGAACCAAGATGCCAACCACTTTGTACGAAGTAGATATCAAGATCGCCGTCCCCTTCGACGTCGATGAGTGCTACCCCACCGCCCATGATCTCTGGAAGATACGGTCGATCCTTGAATCCTGACACATGCTCGAAGCTAATACCACGTTCCGCCGCTTCGTCAACAAACCAAACTTCCTCCTCTACTTGCGGGCTGCACGCCAGTAGCAAACTGAGCGAGATTAAGCACGTCGAGAACGTGCTCAACCGAGATGAGGATGTCATACGGATGAACTCTTAATTTCTACAATCGCTCGGGACGAAGGTCAATAGGGTACCCCTTGGAGTCTACGACAACGAAACTCGCGGGTGAGTTTATCGGCACGTTGTTTTTAGTCGCGGCTGTCGTTGGTTCAGGGATCATGGCTGCACGTCTCGCCGAGGGCAACGATGCGATTGCGCTACTAGGGAATACTCTCGCGACAGGCGTCGTGCTCGCCGTGTTGATTACTGTGATCCGATCACTATCCGGTGCACATTTCAATCCTGCAGTTTCCGTTGCATTCTTGCTGCGCAGGGAACTAACGGTTCGTCTAGTCACACTTTACATCATCGTACAGATCGTTGGTGGAATATGCGGTACCTCGCTCGCACACCTGATGTTCGACGTTGAAATACTTCAAACGTCAACTAACGTCCGCCTTAGCGCCGGGACGTTCATTGCGGAGATCGTCGCAACATTCGGCCTTGTTGCAACGATACTTGGCACGCTTCGCGTGAACCCACAATGGGTTGGCGCTACCGTTGGGTTGTACATTTCCGGCGCATATTGGTTTACCGCTTCTACGTCATTCGCGAATCCTGCCGTCACCATCGCGCGTGGCCTTACCGACTCGTTTTCAGGGATCTCGCCAAACGACGTAGCTCCGTTCATTCTTGCGCAATTGATCGGTGCGCTTATCGCCGTGTTCTGCTTTTGGATGTTGGATCGCAGTGACCAAGCGAAGGGTACACAAAACTGACTTGCCGTCTGCGAAGCTGTCTAATTTGCGCTCTCAGATCAAAATAGGTTTTCAAATGGGCCGTAATAGATTCTTTCAAGCCGTGGCTCTCGCCTTGACGGCAATTCTCGGCACCGCGCTTAGTGTCGGTGATAGCGCTCCAGACTTTTCCCTCCAAGGAAGTGACGGAAAGACCTATCAGCTGTCCGAACTGTTGCAGGAAGGCGCTGTCGTACTTGCTTGGTATCCTAAAGCGTTCACTAAGGGTTGCACGATTGAGTGTAAGTCACTAACGGAGAACGGTAACCTCATTCGCGAATACAAAGCCACATACTTCATGGTCAGTGTTGACCCGATCGAAGATGTCACGAAATTCGCGGAATCGATGTCGGCAGATTTCCCGCTCTTGGCGGACCCTGACAAATCCGTTGCACAGCAGTACGGCGTCATGAGTCCGTATGGATTTTCAAATCGTCACAACGTCTATATCGGGACGGACGGTAAGGTACTCGCCGTTGACACGACCGTCAATCCATCGACAGCCGCTGAGGACATCGCAGCGCGTTTGGGTGAATTAGGTATTGCGAAGCACGAGTCCTAGCTCTCGCTAGAACTGCGGCGGTCTCATTCGTCCGCCGCAGTTTCGTCCTCTTCACTTGGCGGGTGCAAGTCTTCCAACTTCATTGCCATGTCTTCGGCAATATACGTAGAAATACCGTACTGACCCGCGACTCGATCCGATGTCGCGACCCAGTCGTCCTCTTCTTCCAAGTGATACAGCGATATCGTCGCTTCGCCGTTGTCATCCGTCCACGTTAAACGAGCTGTCGGCTCGGTTGGTAATTCGGCGTCGCTGATTGTGTAGACATTCAGGTTATCGAAACGACCGATAACTTTTTCGACGGTGTCGTTGTCCAACTCAGATCCATCTTCAGCGACCCACGCATCGTCTACAAAGTTCAGCACGTATTCGCCTTCGTGAGCAAGTCGCTGTAAGGAACCTTCAGGTCGGAGCAAGCTCTTATTGAGCCACGAAGAGTTATCCGAACCAAGCTCGTAGTTCGAAAACTCAATGGCGAATACAGGTCCACCATCCACGTTGCTGACATGCACTTTGCGATAACCTGGAGATGTGCCGAAGTAAGCGTCAGCGACCACGTCGTCGTCGGAGTGTAACGTCAGACGTTTTTGGAAACTATCCTCCGTAACCTCGAAGCGTTCGGCCGTCGTCGCGCTGGTTGCAACCGGCCATCCCGTTGATGCACTAACTAGCTTCGCCAATACGTCGCTGACTTTCTCGGCATCGGCTGGTTTCCCATCTGCTAATTGCCAAGCATCATCAACTTTTCGCACGTCGATCGTATGTTCTTCGCTGAGAACCTGAATTGAGGTGATTGCGTCTGGGTCGAAATCAAAAAACGCCTCAGGCTCCTCCGGCGGACGAACGTTCCATGCCAATACGCCGCCTACGATCAACACCTGTAAAGCGAGCAAACCCGCTAGCATTGCTCGATTCATGCTGCGCCTCCAAAGATCTCACGGTAACGTCGGTTACGTTGAGCTCGCGTGAATAGAAAAACTCCAAAAGTCCCCGCGATGAGCAACATCGCTAGTGCGTAGTTAACGTACTCCCACACCTGTCGATCCACGTTACTTAACGGCGGTAAAGTGCGCGTGAATTGACCTCGTCCGCGGATACTCATCAACGACGTGTCCTCCGTCGACCAGTCGGCGATATTCGCCATCAGTTGTAGGCTATCGGTGTAACGTTGACCACGAGCAGACGCCAACATTCCTAACGCGGAATCCGCTACAAACGACGAGGAACCAAACACGATGAGTCGTGCGGATTCTGGCGACTGCGAAATCACACTCGCTACTGCGCCTAGTGTATCTTCGGCATCTGTTAGATCAATCGCGTCATCCGTGCCATGGTCATGCTCATGACCATGAGTATGGTCATGCGCGGCAAGAATGTCGTCAATCGATTCCTCTTCGGATTCAGAATCTTCGGCGTCCTCCTGTGCCGAAGCAATCGCTTCTTCGTAAACAGGTGACTCCGTAAAGAACGAGTCAAATCGACCTTCTAAGAGGACACCCACTGTTTCTTGCCGCTGCTCGGAACTCGGGAAGTAAGGCGAATTACCTGATTCATCAACTTTCGGTCTGATATCAGGTGCGTTGTCCCGCCATGCCGTGTTACCGGTGTGTAGCAACGTCGTCACGGCTCGTGACGCTTGAATCTCCTCATTTACATTGAGCGGGGAACTCCAGGGAAGTGCAAGCTGATTCAAGCTATTCGTAATCGGGTTTTCGGAATTCAATCCATCACTCGAGAGCTCGACGAAATATGGGTAATCGATCATTCGGACTTCCTGAATCGAGATGGGTCCAACTTGACGCGTAACGGGAACGGGTAGTCTCGAGTTATTGCTATCCATCAGCATGGCTTGCTCAATCTCGACGCCGTGATGAGCCAACCAATCACTCATGCCCGTATTCGTTGGAATCGCGGTCATGGCTTGCTGCGTCAATGTCGTCGTGTACGCACTGGATGCAACCACAACCGTGCCACCAGCCATTAAGAACTGATCGACGTGGAACAGCTTTGTCCTGCTTAAGGCATCTGGCGCAACCACCATCAGCAGATCTGCTTCCGTCGGCACAGGCGAATCGAGTGAGACTTTCTGAACGTCAAAATCTTCGGTCAGAGTCGCGTATATCTCTCTGAAGTCGTCGACTTGCTGCGGTTGCTGCATGTAAGGGTTTTGCGGCATCGTTGGTGGCGGCGTAGGACTGTACAGCGCAATCGATGTCAGCAAGCCTGCCGCGAAACGTTGCAGACCTTCTTCCAACACCCGATTGAAACCTTCAACGTCCATTCCTTCTGGTATCGGAAGCGTTACCACAATCCGATCGTCCGTCAACGTGAGGTAGTAGTAGAAACGGTTTACGTCAAACAGACTCGCGGCCATCGGCTGCAAGCCAAGTTCCATTGCGATGCGTTCAGCTTCGCTGCCATCGCCCGCCTCAGGATCGACGATGCTCCAGGAAAACTTGCCGTTCGCGCCTTCTTCAAGTTGCTCCAACGCGCTGATTAGCGGTTCTCGACCTTCCTCAAGTCCAGGTGGTAGCTTTTCTGGATTAGAGATGTAGCCATCGAAACGTACGGGTTGTGGAATGAAATCAAAAGGCGACCCCCCGCTACGAAACCCCGATTGCACTTTCTTGATACTGCGAGTAATTTGGTACTCAGGATTCTTGAGTTGCACATCTAAGTCGAATTCATTGGCTGCTTTCACCTCGATGAGATCCTGGAACCCGAGCACCTCATAGTCGTCGCCATACATGACCAGGACATTGAAGTAAGAATTGACCAGACTGGCTTCATGCCGGTCACGAACTTGAAACGGAACCGGGCGAATCCCGTACTTCGAATTCGCTTCGTCTTCAACTTCCGGATTCGTCGTCGGGTCAATCAATTCCACACGAACGACGTTACGACCGGATATCTCGTATTCCGCGAGTAAATCACTTAGTTGCGGTACGAGCGGCGCAAGTAACGGGTGTGTTTTCGCGCTGAAATATCCACGAATCAACAACGGTTCGGTGAGTTGTCCGAGTTGGTTCTTCGTAACGTCCGAGATCGAGTACTGATCGCCTTCAGTCACGTCCCAACGAAGGACTTTTATGTAGTTGAGCCAGATGTTTGCGATTAGCAAATTTGCAACTAGAAGACCGAGTAACACGAACATGTTGCGATGCTTCTGTTTGTTCCCAGCATCGCTCCAACCCATACTCCGCAAAGCATGCACGTTTAAGACGAGAAAAGTCAGAGTGACAGAGACATAGAAATACAGATCTCGAAAATCAACGACACCTCGAGTTATCGATTCGAATCTCGAACCCGATCCGATCCCACGAAGCACATCTGCCGTCTCGTTTCCGAACAATTCAGTCAGAAAGGGGCTGCCAATCGCATAGAACACGCCACATGTGAATACCGAGAGAATGAGCGCGACAATCTGATTCTCGCTCCGCGCGCTGATAAACACACCGATACTTAAATAAGCGGCACCGAGCAAAATCGACGCAACGTATCCAGCAAAAACTGGACCCCAGTCGATGTTGCCTAGCATCGAAACGGTGATGGGTATCGGGAGCGTCATTGCGAGCGCGACGATCAACAATAAAAGGCATGCGAGGAACTTACCCGCAACCAGCTCCCAATCGCGGATCGGCATGGTAGAAAGGAATTCGATCGTTCCGATACGACGCTCGTCGCTCCACGAACGCATCGTTAATGCCGCCGCAAGGAATATCAGCAGGATAGGTAGCCACTCGAACATCGGTCGGACATCGGCGATATTTCGGGCGAAAAACTGCTCAACCCAGAAAAACACGAAGAGCGTCACGCCGAGATAGGCAGCAAGAAAAAGATAACCAATAGGGGAAGAAAAGAACATCGCAAGTTCCTTCCATGCGATGTCAAGACTGGCGTTACGCTGCATGGGTACCCTCACTAACACTTGCGAAAAGCGTTTCCAAGTCGTGCCGTTCCGGGTTAATACCGTAAATCGACACGTTCGCCTCGACTAATTTGGGGACGAGCTCCTGGATCTGTGCGTTGGCATCCGTTGAGTCGCCAACATGAAGAAAGTACTCGTCTGCCTCATGCCCCTTGTCAACGCGAAGACCTGTCACGCTATTCAATTGCTCGCGACTTGCACTACTGCGTACTGATATCCGTGCAGCGCGATTGAGCTCATCTAACCGCTCATCAACGACAAGCTCACCATCTCGCATGATGAGGACGCGATCACAAATCGCATCAACTTCCTGCATGATGTGCGTCGACAGAATCACGGTAGACGTCTCCGCGAGTCGTTGAATCAACTCTCGCATTTGAATCGTCTGTGTCGGGTCTAATCCGTTCGTTGGTTCGTCAAGAATCAGCACGGGCGGTTGATGCAGAATCGCTTGCGCAACCGACACACGTTGCTGAAAACCTCTAGATAGTGTTCCAATCGTGTCGAGAAAACGTCCGCCTAAGTCCGTGTCTTCTACCACCTTTTGAACACTAGCACCGCGGTCCTCATATGGGATTCCACGCATTGTTGCAGCGAACATCAGATAGTCCGCGACCGACATTTCTCCATAGAACGGTTGGCTCTCAGGTAAATAACCAATCTGTGCTTGCGCCGCCACCGGATCGTCTTCGACAAGCATGTCGTCGACCCACGCCTCACCCGATGTAGGCTCGATGAATCCGGTAAGCAGTTTCATGACGGTGGTCTTGCCCGCGCCGTTGTGACCCAAAAGTCCAACGATTTCGCCTGCATCGACGCTAAATGAAACATTGTCGGCGGCTTTAACTGATCCGTAGTGCCGACTCAATCCCACTGCTTTAAGCATAGGTGTCCCCTTCGTCCTCCTAGCATGGGTTTATTCACTAATAGCTTACACATGCCCGTTATTCCATCTTCTGACCCACGAAGGATCGGATAACTAGGCACGGAGAAAACCAAACGTATAGGACAACTGAACCTAAGAAATGTTGCGCGAAAAGTGACCTAGTAGAGGCGGGTACCAGAGCCATAATCGATCACCACGACAACAACGCTTCGTACTGGATGTACGAACGGCATTCATGGTGCCGTCCGAATTCGTTGTCGTTCATAAGATACCGTACCTGCCAAACTTAAAGACTGACCGTCGAGCACCGCCGTATCAGGAGAATCAGCGGCATCAACGGTTGTTGCAAAATAAGGCGAGTCAGAAGATCGACATTATTTCGGGAGAGGCAAGTTGACCGAGTTCGTCGTCTCGGCACAGACCGCCCGACGGTTCGTCCTCGGCTGCCAAGGACTCTGGCCTGGGCGGCGGTCGTCCGGTCGCCCCGGGACCCGGAAGGCTCTGCACCAGTCAGGCTTAGTACAAATTGATCCTCTGAATGTGGTCGGTCGAAGCCATGACCTCGCACTGCACGCCCGCGTGTGGAACTATCGCCCCGATCATCTCAACCATCTGCTGTACACGAGTCGCGAGTTTTTCGACTACGGAGGTACGTTGTACGTACTTCCTATGGGTGAACTCCCATATTGGCGGGTCCACATGGCGCGTCGCGCAGAGGAGGAGAAATCGCGTGCGTTCGTGTCGGAACATAAGCAGCTTCTCAAGTCGCTCAAGGAGGACATCTCGTCACGAGGACCGGTAGCGAACCGAGACTACACCGGTCCGAGGTCTCAAGGAACTTTCCGCTCGGACAAGGACACAGCTCGTGCTTTGCGGTATCTCTGGTTGACAGGTGAGCTAATGACATACGGGCGAAGAGGATTCGAGCGCCTCTATGCCTTGCGCCGCGACGTTGCACCGATCGAGGTACAGCACGCGGTAACGGCGGAAGAGGCCGACCGCTTCTTCGCCCACAAAGCGCTCGCGCTGCTGGGTCTAGCAACAACCCGCGACTGGGCTCGTCGGTTCCGACACCTCGCCCGACGCGGTGCAGACCCTGACGAGGAGAGCCGTAGACTGGACGAACTCCTTACATCGGGCGCTGCCGTACGAACGCAGATCGCTGATAAGCCCGGTCACTATGTGCTTAGGGAACGGGTTGAGCAGCTAGAGACGGTGCAGAGTGGGTCAGTACCTCGAACCTGGCGCACGCCACGTGCGGACACCCTGACCGAGGCTACGTTCCTGCCGCCGCTAGAGTTCGTCTCGGCGCGCGGTAGAGCCGCGCAATGGTTCGAGTTCGAGTATGTCTGGGAGGTGTACAAACCCGCTGCTAAACGGCAATGGGGCTATTACGTGATGCCGATCTTGTACGGTGATCGACTTGTTGGTCGGGCGGACCTGCGAATCGATCGCGACACCCGCACGCTGATTGTCCATCATCTGTGGTTAGAACACTCCGTTAGTGCGCGAGACGCTGATCTCGTGCGCGCGATCGCTTTCGGGTTGCGCCGGTTGGCGGATTGGACTGACGGACACTACATCCACATCGACGCAACAACACCCGCCCGACTTCAATCGCTACTTGCCTCCTTCGTCGCAAAATAATTCACCGTCTGCAGCATAGATCTATCCGTAGTGCTGACACCATCCAGCTGTGTCAATCAGGGGTGTCCTCTTTGTCCTTCGCCCACGTGCGTGTTCGATAATTGCTTGCGAATGCTCAAGATCTCCCGTTCTAAGATGTAGAGAACTGGATAGCTGACGCATTGACGGTTTCGAAGAAAAAGGACAACCATACGTGAAAAACGTTGCAGGAAAAACTGCGTTCGTAACAGGCGGCGCTAGTGGCATGGGCTTAGCCATGGTTCGCTCGTTCGCTGCCGCTGGCATGAAGGTCGCAGTTGCAGACATCGAAGCTGAACCATTGAGAGCGGTCGTCGATGAGTTCGACGAGACGAACGCTTCCGTCATAGGTTTGCACGTCGACGTATCCGACCTCGACTCTGTAACTGAAGGTGCCGCTAAAACTAAGGAAGCATTCGGCAACATACATGTGCTGGTCAACAATGCCGGAATCGTCACTGGCGGAACGTTCGCAGAGGCCGAACCGAACGACTGGCGTTGGACCATGAACGTCAATTTAGATGGCGTCTACAACGGTCTTAATGCGTTTCTCCCGGACATGATCGCGCACAATGAAGGCGGTCATGTGGTGAATACCGCATCGCTCGCTGGACACATCGCGGTACCGAGACTCGGTATATACGGTGCCAGTAAGTTTGCAGTGGTTGGTCTTTCCGAAACGTTGCGCGTTGAAATGCTCGAACATGGTATCGGTGTGTCCGTTCTCTGTCCTGGCGTCGTCAACACGAACATCTTCACCGCGAATCGAAATCGACCGTCATCACTTTCTGCCACACGCGAGATGAATTTCGAACGTGCGAATACGGATTCTGAAGCAGTCCCCAATGACGTCATGCGCAACATCCTCGAACCAGATGTTGTCGGTGATATGGTCTTGCATGCGGTCCAGAACGACCAGTTTTACATCTTTACGCACCCAGACTTCGCGCCGATGGTGCAAACAAGAACGAAAGAAATCGAAGACGCGTTCGAATATTGGGCTAACTATTGCGCTGAGCTGAGTTAGTCCAAGTTTCTAATACCGACCTCTTGCAAATCACGACCTCTAGCGCATACGATGTAGTTCTGCAGTGATCTTTAGGTCGGTCCGGATCTAATCACTCGTAAGGCTTCTCGCCTTCGCACATGACTCGGTACAACACTCGAGGTTGATCGCCATGGTCATAGACGGCCGCATGTAGCGCACATCGATTGTCCCACATCGCGAAGTCGCCGACCTGCCATCTATGTCGGAACATCGCATGGTCTCTTAGTGAGTGCCTGTATAGAAAGTCGATTAGATTCCTACCTTCCGCCGGCGTCATTCCTTCCGCTTCGATACAACGGTCGGCAAACGTAACGTACAACGCTTTACGACCTGTAACTGGATGGGTCCGAACCGCGGGATGCCACACCGGATCAGGGCACTCTTCTGGACGATCGGTTCCACTGACGACGTGCTTCAGACGCAATCCTTTCAACCAGCCTTTCATTACATCAGACAACGAGTCATACGCCATGTACTGATTACAGAAGATGGTGTCGCCACCGTGTTCTGGTACTTCAATCGCGTTTAGAGAAGAAAACGACGGCGGTTTCTCAACGAAGCACGTATCGGTGTGAAACCCGCCAGAAACGGGATGAGCCAGATCACCACGGTTCGCAACCTTGTGAACCATCTCGTACTCAGTTTGCATGTTCACACCAGGCGTCACAGTCACCTCGCCCAAGCGACCGATGAAATCTCGTTGTTCTACGGGTGTTAGGTGCTGTTCAGGGAAGACGCCTACACAGTACTCCCCCACCAATCTCCGCACTTCCTCAACTTGGTCATCAGACATCTCCGGGATCGGTACTCCGGTGATGCGCACGCCTGTATGTCCGGTCATCAATTCCGCTTCCAGTGAAGTGGTCTCGATCGGTTGAAGTAATGCTGGCATAGCTCCCTCGCCTATGCGGTGCAGGTTAAAGGATACTCGTTGAACACATTGATGCGGTCGCGCTTTTCGTATTCGCATGGACAATTACGCGACAGGGAGGTCGAGCTACCATCTCCTCTGACTCGCTGACGCTTTAAGCATCGAGTTAATTTCGAATTCGCAACGCCTGGACTCTCGGCGAATGACCACTAATCTATCTCGCCTACCGACTCATCTGCGGGAATTGCAGACACCCTGCTTACTGCTTCTTGATCCTCCTTTTCGAGCGAATCTTGCAACGATGTCAGCGCATTGTGAAGCACACGATTTCGCGTTACGTCCTCACGCCAAGACGCACAAATCGAGCAGTATTGCAAAAACACAAATCGACCGCGGAGCTATCGGCATCTGCTGCGCAACGTTAAGTGAAGCCGAACACCTCGCAGATGCATCAGATAGCATCCTAATCACATCCCCCTTAGCACTTCAACGACACGTCGCTCGTGTCAGTTCATTAAGCGACCGATTGGCAGAACTCATCTGCGTCATTGATAGTCCAGAGATGATCCCTCACTTCGAGGAGATCTTTAACGCGAACCGTCCACTCAACGTACTTTTAGACCTTGATCCAGGCATGCATCGAACTGGCATCGAAATGGGACGCGAGGCTCTTACTTTGGCGAGGAGATTGCACGATTCACCTTCGTTCAACTTCAAAGGCGTCCAGTGTTATGCCGGAAATCTGATGCACGTCGAGAGCATTGGTCAACGCACTCGCCGTTCGCACGAACTCTGGCAACGCGTAGAGACATTTAAACGTCAGCTAGAAGAACAACGTATTCCATGCCCAATCGTCTCAGGCGGAGGGACGGGCACTCACGACATCGACTGGCAAGGTGGTGTAGCTACCGAACTACAGGCAGGCTCGTATCCATTCATGGATCTCGAATATATGAACATCGAGTGGAACGCAAACGGCGAGTTGCCATTCCAACCTTCCCTCTTCGTGCTGACAACTGTGGTCTCGGCGAATACACCTGGAAACGTGACGACCGATGCCGGTTTAAAAGCCTTTTCTACAGACTCAGTGCTCCCTCAGGTCTACGCCGGAATCGATGCGAGCGCAAAGTACGTATTTAAGGGTGATGAACACGGTGGCTTGATCTTTGAGGATGCGACCACAACCGTTGCAGTTGGTACGCAAGTGTTGATTACGCCACCTCACTGCGACCCAACCATCAACCTTTATGACCAATTCACGCTCGTCGACGACGATTACCAATTGTTGGACCGATTAGCGATCAACGCACGTAGTGGGAGGGTATTTACTGATGTTTGATACGTACTACCCACTCGCCTGCCTCATCGCGTTCATTGCGTCGATTGTCAGTGTCGGACTTCACTACGAGATTCTTGAAACACTAAATAGACGACTCGCCCGATTCTTCGGACGTTTGCGTGTCTTGATTACATTACTGTGCCTGATGGTCCTCCACATGCTGGAGATTGGCGTTTTCGCTTTGGTCTATTGGCTCATGTCGTTTGAACCGGAATTCGGAGAGATTGCAGCGATCGAGTCGAACTACGACTTCCTGTATTACTCTTCGATCGTGTATACCACGGTCGGTTTCGGCGACCTCTATCCTATCGGTCCCGTACGAATTGTGACGGCAATCGAGTCGCTGATCGGATTGGTTCTGATTACGTGGTCCGCTACATTCATTTTCATTCATCGACCAATTGGCACTGAGGAGTGAACCGTGAAAATCACTGATGCGGAGACCTTTGTCGTCGCCACACCTCGACCACATAGAGGTGGGCGTTACTGGGTTTTCGTCAAGCTAACAACCGATACCGGAATCGACGGTATCGGAGAGGCATACAAGATTCCCTTCCATCCAACCACTGCAGCTCGCATGATCGAGGACGTTTGCGAGACCTACGTAATCGACTCGGATCCGTTTCAGATCGAACGCCTTTGGCGTTCCGTTTATTACGGCGAAGGTTATGAATCGCACGATCACCATCAGCATCCAGATCATGCGGTCATGGGCGTGCTCAGTGCAATTGAAATGGCATGTTGGGACATTGTCGGTAAGGCACTGGAACAACCCGTGTACAACCTGCTGGGCGGGAAATACAACGAGCGCGTGCGTTCCTATACCTACCTTTGGCCAGCTCCCGACGATACCACTCGACGACCCACCCACACCGACCCCGACGCAGCGAGTGCGAGTGCAGCTGCACACGTTGATGAGGGATTCACGGCGCTGAAATTCGATCCGTTAATTAACGTGATGGGAAGCGAAGATCCGCGAGAACCGCCACTGGATCGGCTTGACAATGCCGAAGCGGTCGTGAGAGCAGTACGAGAAACCGTCGGCAATAAAGCAGACATCCTGATCGGTACCCACGGGCAATCAACTACCTCCGGCACGATTCGTTTTGCCCGGCGAATTGAGCAGTACGATCCGTTGTGGTTTGAAGAACCTGTTCCACCCGAGAATCGTGACGAGATGGCACGCGTCGCGCAAATGACGTCGATTCCAGTCGCATCGGGCGAACGGCTCGCTACAAAGTTCGAGTTCCGTGAGCTACTCGAAAAACAAGCTGCTGCGATACTGCAAATGGCGCTAGGCCGTGTAGGTGGAATCCTCGAAGCGAAAAAGATCGCCGGTATGGCTGAAGCGTATTACGCGCAAATCGCACCTCACCTATATTGTGGACCAGTCGAAGCCGCCGCGAACATTCAAGTCGATGTGTGTTCGCCTAACTGCTTAATCCAAGAGAGTATTGGTCGATTCGATGGGTTCCATGCCGAGATCCTCGAAAAACCAATCCAATGGGATGAAGGCTACATCATCGCGCCTACCGAACCTGGTCTGGGTGTCGTTCTCAACGAAGACGTAGCACGAGCTCATGCATACCAGCAGGTCGAATGAGCATTCAGTGTGTGTACATCGCCTATCGATCGTATGTAAATCGATAATGCCATCTCCATCCGCCTAGGTTAAACGTCACCATGTATCCCGGTCTTTGGGCAAAGCAGAAACCTGACCATGTCGCGGCAATCGACTCCAGTAGCGGCGAAACGATCACGTATAGAGAACTTGACGAACGGTCAAATCAATTCGCTCAGTTCATGTACGCAAAAGGACTGCGACGAGGCGACCATATTTCGGTTTTCATGGACAACAACCTAACGTACTTCGTTGTTGCGTGGGCGGCGCTTCGATCAGGCCTCTACCTCACGACCGTGAACCGCTATCTAACAGCTGAAGAGGCTGCATACATCGTTGACAATTCGGAAAGTCGCGTTTTAGTTTCGGCGACCAATTTAGCGGAGGTCGCGAGCGACATCCCGTCATTAACCGAGAAATGCGACACCTACCTGGCAGTCAACGGCGAGATCCCGGGATTCGATTCTTTCGATGATGTAATAAGTGAATTTCCTACGAGCAAACTAGAGAACGAACCGGTCGGAAGTCTGATGCTCTATTCGTCGGGAACGACTGGACGTCCAAAAGGTATATGGCGTCCGTTACCTGAAGGGAACATCGATAGTACGATCAATCCACAGAATGCCCTGCTCGCGATGTTGTGGCAAGTCAATGAAGACTCTGTGTATCTATCACCAGCGCCTTTGTATCACTCCGCGCCCATTGGTTTCTGCCTTGCGGTACAGGCGATCGGTGGTACGGTCATCATGATGCGTCGATTTGATGAACTTGGCGCGTTGGCAGCGATCGAGAAATACGGGGTAACCCATAGTCAGTGGGTACCGACGATGTTCACGCGAATGCTCAAAGTACCAGAAAGCGAACGTACCCAGTTTGACCTTTCGTCGCATCAAGTCGCGATCCATGCGGCGGCTCCATGTCCCTCTGAAATCAAAAAACGCATGATGGATTGGTGGGGTCCGATCATCTACGAGTACTACGGCGGTACGGAGTTAAACGGTTTAACTCACGTCGGTCCGCAAGAGTGGCTCGAAAAACCTGGAACGGTTGGTAAGCCGATCCTAGGTGTCATTCATGTTTGCGACGAAGAAGGCCACGAACTGCCACCAGGAGAACCTGGCATCGTTTACTTCGAGCTACCCGAAATGCCGTTTGAGTATTTAAAGGACGCGGAAAAAACCAAGGACGCCCAGCACCCCGATCATGCGAATTGGTCCGCGCTCGGAGATGTGGGTTACGTCGACGAGGATGGTTACTTATTCCTCACCGATCGCGCGACTTTCATGATCATCTCCGGCGGCGTGAATATATACCCTCAGGAAATCGAGGATGCAATGATCGTTCACGATCACGTCCTCGACGTGGCTGTGATTGGCGTGCCCAATAAAGAAATGGGAGAGGAAGTCAAAGCGGTTGTGCAGCTCGTTGATGGCATTGAACCGTCGGAAGGGGAAGCCGAACTTCTCCTCGAATGGACGAGAGATCACATCGCTCACTACAAAGCGCCTCGTACCATCGATTTTCGTGAGGAACTACCAAGGTTGCCCACTGGCAAACTCTATAAGCGACTGCTTAAAGACGAGTACTGGGGTAAGACAGGATCCCGAATCGTCTGACTGTTCGACGAAGGAGATGTCCGAACCTCAATGAGCGCTCCGTCAGTTGCGTCAGAGATAACGAATTAATTTGACCGCGAAATCCGTGTTTTCAACGGTAAAGCCACCTGGTGCGTCGACCTCCCAGCCTTCACCCTCAAAATCGGCGACCCAATCAGTTTCGAAATCCTCTATTAAGCGGAGCTCGAACTGTAGCGCCGTTTTTCTACTAATTCCGGTCTCGAGACCAACCCCCGCAACTAGCAGATTCACTTCTGGATCGAAACTCTGCGTTGCGGTACGGAATTGATCAACGCTGCAACCTTCGAGCTCAAAACACCCATGAAACGAGGAGAAAAAATCGATTCTGGTTTGACGCACACCAGCAATGCCATACGCGGAGATGTCAATCGTGCCGAATAGTGAACGTGTAATGCCGTACTTCGCGATGACGCCGATGCTACGTGAAGTTTGAAGATTCCAATCTTCCGGCCACGCTTCACCGAGTAGATTCCGACCAGGTGAGTTACCGGCGCCATCGAGTCTGCCGTTAATGTCGTCCCCTGCTAACGCGATCTCGCTTTGAAGCGCGAGAAATTGAGTTCCGTCAGCGAAGTTCAGTCGGAATCCGACCAAACCATCCCATTGCAGCGGTTTATCCTCGACCTCACCCATCGACGAAAATTCTGCCGATTCAGTTTCTGCGTCTTGGAAGCGTCCTAGGACAGACTTTCGATAAAGGACTTCTGCTTGCTGAACCGTCGCAGATGCGCCGTAATAAAAACCACCAGGCTCAGCGTTCACCTGTGTTGTCGTAGAGACGATAACAGCGAGAGATAGACCCGTGATACCCGCTCGAATCCGCATGATCAAGTCCTCCATGACATTTCAATCAGTGCGAAGAGTCGTGCTTGGATTATAGCTCGCAAATGCATTGATTCGGCAGACAGAATCCCTTCAATAGGTTGCCTTCTACTCGTGTGACTCATGCGAATTCCCATGATCGCGACAGAGCCCTCGCTCGGTCTTTCGCCTCATAGGCAAAATTCGGAAGTACCAACGATTGCCGTGACGTCTGTACGTTGAAAGAATGAAAAACCCCGAAGTAACCTATGTAACCGAAGAAATGAAGGAAGCGAGGGGCGTCTGGGGTTCTAGCCGCACCTCGTATCCCATCACGGATACGGACATCAGAAGATGGGCGATGGCTACCCATTACCCCGAACGTCCTCCGCGTGTCTATTGGGATAACGAGTACGCAAAAACTACGAAATACGGCGGCATCATCGCACCGCCTGATTTCAACCCATTTGCATGGTCGCTGGAACGTCCCGCTTCAATGGCACGAGGACTATCTGGCGCCAGACCGGA
The DNA here is from genome assembly GCA_022822135.1 of Pseudomonadales bacterium. GTDB lineage: Bacteria > Pseudomonadota > Gammaproteobacteria > Pseudomonadales > Azotimanducaceae > Bin55. Next base: position 31,212 of record JAJECH010000018.1, read on the forward strand.
TGGTAAACCACTTACCGGCATGAACGGAGGTCAAACGGATACGTATGGTGTACCGATGCGACCTGGTGACGTTATCACTGCGCGTTCGAGACTCATCGATTGGGAAGAACGAGAAGGTCGTTTAGGCCACACGTTGTACGTCCGTACTGAAATAGAATGGCGAAATCAACGTGACGAACTCGTCAAAACGCGCATTTCAATCGCGATTCGCTATTAAGGAGACACAAGCAATGAGCATCACATTCGACGAGATCGAAGTCGGCACCAAACTTCCGAAATGGTCTCGCAAAACGAGTTTTGCTGAGTGGAACCGCTACGCCGCGGTGAATGAGGAGTTTGTGCCTTTCCACATGGATGACGAAGCCGGTCGGCGTGCTGGGAATGAACAGGGTGCGTTCGGCATGGGAAATCTCCGCTACGCCTACATCGTAAACGCTCTCCACGATTGGATCGGGGACGAGGGTCGCGTGCAAGAGGTCGGTTGTCAATATCGTGCCATCAATCAGAAAGATGATGTGCTTACCGTCGTTGGCGAAGTTACGGAAAAGAATGTCATTGACGGTCGAAACGTCGTTCGTTTAGATGTCAATGTGGTCAATAGTGCGGGCGACCCAACCTGCCCCGGACATGCCGTCGTCGAACTCTAACGAGCACATTCCACAAAATTCGCACGCCGCTGAAGTCACGTTATGAAGTTCGGAATCTTTTACGAACTGTCGGTACCGCGACCTTTTGCCAATGGAATCGAGTCGAAGGTATACCACGATTCATTGCAGCAGATCCGACTAGCGGACGAAGTTGGATTCGATACGGTATGGGCTGTCGAACACCATTTCTTAGAGGAATACTCACACTGTTCTGCTCCTGAGCTATTCCTGACTGCGGCCGCGATGAGTACCCAACGTATTCGCGTCGGACATGGTGCGGTGGTGTGTGTTCCAGAAATGAATCATCCGATCCGCGTCGCCGAACGTGCAGCGGTGCTCGATATCCTGTCGAATGGACGCCTCGAATTAGGGACTGCGCGGTCATCTACATGGACTGAATTGGGCGGGTTTCAGGCAGACCCAGACACAACAAAGAAGACGTGGGACGAATTCGTACGAACCATCCCGAAGATGTGGACGGAAGAGCGGTTTTCCCATCAAGGTGTATGTTTTTCGATGCCTGAACGGGCCGTTCTCCCGAAGCCGGTGCAACAACCACATCCGCCGATGTGGGTAACCGTGACGTCCCCAGGAACCGAGCTCGATGCGGCCGACCGCGGTTTAGGCGCACTTGGTGTCGCTACTGCAGGATTTGCTGAACAAGAGCGTCGACTAAAAGAGTATCGTCGCCGCATTCAACTTTGCGATCCGGTTGGGTCAGTCGTCAACGACCAAGTCGCAACGCTGAACTTCCTCTATTGTGACGAGGACATCGAGGAAGCCGCGCGTCTTGGTAACGCATTGATTGGACATTTCGGACAGGCAAATTCGCATCTCTTGTTTACGCGTGAAGCCTATCCAACCCGAGCATATGGTTTGTTAGCCAACATATCGCCTGGCGGAGGTCGGCGACGGACGCCGGCCGAAACGAATCCAGGTCAAAATGTAAACCTACCTGAAGGCATGGCCATCGGAGATCCCGACCGGATTGTCGAGGTCATACGGGAATGGGAATCACTTGGTGTAGACCAAGTGAATTTCATGCTCAACGCACTCGAATGCATCCCGCAAGAAAAGGTCTTGAACAGTCTGCGACTGTTTGGCGAGCACGTGATACCAAAGTTCTCGACCGATAGTTAGATCGCCGTGCTTACTGGAAACTCCCCGCTCGAACAGCTCGTTCCGAACCTACCGACCATAGCAAGTTGGGAAGTCGATCCTGTTGTGCTCGAAGGAGTCGAGATGCTCCAGGCGCAATTCGAAGTAGCCGCCAGGAATATCGAGCGTTTTCTCCCGCCGGCTTTGCACCCAACGATTCCACCATTGGGTCAATGGTCATGCTGGGACGTACCAGATTCTCCCTGGGGACCCTTCCGTCTCGCACAGTTTCGCCTCTCATGCCGTAGTGGTGCACGACCACGTGCATTCCTTCTCGGTTCAATGATCGATAACGAGGACGCACAGAAGAATCTCTCAAGCAAATGGGGCTTAACGGCAACTCATGCTGACATCGAATTCCTACGAAATTACGATGCTGCCGAGTTCCAAGTTGCTGCAGCGGACCAACTGGCAATTGATGTGAAATTGCGAAATCCCGAATCTCTAGCTATATCAGACCTTCAACTCTTCGCTTCGATGCACGGAGCGAATACGCCGAGTGGCTTGCGACTCGTTCAGTTCGATCCGACCTACGAAGTACATCGGACCGAACGGTACCTCCCGACGATAGACCATTTCAATGCGAACGCATGGCACCGAGAAGGCATTGAGCCTGTTTACGCAGTTACTGCATGGGGAGCCCACTCGACGATCCACTTACCGAACATTCGATTTGTATGTCGACCAGACATTGATGCATTTCGCGGCACAGAGTCGGTACAGGACGCATGACATACGCAGCTGATCGGACCATTCGGGACGCGGACAGTCACCTTATGGAATTGCCCGATTTTCTGTCTCGAAACGTCGAATCGTCAATGCGCGCCTGGATTCCTTCGTTGGACGACATTCGTCTGGCAGATGTAGGTACTCAAATGCGCGAGTTTCGCGGTGCGAAAGGGCACAGTCAAGAAACCGTAGACCAATTGGTCGCCTTAGGCGATAACCTGACTCGTGGACCGAAATGGCATGGTGCGCTTGGAGCGTTCAATGGTGTAGAGCGCGGGATGGCGCTTGAACTCTTGGGATTTCGCCAGCAAGTTGTGTTTTCGTCGTTCTGTGCGACCAAGATTTTTGGAACGACAGATTCGAACGCAATGTACGCGGCTGCAGCTGCACACAATCGATCCATGGCGGAGTTCTGTGAATGCGACGCAAGGCTAATTGGTGTCGGTATGGTGCCGTTGGACGATCCCGAGCTTGCACGCCAACTGCTTGTTGAAGCTCTAAAGCTGGGTCTCGGTGCGATATGGATTCCATCACGCGCACCGGGTGGAAGATCTCCAGGTCATCCCGACCACGATGCGTTTTGGCGAAGTCTTTCCGAGAACCAGGTGCCCTTTATTCAGCATGTCGGAAGCAGCAGCTTGTCGATTCCTGATCCGTGGATGAATGACGGCATCGATGGCCGCCAGACCGCACGTGGAGGTGCGGAAGTCATCGGCTCGAAGGATCTAACCGTGATCTTTCAGGCAGCGCAGCGTTTCATCTCGGTGTTAGTGCTCGACGGCGTGCTCGAACGATTTCCTAACTTGAAAGGTGGGGTCATTGAATTAGGTGCGGGTTGGGTGCCCGATACGATCCGTCGACTAGATCACGCAGTGGATATCTGGGCAAGGTCCGAACCACACCTCGCTGAATTTGAACGTAAACCTTCGGAGCAATTCCGCGATCAACTGCGATTCACACCTTATCCGTTTGAGAATGTCGGTCAACTCATGAGCGAAACCGGCCCAGAGCTTTACATGTTTTCTTCGGACTATCCGCATGCTGAAGGTGGTCGAGACCCGATCAAACGATTTGATGCCGCACTTGAAAGTCGCTCGGCACACGAGCAGTCACTTTTCTATGAGGGCAACTTCAGAACACTCTATCTTGAACATGAATGACCAGTTAACACGCATACAGCAGTGCCGAGACGATGGCGAGTCAGGACGCGAATTTGTGTGACGGCAAATGCTCGAATTAATGTGACTTAAGCGAAAGCTGCTTTAACGATACGCCTTAGTAATTTCCCAGTCTCGTTGTACGGAAGTTCGTCCCAAAACTGAATCTCTTCCGGAACACGCGACGAGCGCATATGCTCTCTTACCCAACGCTGCAACGCGTCGACTGAGACCTCTTCTGACACCTCGACTGCTGCGGCAACAGCTTCTCCCCACTCCTCGCTCGGCATTCCTACGACTGCTGCGTCACGAACGCATTCATGCTCACGTAGGACATCCTCAATCTCACCTGGAGAGAGGTTTTCGCCACCGCGTACGATGACATCGTCCGCTCTTCCATCCAGAAACAGATAACCTTCATCGTCGACATAACCCGCGTCGCGCGTTGGGAACCAACCGTCCTCGTCCACTCGACTTCCGATCCCTTCATATTCCCCCGAAACCTGTTCGCCTCGAACAAAAATCTCGCCATGAACATTCGTAGGAAGGTCCTGACCTCCATCGTCTCGAACCGCAATCTCGATGCCAGGTACAGGCAAACCGACCGACGTTAGTCGTTTCTGAATGGTCGGATCAACGCTTTCACGTGCTAATTGGTGCTCCTCTGGTCCGAGTACGGTAATCGTGGAGCTTGTTTCAGTGAGACCGTACGCATTCGTAAACTCGGTATCCGGGAATAAATCCATCGCGCGTCGAATCACGTTCAATGGCATTTTTCCACCGCCGTAGGAAATCGCGCGTAGGTCTGGGAGGTTGGCACTTTTCTCACCTTCTAACGACTCCACGATGCGCGCAAGCATGGTCGGAACAACAAACGTCGAGGTAATGCCTTCTTCGCGCGCAACCTTCACCCAATGGTCGGGTTCAAACGTAGCGAGCTGAACCACGCGGCGACATTGATAGACGGACGTCAGAATCGCTGCAATGCCGGCGATGTGATACGGTGGAACCGTCACGAGCGCGGCTTCGTCTTCGTCAGCTGAACCGAATTCCATCATGAGCGTGTAGGAGACTAAATGACGATGCCGCATGATGGCTGCTTTCGGCGCCCCAGTCGTACCGCTGGTAAACAACACGACCGCAACGTCGTCCGGTTCCATCGACCAATGAGCAATATCGTCAGATTTTGCGTGAACGTCGCGAAACGACTGACGGTCGTGGATCACGAGCTCATCTCGACCTACCCAATTCTCGCGGCGTTCCGCATCGGTTACCACAAATGCAGGTTTAACACGGTCGATCAATGCGTCAATTTCTTCAGCCGTTAGACGGTAGTTGATGGGGACGTACGGAATACCCGCCCAACCGCTGGCAAACATTGCCACCGGAATCGTTAGGTTAGAGGTATCAATCAACGCACAATGGGACGCGCCAGACTCGTGCAACACCTGGGACTTTGCGCGCGCGGCCTTGTACAACCCCCCAAAGGAAATCGACTCACCGGTAAGAGCGTCCTTGAACGCGACTCGATCTCCCTGCGCTTCCGCCGCCATTTCCAAAAATAAGGCGATATTCATACGCTAATTAGCAGCGATCCTCTACTGGTCCAAGATTCTGCTGGAGAACTAATCTGTCTTAGGGAGCTTCTTCGATTCTTTAATTTTTAGTTCTGTTCCGTTTACGGCAAGTGAGCCGTCGCCAGGTTTGACGCATAGCAACTCAAGGTCACCGTCTTCGGTGACGTACCGCTTACCGATCGTTGTGCCGCTGGCAAAGTTAGGATCCACAGAACCGCTGTCGTTCGCCGCATCCGCGCCCATGGGTGCGCCACCACAGGTAAGTTCAAGATCTCCTTCCGGTGCACTGATCACCATGATTTCTGTATTGCATACCGCACTTTTTAGTCGCTGTCCGGTCGCTAAACTAGCCATGGGAATGTGGTCTCGTTTGGAAATCAGAAGCGACGGATTTTAACTTCCGATATCGCTCATAGTAGGTGCGCGACGGCGTCACGCTCTTCAATGAGTTCTGCTTCTGTTGCTTCGATTTTGCTCTGTGCAAAAGCGTTCAATACTCTGTTTTCTTCCACGCTACACGTACCGCCACTCACAGTGACCGGATAGGAAAAGATCAATCCTTCTTGGATGCCATACTGACCATTGCTGTAGATTCCCATGCTCGTTACGTCCTCGGTTCCAGCGACCCATTCTCGAACGTGCTCGACAGCCGCATTCGCCGCACTCGCCGCACTTGAGGAACCGCGAGCAGAGATGATCGCAGCACCGCGTTGTTGAATGGCTGGGATGTATTCATCTTCGTACCAAGATTGACTGACGGCATCTAACGCTGGCTTTCCATTGACGGTCGCACCTAGCAGATCGGGAAACATCGTCGATGAATGGTTACCCCAAATCGCGAGCCCTTTGATGTCTTCAACCGCACCATCCACTTTCTGTGAAAGCTGTGCGATCGCACGGTTATGGTCGAGCTTTGTCATAGCCGAAAAGTTCGCTGGATCGAGATCGGGAGCATTGCGTTGCGCAATTAGGCAGTTCGTGTTGGCCGGATTACCCACCACAAGCACCTTGACGTCTTTCGCTGCGTGATCGTTAAGAGCCTTGCCTTGAGCTGTGAAGATCGCGCCATTTGCTTCGAGCAAATCGTTTCGCTCCATACCCGGTCCCCTTGGACGAGAACCGACGAGCATGGCGATGTCGACACCTTCAAATGCAGCTTCCGGTTGATCCGTCATTACAACGTTTCGTACTAGAGGGAATGCGCAATCTTCGATTTCCATCACGACCCCGCGTAATGCGTCCATTGCAGGCGGAATCTCTAATAGCTTTATCTCAATTGGTTGGTCATTTCCCAACATCGCACCAGAGGCGATTCTGAATAACAGTGCATAGCCAATCTGGCCAGCGGCACCGGTGACAGCGATAGAAACTGGGTCAGCCACGGAAAATACCTAGGTGAAAAGCGGCAGAATTTTAGCTTGCGAAAATCGTTGGCGGACTGTCCGACTACGGTCACTTCTCGCGAATTGAAAAGAGATACGGATGTACTTAGCGTTCGCTGAAGTCATAGAACCAGTCTCCAGAATCGTGTAGTTCCAGAGCCTTGGTAAGCCACGGTACTACGGAATCTGGCAGTTGACTTCGCGGATACCAATCAACGCTAGCGCACTTCTCGGGTTCTGCGTTTCGAACAGAACCTCTCCACGCATCACTTGCGAAGACAAAATTCACGCCGCCTGCATACGGCAACACGCAACACGGCGATAGCCGTTCAATCTCGATATCAGCTTCTTCTCTAACCTCTCGAACAGCCGCCTCGACAATCGACTCTCCCGACTGCAAGTGGCCGCCAGGTAAAGCGTAGCGACCATCCATAAGACCCGTGTTGGCGCGTTCTAGCAATAGCAGGTACTTGCCACTGTGATCCCAGACAATGGTATGTACGACCGCCGCAATCTGATATCGACCCGAATTCACTGTATGCGCGACCATGTTTTACGATTACTCGCGTGATTTACTCGGCGTGAACACGGTTTGGCGCGATATTCTCGCCTTGAGTTAAATGCTTTAAATCCAATTCGGCTCATAAGATAAAATCTAGTTTGTTGCGCTGAGCCTGATTTTCTGAGCCTAGCACGGCGAAAAATGGGGGCTAAGGTGTTTTTCGGGTTGCGATTCGCTCGCAACGAGACCTTTTTACCTCTGAAAACAAGACAATCAGACATACAACATGCGATTTTCGCCTGGTTGCGTGCTCATGAAAAGTACGTGTAAGCTAGTTTATCCCACGCAAGATAACCATTGAACAGAACCGCGCAACGACACTGACGATGAGCACCATAAGCGCTAACCCACTCCATAGACCTAAGGGGCACGTTGGGCTATACGATCCGAGGAATGAGAAAGATTCCTGTGGTGTGGGTTTTGTCTGCGACATCAAGGGGCGTGCGAGTCGCCGCATCATGGAAGACGCGGAACACATGAACTGCTGCATGGTTCACCGTGGTGGGCTGGGATACGAAAAGAACACGGGCGACGGCGCTGGTATTCTGACCGCGATCCCACATAGGTTCTTTGCACGCGTATACCGCGAAACCCACGATGCTGAACTGCCTAACCACGGTGAGTACGGGGTTGGCATCGTCTTCTTGCCTCAAGATCCAGATGAGCGCGATCGCTGCAAAAAGGTAGTTGAAGACGCAGTCCATGAAGCGGGTCAGCAGCTACTTGGTTGGCGAGACTTGCCGATTGACCCCGACACTGCGGATATTGGATCAGCAGCTCGCCGCGCAATGCCGCATATGTCCCATTGCTTCATTGCTGGTGTGGATTGCGACTCGGCGGACGCGCTCGAACGTCGACTCTACATCATTCGCAAGTTAGCCACTCACCGAATTAAGGCAGACTCCGCCCTCGATATCAATAAGCTCTTCTATATAGCGAGTTTGTCAACAAAAGTCATCGTTTACAAAGGCATGCTAACGCCTTTGCAGCTGTTTCCGTTCTTCTTGGACTTGCAGGCCGAGGACTTCGAATCTCACCTCGCGATGGTGCACTCGCGCTTCTCGACCAATACGTTTCCGTCTTGGGACCGCGCTCAACCCAATCGCTTCATGAGTCATAACGGGGAGATCAATACGCTTCTCGGCAACTCCAATTGGATGAATGCACGCGAAGGCGTTGCTGAGTCGGATTTGTTTGGCAACGACCTAGAGAAAGTATTTCCTGTGGTCGAACCAGATTGCTCAGATTCGGGCACATTCGACAACGTTCTCGAATTTCTCCTGATGACCGGGCGAACGCTTCAAGAATCAGTCTTGATGATGATCCCAGAAGCTTGGCAGCACCATGACGGAATGCCGGATGATCGACAGGCGTTCTACGAATTCAACTCGTGCCTCATGGAACCTTGGGACGGCCCCGCGTCTATAGCGTTCACCGACGGAAATTACATTGGTGCTGTACTCGATCGCAATGGTCTTCGGCCTTCGCGGTACTACATCACTTCCGATGATCGCTGCATCATGGCATCCGAAGTAGGCGTGCTCGACGTCGACCCGGCTACGGTCGTAACGAAAGGGCGCTTACAACCTGGCAAACTCTTTTTGATTGATTTCGTTGAAGGTCGTATGGTGCCTGACGAAGAGATCAAATCCGAATGGTCAGCAAAGCGCCCATGGCGCCAATGGTTAGATAACCAGCGAATCGAACTCGATCAGCTAGCCGTGCCAGCCGACGTACCTGGCTACGAACCCGAGACGTTGCTTCAACGTATGCAGGCACATGGGTATACAACGGAAACCATGCAGTTCATGCTAGTACCTATGGTGGAGGAGCTGCGTGATCCTCTTGGGTCAATGGGAAATGACGCTGCGCTTGCCGTCATGTCCGACAAGCCGCGCATGCTGTACGACTACTTCAAGCAACTCTTTGCGCAAGTGACGAATCCTGCGATCGATTCAATCCGTGAAGAGATCATCATGGCGCTTGAGTGCTACATTGGTCCTGAAGAAAACCTGCTCAGCGTCTCTGAATCCCACGCTAATCGGCTCCGCATACCCCATCCGATCCTGAGTAACGACGAGCTCGCGGCGATTCAACACATCGATCACCGTGGCTGGCGCGCGAAAACCATCGACACAACTTTTGACGTCAGCGACGGCGAAACAGGTCTACAGGAAGCGCTCGACAGAATCTCGGACGAAGCACTAGAAGCGATCACGGACGGTTTTCGCCTCGTGGTGCTATCCGACCGGCGCATGAGCAACGATCGAATACCGATTAGCGCGTTGTTAGCTGTTGGAACCGTCCATCATCATTTGGTACGTCATCACGCTCGAACGCGAATTGGTCTTGTACTTGAGACGGGCGAAGCGCGCGAGGTCCACCATCACTGTTTACTCATCGGTTACGGTGCTGACGCGATAAATCCTTACCTAGCGTTGGAAGCACTTTGGCAGGCTCGGCGTGATGGTTATCTTGACGACGCAGATCACGTAAACGACGACCTCGACGTGGTAACGTCCTATAAGAAAGCAGTCGCGAAAGGCATGATGAAAGTCATGGCCAAGATGGGTATCTCAACGCTTCAATCCTATAAAGGAGCGCAGATATTCGAAGCGGTCGGTCTTGCGCGAGAGGTTATCGAGCGAGCGTTTGAAGGTACAGCGAGTCGGGTTGACGGGATCGGCTTCGATGTACTCATGGAGGAAATGCGGCGTCGGCATGAAATTGGCTTCCCTGGTCGCAATGTCGTTCGCATTCCAGTGCTTCCTAATCCAGGAGATTTCCACTGGCGCTTAGGTGGCGACCGCCATATGTGGGATCCGGAAGCGATCGCCGATCTCCAATTTGCTGCACGTGAAAACAGTGAAGATGCCTATTGGCGCTTCAGCGATCACGTAAACGAACTTAATACCCGCGAGTCAAATCTGCGAGGTCTTCTAACTTTCATCGACGAACCTGAAGACGTGTCCATCCCTCTAGACGAAGTCGAACCCGAAGGCGAAATCATGAAGCGCTTCGCCACTGGGGCCATGAGCTTTGGTTCTATTTCAGCGGAAGCGCACGAAGCATTAGCCATCGCAATGAACCGAGTCGGTGGCAAATCGAACTCAGGCGAAGGCGGCGAGGATTCGGCACGGTTTTATCCTGATAGCAACGGTGATTGGCGCCGGTCTGCAATCAAGCAAGTAGCGAGTGGTCGATTCGGCGTCACGATTGATTACTTGACAAATGCAGATCAACTGCAAATCAAGATCGTGCAAGGTGCAAAGCCTGGGGAAGGTGGCGAGCTACCTGGTACGAAGGTCGATGACTTCATTGCGCGCATCCGGCATTCAACACCTGGTGTTGGACTCATCAGTCCACCGCCTCATCACGATATCTATTCGATCGAAGACATCGCGCAGCTCATCCACGATCTGAAAAATGCCAACCCAGACGCTGACATCAGCGTCAAACTCTGTTCGGAAGTCGGTGTCGGTACGGTAGCGGCTGGTGTTACGAAGGCGCGTACCGACCATCTTGTCATAGCGGGCGATGTTGGTGGAACCGGAGCCTCGCCACTAACATCCATCAAGCATGCGGGAATCCCATGGGAACTAGGCTTGGCCGAGACCCACCAGACGCTCGTACTTAACAATCTGCGTTCGCGAGTCGCACTGCAAGTCGACGGTCAACTCAAGACGGGTCGTGACGTCGCGATCGCGACCTGCCTCGGCGCTGAGGAATACGGTTTTGCTACCGCTCCACTCGTATCCCTCGGTTGCATCATGATGCGAAAGTGTCACCTAAACACTTGCCCTGTCGGGATTGCAACCCAAGATCCCGTTCTCCGAAAACACTTTACGGGAACGCCCGAGCATGTGTTGAACTACCTCTTTATGGTCGCGAAAGAACTGCGGATGATCATGGCCAAGCACGGGTTGCGAACGGTCAATGAAATGGTCGGAAGGGTGGATCTCCTCCGCATCGATGCTGCAGCTGATCATTGGAAAGCAAAGGCACTCGATCTTCAACAGATTCTAGAACCGATTGTGGAACCGGAAGATTGCCTTGGTGTGTTTCGCCAAGATGACCAAGACCACGGTCTCGACGCCGCTCTCGATAAAGACCTGATATCTCTCGCTCAACCAGCACTCACGGAAGGTAAGCGTGTACGCGAATCGCTGCCGATTCGCAACACCAACCGTGTCGTAGGCGGGATGCTTTCAAACGCCATCATCAAGGCGGTTGGCCCTGACATGCTCCCCGACGACACGGTGCACTTCAAATTCACCGGGAGCGCGGGTCAAAGCTTCGGCGCATGGTTGGCAAAGGGCATTACCTTAGAAGTTGAAGGCGACGCGAACGACTACGTAGGCAAAGGGCTATCAGGCGGACGCTTGGTCATCTATCCACCAAAGAGTTCGCCCTTCAAACCTGAGAATGAGGTGCTAATAGGAAATGTCGTCCTGTATGGCGCTACCGGAGGGGACTGCTATTTTCGAGGCATCGCAGCGGAACGATTCTGCGTGAGAAATAGCGGTGCCACTGCAGTCGTTGAAGGGGTTGGTGATCACGGATGTGAGTACATGACCGGTGGTCGCGTCATCGTTCTAGGTTCGACGGGGCGTAACTTCGCGGCAGGGATGAGTGGCGGCATTGCATATGTCTGGGATCCGGACGTTCAATTCGCAGCGAAGTGCAATATGGAACTCGTCGAACTTGAGTCACTCGCGGATCGAGACGAAATCGATGAGTTAAAAAGGCTAATCGACCAACACGCGATCTACACTGGATCAACCGTCGCCAAAGGAATACTGGATAACTGGGCGAGTTCCGTGCGCGAGTTCGTGAAAGTCATGCCCACCGACTACAAACGCGTCCTCGAAAGCATGTCAGAACACGCCGAACTGGCTTCAGCGGAAGTGTAGCTGACACGTGGGCAAAACCACCGGCTTTATGGAGTTCGAGCGGAATACCGCACCATATCGACCACCGTTCGAACGAATCACAGATTTTCGCGAGATCTACACCGATCACGACGAAGAGCGTCTAGCATCGCAAAGCGCTCGGTGCATGGACTGTGGGGTGCCGTTCTGCCAATCGCAGACCCTACCCGACAACCGGATGAGTAAGGCGGGTTGTCCGATCCATAACTTAATCCCCGAGTGGAATGATCTGGTCTATCGAGATCAATGGCAAGACGCACTGGATCGATTACATGCAACCAATAACTTCCCTGAGTTCACGGGCCGCGTCTGTCCGGCACCCTGTGAGGGAAGTTGCGTATTAGGCATCACGGATCCCCCAGTCACCATCAAGAACATCGAAATGGCGATCGTGGACAAGGGTTTTGCGAACGGTTGGATTCAGTCCAACCCGCCCAGTCGACGGACCAATAAATCCGTGGCAGTCGTCGGGTCAGGTCCTGCTGGACTCGCCGCAGCTGATCAGCTCAATCGACAAGGTCACACTGTGACGGTATACGAGAGAGCGGATCGCATTGGCGGTCTACTCATGTACGGCATCCCGAACATGAAGTTAGATAAAGAGCTTATTGTTCAGCGGCGACTCGAATTACTTGAGCAGGAAGGGGTCGTATTCAAGCCAAGTAGTGATATCGGAGATGGCTCTAACGGCACGCTAGATATTCGTGAGCTAACCTCTGAAAACGACGCACTATTGCTCGCCACCGGTGCAACCAACCCGAATGATCTAGCTCTCCCGGGGCGTGAGTTGGATGGAATTCACTTCGCTATGGAATATCTAACGGCAAACACCAAAAGCCTGCTTGATTCGAATCTCGAAGATGGAAACTACATCGATGTTGCCGGCGAAAAGGTACTAGTTATCGGTGGCGGGGATACTGGTACGGATTGCCTCGGGACAGCCATGCGCCACGGATGCGCACAGTTAGTCAACTTTGAGCTGTTTCCCTCGCATCCGCCGGAGCGGCGCTCGACTAACCCATGGCCTGAATTTCCAATGATCTTCCGCGTCGATTACGGTCATGAAGAAGCAAGTGCGAAATTTGGCGAAGACCCGCGGGTATTCGCAATCAGTACGACTGAATTCATCGATAACGGGAACGGCAGGGTTGCGGGTGTAAAAACTCTCGATATCAGCATGGAATCGGGTTCGCCTACGCCAATCGAGGGCACAGAAAGAGTCTGGGAATTTGATCGCATTTTCTTAGCACTCGGATTCCGCGGACCCGAGCATTACGCATCGGAGCCACTCTCGTTAGATCTTGACGGGCGAACAAACTATCTCGCAGATAAAGGTAGGTACGCAACTTCCGCTGATGGCGTATTTGCTGCAGGCGACTGTCGACGCGGACAATCATTGGTTGTGTGGGCGATAAATGAAGGTCGCGAGGCAGCGAGAGAGATCGATCGCTACCTCATGAGTACGACAACGCTCACAGGCTAACTGGTTCGTATCAAGCCATTTCACTTGGGTCGACGTCAATCGACCATCGTGTTTTTCGTGATTTTGGCCGCATTCGTTCCACTGTTTTTAACGCCGCATGGAGCTGCCGCCTTCCTTTCGCGAGCACAATGCCTTGAAATCGAAACTGCCTGGCAACCCGGGTAATAGGCGCATAGGCTGGCCCTAAAACTCTTACGTCACACTGACGGAGGGTGTTCAACACCTCAGCGCAGAATTCTTCAGCCACTCGCTCTTCGGGACCTTCCGAACGAATGACCGCCATGTGCCCAAAAGGCGGGAAGTTCGCTTCCTCGCGCAGTCGTAATTCCGTCGCAGTGAATCCTTCATACCCTTCCTTCACAAGTGATTGCAGATCCTGGTTATCAGGATCGTAAGACTGTATCCAAACTTCGCCGCGCTTTTCCTCGCGTCCAGCTCTCCCTGCAACTTGGACGATCAGTTGTGCAGTTCGCTCCGGACCACGAAAGTCTGTCGAGAGAAATCCGTTGTCTGCAGCAATGACTGCAACCATGGTGACGTTGGGGAAATGGTGACCTTTGGCCAGCATCTGCGTACCAATCAGCAACCCCTCTTTGGCATGCTGGAGGCGAGAGAATGTTGCTGTCAACTGTCTGTTCGTCCGGACGCTATCGCGGTCAATTCGATGCCGCGGCACATCAGGAAAAGTCGCAGCAAGAGTCTCCTCGACCTGTTGTGTTCCGACGCCGAGGGTGACGATCGATTTTTTATCGCAATCGGGACACTTCGCCACCGGTTGGTAGTTCCGTCCACACGAATGACAGTGTAACCGTTTGGTCGGAACTTCGTGCCACGTTAATCTGACATCGCAATCCGAACACATGGCGGTCCAACCGCACTCTTGACAAAGGTAGTAAGTGGAATGTCCGCGCCGATTGATCAAGATCAGGACTTGCCCGTCTCGATCCAAGTGTTCCCCGATCCTTTTTAGCAGCGGCTCACAGATGCCACCTTGAACATGCGTACGTCGCATATCCTGAATGTGGAATGATGGTAGTTCTGCCGAACCAGGTCTATGGGAAAGCTGGAGGTATCGATAGCGCTTTGACCGTGCGTTCATCACGGATTCCATCGACGGGGTCGCGCTTCCTAGAACACACGGTATCCCGAGATTGCGAGCTCGCATCACGGCAATGTCACGCGCGGAATATCGCAATGACTCATTCTGTTTATACGAGGGGTCATGCTCCTCATCGACAACGATGATGCCTAGGTTCTTGAACGGCGTGAAGACCGCAGACCGCGTTCCTACGATAATCGGAATCTCACCTATCGCCGCTCGCGACCAAGTGTCGAATCGCTTCGCATTGGAGATCATTGAATGCATAACGGCCATTCGACTAAATCGTTCGTGAAAACGATTCGTCATCTGAGGCGTAAGTGCGATCTCAGGGACAAGCACAAGCGCTTGTTGTCCTTTACGGATCACCTCTTCGATGACCTGCAGATATACCTCAGTCTTTCCGCTTCCGGTGATCCCGTCCAATAGAAACGTCTGAAACGTCTGTAGATCCGCCTTTATCGATTCAATTGCAGTCCTTTGTTCATCTGTCGGACTGATGGGACTGGGGGTAATGATTTGCGATGTAGCGACAGTGGACTGCTTCACCATCCCCTTGTGTTCAAGGGCTTCTAACGATGTTCGTGTGACATCTAACGACTTTAGGTCTGACTCGCGGACTACCTCTCGTTCTTGAATCGTTTGCCATGCATGATGCTGATGTTTGGCGTTCGCTCGTATGGTCGGGGTGTTCGCTTGCCTAATTAGCGTCCATTGCTTTTCAGGTTCGGTTCTAGCGGGTCGACCGCGTATGGCTGCACTCGGCAGAATCGTCTCGAAAACAGAGCCTAAAGGATGATGGTAGTACTCCGACATCCACATACCCAAGTCGACTACCTCTTCACTAAGTAGAGGTTGCTCGTCGATGACCCGTTCAATATCTCTAAGTTCAAAGTCGGATCGTTCAGTAATTTCCACGACCACGCCAACGGCTCTACCATGACCGAGTGGTACGCGCACGCGAGCACCGACCATCGGATTTGGCATACCATGAGGAACTGAGTAGTCGTACGTGTCCCACACCCTTCTGGGCACGACCACTTTGACGATACTGTGCGCGTTCTCAGGCATGTCGACCATTAAACGACTAGAATTGCGCACGCTAATTCACTTCTCCAGCCAGTATGAAACCTGATATTCATCCTGAATACCACCAAATTACGGCAACGTGCAGTTGCGGAAACACGTTCGTGACGCGTTCCACGTTAAAGGAAGACATCCACTTAGATATATGTGCGAAGTGTCACCCGTTCTACACCGGTCAGCAAAAGATCGTTGACCGAGCAGGACGCGTTGAACGATTCCAAAAACGGTACGGTACGACGTCCAATTAATTTCGTTAATTCTATATAAATATACAGTGGTTTGACCCTACGTTAACGTAGAAGCCGTTTTCGCCGCAAGGGTTCGTTGAACCTTTGCTAAATTTCGAAATTCGGCAACCATTAATACGATAATCTTCACGTCTACCTGTCAAAGTTGTAGACACGTTCATTACGAAATTCTGTTCAAAGATGCCTAACAGCGCACCCGTTATCCGATTTATCGCTTTTTGTGCCGTAATCGCGCTCACGAGCTTTGTGTCCGCTGGTACGGGTTCAAGGCTTTATAACGAACTGCTCGATAACGATGGGTTTTATGAAGCCGATGGTTGGCAGGCATACGTCGAACGTATTGGTACGAAGCTGTTGCGCCATACAAACGCTGGTAACCGCAAGTTCTACTTTTTCGTAGTTGATAGTCCTGCGGTTAACGCATTCGCGACACCGGACGCTTACATATTTGTTAATCGCGGGTTGCTCATTTTTCTCGAGTCAGAGGATCAGCTAGCGGCGGTCATCGCACATGAAATCGGCCACGTGGTTGCCGAACACGGCAAGAAACAGAGAAATACCGAACTGCTTGGTAAGGCAGCCGGGATCGCAGCCATGATCATGACCGGTCGCGGTGAGATGATGGACGTATCTAACGCAACCGCGAAAACAATCGTCGCCGGCTACGGTCGAGAAATGGAACTGGAGGCCGACCAAATTGGAGCCGAGATCGTCGCAAGGGCTGGGTACAACCCACTCGCGATCATCGACGCACTGCAGGTATTGAAAGACCAATCGCTGTTCGCCAAAGAAGTGCGAGGCCAACCCGCAACGTATCACGGTCTGTTCGCTACCCACCCACAAAACGACAAGCGATTACACGAGATTGTCAGTTTCGCTATTGGATCCCTACCGAAAGATTTGATCGAGCCGATCGACAATTTCTGGGGGCTTATGGACGGCATGAAGTTTGGTAGCGAAGCGATGACCGGGATGCTATCCCAGCATGTGTTCTTTGACAAGACCGCAAGAGTCGTGATTGAGTTTCCGACCTCTTGGTACGTTCGCTATAACCAACAGCAAGTTACCGGCGAAGCGAAAGGCGGAGCGGATGTCGCATGGGCTGCTATCACGCGACATACACCCGACGGTGAGATTGTTCCGAAAGATTTTGTACGAGACACGCTTAAACGCACCGATCTCGAAAACGAACAAACCATAGACCTCGGTAACGGACGACCTGTGTATGTTGCGGAATTAAAGCTCGCTGGTTCAAATCGCTTTAGTTTGCTTGCTGTGGTGCGGTTAGGAACTGACGTATACACCGTTCGTGGTGAGACGGGGCCAAAAGGCGATGTCGAACAGTTCCAGAAGGACTTTATGTCGATCCTGCGTGGAATTCGCGACATGAGACCAAGCGACATTCAACAAGATACAACGACCAAGATCAAAGTAATCGTGGCTAAACCAGGTCAAACCTATCAAGATCTTGCGAACTCGACACCGATTCGTAGCAACGCCGTACAAACGTTGCGACTACTGAATGGCGACTATCCACGCGGCGAACCGCGCGCAGGAGACTACATCAAGATTGTTCAATAGACGCGAACTTTCTCGACCCGATCCTAATATAACGTCGGCTTCATGCCGCTAGTCGGTTATTGCTTAGGTCCAACATTCCACGAATCACTAATACAACCACGGTGATCGTGATTACCAAAATCGATACAACGCCAAAGATAACTCCGAGCAACGAAGCTACTGACTCGAAGAACAAAATGCCAGCTATCGCGATAGCGATTACAAACGCTAGTAAACTCCACCAGAAAATCTGAATCTGCCGCGAGTAGTGCGACAGGAGTAACGGGTCGGAAGTGCGTATTCGTGCGAGGTACGCGATAACAACACCTACAAGAGTAGCCGCGCCACCAACTAAGAATCCGATTAAATACAGAACGTAGACGACGTACGCCATCGACTTGTCAGTTGAAGGGTGTTCAAGGTTTGATTCAGTTGGATCGGACACGATTAACCACTCGTTAAGTACGTTTTCAATTTGAAATTCACGGGACGATATCTATTTTGGTTTAGTTCACCCGGATTAGAAGATATTCTCAGGCGATACTGTGTCGCTAACGACGTCCCGGCGTTCATCAGCGAGTGCCGCTGGCGAGTTTTCGTCTCGAAAATACTCGAAAATAGCATTACTTTGATCGTGTGAAGCGAGCTGCCCTGTCTCCGGATCGATTCGAACGCGCACGATGCCATTAGGTTGTCGCAAAGGTTGATCAGGTACGTCGAGAAGCGCTCGTCGCATGAAGTTCATCCAAATCAATAGAGGTCGAGTCGATCCGTACTCAAATCGACCGAGTGATTGTTGTTGAGGAAATCCCACCCATACCGTTGCTACGAGCTGCGGGTGAAAACCGTTAAACCAAGTGTCGAGTGCTTCGTCCGTTGTGCCAGTCTTACCCGCAAGGTCATCGCGGTCGAGCGCAAGCGCTTTACTGCCCGTACCACGCCGTACAACGTCCCGCAGCATCGAGTTCATTAAGAACGCATTACGCGGATCGATAACTCGCGGAGCAAGTAATCGCGGAGTTTCTCCCAGACCCACGCTACCAACTTCGCCATTAACTGACGCTTGGAGTCCGGCGGTTTCCTCGCATTCAGCGCATACGATTGGATATCGTGGTTCATAAATTACCGAACCGTCTTTTCCGATTACCTTATTGATTAAGTGTGGCTGAATCTTGTAGCCGCCATTCGCAAACACACTGTAGGCGGACGCCATTTCAAGCGGACTGTAGGCGAGACTACCTCCGCCAATTGCAACTTGTGTATTACTGGGCATCTGGGTCGTATCGAAGCCGAAGCGTGGAAGATAGTCGATGACTTTGTCTCCACCAACGCTTGTCAACACTCGTATCGAAACGAGATTAATTGACCGCATCAGTGCCTCACGAAGTCGGGTAGGACCTTGGTAGGTGCCACCGTCATTCTTTGGTCGGTATGAGCCTTCCATAGACGGATCCTCGAACACTAACGGTGCATCAAGAAATACCGTCGCGGGTGTCACACCATTGTGGAGCGCGGCGGAATATACGAACGGTTTGAAACTTGATCCAGGTTGTCGGCGTGCCTGTGTCGCATGGTTGTACTGATTGATTTCAAAACTGTAGCCGCCTACCAACGCACTTAATCCACCAGTATCGGGATCGACTGCGACAATCGCTCCTGAGACGGCCGGAATTTGACCGAGTACCCATTCACCATCTTCTAAACGTGTTCGAATGACATCACCGACTCTGAGTACATCGGATGCCTTGGTCGGATCAACCCCGACGTACGCATCGTCCAGAGCCTTTTTAGCCCACGAAATTCCTTCCCACGGGATCGTCTCTACGCTCCCATTCGCTCGGAGTATCGTCGCTGATTGGGTCTCTAAGCTAAGGACTGCCGCGGGTTCGAAGTCGTAAATCGCAGAGTACGAATCCAACGCTTCAAGCATGCTCTCAACCGGCATCGAGGCATCAATGCGACCTTCCGGGCCTCGATACCCGTACTGGCGATCGTAGACTTCTAACTCAGATCGGATCGCTTGTTGTGCTGCTGCTTGCTGCTCCAAATCAATCGACGTATAGATCGAAAAACCTGTGTAAATGTCATCACCGTAGAGATTGACTAGCTCCTTCCGAGCGATCTCTGCGGGATACGGCGCATGTAGATCTAATTGAGGGGTGTAAACCTTCGCGGTTATCGGCGTTGCGACCGCTTCTTCATACTCATCAAGCGTGATAACACTTGCATCCCGCATCCTACGCAATACGAGATTCCGACGGTCAAGCGCCCATTCAGGCCCGTTGATAGGGTTACCGGCTTCTGGTCGTTTAGGCACTCCCGCCAGCATCGCTAACTGAGGGAGCGTCAGTTCGCTGGGCGCCTTGTTGTAATAGGTATATGAAGCGGCTTGTACCCCATACGCGCGTTTGCCAAACGGTACTACGTTGACGTAAAGTTCGAGAATCTCATCTTTCGTAAGTTCACGTTCGATCTTGAGCGCCAAGAGCATTTCCTTGACTTTACGAATAACCGTTTTGTCGCGCGAAAGATCAGCAACGTTACGAGGGAGTTGCATCGTGATCGTCGACGCACCTCGTACAACTTCTGGTTCAAATAGGAGCTCGACCATATCGTTCGCAAGGGAAATCCAGTCGATTCCACTATGGCTATAGAAACGTTTGTCCTCAGTGGCGATCACTCCTTTTAAATACAGGTCTGGCGCATCGTCAAGGGCAATGGGAATCAATCGGCGCTCGCCAAACTCCGCGATTAACTTTCCATCGTGCGTCAGAATCCGTAGCGGTGTCTCGTATCGATAGTGTCGGTAAGACTCCGCCTCTGGCAGTTGGGGGTCTAGATACAGAAATAGCGCCGCAAGGTTTACTGCTAGCGCACACACACCGACGCTTGAAATCCAGGCAGCTGCCTTCAATAGCCGACGAGGACGCTCGACGTTATTGACGCCGCGCCGAGTAAATCTCTTAGCTAACTTCGACAGGTCCACGATCTGATAAGACCACCCCAACAAAGAAATTATGTAACGGTGACCTGCTACTCAACAAGCCTCAACAAACCAACACGTGCGACACTTATCAAGTTGGGTAGTTCACTTAGTCCCCAATCGCACATTCGACACGATCACTTTGCCAAATCTGATATACATACCTATTCACCATAAACTCATTCGATCGGTAATCTAAACGGGCTCTCTAGCGTGCCGGACTCGGATAAGGAAGATCAATCAGTCGAATCCGCTTCTGCACCGCGCGAGTAAATTTCGAAGGACACACGGTAGGAATGCGCTTCATTTGATCGCAACGTCATGTAGATTGATCAGTCGATTCTTCAATATGAAGTACAACGAATACAGTCCGCTCATCAATCGTCATGGAGCCGAGGACGACTGTCTGCCCAGCGTAGAAACTGAATGATGTCCTAATTTCACCTTGTCCCATTGTGATGTTGAGGGACATCTTTGCGTCCTGCAGTATTTCTCCGGAGATCCGATAGGTTTGACGACTTCGTACTGGCGTTGCAGACGCGTTGAGTCGATCGATATGTCGATTCACATTTACTTCGAACCTGCCAGTTGATGCGGTGACATGCGCTTCCCCGATCAATGTATATCCTTCAAAACGGAAAACTTTGCGCAGCTCTTGCTCGACTACCTCAAGTCTAGGGTCGTTTGTTGCAGTGCCGTTCGCATCAACAATTTGAAAATGCAATCGAAACTGTTGTTCAGACCGACCAGCGTCGAATTCTGTAAGCATGCGACCGATCTTGTCGAGGTTATCTGGCGTCTCCCGAACGCTGATTAGCGGGGTGCCTATGAAATACGAAAGAGCGCCGGGAGCACCCGGTCGATCTACGTAGACGTAAGGGCCGACGAGTGCTGCTGCTTCACTCGGTTCCATGTGTTGAAGTTTGAACGTTCGTGTCTCAAGTTCAACACCAACCCAGCTTGGTTTTGGTAGAGACCCAGCATCTGATGTGTCAGATGGATTACACCCAGCGATCGCAACTATGAACACGATCAGTGGAAGACTCAGTAGCTTCGTCATGTGTGAAGTCCTAAAAATGCCAGTAAATCTTGACGTTTGGATTGTCCGTTTGAACGATAGCAAAGTCGTTCTTTGAGGTAACGGTTAGCTTGGTTTCGGCCGTCATTGGCGCGGGTGGTATCGTCTTTTGAAAGGTCGGGGTAGTACGAAACAGACTTCCAAATAAGACAGTCACCGTGACGGTCGCGATCAACACACTCACCACCGACCATTTAATCGCGGGTGTGTTAGAAAACCAATGTAGAACATCCGCAAGCAAGTTCGTTCGAATTGAATCGGCTTCCGCCACGACCTGGCGCGCATCGATCTGTATCTTCCGGTTGAGCACTGAATCCAGTGTGACATAACCATCGAGAATCAATCGCGATATTTTCTGACAGTGCTCGCACTCTTGGATGTGCTTTGCGAGATCGGTATCCAGCGTACCGCGAAGTTCCGCGAGATCTGCTTCCAACAAAGATTGTCTCGGCAGGTCGCACGCCTCTGACAAATCGAGATTGTCGTGTCGTTCGCTCATGAGTCTTGACGAATCCCGAGTTCAATAAGTCGATGGCGCAGAGTCGTCCGCGCCTTGAATAGATGGACTCGGACAGTCGCAGGGAGAATTCGAAGCATCTTGGCAACATGCGTCGTTGAGATTCCTTGAAGTTCGACTAGATCGAATATCTCTCGTTGACGACGAGGTAACTCTTGAAGTAATGAAACGAGGCGCAGGTTTAGTTCTGTGTTTGCGAACCGCTCGTCCGGTGCAGGAGCGCTCGAAATCAGTTGCGCGACGTTGAAAGAACGAGTATCGAGATGGCGTCGTTGCTTACGAATATGGCTTATTGTTGTATTGCGAGTCGTTCTGAATAGCCACGATTGAATATTCTCTGGCGTTCGCATCCTAGGAAGACTCTTGACCATCTGGATCATCACCTCTTGGGTCACGTCCTCAGCAACATCGAATTCGCCGGTCTGGACGACAGCCCATCTGTGCACGAGCGGTGCGGCATGTTGAATCAATGATTCAAGAGACTCAACGCTTCCATCTTTAGCAAGAGACGCCAAGTGACCCAGGTTTTCTTGCAATATTGGACGTGAGAACAAACTATCTTCATACGTATATAAGACGCGAGATTACCTCAAAGTGTTTACTCATACTCCAGGAACGAATTGAAAGCGACCTTGTTTACTCGTCTGGGAAGTTGTGTGTTTATCGTTATTTCGTGCCTTCAGGAATTTACCGCATCGGCATTGGATGAACGTTCAGCTCCGATCACCCAACATAAGTTGCCCACGACCTTCCCATACGCTGATTCGATAGGATTGAAACACAGCACAGCGATTACGCGGGATTTCGGTACATGCTTCTCCAAGCATTGAGCGTCCACGATTTCAGATGCAACATTGATGGTCCGCTGTTCGGAAAATCCCGATAATTCGCTTTTGGCGTCGCCACCACATGTCATTTAGCGATCTCCCGTACGTGCTGATATAGACGCCCATCATGTTCACTCGTAGCATATTTCTAGTCGGTATGACAGCATCCGGCAAGACAACCATAGGAAAGGACCTCGCGGCACAGCTTGGTTTTCCGTTTTTCGACTCTGATCGCGTTCTGGAGGAGCGGGCTGGCGTCTCAATTCCCTGGATATTCGAGTTCGAAGGCGAATCACAATTCCGTCGACGAGAAGCGTCAATCATCGACGAGCTCTCCCAAATGCGCAACATCGTCCTAGCGACTGGCGGCGGCGCTGTCATGCGTGCGACGACGCGCGAGCATCTGTCTGCACGAGGTTTTGTCGTCTATCTGCTCGCTTCGATTAACAAGATTTTGGCTCGCGTCGCTGAGGATACGTCTCGACCGCTACTACAGGACGACGATCCTGAGACAGTGATTGAGAGGATGGCGCGAGAGAGGGAACCCGTGTATTCGGCGTTGGCTGATGCGACGTTCGACACCGATGCGTACGCGAACGCGCACGAGATCGCTTCGAGCATCGCGACTTGGTATCACTCGATGGTGAGACATTGAAATCAGCACTCACGCTCGATCTTGCCGACGGTCGTGCGAGCGAAATTTACATTGGTTCAGACTACCTTCAGAATCCCGAGCTGAAGTCTGAGCTGGCGCTTTCATCCCGTGTTGCAGCCATCTCGAATGAACGAGTTGCCTCGTTATATGGTGGGGTCATCAGCAACCTCGCCGCTGATCACGAAATGATCTTGATAGGAGACGGCGAGCAATACAAATCACTAGACACCTACAGCACGGTCATCGATCAACTCATCGAGAGTCGCTTCAATCGGGACGTCGTTATCGTCGCGCTTGGAGGCGGTGTAGTCGGAGATTTGGCTGGATTCGTGGCGGCAACGTATCAGCGTGGGGTGCGCTTGATACAGATTCCGACCACTTTACTCGCCCAGGTTGATTCCGCGATCGGGGGCAAAACCGCCGTCAATCACGCGAGCGGTAAGAACCTCATCGGTGCCTTCTATCAACCCGAAACCGTACTAATCGACACTGCCGTACTGGCTTCATTACCCGAGGACATCTTCATCGAAGGATTGGCCGAAGTCATCAAGTACGGCGTAATCTACGATGCAGCGTTTTTCGAGTGGCTGGAAGACAACTCGCAATCAGTCCTAGCTCGAGAACCAGAGGCACTCCAGTTCATCGTTCGTCGTAGTTGCGAGATCAAAGCTGAAGTTGTAGCGTCAGATGAGCGAGAACAGAACCGACGAGCGATATTGAACTTCGGGCACACGTTCGGACACGCACTTGAAGCCGAAACCCGTTACGGTGAGCTGCTTCATGGTCAAGCGGTCAGTATCGGCATGGTGATGGCCGCGGATCTAGCGTTACGCGAGGACCTGTGCGATACGCGAACAACACAACGAATTCGCAACATCGTGAAAGCTTATGGACTCCCATACGAAGCACCGAAGGTGGATAAAGATCGCATGCTCGCTAGTATGGCAATGGATAAAAAAGTTGTCCATGGAAAGTTGCGATTCGTACTCCCGGAATCCATAGGCAAGGTTGTACTAACGGGCGAGTACGACCCGAAGAATCTTGAAGCGACACTCAGCGCGTGAGCCTGTCAGTGTTGCTTAGCCCGTCATATCATTCTGTCTCTGCCGAGCGCGAGGAACCTATTGGCAAGTAAATCCCGATCCAAATCACGTCGTTCCGGTGGATTCAGTCTAACGAATTTCGTCGCCGGATTTGTCGTCGGTTGCTTAGCATTGATCTTCGTAGCCGCCGTCGGCGTTCCAATGTTGGATAACTATCAGCCCGATACTGTGGCATTCCCCGATATCGATACGTCACCCGTGCGATACGAGTATGAGTTTCCGGACATTCTTGAGTCAACTCGGGAACGGGAACCGTCCAAGGCACCTGTACGAGAGCTCGTAACGGTTGAAGAAGTGGTTGAGACAACGACCCAGCCGACGCCGGAGCCAGCGATTGAGAGTTTTCTCCTCCAGGCCGGTTCGTTCGAGCAGCAACGACACGCTGACGTGTTTCGCGCATCGTTAGTGCTGAGAGGATACCAAGCGAAAACAACGGCAGTGGAAGTACCAGGAATCGGTGAGAGGTACCGAGTGGTCGTGGGACCCTTCTCTTCCCAAGCGGAAGCTCAGGCTGCCATTGAGCGATTAGGGTCTGAGCAAGTTGACGCGATCTTGCTCGGTATACGGGAAACCTAACGGCCCAACCTGCGTTCGATCGCTTTGTCTATTAGTTAGTGAGAAATATTGTGGAACAATTTCACGGAACCACCATCGTAAGCGTGCGACGCGAGAACATGGTCGCGTTGGGTGGCGACGGTCAAATTACTCAAGGTCACGTTGTGATGAAAAACAGCGCAGTCAAGGTACGCCGCTTGCACAATGACAATGTCATCGCTGGTTTTGCAGGCGGGACGGCTGACGCATTCACCCTGTTTGAACGATTCGAAGCAAATCTCGATAAATACTCGGGTAACCTAACCCGGGCCGCCGTCGAACTCGCGAAGGATTGGCGGAGTGACCGAGCGCTACGCCGCCTTGAAGCACTGCTGGCTGTTGCGGACGCGAGCAATTCACTTGTCGTGAGTGGAAACGGCGATGTGATCGAACCCGATCAAGGCTTGATCGCCATAGGCTCTGGCGGGCCGTATGCCCTAGCGGCCGCGCTCGCGATGCTTGACAACACTGAACTCGATGCGCATGCGATTGTCTCTAAAGCGCTACAAATCGCGTCCGATATCTGTATTTACACAAACACTCAACACCAAATTGAGACGCTGAGCACAAACTAATGGTCATGACCCCTAGAGAAACCGTCAGTGAGCTGAACAAGTTCATCATCGGTCAAGACGCGGCTAAGCGAGCCGTCGCGATCGCACTGCGAAACCGCTGGCGTCGCATGCAGGTGGACGAATCGATGCGTGACGAGATCACGCCTAAGAACATCTTGATGATCGGTCCTACCGGGGTCGGAAAAACAGAAATTGCAAGGCGCTTGGCGCGACTCACGAACGCCCCCTTTGTCAAAGTTGAGGCAACGAAATTCACCGAAGTCGGTTACGTAGGAAGAGACGTCGATTCCATTATTCGAGACCTTGTTGAAGCCGCCATTTCGATACAACGCGAATCCGCGATGACTGAGGTTCAATCGCGAGCAGATCACGCTGCAGAGGAACGGATTCTTGACGCGCTTCTCAAGGTCAACTCCAAAGAAGGATCGTCAGATCCCGCAAACGGCGATGAAGCGGCAATCCAAACGCGGGATTGGTTGCGCCAACAGCTGAGAAATGGTGATTTGGACGAAAGAGAAGTCGAAATCGACGTTGCCTCGCAAGGCGTCAAGGTCCTCGTCCCTGGCATGGGTGCTGATATGGACGACCTTTCCGATCAAATCCAATCCGCATTCCAAAATATCACTGGCGACTCTCGTCGGAAGACAGCGAAACTCACGGTCAAGGACGCCTGGCGTCGAGCACGTGAAGAAGAAGCGTCAAATTTGCTCAATGAGGACGAAATTCACAGCAACGCGATAAACCAGGTCGAAGATAGTGGCATCGTCTTCTTAGACGAAATTGATAAAGTAGCGTCCCGTGATGACTATGCTGGTAGAGATATCGCGCACCAAGGTGTACAGCGTGATTTATTACCAATCATCGAAGGGTCAACTGTCACGACGCGATATGGGTCAGTGAAGACTGACCACATCCTGTTCATTGCGTCTGGCGCATTCCATCTATCCAAACCTTCCGACCTAATCCCTGAACTGCAGGGACGATTGCCGATTCGTGTCGAACTGAGTGCGCTTACGCCTGACGATTTCGAGCGCATTCTTACTGATACCGACGTCGCGCTAACGAAGCAATATGAGGCGCTTCTCGCGACCGACGGTATCACCGTGGAATACACGTCCGACGCTGTGCGACGCATCGCGGAAATCGCGTTTGAAGTAAATGAGAATACCGAGAACATTGGCGCACGTCGTCTACACACCATCATGGAGAGGTTAATGGACGAAGTCTCCTTTAGTGCTGGAGACACCATACAGTCAGTAAAGATTGACGCCCAATACGTCAACGAACATTTAGAGGAGCTCGCGAAGGATCAGGACCTATCGCGCTTCATCCTCTAGATTCGCTGCACCTTAACGCATGACACCTACTGCAATCACTTATCACTCGAACGCTAAGACACTCGAGATAAAGTTTGACGACGGCATCACTGCTACATTGACTGCAGAGGCACTGCGTGTATTCAGTCCTTCCGCGGAAGTGCGCGGGCACTCACCTGAGCAGAGTGTTCTGCAGACCGGAAAAAAACACGTCGGTATCGACAAGATTGAGGCGATTGGGAACTACGCGGTGCGGATCATGTTCGACGACGGTCATGACACGGGTATTTACTCTTGGGAATACCTTCGCGAACTCTACGATCAGCACGACAATTACTGGCAAAAGTACTTAGCCGATCTGAAGGCTGCAAACGCTACAAGATTGCCTCAAATCCCAGTCGGCCATTGGCAACCTCCTACTAAGAATGACTGAACCTAAGGTATTTTTTGGACGCGAAGAAGTTTCAGCCTCCGAGAAGACAGCTCGCGTCCATACGGTTTTCGATAGCGTCGCTTCTCGATATGACGTCATGAACGACTTCATGTCTTTAGGAACACATCGTGTACTTAAGCGGATGGTGGTGGAGAGTGCAGCGCTTCGACAAGGAAGCGCGGTTCTAGACGCGGCTGGCGGTACAGGCGACATCGCGCGTTTAGTTCATCAAGCGGTAGGTCCTTCCGGCAGCGTCACATGTTTCGACATCAATAACTCGATGCTGCAAGAGGGGCGCAATCGTTCAATTGATGCAGGCTGCATGGACATTGATTTCGTCCTTGCCGACGCTCAGCAACTCCCATTTCACGACACACAGTTCGACGCCGTAACGATCGGGTTTGGCCTGCGCAACGTAGCGGATCAGCTCCGTGCGCTTTCAGAGTTTAGACGCGTACTCCGTCCCGGCGGGCGCTTGGTCGTGCTTGATTTCTCAAAACCGATCAACCCTGGAGTCCGACTCGCATTCGGCGCATTCAAGTGGACATGGCCATTGGTAGGAAACGTGGTTGCCGGATCGTCCCGACCTTACGAATACCTCGTCGAATCGATCGAAACGCATCCATCTCAAGCCGTGTTGGCTCTCATGCTCCGAGACTGCGGATTCAACGATGTTCGTTACGATAATTTACTAGGCGGCATTGCCGCACTTCATTGGGGCACAAGATGAGCATACTCGAGAGCACATTCGCTGGCAGCATGGAGACCGCAATCAAAACGCGCGTTTCCTTCGACTCAAAAGCTAGACAAGCGCTTGAGCGTCTCGAAGGGCGGTCCGTGCAATTCAACATGTCTGGGCAGGATTTTCATCTACGAGTTGTAGATCGGCACGTTGAAGTGAAACCGGATAATGTTGATGAACCAGATCTCGAAATTACTGGCTCGATGTCCAGCATCAGCCAAGCTCTTATGACATCAAATACGAGCCATATCGCACTACACGGCGATGAGACGATTCTTGACGAATTACACGTGATTTTTGGACCTCCGCTTGATCCGAAAGATGTTGCAGAAAAAGCAAAAGCTGCCCGAGACTACGGCGTTGCCGCTGCTCGTTCAGCCATGGAAACCATCAGCGCACAATTCGCTAACCTCTCAAATAGTGGGGAGTCCGTCGCCAAACTAGAAGATCGTGTCGCCGAACTTGAAGCCCGGGTAGAAGACCTTCAACGGCAGCTCGACGAGTCTAGCGGACGGAAATCTAACACCGACGACTAGGTGGTGGTTGCGTGAGACCACTGTGGCATGCCTTGCGGATCCTCCTTACGGTCATCCGCTTTCGCCTCGACACCATCCTGCTTGAGCTAACAGCTGACCACTGGCTCCGGTGGTTACTGTTGTCTCGCTATCTCCCTAAACCTAAGAAATCTTCTGCATTACGCCTAAGGGAAGCCATCGAACACTTAGGTCCAGTGTTCATCAAGTTCGGTCAGATCCTCTCTACTCGCCGCGATTTACTACCGGTTGACTACGCAGATCAATTAGCCAAACTGCAAGACCAAGTACCACCATTTGAAACAGAAGAAGCGATTGCACGCATTGAAAAAGCGTTAAACCGATCGTTAGACGAGCTCTTCAGCGATTTCGAATCTGAGCCTATCGCTTCCGCTTCGCTCGCTCAAGTCCATGCTGCGCGACTTCAAGATGGAAACGAGGTTGTCGTCAAGGTCATTCGGCCCGATGTTGCCGACCGTATTCAAAAGGACTTGGCGCTCATCTTTCAAGCAGTCACGTTTCTCCATGCCATTTCGAGAGATGCTCGCCGCCTCAGATTGATCGAAGTCGTCCAAGACTACGAGGTAACCATCTTTAACGAACTAGACCTGACAAAGGAGGCACAAAACACCACTCGGCTGCGCTACAACTTCGCCGAATCACAGTTGCTGTATGTCCCCCGCGTCTTTCGTGAATTTACGACGACGGACGTGCTTGTCCTAGAACGAATTCATGGCATACCGATTTCTGCAACAAGCGAATTAATCGCTCGTGGTACCGATCTCAAGAAACTCGCCGTACGCGGTGTCGAAACGTTCTTTACCCAAGTATTCGAGCACAATTTCTTTCATGCCGATATGCACCCTGGCAACATATTTATCGATGTTGACGATCCAGCCGATCCGAGCTACATCGCTGTGGATTGCGCCATCATGGGTCAGCTGACAGCGGAGGATCAAACCTATCTTGCGAGGAACATCGTCGCGTTCTTCAATCAAGATTTCAAAGAGATTGCGCAGCTGCACGCGGAATCAGGTTGGATTGGTGCTGAATCTGACGTGCAAGCCTTTGAGCAAGTCATTCGCGAGCTGTGCGAACCGTTGTTTCTACAACCGCTATCGCAAATCTCGTTCGGTCACTTTCTACTTAACTTATTCATGACAGCGCGTCAATTCAATATGGAAGTCCAACCTCAGCTCGTTCTCCTGCAAAAGACGCTCTTGAACATTGAGGGATTGGGGCGGCAACTTGACCCGGATTTGGATCTGTGGACCACAGCGAAGCCTTTCATGGAACGATGGATGCAACAACGCTATGGTGTCGAAGCTACGTTAAAAGCATTCACAGACAACGCCCCAAAACTTCTAGGTCAGTTACCTCGTCTACCACACCTACTACTAACAGCGGGAGACCGACTTGGCAGTGTCGAGCGACAGTTACGTGTTCAGACGCATGCGATGGAAACACTCCAGTCGAGCGTAAACCACTCGACACTTTCAACGTGGCGGAAGTTATGGGCGATACTTTTCGGACTGGGTGGTATTTCTCAATTCTGCGCAATCCTATTGAACTGGATACCTACTGTCAGCAATGATGTCCTAATGGTTGCCGGTGTGGTCAGCTGCCTTATTTCCGTACTACTGTTTACGAAGCGTTAGGTGCTAGGCACCACCAACACGAACTCAAAGCTACAGAAACGTCGCAATTCAACGATATACTTGAAGTAATTGATCAAGCGCGCTAACTCATTTCTAACGACACATTGGGCCGACGATAGACTGACGGTTCCTTGAAGTGTGAGTTACGGTCACGTAGTTAGCTTGTTGTGATCAAAATATATCGCGTTGCTACCCAGAGAGGTTGTCGAGCATGTCAATTGGTCCACTCGAATTAACACTGCTCGTTGCGATCTTCGTTGGGTTGGGTTTCTTCATCAGATTCATCGTGCGTCGCATCCGTCGGTAGAGGTATCCCAAAATGGGTGGTATTGGTCCACTTGAAATCGGTCTGATCCTTGTGATCGTTCTTTTAGTTTTTGGAGGAAAGAAGCTGAAGTCTCTTGGTAGTGACCTCGGCCATGCAATCAAGGGTTTTCGGTCCAGCATGGGAACTGAGCAGTCCGCCGATGCCTCAGAATCTTCGAGTCCTGACTCGGGCGAGCCAACCCAGAAATCGAGCGACTAAATCGCCATGTTCGACATCTCATTTGCCGAACTATTTCTTATTAGTGTGATCGCGCTTCTTATTCTCGGTCCGCAACGCCTTCCCGAGGTGTTACGAACGATCGGACTATGGATGGGACGAATGCGGCGAGTCTACAACAACGTTCGTCAGGAAATCGACCGTGAAGTCGGTATGGACGATATTCGTCGCCAGCTCCACAACGAGCAAATCACGGCAGAACTTAAACAGGTAGAAGCTGAAGCGAAGGCACTAAAACGCGATATCTCAAGTAGCGTGTCGGACGCTGCGCGTGAAGGCGAAGCCGAGATTAAAGACAATCCATCGCCCAAACCTCCGAGCGATCAGAAACCCGCTAGTGAGTGACCCGCTCTACCCGGACGACAAACCGCCAGATCGAGAAAGCGAACACGATGCGGCGGTGGACAACGACGAACAGCCGCTCTTAAGCCACCTCGTCGAGTTGCGGAAGCGCATTTTGCGTGCGCTGCTCGCTGTTGCACTTGCATTCGTTCCGCTGATGTTGTTCGCAAACGATGTGTATCACTGGATCGCATCACCGTTGATGGCGCACTTACCCGGTGGTGCGACCATGATCGCCACCGAGGTCGCTTCGCCGTTTCTAACCCCTTTCAAGATGGCTGCTTATGGCGCTTTGTTTATAGGGATGCCATTCGTACTTCACCAGATCTGGGCATTCGTTGCACCCGGTCTGTATCTCAAAGAAAAGAAATTCGCCATACCTTTGCTCGTTTCGAGCGTCGTACTTTTTTATCTTGGAATGGTATTTGCGTATTTCATCGTGTTCCCGCTCGTATTCCAGTTTTTCGCGGCAACGATCCCAGACGATGTCACGTGGATGACCGATATCAATGCCTACCTTAGCTTCGTCATCAAGATCATCACGGCTTTCGGCATTGTCTTTGAGATACCGATCGCGACGATGCTTATTGTGTTGGTGGGTTTTAGTACTCCTAAGCGCATCGCGCGGAAGCGACCTTACGTGATCGTCGGGTGTTTTTTTATTGGAATGATGTTGACGCCACCGGACATCATTTCTCAAGTGCTTCTAGCAATTCCCGCGTGGATTCTCTTTGAGCTAGGCATCTTGATGTCGAAGCTGGTGTTCAAACCTGACGAAGAAGAAGAGTAACTGGTCCATCGTTCACTAGAGAGACCTGCATATTGGCTCCAAAACGACCAGTCGCTACAAACGGGACGCTCTGTCGCAGTACTTCCACATAGTGATCTACGAGAGGTTCCGCATCACTAGGGTCCTCAGCATCTGAAAAACTTGGTCGATTCCCTTTGCTCACGTCCGCGGCGAGCGTAAATTGCGACACGACCAAAACCGAACCGTCCGTATCCACGACGGATCGATCCATCGGTTTGCTGTCACTCGGAAAAATCCGTAACGATGCGGTCTTATTTGCTAGCCGAGTCGCAATTTCGGCGGTATCTCCGCGTTCTACTCCTAGAAACACCAAGACACCAGGACCGATCGTGGCCAATTCAACGTCTTCGACTGAAACAGAGGCTCTCGCGACTCGTTGAAGCAGCGCTTTCACGCAGCCCTCCTAAAATTCCGCCTATGACGGCTCTCTCCCGACAACCTCGTGCGGTTGCGTTGATTTCTGGCGGACTTGATTCCATGTTGGCCGCGAAAGTTGTGCAATCTCAAGGTGTGTACGTTGAAGGCGTGAATTTCTTCACCGGATTTTGCGTAGAAGGACACACTCAAGCCGTCAAACGTACTAAGAAGCAAAAGGTCAAGCGACACTCAGCACTCTGGTGCGCTGAACAGATCGGCATTCCGATGCAAATCGTCGACATATCCGAAGACTACAAAGATATCGTCATCAACCCTGAATACGGCTACGGTCGGCTATTGAACCCGTGTCTAGACTGCAAGATCTTCATGGTAAATCGTGCGCTTGACTTGAAGAGTAACCATGGCGAACCATTCGATTTCGTCATCACCGGTGAAGTAGTTGGGCAGCGTCCGAAGTCACAACGTAGCGAAACGATGGCGATTATCGCCAAGGACTCCGGTGCAGAGGATCGACTCCTACGCCCTCTCAGCGCTAAGAATCTTCCACCGTCGCTACCAGAACGCGAAGGATGGGTGGATCGGGCACAACTTCACGGGTTTTCAGGTAGAAGTCGCAAACCGCAATTTTCACTTGCTAAAGAACTGGGCATCAACGAATGGAGTCAACCAGCGGGTGGATGCTGTTTCCTTACGGACGAAAGTTACACTAAGAAACTACAAGACCTTTGGGACTCGCGCGGTCGGCGAGACTATGACCTCGAAGACGTCGTCCTGTTAAAGATTGGACGACATATTCGGCCTGCACCTCACTACAAGCTCATCATCGGCCGAGAGGAAGGTGAGAACCAGTACCTTCGTGGATTCCGCCACAAATTTGCGTACATGTCTACGGTCTCTCACGTAGGACCTTTGTGTCTTATCGACGGCGACCCTACCAAAGAAGAGCGCCTGCTTGCATCACGAATCCTGGCCCGATACAGTCAAGGAAGAACGGCGCGCGATGTGACGATTCGAATTACGGATCAGTCTGGTGTTTCTGAAGAAATCGTCGTTGAACCGTTGCAACCCCACTCGATTCCTCGGGAATGGACGCTAACGAATTAATGCCTGGCGCACACGTTCTGGACACCAAAGGACTCCTGTGCCCACTACCTGTAATTCGGCTTCAAGAGTTCGCTCGAAGCGTCGAGAGCGAGACCGAAGTCGTCGTAATCGCGACCGACCCCGGAGTTCTGGCAGACATACCCAGTTGGTGCAGAGTGAACGGTCATGAACATGTCTCATCGAAGCAGCTTGATCATGAGTTTCATGTAATCGTTCGCGCATTGCCTCAATTTATCGACAGCTAGTGTCGGTTCAGAAGCCAAATAAATCGAAACTCAGAAAAAGTACGCGTCTGCAGACAGGTGGTTCGTCCATAGTTTCTAAAATGCCGCGTTCAAAACAAGGAACGACCATGCCAGCTACCAAAGAATCCATATCACGAGCCGTTTCACCTAAGGACGGCCCCGTAGCCGTTACGGGCGCTAGCGGGTACATCGGTTCGTGGATCGTCGAAGATCTTCTTGACCAAGGCTACGAAACACGAGCCTGTGTGCGGGATCGGAGCAGACCAGAAAAGGTTGACCATCTAGTTGAGTTGGGAGAAGATCCAGCATATCGCGGACAGCTTGAGCTATGTGAAGGCGATTTGAACGAGCAAGGTAGCTACGACGACGCGTTCCGTGACTGCAGCGCGGTAATTCACGCAGGTGCGGCTGTCGGTTACAACCGCGAAACGCCGCAAGAAGTGTACGACGGATGCTTCACTGAAGTGACACACGTTCTCGAGAGCGCTATTAATGGCGGTTCTCTACGCAGAT
Organism: Pseudomonadales bacterium; assembly: GCA_022822135.1. Lineage (GTDB taxonomy): Bacteria > Pseudomonadota > Gammaproteobacteria > Pseudomonadales > Azotimanducaceae > Bin55. The sequence continues at coordinate 65,782 of JAJECH010000018.1, forward strand.
TTGTCTTTACTAGCTCATTTGCAGCGGTTGGACATCCGCGTCCTCAAGGTTATGTATTCACCGAAAAGGACTGGTGCGGGGATAACGTCGAGGGTTACCGAGGTCGATGGACCGAAGAGCAAATCCCGAGGAATCGCGATATCGCATACGCGATGGCTAAGGCAAACACTGAACGCATGATCTACAAGCGTGCCGAAGAAGCAGGAACGTTCGACGCGATGGCGATTCTGCCATTGCACGTGATTGGTCCATTGATGTGTGCAAATCACGACCAAGGCTGGAGCTGGCAAAACTGTATGCGGTACATGATGCAGGGCAAACCATATAAGAAATCGGCAGGAGGTCGAATGTTGTGGAACTGTGTCGACGTCCGTGATACCGCACGTGCGCATCGGTTAGCGGCCGAAAGCACGATCGGAACGAACGGTTCTCGGTATATCCTGTCGGCGGCTGATCGAAGTGGTGAGCTCTACACATGGGAGCTACAGCAATTGCTCTACGATCTATACCCAAACGTCGACCTCATCGGTGGCGAAGAGATGGAAGGCGAAGAACCCGCACAACCCACCTACGAATCTCCACGTTCTTACTGTCTCCTTGCGAAACAGGAATTAGGATTGGATTCGTATCCGATCGAGGAGACCGTTCGCGATACGATCGATTCTTACTACGCATTAGGAATTCTGGATTCCTGACGGCGGCGTAGCTCAGTACATCACGACTGCGGGTACATCTCGCGAGCCAGTCCGATCCCGTTCTGTAGTTTCTCGACCGAAACCACCAGCCTGCTCACATTTTGAGCATATTCATGCACTATTATTGTGCATCCTATGGGTGACGAGCGCAAAAATGGCAATTTCTGATGGCACGAATATTGCATAGGTCAATTACGACCTTGCAGTAACTGCACCATGCCAGTCCATCATGACATTCTTGACGCGATCAAGGTCGCGATTGTCGTTGTGGATGCACAGTTTGCGATCCAATACATGAACAACACCGCGGAAGATTTTTGTGGCGGTAGTCTTGAGCACTTTCGCGGTGAGAAGATTGGCTCTCTTTTCGAAGGTCAGGAAGTAACCGAAGAATCACTTCAACAATGCTTCGATGCCTACGAGACCTACACCTTGAGACAGGTGCAATTGATGGTCTCGGCTACCAACCAAAAAACCACAGCCAATATCGCCGTGTCGCCGATCCCCGGTCAGCATTTAGTTTTCGAAATTGAGCCGTTCGACCGCGTCTTGCTTATGAATAAGGAGGACCAGATGCGCAACGCACAGCTTGCGAGCCGTCAGTTAGTGCGAGGCATGGCACACGAAATCAAGAACCCACTGGGCAGCATACGAGGTGCTGCGCAGCTTTTGCGCAAAGAACTTGCAACCAGCGAACAAATTGACTACACCGACCTCATTATCGGCGAAGTAGATCGACTAAAGACGTTGGTGGATCGGCTGCTAGGGCCGAATCACACGCCTTGTTTTGAAGGTGTCAACGTCCATGAAGTACTAGAAAAAGTGCTCCAGATTGTCTCAAGCGACGATCGCGGAAAATGGGATCTTGTACGCGACTATGACCCGAGTATGCCTGAGGTACTAGGTGACTTCGATCAACTCACCCAGGCGATGCTAAACATCATTCAGAACGCGAATGAAGCAATGCAATCCGAAACGTCACCGCAGCTTGTGATTCGTACGGGGATCGAACACCAGTTTACGATCGGTAGAAAGCGTCATGCGATGGTTGCTCGTATCCAAATCGAAGACAACGGCATAGGAATTCCCGCAGAAATTCAGGATCAGATCTTTTTTCCACTCGTCACGGGCAAGTCAACCGGGACCGGCTTGGGTCTGGCGATTACGCACACCATCATCGGAATGCATCACGGATTGATTGTGTGCAACAGCGAGCCAGGCTTCACTAACTTTGCAATCTATCTGCCACTTGCAGCTAACGTCGGCCGAGGCTCTCATACGACATGAGTTTCGATTCAGTATGGATCGTCGACGACGACAAAAGCATCCGCTTCGTACTTGAACGAGCATTGAGCAACTTCGGGATGACCGCACGCACGTTCAATTCCGTTCAAAGTGTGCTGACCGAACTTGAGGACGATCAACCTAAAGTCATCCTTACCGATGTCCGGATGCCCGGATTAGACGGATATGAACTTCTCCGTCAGGTTAAGGCGCTGCATCCTGAAATTCCGATCGTCGTGATGACCGCCTACTCCGATTTGGAAAGTACGGTGACATCGTTCAGTGAAGGCGCATTCGAATATCTGTCAAAGCCGTTCGATATCGACGACGTTCACAGCACGCTGCAACGTGCACTAGCACAAAGTCGAACTGGCGCGCTCACTGATTCCAAGACGCCACCAGTTACTGATGCAATCATCGGCCAAGCGCCAGCGATGCAAGAAGCGTATCGAGCGATCGCAAGACTCTCACAATCAAACGCAACCGTACTGATCACAGGTGAGACAGGTACAGGTAAAGAGCTTGTCGCGAATGCGCTGCACACGCATAGTCCTAGAGTAGCCACACCGTTCGTTGCTTTAAACATGGCGGCGCTACCCAATGATCTTATTGAAGCAGAGTTATTCGGATTTGAGAAAGGTGCGTTTACAGGCGCGAACGCGAGGCGAATCGGGTTGTTCGAGCAAGCTCATTCGGGAACTCTGTTTCTCGACGAAATCGCTGATATGCCCCTGACCGCGCAAACAAGATTGTTAAGGGTTCTCTCGGATGGAAGTTTTTACCGCATTGGCGGTCGCGAATCGATTACGGTAGACGTTCGCATCATTGCCGCGACCCACGGGGATATGGAGCACCTAGTTCGCGAAGGACAATTTCGAGAGGATCTCTACCATCGCTTAAACGTGATACGCATCCATGTACCGCCTCTTCGTGATCGCAAGTCAGACATTGTCGCGTTAACTCAAAAGTTCATGAGCGAAGCGGCCGAGACACTAGGTGTTGAAACGAAAACGCTGACCGATGAGACGCTTGCGTATCTTGAGTCACTAGATTGGCCAGGAAACGTGCGGCAATTGGAAAACACGTGCCACTGGCTTACCGTTATGGCACCTGGTCGTGAAGTCGTCGTCTCGGATTTACCTCCTGAGTTACACTCGGAGAGTCAAGCTGAACCGATCTCCAGCGACTGGGCGCGTTCGTTACGAGCGTATATACAAGAGCATCTGGACAGCGGCGGCGCCAATTTACTCGACGCAACGCAGCCGATGTTCGAAAAAACACTCATCGACATGGCATTGACCCACACATCAGGACATAAGCAGGAAGCAGCAAAACTTATTGGTTATGCACGCAATACACTTTCACAGAAGATCAGCAAATACAACATTGCGTGACCGACGCTTCCACTGAATTCAGCAAGAGACTGCTGAATATCGTTCTCTATCAACCAGAAATACCGCCGAATACTGGTAACACGATCCGTCTAGCGGCGAATACGGGTGCTTCGTTAACACTAGTCGAACCGCTTGGATTCGAAATGGACGATCGTCGATTACGACGTGCTGGACTCGATTACGACGAGTGGGTCAAGGTTAGAGTCTGCAGTACATTAACCGAAGCGTTAGAGCCTTTTGATCCGAACCGGGTTTTCGCTTTCTCAACGAAAGCATCACGTTCGTTCACCGATGTCGTATATCAACCGTACGACGTGCTCATGTTTGGTCCGGAAACGAGTGGCTTACCGGAAAACCTACGGCAACGATTCCAAAAGAATCTCTTGCGTATTCCTATGTTGCCTCACAGCCGAAGCATGAACATGGCTAATTCTGTGGCAGTCGCGTTATACGAAGCTTGGCGTCAACTGAATTTTGCAGAAGGTCGTTAATCGCCGCTTAATTCAGAACTTCGTCGGTGCTGACATTGGCACTCATTGCGGACTGGGCGTGCTTTAGATTCATTTGGCGCAGTCCTTCTTCAAACACCTTCTCGAAATTGACGTGACCTAACATCAGCGGCGGTAGCGACATCCGAACAGCGAGATTGTCAACAGCTTCGCGCACATACGGAAACAACGCGTTCGCCGCTTCAACCACAAGAATCCGCTGCACATCTGATTGGTTTTTCTCCGACTGGACCCGGACCAATGCGGCCTGTTCGAGGGTCATCTCCAACGCCAACTTCCCGAGGTTTTTACAAGTCATCGTGAGCTTGAGGGAAACTTCGTAGCGATTGTCCCCCGCCTTCCGGAAGTCACCTTGGATGTTCATATCGGCATTCGGCTGCCATTTCAAATCAAACAGATCCGGCGTGTCATGCAACGTCACATTGACGTTGCGGAGATAAATACGCTCAAATCGCCACGCGAGATCGATCTGAATCGTCGTATCCGCCATAACTTAATCGACTAGTTACGTCCTTTAATTAGCGGCATGTTCTCAGCTTGCCACGCACTCAAGCCACCACGCAGCCTCGACACGTTTCGGAATCCCGCTTTCTTCAACATCGTTCCCATCGAACCAGCGTGCTGACCCATCTTGCACACAATTACGATCGGACGTTCCTTGAATTTCTCTAGCTCGTTCATGCGTGACTGTAATGAAGAATGTGGTATGTTGATCGCATCTGTAATGTGACCCGCGGAATACTCACTCGTGTCCCGAACATCCAAAACTACGGCTTTTTCAATGTTTACAAGATTGACTAGCTGCTGCGACGATATGGATTGCCCGCTCCGCTTCATTTCATTAATGAAAAATGCTGCGAGGAGCGCCGCAAAGGTCGTGGATAGCAACCAATGATTTGCTATAAATTCGAAAAATTGCTCCATGAAGGAAAGCGGATCGTAAACAACCTATTAATGCCAAAAATTATAGGATCGGTCACTCGGTCTAATTACACTATCGCGCTGATTTTTTCACGGCGGAAGCGATGAAGCCAACCACGTTACTCGTCATTTTGGATGGTTGGGGTCATCGCGACGAAACAGAATTCAACGCCATCTTCCACGCCAAAACACCAACGTGGGATCGACTTTGGCGTGAGTTTCCGCATGCGCTACTCGAATGTAGCGGACAGCACGTTGGGTTGCCTGACGGCCAGATGGGAAATTCCGAAGTCGGTCATATCACCATTGGAGCGGGGCGTATCGTACGACAGGATCTCAACCGGATTGATCACAGTATCAAGGACGGATCGTTTGCACGAAATCCTGCAATCCAATCAATCACGAGTTCACTTGGAACAGGCACGCTTCACATATTTGGATTGCTCTCTCCAGGTGGTGTTCACAGCCACGAAGAGCACATCTTTTCGTTAATCGATCTTGCGCTAGCTGCGAATCGCGAGGTAGTCCTTCACGCATTCCTGGACGGAAGAGATACACCGCCTAGAAGTGCCAAGGACTCGATCATGCGAGTCATGCAATTCCAGGAAACTTCGAGTCGTTTCACGCTGGCGTCAATCAGTGGGCGCTATTACGCGATGGATCGAGACAATCGGTGGGAACGAACCAAAGTAGCGTATGACCTCTATGTCGATGGCATATCGCGTTTCCAAGCTCCTGATGGTTTACAAGCGCTGCACAACGCATACGAAAGGGGCGAGGCAGACGAGTTTGTAATTCCAACTCAAGTCGGAACGGAACGGACTGTCCAAGACGGAGACGACGTTGTGTTCATGAATTTCCGAGCGGACCGCGTACGTCAAATGTGTCGCGCATTTATGAAAGAACAGGACGAAAGTACCTTTCCGCGTGCTACTCGACCTTACATCAATCGATTCGCCTGCTTAGCACCTTACGCTGACGATATCACGAACGGAAGTAGTCACGTCAAGGAGGTTCTGGTTGCATTCGAACCTGAGGAATTACAAGACACGCTTGCATCCGTTTTCGCAAAGGCAAACAAAACGCAACTCCGTATCGCAGAAACAGAAAAATACGCGCACGTTACGTACTTTTTCTCGGGTGGCTCGGAAGAACAGTACAGCGGTGAGTCGCGTCGCATTATTCCTTCCCCGAAAGTAGCCACCTACGACCTTCAGCCTGAGATGAGCGCCCAAGAAGTGACCGCCGAAATCGTGTCAGCGGTTCGAGAGTCAAAGTTCGACGTCATCGTCTGCAACATAGCTAATGCGGACATGGTGGGACACACAGGTGACTTTCACGCGGCAATTCGCGCAGTCGAGTGCATCGATGACTGTCTGCGCCAGATCACTGATGTCACACTTGACAATGATTCATGCTGCGTCATCACTGCAGATCACGGTAACGTCGAGGAAATGGTGAATACGGCTAGCGAGCAACCCCATACCGCACACACAACTGGTCTGGTACCTCTCGTCTGCGTAGGACATCGTATGCCTGAAGTCGAATCACGAGGCGGTCTGGAGGACGTTGCGCCCACCATTCTGGCGCTGATGGATATGGAACAACCAAGCGCCATGACAGGTCGGTCTCTTCTTCATTAGCGTGCGGAAACCTATTCGAGTCTGCGCCTTGCTCGGCGCGTTCGCCTTATTCCATCTTACGGCGACAGTAGCTAACGGACAACAACCGTCCGACCCTGACCAAGAATTCGAACAGATCAAGACGGCGATTTCTACCAAGCAATCGTTGCGCGCCAGTAAAGATCGTGAACGCGCTGAATTGCGCCGCCAAATCGCAGCGGTCGAGAACGAGCTCGATCGCCTGCAAACTCTTCACCGTACGTTAGAACACAATCTAGAGCAGTCCGAACAAACGCTCTCCGAAAATACCACCAAAGTCATTTCATACACGGAATTACGCGATCGGAAAACGACTGAGCTCGTGTGGAACGCCGTGACCTCTCAACAACTAAAGGCGCGTAACCCGATCACGATGCTGATCGTGCAGAGCGATCCATTGAAGGTAGATCGTCTATACCACTACCACCGATATTTTGTTGGACAACTAGAAACTCAGATCGATGAACTAGAACAGCATCTTTTAACTCTAGAGAGACTAATTGTCGATGCGAAAAACGCTCGTGAAACCTTCGATGCTGATGAGCGTGACTACACTGCTAACGCATCCGCTCTCCATGATCGAAGCAATCACCTTACGACCCTAAACGATCAACTACAGACAGAAATTGACGCCCTCGATCGAGACCTTGTTCAGCTCATCCGAGAACGCGAGCGACTTAGTCAACTGATTGCAGCTCGAGCACCGGTCATTGCTCGGACCGGACCAGCAATTACACCTGCGTCGCGTGGAGGCATGTCAAACTGGCCGATTACCGGCGAAGTTCGTCAGCGATTCGGTTCACTACGTGCGGACGGACGAATTCGTTCCGAGGGTATCGTGATTGACGCCATCCAAGGCGCGCCCATTACCGCGATCGCAGGCGGAACCGTGCTGTTCGCTGAATGGTTCGAGGGTTATGGCAACACCATGATCATCGACCACGGCGACGAACTAATCGCCATATACGCTCACTGCGACACGTTACTTAAACAAGCTAGCGAGCCGGTCGAAGCTGGAGAGACGATTGCGACAGTCGGAATTAGTGCAACCGAAGACGCCGCAGGTCTTTATTTCGAGATTCGGGTGCGCAATGAACCAACCGATCCATTGCGCTGGTTAGATGGTTCCTAGAGCGGGACCTAAAGTTCCCATTTAGCGTTGAGTAGCACAGACGTGCCGACGTTCTGTTCAATCACGCTCACGTCGCCTTGTGTTACTTCAATAGTTGAACCAAGGATATTTCTGACGCGTAGTTTGAAGGACAAGCTCTCCGACGGGTAATACGCATAGACGAAATCCAACGAGTTGAACGGTTGCTCGTAGCCGTCAGGCTGTCCACTGATACCTGCGAAGAACACACGTTCGCCAAACGCGTTGTATACGATCGAGCCCGAGTGTTTTAGATCCAACGCGTCGAATCCGACCTGTAGATTGAGAACCCATGGAGATTGTTGCGTCATCGTTCGACGTTCATTCGTAATGTCGCCGACGCCGTGCCCAACGGGGATATAGATTTCGGAATCGCTGAGGGTTGTATTCCCAGCGAAATAAAGCGTTTCCGTCCATTCACCCCAGTTCGACAGAAAGTCAAGCGTCTTCCTCCACTCGACTTCGACACCGTATACCTCTGCGCTGTCGGCGTTTACGAAGTTAAAACGAATGTTGTCCTCGGTCGCCCCGCCTTGAACTGTTTCAATCGGATTGGCAACATCCTTAAGAAAAATCGAAACGGAAAACAAATCGCTGTTCGACCAGAACCATTCTCCGCGCACGTCGAGGTTTGTGAGGTCGCTAACAACCAAATTCGGATTCCCACGGACACGCGCTTCCGTCAATGGATCAATATACGTCGAAGCAGACATTTCGCGAATGTCAGGTCGCGCTACCGTCCGCGACACGCCCGCACGCAGCTGGAACTCATCCGCCCATATTCCCGGGTGGATGTATGTCATTGCTGCACTTGGATACACGTCTTCAGTCTTTAGTCGAGCGAAACCATCCAGATCAAGGCGTCGCGAGTCGTACTGTAAGTAATCAACTGGTAACACCACTTGCTCGAAAAGTTCAGAACGAACGCCACCCGACAGTCGCCAGGTCTCATTAATCAGTACGTCAATCTTGCCATAACCGGCTTCAACGAATTGGTCTGCGATGTAGCTCTCCGAACCAAACGCGCCAATGCCGACGATTAATTCCATACCGTATCTGGGGTTCAGAATGTTCGTATCCGAGAACACCGCAGACGGCGTGTTCGAACTAATGGCGTTAAAGCCTGGGATTGATGATCCAAGTCCAAGCGACGTCTGTCGGTAGTTGCGCGACTTGTACAGATAGTCGTATCCCCCAGAAAGTTCAATGCTCATGTTGTCGTGAAAGAAGGGGAACGACGCGTCCCAACCGTAGGTTTCGATTTCATCGCTCAAGTCAGAGTAACGAAATTCGGCGGACGTGGCAGTCGTACGAACAGAAAAGTTAGTCGCTTCGCCGTTTGGACCTGACAGTCTCTCCTGACCACTTATCGAGACTTCGTGAGGCAGCGCGGTTTCAGCCGTTGCGAACGTGTAGTACCAAGCGATGTTTCCCTCACGCAAGAACTCCATGAAATCGGGGAGCACATCTAATGTCTCATCGCCCAGCGTGTGTTTGCCGTTAAACTGGTGCATCAACATTTCCCGTTGTTCGTATCGCATGCCATGGATACGACCTTGGACAGGGCTTGATTCATCCATGCAGTCGTTGTATTGACCTTGTGAGCAAGTGCGGGTGCTTGTCGCGTCGTCTTCAGTATTACGCAGTAACAGATGGATAGAACCAAGTTCGTGATCGTCGGTTAAGCGAATTCCAAAGTTCAATGAGCCTGTGATATTGACTTCGTGTGTGGTTCGCAAAGACTCAGCGAAATCAGTCGTCGGGTTCGAGACTCGTCGCACGATTCGCTCCCGATTCCTTTCATCATTGGCATAGGAACCCAGTGCGAGCACGCCCACATCGAAACGGTCGTTGATATAGTGCCTATAACCCGCGAGTAGCTCACCTTCTATGTCGGGTGCAGTCTGTTGTGTGGTGAAATCAAGGTTGCGATTTAGCAGGGTTGCCAACTGTCGGTTAACACCTTTTGCTACTTCGATGCTGTTAATCGACTGACCACTAGCCGAGGAACGCAGAATCGTCACTGGCGACAATGAACCGCGATAGGTATCGATCGCTTGGAAAATCGCCGGCGCAATCGCGCGCGTGCCGTCATCGACACCGAGTGCGTCATCCCCGCCACCGGGATAACTCAGACCATCACCACTCTCTGAATTAGTACCAGTCTTGATCTCGATATGGAACAATCCCGCTTCCGGAACGCGCTTGGTTCGAATATCGACATTACCGCCGCCGAATGACGCGCCCAATTCAGGCGAGTACCCTTTTTGAACTTTCATCGAATCAATGATGTCAGCGGGGAAAATGTCGAGTGGAATGACATTTCGCGTGATGTCGGGCGAGGGCACCGATGATCCATTAAGCTGAGCGCTCGAGTAGCGCTCGCCTAACCCTCGAACGTAAACAAACTTGCCTTGCGCAAGGGTCAAACCCGGCATCCGTCGAAGAAGTGCGGCGGCGTCGCTATCACCTACCCGTGCGATAAACTCCGAGTCGACGAAATCAGCTTGGACATCGAGAAGGATCCTCTCAGACTCGACATCCGTTTCCGTCGCGAGGCTCTGACCAAAAACGTTCAACTCCTCAAGTTGCTGCTGTGAAACCGTTGAGCTTTCATATTCCGACTCGGCTTCCTCGGTCGTTTCTTGGGCGTTCGCAGTACTGAACACCAAAAGCACGCATAACGCTGAGCACCTTAAGAGCGAAGCAATCTTGGATCCTTGAAGTTGATTCATTGTGTTCCGTTAGTTCAGGAGTTGAAGCAGGTGTTAGAGAAACCAGGGACCACAGGATTCGGTCGCACGTGCGCGAAGACAAATCGCCCAACCTTCGGTCCAGTCGTTAGCGCGAGTAACCGCACCGATGTGAGTCGCCCCATTTGAGGGTGTAACAGTGAACGCTTCTCCTTCTGCATCAGCAAAGGAGGTTGCGGTATAGAAACCTGTAAGTAGCTGAATGTCGGTGTCTAGCACGGCGTCGCCGTTACCTTGAATCGCAACGTTGTTTGTTCCCGCCGCAAACCAATCCGCAACGCTGGTGCCGTTCGCTAGGGAGTCTTTACCTACCTCGTCGCAAGCGATCACGGTACTGTTGATAGTCGTAGCGCCATTCTGAGCGTGCATGCGCGTTTCGGCTTCGTCCAACTCAAGACACTCATTGCCGTTAACGCCTTCTTCATTCGCATACAGATCAACGACAATGCTGTTGTTGATCGTCGACATGACGCCACGGCGAAGCAGGATGCCCTCGGAATCACCGTGCGTTCCTAACCCGCCGCCTTCAACACTGTCCGAACCGGAAGTGATGCACGTCATGTTGTTGATCGTGCCGTTCGTATTGGGCTGCGCGTCGAACACGCTTCCTTGGTTATCCGCTTCGATGCACCGATTGCCGTTATCACGGTGATGAATGATCAGTGCGTTATTTACTGAACCTACCCACCCATCAGCGTAGTCAATGGAATCGTCATTGACATAGAGCGCAATCAAGTTTGAAACAGAGACTGCACCACCAAAGAACTCAACACCATCATCAAACGTCGAATAAACCTGGATGTTTTCAATCGTCGTGCCGCTACCAACCGCATTAAGCGTCAGTCCATTCAGCTCGTCGCCGGGCGCGGCTTCAGAACCGGAGTGCTTGATGATGACGTAAGTAAGTGTTCCTGAACTGTCAGCGTTGTCATTTCCACCGTAGTGACTAGGCTTCCCTTCAGACTGGATATGGCAAGTGTCGTTTGCGCGTTGCTCGTCGCTGCATTTGTTCGTAATTCCCTTGCCATTGATGACCACACCACCCCACAACTGGACATCGTCAAAAGCCGCCGTACCCGAGACTGCGTCTTCGTAACCCGTCAAAGTAATCGGTGCAGTCGACGTGCCGTTCGCTTGCATAGCAGAACCGCGCGTGACCAGAAGGTAGTCGTCTTTGTTCGTCCATACCAATGTGTTTCCAGCATCAACGGTTAGCGTTGGACCATCAGGCGGAGTACCAGTGTCAACGTCTTCGCCGACTTGTAACGTCGCTTCGAAAATGTGCACACCATCGATCAACGGAATGGTGAGATCCACGCTCAATGGCGAGTCTTCACTTACAAATAGAGATGAGTACACGCAGTTGTCGCCGTCGACTTGTCCTTGGCGAGTCGTACCACTTTCAGTGTATGACGCGCATGGATTCGTTGCGGTTGGGGTCGTTGGTGCTGGCGCAGGAGCAGGCGCGGGAGGATCAACAGCAATATTGCTGCCTCCGCCGCCACATGCTTGAAGGAATATGAAGAGGAGACTGGATGCTACAACTCCAATGCGATTAAAAATACCCGCGACGTACATAGGTTCTCCGTGACAAAGGATCGAGATGTATTGACCAAGGGTGTCGTTCGTCGTCCCTGTGGCCGCGGGTAACGTTAGATCTGAGGTGTAACAGTTTTATGTCGGATATGTGTCAGATTAATGACATGTTAGGTGGAAGATATCCCACCCCGATAATTCGATTTAGAGGTTAGTTTTTAGTACTAGTACGCCTCTTCTAAAGTCCAAAACTCTCTCGTATAACGCACTGCCACTGATTGCCCCAAGCAACCGTTTTTCACCTACGCGAAGATCTCGGAGACGTTCTAGGTCGAGAATTCCTTTGACGCCGCCAGATGCGATGACTGGAATGTCCGTCGCAGCAAGGACCTGTTCGGTACGCTTGAGATTCACGCCTGTCATCATGCCATCGCTTTCAATGTCAGTGAACACCAATGCAAACAGTGGTAGTTCCGCACAAATCTCTAGTACTTCGAGAACTGACACCGTCGTCGTGGTTTTCCATCCGCGCGTGGATACAAAGCCTCCTCGCGCGTCAAGCGCAAGGATGATCTGATCCGGAAAACGATTTGCTACCGACGTGAAGAAATCTACGTCTTCAATCGCTTGCGTACCGATACAAACTTGGGAGATTCCTGCGTCAATCCAGGTCGACACAGCTTCCTCGGTACGAATACCGCCGCCAAGTTGCACTGGCGTACCGCCTGCCGCATCAACGATGGCACGAATACTCGTGTTGTTTTCAGACTGACCAGAAAACGCACCATCTAGGTCGACCACATGGATACGCTCTGCACCTTCGTTAATCCAATGTGTCGCTAGTCGACCAGCATCGTTCTCGTAAATCGTCGCCGTATCAAGCAAACCACGCTTCAGTTGAACGCAATGACCGTCGTGTAAATCGATGGCCGGTATCAGGATCACAGGGAACCCTTCGTAGAGGGTGTACCTTCAACTTCAGAATCCAGTGTCGTCGCCATGCGCAACGCCCTTCCAAACGCCTTGAAAATCGTCTCAGCTTGGTGGTGTGCGTTAATCCCCTTAAGGTTGTCGATGTGCAGCGTAACGAGCGCATGGTTCACGAAACCCTGGAAGAACTCTCGAAACAGATCAACGTCGAAATCCGAAATGCGTGGTCGGACAAACGAAACCTCATACGATAGTCCAGGTCGCCCTGACACATCGACGACAACTCGCGACAGTGCTTCATCGAGAGGTACATACGAATGTCCGTATCGCGTGAGACCCGATTTATCTTCCGTTGCTTCCGCAAATGCCTGCCCTAACGTAATACCGATGTCTTCAACCGTATGATGAGCGTCAACATCCAAATCCCCCTGTGCGTCAATGGACATATCGAACAACCCATGACGGGCGATTTGCTGCAGCATGTGCTCGAAAAACGGTAAGCCAGTATTCAGCTGTGCTTCACCGCGACCGTCAAGTTCTAGCCTGACGGTGATTTTTGTCTCAAGCGTATTTCGGGTGACTTGCGCGGAGCGGGACACGTTTAAAGCGGTTCAATTGCGTTGAGCGATTTTAAGGAAGGTGTCGCCCTAGAGGCGATCTGCGAGACTGCCATACGGCAGAAAACGATTTTGAGTGTGTGTCTTAATCCAAGTAAACAGATCGACTGGTAACGCATCTCGCGACTTCAGAACATTGATGAGTGTCAATACCGGAGAGCGATTCCCTGCTTCAAAACCGTTAAAGTCTCGTTCGACTAACGTCAATACCTTGATCCATGCTTCTACTGATGCGTTCGACTCGTCTGCGACAAACGTTAACCACGCTTCCGCCTCGACGACCATCGTAGGGCGAAGCAAAGCTTGTTCATCATCGGTGAGCTGCAACGTCGCTGACTCAAGTTGCAAAGCCGCATGATTCAGAATTACACGATGTCTTGAAGTCAGGCTTGTTGCGGATGGATCCCAGCTTTCGACCGTCACGTGCTAATTCCACTCCATTCGGTGATCAGGAAGACAAAATTATCGAACGCTGGCGTCCAACGCCAAGCACAACACAAATTCAAAGATGACCGACTGGTTTGCACAACGAGTTCTATCGTGGGCGGAGCGGTATGGACGGACTGATCTTCCGTGGCAACACGAACGAACTCCGTATCGTGTTTGGGTAGCCGAAATCATGCTTCAACAGACGCAAGCACGAACCGTGATCCCTTATTTCGAGCGATTCACGTCAAGATTACCCACCGTGACTTCGCTCGCCGAAGCCCCGCTTGACGATGTTTTAAGTCTCTGGACTGGTCTCGGTTATTACCGCCGCGCTCGATTACTGCACAAGGCGGCACAAAAAGTTGTGCACGAACACAACGGACAAGTACCGAACACGCTAGACGAGCTAATTGAACTACCGGGCATTGGTCGTTCTACTGCTGGTGCGATCCTCTCTAGTGGCTTCGACCAACCTGGTGTCATTCTCGATGGGAACGTAAAGCGAGTCCTTGCTCGCTTCCACGCCGTGGATGGTGAAGTGCGTCGCGCCGCAGTATTGAACCAACTATGGGCATTGGCGGAATCGCACACCCCCAACGTTCGAAACGCTGCATATGCACAAGCGATCATGGATCTCGGCGCAACGTGCTGCACTAAGAGCACACCGAATTGCTCACAGTGTCCTATTAGCTCCCGCTGTGAAGCGCTTGACGCCGATAAAGTAGCTCAGTACCCAAACCCGAACCGACCGACGTCAGTACGTCACGAAACACTACGCTTACTTTTGATCGTCGATGCTCAAGGAAGGTCGTTATTACAGCGTCAATCGCAAGACGGTCTTTGGGGCGGTTTATGGTTACCGATACGTAACGAAAGCAATGCCTGCATCCCCGAATTGTTGATTCAACTCGGAATTGATACAGAACAAAACCGTAGAGAGGAAACGCTGGCACCCTTTATTCATACACTCTCACACATCCGCTTCGAGGTCACGACACACGTGGTTTACCTTGCAGAGGAAGCGAGTCTTGACTCGTCGCGAGATGATTTAGTTTGGTTTGATAGCGACGATTCGCCGTCGCTTGGCCTGTCCAAACTCACACTTGCATTGCTGGACAAGGTGCAAAAATGAAGACGAAACCCGATCAATCACACACACCGCCTTGCCGCGCTCACTGAATTACAGCGAAGGCATGGTTACGATTTCGCCGTTACACAACTTCGTGCAGTGACATGCGAACGGTCCAATGCCGAAAACACGGCAAGGAACTACCAGGATTAGATGCCCCACCGATGCCGGGTCCTCTTGGCGAAGATATCTACAACAATGTTTCGGCAAGGGCGTGGGAAGAGTGGCAGACACTCCAAACAATGCTAATTAACGAGCATCACTTGTCACTCCGCGACGCGGATTCACGCAAGTACCTTCTTGATCAGATGAATCGGTTCTTGCGCAACGAAGAAACAGAAACACCGTCAGGCTACGTTAAACCTGAAGATTGAACGCTACAGACACTAAGGAGTAGATATCGATGATTTTTGAAAGAGGCGACGTAAAGATTCATTACGAAATCCATGGCGATGGATTCCCTATCCTCCTGTTCGCGCCAGGCGGGATGCGTTCTGCAGCATCGTTTTGGCACGGGAGCGAATGGGATCCGATAGAGACGTTGTCAAATGATTTCCAAGTCATCGCAATGGATCAACGGAACGCCGGGGATTCCACCGCGCCTGTCTCTGGCTCCGATGGCTGGGCTACCTATACGGCAGACCACATTGCGCTAGCGGATCATTTAGGTCTCGACCGATTACACCTCATGGGAGGTTGTATCGGTGGTCCGTATTGCTTCGGATTTATCGAAGCCGCACCTTCACGTGTGTGCGCAGCTGTCATACAACAATCGATCGGCGTAGACAACAATCAAGACCTGTTCTTTGAGATGTTTGACCAGTGGGCGAATCCGATTAAGAGTTCACATCCCGAAGCGAGTGACGCGGACTGGACGCAGTTTCGTTCAAACATGTTCGAGCAAGAGTTCTTGTATAACGTCGATCGCGATTTCATTCGAACGTGCGAGACACCATTGTGGGTGTTGATGGGATCCGATCCGTACCACCCAGAAGTCGTGTCTCGAGAGATCGCAGATCTTGCACCAAACGCGACGCTTGTTGAACAATGGAAGAACCCGGACGAAGACGATACGGTCGAGAAGGTTCTAGTGTTTTTACATGAAAACACGCCGAAGAGCTGACATAAGCGTTAGCAGAGGATTCCGGTGATGCAACTAACTAGCATAAATGTCGGTACCGCATTGCGGCTCGGGGATTTGCTCACGGGTATCTGTAAACAGTCGCAGATTGGAACAGTAAAGGTCTCTACTCTCGGTTTACTAGGCGATGCGGTGTGCGACAAGAAATTCCATGGCGGTCCTGATCAGGCTATCTATGTCTACGGTGGGGATGACTACGCGTACTGGGCCGATTCACACGGTCTTAACCTCGAACCAGGAACGTTCGGTGACAATCTCACAATTGCGGGACTAAGCTCACTTTCCGTCTGTGTGGGTGATCGTTTTCGGATTAACGACGTTGTACTAGAAGCAACTGCGCCTCGAATTCCATGCGCGACGTTAGGAAAACGTATGGATGACCCTAAATTCCCTGTTGTGTTTCGGAAAGCACAACGATCCGGGTTTTACTGTCGCGTCATTGAAACAGGACTCCTCGAAGCCGGCAGTGAAGTAATTCATGAGCCGACCAAAGTGCCAAACGCTCTTTCAATACTCGATATGTTTGAGCTGTATTACGATCCAGAGCCATCACTAGATCGACTCAAACATGCGCTCGCCGCGCCAATTGCTATTCGTGACCGGGAACGATTTATCGCGCGCCTTGAGAAGCTAAATGCTTAACTACGACTCCGGCACAGCGATCCACTTCATCGTATTCGCTGTGTTATTTACGTCAGCATTCGCTTTCGTAACGTGGCGCATCGTTCGGAATCTTGAAAAAGAGGATGAAGCTGCTTCGCACGATGAACCTAGCGCCGACGAGTCCGAAGACTTGGACGCAGATCAAAACACTGATACCACAAAGCCTTAGACCTCTGTCGCTAACTGTCCTATGGATTCTGATCGCGAGAGATGGAACCAGCGCTACTACGACGGCGCGTACGTAGCACGACCCCATCCTACGTCACTACTAGAAAATTGGCTTGCGCGACTTCCGCATGCCTACGCGTTAGACATTGCGTGTGGTAGCGGTCGGAATTCGCGATTCATTGCTCAGTCGGCCGAGCAAGTCATCGGCGTCGACATATCGGACATCGCAATTCTTCAAGCTCGTGAGCTTTCGGCTGATTTCGAAAACATCCACTTTCTAATCGCCGATCTTGAAAACGGATTACCGTTGAATCAAAAGTTCGACTTGATTGTGCTGGTTCGTTTTGTCAATCTAGAACTGATACAACAGCTGCAAGACTTTCTCGTGCCGGGTGGTACCGTTCTTGTCGAAGAACACCTGCAATGGGATGAGCCAGACCTTGAACTCGCTGGTCCTAAAAACCCAAATTACCGTGTAGCGCCGGGCGCGCTCACTCAAGCCTTGTCCTCGTTCGAATGCTTGCATAGTTCCGAGGGATTGGTTCGTGATCCGCTAGGGGAGCTATCGGCATTAGCTCAATTCATTGGCAGAAAGTTCTGACGAAAGGAAAACGAAGAAACGACGTAGCTCACAATTACCATAATCGATATGGTCAAGACTAAGTACAAGCTATACGATGCCTTACATCAGTGATCGACCAGTCCATGATGCGGATTCACACGTCATGGAAATTCCTCATTGGCTGGATGATTTCGGCACTAAACGCGTCGTTGATCAGTTTAACGCTCGTCTTGGACGCGGGAAATCCGACTTTTACACCAATCTCATCGCGAAACACGAGGCCGCGAATTTCGGTCCGAGCGATGAAGATCGTGTCATGGGTTTGAAGAATCACGAAGCTATCGGCGCATTCAGAAAAGAAGATCGATCCGTTGCGCTCGATCTAATGGGTGTCGAGACGCAATTAGTGTTTCCGACATCTACGAACGTTTGGCTTGAGACGCTCGAACACGGCGACGATCTTGACTTACTCTACGAAACAGCGAGCGCGACCAACCGATCACAGATTGATTTTTGCAGTCACGATAAACGACTCCTCCCGGTCGGCTACGTGCCACTCGCTGATCTTGATCGTGCAATCACAGCAACTAAAGAGGCTCTTGAACTGGGGGTCAAAGCACTTCTAATCCCATGGGCTTGTCCGCGTAATCACGCGACAAGCCACGTTAAACTCGACGCCGTGTGGTCGCAAGCGGTGGACGCATCTGTCCCTGTATTGCTGCATGTGGGTCTCGCCGACCGTGTACTACCAGATGCGCACACGAACAACGGACTACCGGCAGTCCCTGATTTCCACGGCGGCGAGGAGAACTTTCGGTCAATCTCATACATGGCGATCCCGCACGGCCCCATGCAAGCGCTCGCTATGTTGATTCTCGATGGGGTCCTGGATCGATTCGAAGCATTGAAGATCGGCGTGATTGAGCTCGGCGCTTCATGGGTTCCGGGATTTATGCGGCAGCTGGATTCCGCACTTGAAGCGTTTGGCCGCCACGAAACGCGACTTCAGGAGCTTTCCCTCAAACCAAGCGAATATGTTCGACGGCAAGTTCGCGTAACGCCATACCCCACCGAACCCACCGGATGGATCATCGAGCAGTCAGCGCCAGAAATCTGCATGTTTTCTTCAGACTATCCGCACCTTGAAGGCGGCCGTAATCCATACGGACGATTTACACGCAGTACGACGAATCTAAACGAGCGATCGCTTGACCGATTCTTCCGCGCGAACTTTGAGGACCTTCTTGGTCCGGTCGTCTTTCCGAGTCAAGCGATCTAACGTGATCAGTCCGCTTGTAGTTTCTCGAGTTCTCTGATCCAGATGTTGCGGAACTGGACCCGATCGCCATGATCCTGTAACACCAACGGCCCTTTTGGACCATGTGGGTCAGCATACGACGCCAATGCACGATGTTGGGTAGGTCCTTGCATCTCCTGCCTGTGATGTACTAATACGCCGTTATGAAAAACCGTCATTGCTGCGGGTTTCGCCAGCTTTCCGTGATGGTACTCCGGAGATTCGAAAACCACGTCGTAGGTGTGCCATACCCCAGGTGGTACGCAAACGTTTACTAAAGGCGGGTACTGCCCATAAATTGCTGCTGTGACGCCGTCAGCGTAGGTCGGGTTTTCGTAGCCATCCAAGACCTGGATTTCGTACAGACCAAGCAGGAAGACACCGCTATTACCTCGGCCTTGACTGTCGGCGTAGATCTCAGTCGGCGCTTTCCATTCAACATGAAGCTGGCACGTGCCGAATTCATCTTTCGATCGTATGTCACCTGTTCTAGGAGTGACTTCCATCGCATCTCCGTCCACCAGCGTCCATCCGCACGAGTCGCCATTTCGATGTATCCAGCCGTCCGTGCTAGTTCCATCGAACAACACGAGCGCGTCAGATGGCGGTTCGCCAACCAATGCTTGTGTTGCGTCTGATGCGGGTGCTATGACCGGTGGCATCGGCCGATCCACATCATGAACACGCCACACCTGACCAGGAATTACCGGAGTGTCGCTGTATCCTTTAGGAAGGACCCGGATTTCGTCAGACATATTGCTCTCCTCAATGCGCTATATCGAAGCAACCAAATTTGCTGCGGTCTATGTGGTACTTGCGACTACCGCTTCACTTGGTGTCGCTTGTTTCGTTCGCCGAATATACGAACTTCATGACGTGTGATACACATACAAGCACCAGACAAGCTACTGATTTAACGATTCAACCCTTTGGTGTTATGCTCACACACTCACTGTTGGCTTACGGTCTTGAACTATTGGCAAGTCGATCTTTCCATGCAAGAAATCGACCAAACTCGATATTTGTATTTTGTTCGCAGCTAGATAAATGTCGATACTAAGCGGTCTTCGTACACCTTTTGACCGATTTGATAGCGTAGGCTGCGTTCTGTTGCAAATTCAGCGCAAAGCCGAAATCAAACTCACTTTTTTCCGTCGCAGCTTAGGGCTAATCGCCTGTGCAGCGTTGCTGGCTGGTCCCTTACATGCGTTCGAGGAAGAAGTGCAGCCTTTGCTTACCTCGACATGCCTCGCGTGTCACAGCAATGAAGCACTGAGCATGCTTGATTTCACCAAGTTGAGCCGCGATCTTTCCGATCCGGAAATCTATCGCAGGTGGGAACGGGTATTTGATCGTCTTGAGCGAGGCGAAATGCCCCCGGCACCGATGCCAACTCCAGATGCCACTTTGCTTGAACCAGCTATGGCTGCGCTCAAGCAAGCACTGACGGAAGCCAATCTTGAGCGACGCGGGACTCGTCGCACGTCGTTGCGACGTCTCACGCGACTGGAATATCAATACACGATTGAAGATCTGTTGCACATCGATCCCGAAGCAGCACAAGATATAGTCGTTGTGTTACCCGTAGAGGCGGATTCGGGCGGTATCGATACCGTTGCCGCGAATCAGGGTATTTCGCCGCTACATGTGCGCGGATACATGGCTGCAGCACAGAATGCGCTCGACATTGCGTTGCAAGTGGGACCGCGACCTAATACTGGCATGTTCGTCGCGAACTACGCTAAATCTGGTTACCTACGTTTCATGTCGGACGCAGAGATCCTCGGGGGCGGTATCACCAAAGTCCTCGATGACGCAGTAGTCGGCTATTTCGACGGCGGCTCGACGTATCTCTTTCACAGCGGCACCGAAGGCCATGAGGTGCCGATGCCAGGTCGATACACGGTCCGAGTTGACGCGTACCCCCATCGAAGTGTTAATCCCGTTACTTTTTCTATCGAATCTGGACCCAAGGCATCCGGTGCCACCGCCGTACTCTCGAATATGCTGGGGGTCTACGACTTAGATGAACCTGACGGTCGTCAAATCGAATTGACGACTTACCTAAGGCCTGGCGATGTCGTAACCCCTGTACCGTATCTCTCGATCCCGCCATGGGTATATATGTATTACGACCCGGATAAGAAAATCGATGAGTACGAAGGCGAAGGTATCGCTTTCAGATCATTAGCTATTCACGGGCCGCTTTTTGATCAATGGCCTCCGGCCAGTACGCGGCAATTGCTCGTTGGCATAGAGTTTCAGGATGGTCAACCTGTCTTAACTAAGTCACCAGAAACACATGTGCGTGAGGTAGTCGCTGCGTTTGCACCGCGCGCATTTCGACGTTCCCTTTCCGATCAGACGATCGACCGGTATGCCGCTTTGGCACATCCTGCCCTAGCTGAAGGTCGTAACTTTCTTGACGCAGTTCGAGTACCGTTGACTGCGATTTTGACCGCACCAGCGTTCCTTTTTCAATCAGGGGAAGGCGAATACCTGGACCATTTTGCGCTCGCATCAAGAATGGCCTACTTCCTGTGGCGGAGCATGCCTGACGACGAGTTGCTTACCCTTGCGGCGAGCGGTGAGTTGTCTGATCCCGACGCGATCAAGTCTCAGATCGACCGTATGCTCGATGATCCTAAGAGCCAACGTTTTGTAAAAGATTTCGTCGGACAAGCGTTTCGACTCTATGAGCTGCACGCCACTAGCCCAGACCCGAGACTGTACCCCGAGTACGACTCTAGACTCGCAAGGGCAATGGCTGAAGAAACCGAACTATTCCTCGCCGAGCTTGTTGGGAATGATCATGGTGTACGCAATCTGATCAAAGCCGATTTCACGTTCTTGAATCGTCGATTGGCGGAACACTACGGTATTGCAAACGTCGACGGCCAATATATGCGGAAGGTATCCCTGCCGAGCAATCACGTCCGTGGTGGCTTACTATCGCAAGCGTCCATTCACAAAATCACTGCCAACGGGACCACTACTTCGCCTGTACCTCGTGGCAACTTCGTATTAACCAACGTTCTCGGCCAACCTGCTCCGCCGCCACCCCCCAACGTCGCCGGACTTGAACCGGATACTCGTGGTGCAACAACCATTCGCGAACAGCTCGACGCGCATCGATCCAATACCGTATGCGCAAGCTGCCATCTCAGTATCGATCCGCCCGGCTTCGCGATGGAGTCGTTCGATCCTATTGGCGGATTTCGTAATCACTATCGATCAACCGGCGACCCGGTCACACTGGATGGTGAAGGTTTCGAAGGACAGACGTTACCTGGTCCCTATCGGTTGGGTATGAAAGTCGACGCAAGCGGAGTAACGCCCGAAGGGGACTCCTTCTCAGGTTTCGCTGAATACCAGGATTTCATGGTTGATACGAAACTCAAATACGTTGCTCAGCATTTAGCATCTCAACTGATTGTCTTGGCCACAGGTGCGGAAGTGCAATTCGCGGATCGCGACGCAATTAATAACATCATCGCTCAGGTCGAACCCGCTGATTACCCCATGCGAGGCTTGATTCATGCGGTGGTTCAAAGTGATCTCTTTGGGAGGCAGTAGGTGTGACGAAACTTGCCTTAAATAGGCGGCGATTTTTACATGCTTCAGGCGTCGTCCTTGCGTTACCCATGCTCGAGTCGATGTCACTCGCCAGCGCTAAGTCTCCTACTCGAATGGTCAATATCTGCGCGACGCTGGGACTGTACGCCGATGCTTGGTTCCCAAAAGCTGCAGGAATCGAATACGAAGCGAGTGAGTACTTAAAACACATCGACACATATCGAGACCACTACACCGTGTTCTCAGGGTTAGGACACCAAAACCAGACTGGTCGGCAAGCTCATAACTCCGAAATCACCTGGCTCACTTCAGCGGAGCATCCGGGTCTGGACGGATTCGTTAATACGATTTCACTTGATCAAGCAGCCGCTGATCACATCGGTTACGTGACGCGCTTTCCTTCGTTAGTGCTTGCGACCAACAATCCTCAAAGCCAGTCTTACACAAAAGGCGGCGTCATGGTGCCAGCCGAAACGAGCCCGTCTGCGCTATTTACTAAGTTGTTCCTTCAAGGAGATCCAGCAACTGTCACACGCGAGACCCAGCGCTTAACGGATGGCGGCAGTATCCTCGATCATCTTCAATCCGAGACCGCATCGCTCTTACCTCAGGTCAGCAATACTGATCGAAGCAAACTAGACGCGTATTACGAAGCGCTAAGGTCCGCTGAGCGCGAATTGGTCTCGATACGCGCATGGCACGAGCAGCCGAAACCGACCGTCGCTCATGAACCTCCTGTGGATATCGAAGACCGGGCGGATCTCATCGGACGATTCAGAGCGATGCTGAAATTGATCCCCCTGATACTCGAAACGGACTCATCGCGAGTCGTGAGCCTAATGATTCAGGATCACGGGGTTGTTCTGAACGGCTTCGATGCGGTAGTTGACCAACACAATCTGTCCCACCATGGTCAAGACGAGCAGAAGATCGACCATCTACGGCAAGTCGAAAACGCGATTGTCAAAACCTTTGCGGAACTATTGGCCAGTCTGAGTGCTACACATGATGATGGTTCGAGTCTACTTGATTCCACGACCGTGCTGTTTGGTAGCAATCTCGGTAACGCAAACTCTCACAGCGCTACGGATCTGCCGATCCTCGTTGCGGGCGGACCGTTCTCACATGGCAGACATATCGTGTACGAAGGAGAGAGGAATACGCCGTTGTCGAATTTGTTTGTATCGTTGCTACGCACCATCGGATTAGAAACTAACTCGTTCGGTCACAGCACTGAAGCGTTGCATTGGACTTGAACCCGATAGCTCAAATCATTCGATTCATCTACCGTACTATCCCATCTGTAAAAACTTGCGATCTGATCGAACATTTTTACAACATCAGAACCTAAATTTGCACATAAAACTCGAACGCCGTTTAGGCAAGTTTCTATCGCTCAGGGATAAGACGAACGCTATGGAGATCGATTCGATATAAAAAAGAAGGCGGCAATTGCCGCCTTCTCCATGTTCGTTAGAACGATTAGTCTAGCCGATAATCGCCTTCGTTTCCAAGAACTCCTCGAAACCGTAACGACCCCACTCGCGCCCGTTTCCAGACTGCTTATAACCTCCGAAAGGCGCTTGCTGGTCAGGACCGGCTCCGTTGATGTGAACGTTTCCAGTTCGTATACGACGAGCCAAGTTGCGAGCTCGGTCTGCGTCATTGGAAGAAATGTAGCCCGAGAGTCCGTACACGGTGTCGTTGGCAATATTGACCGCGTCGTCATCGTTCTCATAACCGATCAACGACAGAACCGGACCAAAAATCTCTTCTTGTGCGATCGTCATATCGTTGGTCACGTGCGAGAAAACCGTCGGCTTGACGTAGTAACCCGCGTTCAACCCGTCGGGCCGCCCCGTTCCACCAATCTCTAGCTTCGCACCCTCATCGATGCCGGCTTGGATGAGATTCTGGATTTTTTCGAATTGCACAGCTGAGACAACGGGACCAATCGTCGTACCGGGATCATTGGGATCACCAACCTTGACTTGAGAAGCTGCGTTTTTAGCGATTTCCGCCGCTTCATCCATCCGCGTTTGTGGTACCAACATTCGGGTCGGTGCGTTACAGCTTTGACCCGAGTTATTGCACATACCGAAAACATCACGCGAGATCGCTTCTTGGAAATTCGCATCGTCCAAGATGATGTTCGCTGACTTGCCACCCAATTCCTGAGCGACTCGCTTCACGGTTGGGGCTGCATTCTTCGCAACCTCGACACCGGCTCGCGTAGAACCAGTAAATGAAACCATGTCGATCTTAGGATGCGACGACAGCGCAACACCGACGGTGGGACCGTCTCCGTTCACAAGGTTGAAAACACCTGCCGGAACACCAGCTTCATCCATCACCTCTGCGAACAGAATCGCGTTAAAAGGTGCAACTTCGGAAGGCTTTAACACCATCGTGCAACCTGCCGCAAGTGCGGGCGCGACCTTGCAGGCGATCTGGTTGATTGGCCAATTCCATGGCGTGATGAAAGCGCAGACACCTGCAGGTTCTTTCACTACCTGCGCGCCGCCGAGCGTCTCTTCGAAATCAAAATCACGCAAGACGCGGAGTGTGGTCATCAAGTGGCCAAGACCCGCAGGAGCTTGAGCTGCGTTTGCGAGCGAGAGTGGTGCACCCATCTCCTCGCTGATGACCTTCGCGATTTCGGGAATACGACCCTTGTAAACGTCGATGATTTTTTCGAACAATTCGACCCGTTCTTCGCGGCTCGTCTGTGAGAAGGATTCGAAGGCGTCGTAAGCTGCATCGACTGCTTTATTAACGTCGTCCTGATTACCCAATGCGACAGGTCCGATGGGTAATTCGGTCGCTGGATTTACGACTTCGAGAGTTTCTGAAGTCGAAGGTTCAACCCATGCACCGTTGATATAGAACTTTGTGCGGTTGCTCATAGAAGTGGATGTTCCTCGATGTGAATTTACAACTGGCGTTTCCGTTCCGTCGAGAAGGACCGCGCAGCTATTTGGGGGCGAAAATTTTAGTGACGCTAGTTGTCGCTAGACTGACCTAGGTAGTCGCTACGCATTTGCTCAACGACGTCTTCAAACATCTCTTGGTTCTTTTTATTTAGGTGTGCAAGCGCGTCGTGTGCCGAGATGACTCGTGTGTTTCGATCCAAGCGTCCACTGGCCGCCAATGGCAAGCTATTTAAGGGCGTCCAGACGGGTTCCTCGACGATATGGTTTAGCACGTCTCCCAATCCAAGTTCAACGAACGTGTTTTTCACTTCTTCTGATACGTTTTGTAGTTTGACATCGATGTCACTATATGTCGCTCGTTCGACAATCTGGTGCAGGGTACCAAGCATTGCACTATCAAGATACTCACACGACTTAAACTCGATAACGATGGGACGATGTTCATCGAGAACGGATGTCGCGGCATCGAAAAACGATTCCCCGTAAGTCCAAGTCACACGACCAGATAGATACAGGTACGTTACAAGCTCCGTTTCCGCGTACTCAACGGCTGCCTTCCCGTCGGGATGCTCGACTCGAGCGATCGGTACGTCGCTGCCTGGACGCGAACCGGTACGTACCCAATTCTGATTCGGTATTGCCGACAGCAGGCACAACGTCACATCGTCACGGTCGACCAGTTCAACACTTCCTGAACCAAGCTCAAAAATCTGTTCAAGAACCGGTTTGTCAAGATCAGGTTTTCGCATTACAGCAGCGAGCGCATCTAACGTCGGCGGATCATCATCGCCCACGTCGAATAGTCCATCGGTGTAAACCAGAAGTTGATCGCCGTCGACTAAACAAAATCGATGCACACCAAAACTTGCCTGTACCGACAGACCTAACCCCGGTCCAGTTCGTTCCAGCTTCGTGACATCGCCATTCGCGCGCACGAGCAGTAACGGTGGGTGACCCGCGCTCACCATCTTAATTTCCCGGGTTCGCGTGTTAAGGACCAGCAACAAGGCAGTTACAAATACTCCCGGCGCAGCTAGATCTTCCACGAAATCACGGTTGACCCGTGTGAACAACGTAATAGGATCGAGCAACTCATATGCGTTTGGTGACTCGAGCCGTAGTTTGAACAGCACTGACAGCATCGCTGCGCTAGCACCATGTCCCGCGGAGTCGGCGATTAAAAACGCCACGTGCTGATCGTCGATCTGAACTACGTCATACAGATCGCCTCCCACGGCTGTACCGGGTAAGTACATGGCCGCAAGTGAAAATCCAGGCATATCGGGAATAGATTTCGGGAGGAGCGATTTTTGAAAGATCTCGGCACGGCGCAGATCGCGTTCCATCAAGTCATTTTGAGTTTCGACCCGTTCAACGACTAGTTGTAATCCGGTATTCGACCTCTCTAGTTCCTGTGTGCGTTCACTCACTTGCTCACGAAGACTCTGTGTGTAGTTCGAACGTTCCTTCAAAATCGCATTGAACGCTCGACTCAGGACACCGAATTCATCTTGCGACTCTGCCGTAATGTCGAGCTCAACATCTTCTCTTTTCAATCGACCAGTCGCTTCCGCGAGATCGTTTATTGGCATCAGCGAACGCCGTACAAATAGGATCGCGAATACAACTGAAATCGCAATAAACAACACGGCGGTCAGTAGCAAGGTCCAAAACGCCTGGCGGACGGGTAAGTAGATTTCCCTGGCATCAACCTGAGAGACAAGACCCCAAATCGAGTCTTGAATGCCTATTGGTCGGTATGCTGCAACAACCTCTACTCCTCGATGATCGAGCATGCCATCAAGAAACCCGGAACGTTGCTCTAACGCTAGTTGCATTGCTTCATCCGTTGAAGAAGCGAGTTCCGCCGAATGAAGCCCGTTCGTTACGAAGAGGTATCTCAGGTTTCCGTCTTCACCGATCATTCCCAATCGAACACTCGACGTTTCGTGACCAGTTTGTAGCACCTCGATCGCGTCGCGTAGCAATTCACCCTCGATATCGGCGATCACAACACCAACGAGTTCTCCGTCTACATTTCGCACGGGTCCGCTAAGGTGAGTTACGTTGGGATCATCCATCAGACGTAATAGACTTAAGAATGGTCCATTACGACCCGCAAGAAACCTCTCGTCGGAAACCATCGACATTCCGAGTGTTGCTAATTCAGTACTCGCGATCACGACGCCTTCAGGCGACACGACCTGGATATCTAAGACGTCACTCCAAAATCGTTGTAGTTGAACGAGTAGCTCTGCCGTGTTCGTTTGAACTTCGTTAGGCGAGATTAGGTCGTCAACGAAGGCACCAAGATTCTGTTGTAGAACTAACTGGTTAGTGAGCGCGTCGATTCGACCGTGTTGATAGTCCACGGCCGATTGCAAGATTTCGCGCATCGAGTCGTTTTGTAGTGTAAGACCCACATGCACTTCGTCGAGAATCGAACTACGCACCGTACGATAGTTGATGATCGACATCAATACGATGGTGACCAGAATGAGGATCACCACGAGTAGGGATAGCCGCGCACCCATCGTACGTATGAATGGGATTCTGGCGTTGTTGCTGGTTGCCGTTAACGTAACCATCGACGTTCTTTGGTTATCGGATTAAATCGCCGCAGTTATTTGACCGCTTTCATCAGAAAAGTTGCGCGATGCGCATTAGTATGGAATCGATCTCAAATCGTGGCAGTCGTTTGCAGTTCTACAAAGCGTCGGTACGCACTATCTTCACGAGCAACCAATTCGTCATGCGTTCCTTGCTCCAGAATTTGACCCTCGTCAAGGTAGATGATCCTGTCTGCGTGCGCGATGGTCGAAAGTCTATGTGCGATGATGATGACAAGTCGATCCTTCGCTGCTTCATGCAACGAGCTGACTAAATACTGTTCCGTTTCAGGATCTAATGCTGAGGTCGGTTCGTCCAAGATCAGTATCTTCGAACGTCGTAAGAGTCCTCGTGCAATCGAAATTCGTTGTTTCTGACCAACCGAAATCTTCGCGTTCGTGTTTCCTAATCGTGTATCGTATTGCTCCGGTAACGACATGATGAAGTCGTGGATACCTGCAACACGTGCTACGCGCTCAACCTCTTCCTGTTCAGCATTTGGGTTTCCGAAACGAATGTTGTCTCGAATCGAATACGAGAATAGCTGCGTTTCCTGAAATACGTATGTGATCTGGTCACGGAGGCTGGATACGTCAAATTCATTGATGTTCACATCATCTATACGGACGATACCCTCACTTGCTACGTGATAACGTGGTATCAGGTACGCTAAGCTCGTCTTCCCGGCACCCGTCGGACCAACAAACGCGACGATTTCACCAATCGACGCTTTGAAGCTAATGTCGCTAAGCGCACGTCGTCCGTCAGGATAAATCAATCCGACCGAATCAAACTCAACCCCTTGCTCAACTTCCTGCATCGGCATATTGCCTAGTTGAGCTTCCGGCTCTAAGTCTAAGAGCGCGAACACGCGACGCATGGCAGCAACGTTGTCCTGAAATCTGATCCACAACCAACCTAGTGCCAGTGCAGGACCAATCATGTATCCGTAGTACGTGAATATCGCTGCATGATCCCCTGCCGTCATGTCTCCCGCGATAACCTGGCTGATGATGTAGAAGGAGAACCAAACGAAGACGACATGACCGAAGACACCGCTGAGCTGGCCGATAAATATCCATAGCAAGCTCACCATTCGATGGCGGAAAAACGATTCCTTGCTATCGTCGCCGAACCGTTTCTTCTCCTTGACGTTCCCGCCAAGGCTTTGTACCGCAAGCACGTTATCCATGCCTTCTTCGATTGTCGCCGTTGTAATTGCGCCTGCGGCCCTAGCAGCTTGACCGCGTCGACGAACAATACGAGAGAACAATGCCGCTGACAAGCCCCATGCAGGGAAAACTGCGATCGTGACATACGCAACCATTAGATTGTCGGGGTATGCGCTCAACATCGTCAGTAGCGCCTGGATGAACAATATCGTCGACATCAACGGCGTATGCGTGACTTCGTAGAAAATCTCATTAATCTGCGGTGTGTCATACATCACCCGATAGATCGAGTCTCCGATCCGCTGTTCTTCGAGCTTGGTAATCGATAACGCTTGAATGCGATTAAAAAGGTGTGAGCGAAGCGTGTGGTTTAGCGCTTGAGTAAGACGCGTGTTGAGTTTGAATTCAAACCAGCCGTAAAGACCACCAGCAGTGGAGTGGCCTCCGTGCATTTTGTTTTCGACCTGAGTGGCGTAGTCGTGTCCTTGTGCTAATCCGGCTTCGACTTCGTCCTCGAAACCACCCGTATAGGAACCTATCGTTAGCACAAATATGATCCCGAATGCGGCGAGCGCGAGCGCTAACTCGATTGGCGAGGCGCCATACAGCGCCGTGATCACCGGTTCCCAGTATCCCGGATAACCCGCAATCGTGCCGTCGACCATTTCTGGTAGAGGTTTCGCCAAAATCACGTGATCGACAAGCATTTTGGCTGGCCACGGTAGCAACGCCAAAGGCATTGCATACGAGCAGAGTTTTAGTACAAATTTTGTGACGTATCGCCCTGGAAACAGCGCGATGTACTTCGCACTACGACCGATGATGCGCAGCGTTTCAGCCGCACCGATGTCCGTTCTAGTGTCAAGTCCGCTCGATCGACGATCGAGTTCCGCTTCCCTCTCGCGTCGCGTCTGCTTTCGCGCCGCTCTAGCGTTAGTTACATCGCTCATGTAACCAGCCGCCTGCTCGTGTCGGTCAGGGTCATTTCAGCCTCTACGAACGATCGATATGCGCCACCTTCGATCGCCATCAGTTGATCGTGATTGCCGCTTTCAACGATACGGCCTTCGTCTAGGTATAGGATGTTGTCCGCACGTCGTATCGTCGAAATCCGGTGCGTGATCAGAAAGATCGCTCGATCTTTGCCCCACTCCGATAAGTTCGACAAGACCCGCAATTCGGTCGCCGCATCCAATGCCGCTGTCGGTTCATCCAGCACGAGAATCGGCGTATCTCGAATGACAGCTCTCGCAATGGAGAGACGTTGCTTCTGACCTGATGAAATTTTGCCGCCGCGGTCACTGAGGATTGTGTCGATACCGTTCGGTAATCCATCCACGTA
Organism: Pseudomonadales bacterium; assembly: GCA_022822135.1. Taxonomy (GTDB): domain Bacteria; phylum Pseudomonadota; class Gammaproteobacteria; order Pseudomonadales; family Azotimanducaceae; genus Bin55. The sequence continues at coordinate 96,254 of JAJECH010000018.1, forward strand.
GTCGTCCATCGCCGCGACGCGGATAGCGTCATAGAGCTGACTATCCGTAGCGCTTGGTGCTACGTACTTGATGTTGTCTCGGACGCTTAACGCGAAAAGTACGTTCTCTTGCAGCGCAATACTGATCGAGCTTCGCAATGAGTTAACCTGGAAATCCCTGATATCGCGGCCGTCGATCATGATGCGTCCGTTTTGCGGATCAAACATGCGCAACAGCAACGCCATGAGTGAGCTCTTCCCCGACCCTGTCGGACCGATGATGGCTGTGATCGTACCGGCGTTTGCTGTAAAACTGACGTCATCGAGCACTGGTCGGTCTTCGACATATCGGAAGTTCACATTTTCGAATGTGATTTCATTCTCAAACTCTCCAAACGGTACTGCGTCAGGATCATCCTTAATGTCGGGTTCAATGTCCAGAATGTCGAACACCCTTTTGAGACCCATCGCCATATCCTGACAGGTCATCCAGTTTCTTAGTAACCACCTGAGGCTATTAGCGGAACCACGGAACTCGCCACTCGCGAATCTAAATGCCGCGAGATTCCAGAGTACAAACGTTACACCTACCAGCGCAATGAGCTCAGTCCCCCACGTTGAGAGCCCCCCACGAGCCCAAAATGCCATTGTGAACTCACCTGAGATCATCACTGTAGCCGCTAAGGTGAACATTACGATCGTGACTGCGGCGATTAGATTTCGGATTCGATAGGCTGCGTTGAACGAAACGAGTGAATCCTCCTCCATCTTGTCTTGTGCTTGCTCAGAGGCATTAAATGCTTTTATGACGCGGATTGAACTAAACGTCTCCTGAACCGTGGCAGTCACATCTGACGCAGCAGCGCGGTACGCCAACGAGCGTTCGCGAACTTTCGGCATCGCGAAATAACCCAAGATGAAAGCAGGGATCAATACTGATGCTGCTACAGTGCCAATCAATGGGCTCAAGAGGAAGATAACTGCGACCGTGGTGACATAACTGAAAATCCGTAGTGTGATATCAATCAACATTCGAATCACATTCGTGACCATCGCGCTATCTTGGTAGATTCGGAAAATCGAATCACCGGTACGATGGTCGCTGTGGTAGGTGATCGATAGTTGATGCCACCTCTCGACTAGAGCTTCACGCAGATTCTGATTGATCATCTGCATGATCCACATGTTGTAGTAGCCCATCGCTACGTTAATCGGTAGCATGACGAAGAAATATCCGAGGTTAATCACTACCCACCGGTAGAGCAAGTCCATCCTCTCCGAGTACGAAAGGGTCTCGATATAGGCGCTCGAAAGCTCAGGAAAGCCCAGCAAGGTTGACAGGATCGGGGCTAAAGGTTCGCCTTGAAGTAGCGCTTGATTCAGTAAGTCGGCGTTGAGTAACGCAAAACCAACACCCAACATCCTTTGGGTGAAACTAACTAAATAGAAATAAACTAAATGTGCTTTCAAACGAAAGCGAAAGGTCCATCCTCTCTCGGGACTCCTACGGTATTGGAACATCCAACCCGCCAGACTCACGAACACTAGGAAACCCGCGATTACCTTTGCCTCCCAACCGTTCACGAAGTACATCGCGGAAATCGCGATTGCGAGCAAACAGAAGATCAAAGCGATCGTGCCAACAAGCTGGTTTGTACCCCGAGTAAAAACGACCGCGAATAAGGCTGCGACGACCGCGTACATCGGTACGTAAAGCAAACCTGTCTCTAGCGCTCCTTTTGGCGGGAGAAGGCCGAACAAGGGAACCGCTACCGCAACGAGCAGCGCAACGATAGCGCAGTATTCGAAATTGTGATTGTCGTCGCTGACTAAGTCCGCTAGCTCAGAGTCGATTCCTTTATTTGGGTACCACCAATTACCAAGGAAAAAAGGTCGAATAAAAGGCCACGACCGGAAGAAAAGTACAAGTACTTCACTCGATCCCTTCGGTACGTCCTCGGGATCAGGCATCCTGGCTGCTGGAATTTCGCCAAAGCCATAAATTGGAACCGCTTTCGCGCGTCGCTTTAACGCTTCTCGTTCGCTTGCACTTTCACGCATTACGTCATGTGCTCCATCAACGATCTAACAAATCGTGCGGAAACTCCGGTCTTGTGATCATGCTACAAACCGTATTCGCTGGCTACGAAACCGTAGGAGGGAAGTAAACAGCCATCGAAACCCCTTAACGACGCTACTGTATCGCAAATAGTCGTTGTATTAAACGCAATAAGGTCGTGCGAAGCGGTCGTTATAGATGTAAAGTCAGACGAAGGAGCAGTTCCGATCTTCACACGAACGAGATCTGCGGAACCCACAATGTAGTCGCCGAGTTATTTGCAATCTAGAGATTTGCTCACGCCGCGGCTGATATTGGTCGTAAAGCGAACCCGTATGCACAACACTAATCAGATGAGTATCAACCCCTAACACTACTAACTCAAGCGTGACAGCTTGCTTGATAATCAGATGTCCACTAGAAGGGAGTACAACCATAAACAAAATCTAGAAGCAATCCTCACTTTCACTAACGCGTACCATAGCGAAGGTGAATGCTGACTTCACTACTCATGCGGATGAAACTGCAAGGAGCGATAGTTCAATAGGATATATTGGTAAGTCCCCGATCGAGCTCAATCGATCAACTGTTCACTGTTAGTTTGCTTGACGAACACGCGGTTCTCGTGACGAAAATCGGTGATACGCATTCACTCGGCTTGACAGCCAGTGGAAGCAGGAGCTTCAAAGGTATGTAATAGACCAGTCCATGTTAGGGCATGGCTACGATCAGGCGGTAGCGCCTTTCTGTACTAAGTCTGCCAAGGACAACCACACCCTCGAAAACCGCCAGGTCATCTGCGACACCTGTGCGATCGTGTCGAGTTCACGCAAGTTGCGCCGTTCGGCATACTACTTTACGTAGCGTTCGCGGTGCTTCTGGGTGACTTTGTGTGGTAGATCCCGACACAACCGCGTTTAAGCATCGACCAGAACAATTCGATTCCGTTGGTGTGAACCGAATCGCGGACGTATTCGCCGATGCGATGCTACTCCGCCTCGTGGGTTTGTGGGAAGTCGTCGTAGGTCGCGATCTGGTCGGAGTACACGGTCGGAACCGATAAATCATTCTCTTTCAGATGACCCTCTAACTCGTCCTTTTTGGTGTCGTCGACCACTTTCGCGTGCACGTGCCCCATTGCTCGATTCCAGATCCCAACCACCAACCATTTGCTGTCCACCCCACGACTCCCGCCGCGTTCGAAAGCATGATGATTTCTGTCTTCCCCACCGATGTACGTATCGTCGATCTCCACTGGTCCCATCAACGAGCGGTCTTCCCCGTTGGCGAACGCGGCATGAATACGATCACCTAGATGCCATGCGGATTTCTGTTTGATCCCGAGATTGCGTGCCAGTTTCGTGCTGGCAACGCCTTTCAAGCCGTTCAGCACCTGATAAACCGCGACAGCCCAGATGCGACAACCTAGCGGGGAGCGACGTATGACCAAGTTGGTTTTCACCGAAAAGAAACAACGCCAGTGGAGCATGGGCCGACGATTTGTACGCCCGTTGACGCAATCAGAGTCACGATGGGTACGCCGTACGGTCAGCGCCGTTCAACGAACCAGGCTTTCGCCATGGTTTCGTCATTCGCGAATTCATCGAGAAACTGTACAAGTGAAATGCCTTCTCGCGGGCATCGCGCGTCGCGTTAGCGAACTATCATGATCGTTAAATGAGGTGGGGGCAAAAACAAATCCCTCTAATTCACGCGATGATTTGTGTCGCATCTTCGCGTTTTGTGGTTAAGTGATTATTCCCCATCGCGAATGCCAGTGAGTCCTAAATTACTGAGGGCTGTATCGTACGCTTTTCCAACTCGGACGTTTCTGTGGGTAATCTAAGTAAATTCCTGAAATTTGCCTTTCCTACCGTGAGTGCCGATCGGTTGACGACAAAAGAGCGCTCGTCCACTAAGAAATGGGCGAGCGCTGAACGATCAACTGAGAAACTGTAGTGCACAATGATGTCGAAGAACTCTCCTGGCCTTCGCCAAGCACCGAACGGTAAGCGGCCTTACCGATGTATTGTTGAGTGGGGCGAATCTACTATTTTCTTATCCACCTTGCGATGCATTGATACAAGGCAAACAATCATCACAACAGCAATTGAAAAACAGAAAATCGCTGAAAGAAAGTCGTTTTCTCCCCACTCCGCAATCCCGATCGCCGCCATGACAAAAGCAAGAAGCCAAAGGAAAAGATATCGCATAGCGACAGTCTATTCGCATTTTTCGAAGTTCTCGCCAATTATATAGTTGCCAGCGCCTATGCATGTGGCCACACATACCGCCTTTGTTTTTTGGTCGCGAACAGAATCACAAATCTCGGCACACTCAAGACCAATTCGCACAGCAGTAATCGCCCTAGTTTCTCCTTCCAATGCGCAGAATCTTTCTTTGAATTCCTCAGCGGAAGGTATCGTAGGCGGTGGCGCACATACGTATTGTGAGGGAAGCGGAAGAGGTCCGCCGGGTGCAACTTCAGGCATAGTTGGATACTCTCCCTCTGGACATGTTGGAAAAACATACAGGTTTAGGATAAAAGGTAATTCATCTTCGATGTTAGGTTCCGCAGTCGGGTTTGTCCCATCTGGAGGACCCCAAAAGTCATCCGGTGAGTTTGCATCCTCTGAGCTACCAGATTCCCTCGGGTTTTCGGGTTGTGCGGTGGGAGCGGGTTCGTCATGCTCATGTGGGTGTTCACTGTCATGTGCCTGAAGACTAGATAATCCCACAAACGAAATGACGATTACCACCATAAATAACCATGGTGCACGAGTTAAGTAGTTCACGATGATTCTCCATCGTTAAAAACGATGGTTTTGAAACACTGGAGGGGTTTACGAGCGCGAGTGTAGTGTGGACCCCGCTGGATCGTAGGCTAGGTAAGGGTTTAGAGGTAAATCGAGCGGTGCAACACGATAGGTTGCAAAAATTAGGCTAAAAACTGAATTAGAAGATTCTGCTACTTTCTGTCGTTTTTGTCTACGAGAAGTGTGAAGTTTATGTGTTAGAAATGCTAGTGTTTATATCAGTATATGTATTATTTTCGCGTTATTGCTGTACTAAAAACCATAGTTATTGTACGAAATGACAAACGCATTGCAAGTCACCATCTAGGAACCGCTTCAGAGCGCGTTCCTGGGTAACACGGCACAATGTTTCCAAAAACAGGGTTGAAACACTCCAAAACTCAAGGTAGGTTTATAGAACACATGAATCAAGTAATCGGATACGCACGGGTTAGCACACGCGATCAAAATCCTCAATCTCAGCTGGACCAGCTCAAGGAAGCTGGCTGCGAGACGCTCTTTGTCGACCATGCATCGGGAAAAGACACACGTAATCGAACAGACCTGGGAAGGCTATTGAATCACGTGCGGAAAGGAGACGTCGTGGTGGTCACACAACTGGACCGCTTGTCGCGTTCGTTGATGGACTTGCTGAACTTGGTCGACCGCTTGGGGAAGCTTGGGGTCCAACTGCGGTCACTCAAGGAGCCGTTCGATACCACGACCCGAAATGGAAAACTGAGCTTTCACATCATGGGTGTGTTGGCAGAGTATGAGCGTGATCGAATTCGCGAGCGAACCTCGGAAGGATTGAAGTCGGCGAGAGCTCGAGGTCGTGTTGGCGGTCGACCGCGAAGTCTTAATGAAAAGCAGGAAACATTGATCCGGCACATGCGTAAGCACGGAGACAGCATGCGGGAGATTGCTCGAACGTTTAACGTATCAGTCGGTACGATCAGGCGAGCCTTAGATCGGCATTCGGAATCAAATGGAACAGTCGAAGTAAATGATTCTTCCACAACCGATTGTGACGAATCTCACGTTGAGCAGAGAGATTAGCTAGCCATTTGAAGCCTCGGTCATCTCTAGTTCAACGCACTGGTGTTGAAAGCCGGTTCCGATTGACTCTATCGCGGATATCGAATTCGCTAAAATCGCTTGTCCAATTTCAGATGAGAAAAGCCGCGTGAAATTTGGCATCTTCTACGAGCACCAATTGCCAAGACCTTGGAACGACGGTGACGAACAAAAGTTATTCAATGACGCCCTTGAGCAAGTTGAAGTCGCTGACCGACTAGGCATTGACTACGCTTGGGAGGTAGAGCACCACTTCCTTGAAGAATACAGTCATTCGTCCGCACCGGAAGTCTTCTTAGCAGCGTGTTCGCAACGTACGAAGAACATTCGCCTGGGTCACGGTATCCGACAAGTGATACCCCAGTACAACCATCCAGCACGAACAGCCGAAGTGATCGCAACACTTGACCTAGTTTCGAATGGCCGTGTTGATTTTGGTACCGGAGAGTCGTCTGCTGAGTTGGAGCTCGGTGGATTCCAAATTCCAGTTCACATGAAGCGGAAGATCTTTATGGAATCTGTCGAGCAGATTGCCAACATGCTCGCGATGGATCCTTACCCCGGTTACAAAGGGCAGTTCTTCGAAATGCCTTGTCGCAATATCGTGCCAAAGCCGGTGCAGCGACCTCATCCCCCACTCTGGGTTGCATGCTCGCAACGGGAGACTATCCGTATGGCAGCGCGGCTAGGGATCGGAGCACTGACGTTTGCTTTCGTTGATCCAGCGGAAGCAACGGAATGGGTCGAAGAGTACTACAGCATCATCAAATCGGAAGAGTGTGTCCCAATTGGTCATGCGATCAATCCGAACATCTGTATGGTCTCGAGCTTCTCCTGTCATCATGACCGCGAAACGGCGATAAAGCGCGGATTGAACGGTTTTGAGTTTTTCGGATTTGCACTCGGTAGCTTGTATGCATTTGGTGAACACAAGCCCGGACGAACTGACCTATGGAAACAGTTTGAAGCAACGCGGATGACAAAGATCGAAACGCTTGACATCACCGAATCGCTAGTGGGTAGTCAAGGTGGCATAGGTACACCTGACGATCTACGCGAGCACTTGCTGAAATTCGAGAAATGCAACGTCGATCAAGTCACGTTTATTCAGCAAGCCGGTCGAAATAAGCACGAGCACATCTGTGAGTCGTTGGAGATCTTCGCGACAGAGGTGATGCCAGAATTCAAAGATCGTGCAGAAGAGCGTGAGCGAAAGAAAATGGAAGAGCTGGCGCCGTATCTCGAACAAGCCATGGAACGTAAGATCGCGATGCGTGACCTCAACGATGACGAGATTCCGACCTTCGTGTCACTTGGACGCAAAGTGAGCGAAGAGTCGGCGAAAGAAGAGTCAATCTACGAGGAGCCTCAGCAGCAAGCCGCTGGTTAAGCAGTTTGTGACCATACGTTAGAAAACGCTTAGCTACTTTAATAACGTTCAAGCGCCACCGATCCTTGGCGCTTGAACGTCTTCCTCGAATTGAACTTACTTATCTATTAACTGTTTAACTTTCTGACGCAACGTACTTTGATATTTGTGCGGCGTCACTATCAGTTCAATCGAGTAAGGAAATGCGTAAGTCAGCGTTTATCGTCTGTTCAATTCTTCTCGCGTTCTCGATTTCCGCAGCCCAAGAGGATTGGGAAAGCGCGGTTGACGAGATTCGCGATGAGCTCCGAAAAAGCATGGAGGAGATAGAAGCACTCAAAGAGAGATTGCAAGAAGACGGCTTACCATCTTTTCGCGGTCTGGACTCGTTCGGTACGCAAGACGGTGCTTCACTCGGAATCTTGGTCACGGAGGGTAACGATCAACGTTTAGTCATCGTTGGGTTTACCCGTCAATCGAACGCTCGAGAAAGTGGAGTTCAAGAAGGCGATGTGCTGATCGCCATCGACGCCCAAGACCTCACTGGTGACTCAGCCACCGCACCAACGGTGATCGAATACCTCGAATCCATCGAGCCAGGCGAGGAAGTCATCTTATCGGTGGAACGAGGAGACGAAGAACTGCAATATACGGTTGAAACGCAATCCCCGCGCATGTTCGACTGGATCGAACGTCGGTTTGGTGGACGCGACGATCTTCCCGGTTTTAGCTTCCGACATAACGATCGTGATCGAGCAGATGTGTGGATCGATCGTTTGCCTCGCATCGAATGGGATCGATCGCGTTCAAATGACGGTGACGTGCAGGTCACCGATCTAAATTCGGACTTAGGCAGCTATTTCGGCGTCGAATCCGGTGTACTCGTGTTGAAAGCAGGAAAGGAAAGTTCGCTAGAAGCCGGAGACGTGATCGTCGCCGTCGGCGATCAACCCGTCGGAAATTCTGACGAACTTCATGAGCAACTTAAGGACGGCAGCGGTTCGGTTACTGTTCAACGAGATGGTAAAACAATTGAGTTGTCAATCGATGAAACACTCGACGGTTTACGCCTTGAACGTGAAGTCAGGATCTTCTCTCGTCGATCAGACAATCCAACAGATAGGCGAATATGGTAGGTCTTGACCAGTTCTCATCCACACGGAGAAAAACGGTTTAGATTTGCACCTCAATTCAAGCATCCGAGGATAGAGCTACCCACTCTTCTTCCATAACTTCGAGCTTCTTTCGTCTTCGCCCGTATTTCGCGAAGATTGTTTGAAGCTCGTTGTTGTCGATTTTTCCTAGAGCTTCGGAATCAGCCAACAAATCTGACAGTTCATTCAACTCCCTTTGGAGTTGGTGTATTGATTCTTCGAGCTCGTTTCTTCGACGATCGTTTTCTCGACGACTCTCACGTTCAATTGCACGCTCCCGTCGAAGTTCTTTCCGAGATCTATTCACGGAGCGGCGTTTCGGCGAGTCGACCTCAACCGAACGCGCGACCAATGCTTCATAGTCGTCCAAATCACCCATGAAATGTGTGATTGCACCATCCCGAACCAGCCAGAATTCGTCCGCACATTCTCGTAGCAATTGTTGATCGTGCGCGACCATCAGCACAGCACCTTCGTATTGGTTTAACGCCGAGGTCAGCGCTTCGCGCATTTCGAGGTCAAGGTGGTTTGTTGGTTCATCAAGCACCAACAGGGATGGCTTGTGACGCGTAATGAGCGCGAGCACCAGCCGAGCCTTTTCGCCACCACTAAACGACGAGACAGGGCGAAAAATGTCGTCGCCGTGAAAACCCCAATATCCAAGGAAATTACGGGCTTGTTGAGTCAATACAGACCCGTCAGCGATCACGTGATCGTACGCACACATCGTTTCGTCAAGCAGCTCAAGCTGGTGCTGCGCGAAATAGCCAATCGTCGTATGCATCCCGTTCTGACGAGAACCATCAAGTAGATCCAATTCACCCGCCAAAGACTTTAGGAATGTGCTCTTGCCGGCACCATTTAAACCCAGTAAAGCGATTCGATCACCTGGATATATTCGTTCAGTAACGTTGGTTAGAACGACATGCTCGCCGTATCCGAGCGATGCGTCATCGATTGAAAGCATGGGTCGATCCATCTTTCCCGGTGCTTCAATCGAAAATTTGTACGGGGAGAGCGCGCGAAGAGGTGCTGTCGCACTCATTTTCTCAAGCATCTTCACGCGACTTTGAACCTGTTTAGCTTTCGACGAGTAGGTTCGAAAGCGGTCGATGAACGCTTGAACACGCTTTCGTTCCTTCTCCTGCTGTTCAAACACCTTGCCTTCGTATTCAAGGCGTTCGGCCGCTTGGCGTTCATATGACGAATAGCCACCTTGGTACATCACACCATTTTTGCGCTCAAGATGGAGAACCTCGTCAACGGTTTGATCAAGGAATTCGCGGTCGTGCGATACACATAACATCGTTCCTTGATATCGCGAAAGCCACTTCTGCAACCAGACCGTAGCCTCTAGATCAAGGTGGTTCGTCGGTTCGTCCAGGAGCATCAACTCCGACGGTTGACTGAGTGTTTGCGCGAGATTGAGACGGATTCTCCATCCACCTGAAAACGCACTGTACGGTTTGTGGAACTCGTCCGCGCTGAATCCCAACCCAGCTAGGATCATGCCTGCTTGCGCTTCTGCTTGAAATCCGCCAAGTGCGCCGTAGGTGTCAAACAAATCTGCGTACGCGTGCATGTCGTCACGTGCTTCAGCATCTCGGATTTGCTTCTCAACCTTGCGCAATTCACGGTTTCCATCGACCACGAAACTCAATGCGGGTCGATCCGACTCAGGCATGTCTTGTCGCAACCACGCAATCCGCCAACGCTCGGGCACTACGACTTCGCCTTCGTTTGGAATGTAAACGTGACGAATCAAATTAAAAATCGTCGACTTTCCGATCCCATTTCGGCCGATGACACCAACTCTATGGCCAGTGTGGATTACGAACGAAAGATCCTCGAAGAGGAACTCTTCATCGAATCCGAACCAAATGTGGTTCAGTTGAATCATCGTGAGTAGAGCGTACCTTAGCCCGACGTTCTTGATCTGAGATGCATAACGAGCATAGTCAGCAAGATCAGAAATCCAGCCAGCGCTAAAAAAGGAATGACTGAAGGTTCAGCACAGTCACCTGACCCCATTAACATCGTTCTCACGATACTCGAAAACGGATACTCATTCGCAATCAAGAAATCAATACCCGGACCGCAATTGGCTGACGCGCCAGGTACGTACATGATCCAAAGCTGTCTAAACGCTACGACACATCCAGCAAACCAAAATAGTGCTGCGACAACGGGATATGTCAACGGTGCGCGTTGATGTAGGAGTGCAACTGCAATCACGAGCACGCCGCACGCCATGAAAAGACGTTGCGTCATGCACAGTGAACACGCGCTAATCTGAATCAGGAGGGCAGCAGCCAGGAACACACTCCCGGAAAACAAGATCGCAAGTAACCAGTCTCTATCGGTCAAACGCAACAACCAAGCTACCTTCATGGCATAGAACTCGTTTCAGCGAACCATGCGGATGTGACATCCTGCAAATCCTGGAAATAAGCTTCAAAGTCTTCTCTAAAGCCGATTTCGTTCTCTCGTAATTGACGCGCCAGATTCTGTTCCATGTCGGTGAAGCGCAAGCGCTTGAGAATTCGCACCATGATGTCCTCAACAACCTCAAGCTGCGAATAACGTGCTAGTAAGTCAGTACGCTGCATGTGCTCATAAAAACGACGTGCGGACACCGGTACCTCAAATCGTTCGATGGCGTCATAGCAGCTTTGGGTGAACTCCAGAAGTTCCCCGGTACCAAACTCTTCCCAGTGTTTAGCAAATACGTGATCTGCCATTAGGTCGAGCAATATCGGTGCAGGACGACGTAATTCCGCACCAAATCGGTGATAGGTGGTTCGCATACTAGGTAATCGGTTGCTCTGTACGTCAATGTGTCGGTGTAGCAACAATCCTCGTTTGAGATCTGGGGGAATGTCATCTTCGAGGGTCCCCTTTATGAAATCGCCTAGAAACCCTCCTGCTTGCAATCCAGGATCAGCTCGGCCAAGCCAACAGTGCAGTAGGTAGTTCATGATCCTTCGCGGAGCGACAGATAGTCTGCTAGATACGCCTCGAATGGCATCTCATCTGATGCCTCTATCGCTTCTCGATCATGTACCGACTGACGCGCTAGGTCGGCAAAATATGACTGTTGCTGATTGGACAAGCTGGTCTGCATCATGGTCTCATGGTGCTCAAAAGCTAGTTCTAAACCAAGTGATGCAAAAGGTTGAGCGCGATCAACCATTAGACGATGCAGTTTCGCGGACGGCGTAAGCGAAACATCCGTTACTTTCTCGATCTGCCGCGTAACCAGCGATTGGCTATCGCGTTTGCCGCTCGCGTCATCCAGGAGTGCCCCGATCTCGCGACACTCTTCGAGTATCTCCTGAGCCCAGCTCACTAATTTGCGCGAACCATCAGGCGCCGCCAATTCCAGCTCAGGGTCGCGACCACTGAGAACCGTCTTCCTCTGATTGTCCAAATTGCGTACGGATTGTGCTGCGGATTCACCTTCGTTCGGGACCAGAAGCGAATGCAGCAGAAACACGTCCATAAATTTCGCAGTGTCGACGTTGATCCCTAATGGTTCGAAAGGATCGGCGTCGAGACACCTCACTTCGACATATTCGATACCTCGCCGTCGCAAAGCAACCAATGCGCGTTCACCAGGTTGAGCTTTTCGCTTCGCGCGGATTGTCGCGTAGAGTTCGGCTTCTACCTGCAGAAGCGCGTCCGTTAACTGCTTGTACGCGTCCCCATCGCGAGTTCCGATCGCCTCGTAAGGCGGATGTGTTCGTGTCAGAGCCGGTATCATCGAATCAATGAACTCAGGCAGCGAGTCATATACGACGCGGTGGTGGCTCTGTTCCTCGCTTTGGTAACCCAATGGACCCATGCGTAGCGAAGTCGCGAACGGCAGGTAACAGGTGCTCGCGTCCAAGTGATCGAGGTTATGTTCTTTGTTTCGTAAGAACGAAACACATACAGCCGGCGACGCACCAAACAGATAAATCAAGAGCCAGCTGTTTTTTCTGAAGTTGCGGATGAGACGTAAGTAGCCTTCATTTCTTGCGGCTTGGTCCGAAGATGTACCGTCGATCTTCGCAAGCACATTCCAGATAGCTTCCGGAATCGAGTAGTTGTAATGAATACCTGATATGGTCTGCATCACACGGCCGTAACGATAACCTAACCCTTCGCGGTATATCTCTTTAAACCGTGCAGGATTTGAACGACCATAACGCGCAACTGGAATAGCGTCGTCATTCGAAATACCACAGGGCATCGACGCCGGCCACAAAAGTTCTTCGTCAAGCTGATGATGGATAAACGTATGGATGTCCGCTAGTTCCTGCATGCACGATTCAACACTCTGATGCACACCTGTGATCAACTCAAGCTGTGCTTCACTGAAATCCGTCGTAATCGAGGGATGGGTAAGCGGTGAGCCGAATGCTTTTGGGTGTGCAGTCTGCGCTAGGGAACCAGACGGCGTGATTCGCAAGGCTTCGCGTTCGATGCCATGGTTGAATTGGGTGAGAGCGGGATTGCCCTGCAATCCACGCATTCTGAGTTCAAGACTCGACAATGTACGTATACGTGCGAACTAGCTAAGGGAGGCCCCGAAGGGGCGCGCTGTTAGGACGGACCAGCCGCGATAATCGCGGCATCGACGTCAAATTTCTGAAAGTTGCGTTGAAATTTAACGATCAGTTCTTTTGCCGCGACGTCATACGCGTCTTTGTCCGACCAAGTGTCACGCGGAAATAGAAGCTTAGTATCAACGCCGTCGACATGACGAGGTACATTCAAATTCAATGCATCAAGATGCACGACGTTGTCAGTGTCAATCGAACCTGACCTAATGGCTCGGATGATCGCTCTCGTGACCGGGATTGCGAAGCGGTGTCCTTCACCGTAGCCGCCACCAGTCCATCCAGTATTTACTAAAAACACCCTCGTCCCAAACGACTCGATACGTTTCATCAGCAGATTAGCGTAATCGCCAGGAGGTCGTGGAAGAAACGCCTCGCCAAAACACGCAGAGAACGTTGCAGAATAGGCTTCCGTGGAGCCGACCTCAGTTGACCCTACTTTCGCGGTATAGCCTGATAGGTAGTGGTACGCAGCACCCTCCTTCGACAGAATCGCGACTGGTGGTAGCACGCCACTAACGTCGCACGTCAAAAAGATAGCAACATGCGGTTCTTGACCTTGATTCTCAACGACGCGTTTCTCGATCCGTTCGAGTGGATAGCATGCTCGAGTGTTTTCGGTTAATCGCGTGTCCGCGTAGTCGGGCTCACGTGTTTCTGGATCGAGAATGACATTCTCTAGAATCGAGCCAAAGGACAAAGCATCCCAGATCATAGGCTCATTTTCCTTCGACAGGTTCACGCACTTGGCATAGCAACCTCCCTCCAGATTGAAAACTCTTCCCCCGCCCCATCCGTGCTCGTCGTCCCCGATTAGAAAGTACTCTGGATCTGCTGATAAGGTGGTCTTACCAGTTCCAGAAAGCCCGAAAAACAGAGCAACGTTATCGTCTTCAGCAACACTCGCTGAACAGTGCATTGGTAGCACACCATCTTCCGGCAATAGGAAGTTCTGCACCGAAAACATCGCCTTCTTCATTTCACCAGCGTAGTACATCCCCGCCAATAAGACTCGACGTCCTTTGAAATCCAATATAACAGCGCCGTCCGAATGGGTGCCGTCTCGATCGGGTTCGCACTTGAAACCAGGAGCGCTGAGTAGCTGCCACGGTTTCTTGTTCAGCGGGTTATAGGACGTCGGTTCGATGAACATAGAACGAGCAAACATGCCGTGCCACGCCAATTCCGTCGTTACTTCTATTGGTTGATATACGTCCGCATGCGCACCGACATGTAGTTCCGCGACAAATGCGTCCTGCGAATCCAAATACGCCTCGACTCGATGCCACAGAACGTCGAATTGCGATGGTGCGATCGGTTGATTGATTGGTCCCCACGCGATCTTATCCTGCGTGGTGGGTTCTTGAACGATATATCGATCCGCTGGCGAGCGACCTGTACGCTTGCCCGTAACGACGACCAATGCGCCATTTCTCGCAAGCTGGGCTTCGCGTCGTGCAATCGCGAGTTCTGCTAGTGCGGTTGAACTCAGTTCAAAACGATTGGCAGGGAGGTCAATAGCTCTTATGGTCTTAGCCTGAAGGGGCGTATTTCGGCAGAATTCTACTTGCGGGTTTTAAGGTAATGATCTGAGTTATAGGACGTGAAGTCCCCGAGATTCACGCGGGTTTTTGCTTCAAATTACGCAATGCTCGACGAGCGCTTTTGGTCGGTTTCAACTTCGGCGTCGCAAGACCTGCACGTGCCATCCGACGGTTTGCCGCCTCTTCGAGTCGTCGGTTGAGTGACTCTTCAGTTTCCTCATAAAGTTCTTTTGCTGCCGCACCGTTACCACGCCGTTCCGACAGACCAGTGATGACAACCATTTCCTTGTCGAGACCACGACTAATCTCCAATTTGTCACCGATCCGTACGTCTCGAGCCGCTTTCGTTCTCTCGCCATTGATATGGACTTTTCCACCTAATACCGCTTCTTTTGCTTTACTACGAGTCTTAAAGAAACGCGCAACCCATAACCACTTGTCGATTCTCATTGTGATCTTGCTTTCCAGATTTCTCCGACCTTCCAACATAAATAGACATGCAGTTGGTGCAACTATCTTAAGACACCGTAACGTGCTGGGAACCGAACTTTGCAAAAGCTCTTAAGTAGCTGTCAAATTTGACCAATCGCGTATCCTTGTGCCGATTTAGCTATCACATGATCAATTGAAACTGCCATCAATCCTAAATTCGGAGATCGTAGCGTCAAGTCGATTGTTCAGTATCGAATCTCTCGATTTGCGTTTCTCAAACGGTGAAACCAGAACGTTCGAACGTTTACCGAAACGTGGGCGAGAAGCCGTCATTGTTTGCGCGGTTACGGAGAAGCAGGAAGTCGTACTCATTCGCGAATACATGGCAGGACTGCATAAGTACGAGCTTGGGCTACCCAAGGGACGAGTAGATCTTGGCGAGTCGTTTGCTTATGCTGCTAATCGTGAACTCAAGGAGGAAGCAGGATTCGGTGCAGAATCGATCGTACACCTGAGAGAACTATCGCTCGCGCCCGGTCAAATGGGATTCTCGATTCACGTGATGTTGGCTACCGATCTTTATCCAGAGTCTCTCCCTGGTGACGAACCCGAGCCCCTAGAAGTCGTGTTGTGGCCACTGGACCGGATTGACGAGCTCATCTTCAGCCACGAACTATCTGAAGCCCGTTCGATCGCCACATTAAAGATCGCGGAAGTTGCCTTGAGAGGAGACCATCCCGAAGAACCGACGTTAATCGCCGCTGGCTAATCTGAACGCCGGTCTCTGGGTCTAAAACTCGATGATTCCTCATCTAACGTGCATCCTTCGGTGATTCGATGACAGACACCTCGCTGAAATCAGATTTGCTCCAAATCGTTAATACAGCGCACGCAGAGATACTCGATGTCTACAACAGCCCGTTCAATGTGGACCGGAAGACCGACGACACGCCAATCACCGAAGCTGACCGCCGCGCCCACGACGCAATCGTCAACGGCCTGTCACGACTTGATTCAAAGATTCCTATCGTGTCCGAGGAATCGCGCTTGGCTGCATATGAGGAAAGAAAGAAGTGGCGGAAGTACTGGCTAGTCGATCCTCTTGACGGTACGAAGGAGTTCGTGAAACGCAACGGCGAATTCACCGTCAACATCGCGCTCGTTGTTTCTCATGAACCGCAGGTTGGAATGGTTGGACGTCCTACCACAAATACTGTTTACTTCGGAGATGTCGAGTCGAAACAAGCAGTAAGAATCTCGTCAGAAGTTGAACTACCGATCGCTACGCGCACGATCGAGCTTGACAGCGTGCAAAGCGTGCAAAGTCGCCGACGCGCTAATCCCCTAGCCGAACAGTTTCTAATCGATCTCGAGTCCGACGTAGGACCGATTACTCGGGATTTTCGAGGCAGCAGCTTGAAATTCCTAGCCCTCGCAGAAGGTGAAGCAGATTTGTACATACAGCCTGGCGGCACGTCCGAGTGGGATACCGCCGCCGCTCAAGCCGTGTTACAGGCGGCGGGAGGCACTGTCATGTCTTTTAACGGCAAATCTCTACAGTACAACAACGGCGATAGTGTGCTCAACGATCCGTTCATCGCGATCGGTGATTCCTCATCCGCATGGCGGAACACAGTGCTTAGACGCTTGACTATCTTCAAAGACTAGCCGACGGAACAAGACCCACCGCTATACTTGCGCCTCTCGCAGCACCTGTCGCTGCCAACTTAATATCCCTAGGAAACGGTCTATGAGCAAAGAAGGCTTACGGCCTCGCTATGCGCCCACACCAACACCCGATACCGAGCACTTTTGGGAAGGTACAAGAAATCACAAGCTCCTGCTTCAAAGATGTAAGGACAGTGGAACCGTGTACTTTCCTCCCCGAGCGTTCTGTCCAGAGAATGGTTCGACCAACATCGAGGTTTTCGAGGCAAGCGGTAAGGCGAAACTGATTAGTTACACCATTAATAACCGCCAACACCCATCGTTCGAGAGTCCGTATGCAATCGCGATCGTCCAACTCGAAGAAGGTCCCATGATGATGAGCAACATCGTTGATTGCGAGCAGACGCCTGAAGCACTTGTGCTTGATATGCCGCTTGAAGTCACTTTCGAAAAGGTGTCGGACGAGATCACAGTGCCCCTCTTCCGCCCTGCAGGAGAATCGTCATGACCGTTGCCGTAGTAGGGGCTTCAGAAACCACAGAACTTGGTCGCATCCCGCATCTCAGCCAAACACAGCTTCACGCTGATGGTGCATTCAATGCACTAGCTGATGCCGGATTGACCGTAAAGGACATTGACGGGATTGCAACCGCAGGTGCATCGCCCGTCGACCTAACTCATTACTTAGGACTCGAGCCTCGGTGGATCGATGGTACCTCCGTCGGTGGGTGTTCATTCCTCATTCATGTCCGTCACGCGGTTGCTGCACTAGAAGCGGGATACTGCGAAACCGTATTGATCACTCACGGTGAGAGCGGACGGTCCGGTGTTGGCCGTGGCGGTGGAGGCGGCGGCGCAGCGTCCTTCGCTAGCCAGTTCGAACTCCCGTATGGACCAATGGGTCCAACGACGCTTTTCGGTATCGGTGTGCTGCGTTATATGAAGCAGTACGGCATGACGCACGAGCAACTCGCATCCGTCGCAGTCGCGCAGCGCGAGTGGGCAGGTATGAACCCGCGCGCAATGTATCGGGACCCGATCACCGTAGACGACGTGCTTGAGTCACGCGTGATCGCATATCCATTCCATCTATTAGAGTGCTGTCTCGTGACCGACGGTGGTGGTGCATTAATCCTCACCAACGCAGAAAGAGCAAAGGACTTTCCGCAACCGCCCGTCTACATCCTCGGGTCGGGTGAAAGTGTCGAATCGCCGATGATCAGTCAGATGGCTGACCTCACTAGCTCTAGAAATTTCAGGATCGCCGGTCGGGACGCTATGGAAGCGGCTGGAATTAAGCACGCCGACGTCGACCATCTAATGGTCTACGATGCGTTTGCCCATCTACCGATTTACGGACTCGAAGATTTAGGTTTCGTGGAGCGTGGCGAGGCAGGTCCCTTCATTGAGGAAGGCAACACTCGACCAGGTGGCAGACTACCCCTAAATACGAATGGCGGTGGATTGTCGTATACCCATACCGGTATGTACGGGATGTTTGCGCTCCAAGAAAGCGTTCGCCAGGTGAGGGGTCAAGCACCTGCTCAAGTCGATGGCGTCAATGTATCAGTCTGTCTGGGTGTTGGCGGCATGTTCGCGGCTGGTGCGTGTATCGTGTTTGGCAAGGAATTGCCTTAACGACGAAGCGACAACACTCTAATCAAGGATTTTTCAATGAATCGACGTTCAATAACCTGCATTCGCTCCGTACTCGTACTAACCGCTGTCGTTGCTACAACGATTTTCGGCGGTGATGGTGTCCAAGAGGACATCGTTTACGTCGAGCGAGATGGACTCGAAGTTACATATGACGTCGTTCCCGCATCAGACCCAAATGGCGCTGCCGTTTTACTCATGTCAAGCGGTGGTTGGTTCAGTGGTAAGCAACCAATCGATCGAGTTACGGAACGATTCGGGTTTCTCCTGGACGCTGGTTACACGTTAGTCCCAATTCGTCACCGTAGCGCACCTGATTTCAAGGTCCCCGATGCAGTAGCTGACGTGCAACATGCTGTACGGCATGTTCGGTACCACGCCAAGGATTACGGAATCGATGCTGCGCGCATGGCTGTAATGGGGTTTAGCTCAGGTGGTCACTTAACCCTGATGATTGCGCTTGATTCCGATGATGGGACACCGACCGAAGGCAACGATTCGGTTGCGAATACCTCGAATCATGTCACCGCGGGAATCGCCTATTTCCCGCCCGTCGACCTCGAGAACATCGTAGGACCTAGCGAACGTTTTCCAGCCCTCGACTTTGAACCTTCGTTAGCCACATCCGTATCTCCTATCAACTTTGCTGACGCCGAGGATCCACCGATCCTCTTCCTGCACGGTACGGCGGACGAGCTCGTTCCATTACAGAACAGCACGCGGATGCACGAGGCTCTCGCAAGCGTCGGCGTGGAAAGTAAATTAAGCGTGTTCGAAGGTGCTGGTCACGGCTTCAGAGATCCGGCGGATCAGGCACGCGCTAGGAGCGAGATTCTTGCGTTCCTCACATCTCAACTCAGCTCAAACTAAGACGTTCGTTGGCCGAAGCGATGGTCTAAGGTTCACGGTCCTATCAGGCAAATAAATGCTAATTTCCGGCCCTCTCGTATGGCGACTTCCAACGGTCTAACACCGAAACAACGGTCGTTCTGGGACGACAACGGCTTTCTCGTATTACCAAGCGTGTTCACCGCTGATGAAGTCTTGCGCATGCAGGCGGACGCAGACTTCATTCTTGAATTGATCATAAATTCGTCTATTTGTAATCAACGTCAAAGCCGCAGATTGGACATTCGTGAACGACAAAGTGGCGGACTCATCGTTCGCAAGATTCAGCCTATCAACGATCTCTCGCTTGTCCTCTCCGAAGTAGCTGAGGATGATCGGTTGCTCGCACCCATGTCCGAGCTCATGGGTGATCAACCTGTCCTCATGGAGGAAAAACTCAACTACAAGCAACCGGTGAGAGCGTTGGAGAAGTTCAGGGTCCCGGTCGACGACGACAGGTTCCCCGTACATAACGATTGGGCGTACTACAAATACAACGGTTACCCAGATAACATCATCTCATCAGCCATCACGCTTGATGATTGTCATCCGGGCAACGGAGCGATTCGGGTGTTTCCTGGTACGCACCACCAACACATCGAGCACGATAGAGTGCGGAATGGACTTGAAGTACCGCAAGGATCCGTTGATCTCAGCACTGGAACATTTTTAGATGCACCTGCTGGATCCGTGATGTTCTTTCACGCAAAGATCGTCCATACATCCGAACCGAATCCCACCCCCAATCCTCGTCGCGTGATGATCTATAGTCACTATCCGCAGCAAGCCGATATGGGAATCGACATTCGCAATGGTCCCAATCGCCTTCGTGAATCGCCTTGGGAATGGGAATACAGAAGACGTAAGGACGCTGGCGAATTTATCGACCAATTCAGACTGGAGTCGAATTCATGAGTTTGAAAATCACGATTGTTGGAGCAGGCAGCATCGGGTTCACGCGGCGTTTGCTGCACGACTTTCTGATGGTGCCAGAATTCAGAGATGCGGAATTCCGATTCCAAGACATCAGCGCGTCGAATCTTGATATGGTCGTACGCCTCTGTCGTCGTGACATCGAGGCGAATACCCTACCCGCCACTATCGTCGCCACCGAGGATCGCAAGACTGCACTGCGCGACGCAAACTATGTCATAAACACGGCGCGAGTCGGCGGTCTAGAAGCATTCAGAACCGACGTTGAAATTCCGCTACGGTACGGTATTGATCAATGCGTGGGCGACACGATCTGTGCAGGTGGTTTGATGTATGGGCAGCGTACAGTACCAATGATCGTCGAACTATGTCAACAGATTGAGCAGTTCTCAAACCCTGACGCAGTCCTCTTGAATTACGCGAATCCAATGGCTATGAACACCTGGGCTGCGTTAGATGAGTCTAGTGTAGAAACCATCGGATTGTGTCATGGTGTTCAAGGAGGCCACCGATTACTCGCCGGATTGATTGAAAATCACGTCAATCAAGGCAAGAAAAAGGACGATGCAGATTTCCAGCCTGTCACGAAGCAAGACGTTGACATTGCCGCAGTAGGCATCAATCACCAAACTTGGTATATGAACGTTGTACACGAAGGTGTCGAATGGGCTAATCAGTTACTGCCACTATTCGATGCGGTTCCTGGAGTCGCCGCGAACGAGAAAGTTCGAATGGACATGATCCGACGCTTTGGATACTTCAGCACCGAATCGAATGGACACCTGTCGGAATACGTCCCGTGGTATCGAAAACGTCCCGACGAGATACCTCAGTGGACCTCAATGGAGCGTTGGATTCATGGCGAATCAGCTGGATATCTAAGAGTTTGCACTGAAAACCGCAACTGGTTTGAGCAGGACTTCCCAAGATGGCTTAAAGAAGATGCTTGGAAGCTCGACACGGCAACAAGAAGTGACGAGCACGGTTCCTGGATTGTTGAAGCAATTGAGACCGGGCGGACGTATCGAGGTCACTTTAACGTACGCAATCAGCACACCGTGACTAACTTGCCTATAGACTGCGTCGTCGAAGTCCCTGGATACGTCGATCGGAACGGTATGTCAATTCCGCAGTACGGCGACCTCCCACTTGGGTGCGCCGCGATCTGCAACAACTCAATCCAAGTTCAACGTATGGCAAAAGATGCCGCGCTGACCGGCGATGTCGAGCTACTTAAACAAGCCTGTTTGTTGGATCCTCTCGTTGGTGCCGTATGCAACCCGCCCGAGGTTTGGCACATGGTCGATACCATGCTGGTCGCGCAAGAAGAATGGCTCCCTCAATACGCAAGCGCGATTCCCGATGCGAAACGCAGATTGGCAAACTCCCCAGACTTATCCAATTCAACGTCGAACGGCGCAATGCGGCGCGAAGTGCGAACGATCGAAGAGCTGAGAGCAGCGCAAGCCTAGTCGATCGACGAAACTTATCAATATCAGCACGACCATGAGATTCATCATCTATGGAGCAGGTGGAATTGGCGGCTCCATCGGCGCTCGGTTACATCTCAATGACGAGCAGGTACTGTTGGTCGCGCGTGGCGAGCATTTCAAGGCTATAAGAGCTGCGGGATTGGAATTCCACTCCCCAACGATCCACAAAACGCTACCCATAGACGTGGTTTCACATGCTCGTGAGATTCGCATCCAAACTGATGATGTCGTCATACTGTGCATGAAGACCCAGCACGTAGAGGGTGCTTTGCGCGATCTACAGTTGAATGCACCATCGGATACGCCGATCGTTTGTTGTCAGAATGGTGTGGCGAGCGAGCGCATGGCTTTGCGAAGATTTTCGCGGGTCTACGGCATGGTTGTCTGGGTCCCGGCCGAGCACCTCAAGCCAGGGGTTGTCGTTAATTTCGCCGAAAACCGCGCTGGTAATCTCGACGCTGGTTGCTATCCGAGCGGTGTGGACGAGACAATTGAACGAGTTACGTCGGCAATTCATGCGGCTGGATTTGTTTCTCGACCAGATCCAAACATCATGGCGCAAAAATACGCGAAACTAATGGTGAATCTAACCAATGCCTTAGATGCGGCCTGTGCAGAACGTCCTGACGACACGATTCGGGAAATGCAAGCAGAAGCCCAAATCTGCTGTGATGCTGCAGGTATCGAATATGCCGACTATCGATCTGCACGTGCCAATCGCGGCGACATAAGAGGTGGACCAGTGGACGGGTTCCAACGCCATGGCAGTTCGACACTTCAGAGCCTGTTGCGCAGCACCGGAGATCTAGAAGCGGACTACATGAATGGCGAAATCGTCCAGCTTGGTCGATTGCACGGAATTCCGACACCAGTCAATGCCGCAGTCCAGAATATTGGTATTCGACTTATACGTGGCGAGATAAAACCCCGCTCCCTGACGACCGATTCGTTACGTAAGTTGGTGTCTCAGGAGCAAGACGCGCGTTAGTGCTCCTGTTGTTAGGATCCGAACCGGTACCTTAACTTCAACACAATGACGTCTACGATCGGGTCACGTAGTGCTTCTCGAAAGAGACGATCAAACTCCGCATGTCCGAGACTCGGCAAATTGCTTCCTCGTGTGTAGACCACGAAGAGGTCAGATAAAGGTGCAATTTCCCATCGATAACGGACCTGTGCTGTCAAACGTGAAATCGTGAAATCTTTCGAGTCAGCGCTCAGTTCATCACGCGTTATTGATACGAGCTTGCCGAGTTCCTCAGGGACTCGCCAAAAGTCTCGTTCCGTAGCGTTGATTCCAGTCCACTGTAAAGTGGCTCGGAACTGCTGTCGTGCCGATATGAAGAAATCAAAACCAAATAGATGAGATAACTGTTCACTATAGAAGCGTGTGAAGTCCCCATCACCCCTATGAAGTAACCAACCTTTACTATCGCGAAATCTCAAGTCGTAATCGAGCCGCAAACGGGAGATGGGACTATACGTAAATCCAATATCACCAATATATGCTGGATCACCTAGTTCATCGTCCATAAGGCCCGTTTGAACAGAGTAAGAGAACTTTTTAGCAGTATCGGTACCGTAGGTGATCGTAATGAACTTCGTAGGTTCGACCTCGAAACTGCCATTTCCGAAGCTACTTCGATCGTCGACTATTTCCGGTCGATATGACAGTTGTACGTTCAGCGCAGACTGATTAGCGAAGTAGAACCCGATCCCAGAGCCAATATAGGATCGAATCAATTCACCGTCCGAATTCGCTTGACTGGACAAGAAAAGTCCGATCGATCGTGACCGCAGAAATCCAGGCAAGTCACGTGAGGTATTGTGAAATCTTGCGTAACGAAAACCGCGCAAATCGTTCCGTCGTAAAAAACCAAGGTCACGGACATCCAAGGTGTCGTCGAGAAAATCTAACGAGAGCCTGTGAAAAATCCCTTGCTTAGGCGTGAAACGAATGTCAGCAAACCCGCCGTACCCAGACTCTGAGTCTTTTTGTGAATTGATCAGCTGGGAATCAATACTCCACTTCCCGCTCTGCGTCAGGAAATGGGAGTCAAGACCATTGACTACCGCACTGTATTCAGGCGTATCTGCAAGTGTCGTGATGAAACCGTGCGCTTGACGACCAGTCCCTGATTGACGCTCCCACAGTACGCGTGCCACGCCAAAATCGCGACCTGTGGACGATACGATGACATCCTCTTCTTTAAGAGTCCCTTCATCATCCGTGTGCTCCACGGTCCCGCGCAACGCAACGTCGTCCTCGACTGCACCCAGAAAGCCAAAACGAAATGCGCTGGCTTGCCCAACTACTTTAACGGCGCCTAGGAGATCAGTAGGTTTGCTTAGCTCGGGACCAGGCACGTCTATCACGTCTCTGTCATAATCCAGATGCTTCGCGGATCCACCTATACGCCGAGTGTTCAGCAAGGTAGTCGGCTCCATGGTATAGGTAGACGGTGCTACGCGAGCACCCCCGCTTTGTGAACTTCCACGAAAAGGTGTGCCGCGCGGTGTCGTCTCGAACACCTCTGATCCTTCAAGGAAAAACAGCCGCTTCTCAGGGAAGAACGTCTCGTAAGCGGTGAGATTGACAACGACATCGTCTGACTCCACCGCACCGAAATCAGGATTCGCTGCGCCAGTCACCTGTAGATTTGGCGCGGGTCGCCACGAGAAATTCAAGCCAACCTTTCGGTCCATTTCGTCGTAGATTCCATCAGCACTCGTCGTTGCGTACGGAAAAAGCTCCCACTGTTGTTTTGGATTCACGTCCTCCATGGCCATAGGTTGCATCGCTGACATGAAGCGAGCTTGAGTGAACGGTAGCGCTGGCCAACCGTAACGTTCATTGCGAAACGCAACTTGACGATTAACGTAGAAGCTCATGTTGCGTTCGCCGCCACCAGGTGGCATGGCCAAGATTGACCACGGGATAAAGATCTCCGCAGCCCAGCCACTAGCGGTCACCGCCGTCG
Organism: Pseudomonadales bacterium; assembly: GCA_022822135.1. Classification (GTDB taxonomy): domain Bacteria; phylum Pseudomonadota; class Gammaproteobacteria; order Pseudomonadales; family Azotimanducaceae; genus Bin55. The sequence goes on from JAJECH010000018.1 coordinate 120,886, forward strand.
CGCCGTGCCACGCACCATCCCATTCTCTGCTGAAATTCCGTTCCGGTAATACCTTACCGTCTTCCTTCGAACCGCCAAGGTTGACCGCAAACCAAAACCCGAACATGCCCTTACCGGAAGTGTCGAGAGTGATCCCGAAGCCATCTCGATTTAGGTCTTGGTCACGAGCGGATAACCGCTGCACCAACGTATCTGCCGGTTGCTCCATATCTGCCGACACGTAGAGTCCACGCTGGGTATAGAAAATCCGAACGAATGTACGAAACTCGGGCGTAACGAGTGTGTCCGGCGAAACAACAATCATGTTCTCGAAACCGTCCACTCGTGTCCATGCATCTTCGTCGAGGTGACCATCAATCACGATGTCTACGCCATTCAGTTCCACCAAGTTCATTTGAGGAGGGATATCAATCACACGCCCCGAACCGGAATACGTCACTTCACCATCGGATCCGGATTCGTTCGTTTGGATGTCTGTGAGCGGGAGACTACGCAAACTAGAAGTCGCATCTACATCGTCAGAAGCAGCCGTCGGACGCGAAGAAAGCGTGGCTTCTCGCGTCAAGGTAAATAAACTCGGACCGGATGCGGGACGCACCTCTGCCGCAGATACCACTGGCTGAGCAACCGATGGTGGCGAACGCATGTCACGCATCGCCGCACTACGAGCCGCGCGGTCTTTTTGACCAAGCACTAACCCACTAAATGGGTCGTCGTCAGACGATGTTGGTGTTTCGTTCGCCAGGAGCGTGTGTGCGAAAAATGTAAGTGTCGCGAGTACTGCGAAAGAGAAATATCTGCGTCTGCTACACACGCTCAAAGGGAATAAAGATAGGCATGGAATTATCCATTACTTCTCAAATTCGAGGGCATAATCCATCGGTTCATTCCTGAGGTTCAATTCGGTGGAAGAGACAGTCGGAAAGGTCGCATTTGTGACCGGAGGTGCGAACGGAATCGGTTTGGGCATGGCTCAAGCATTCCTGGAAGGTGGGGTAAAGGTCGCGATCGCGGATATTCGCGAGGATCGTCTTCGCCGCGTGGAGCCACAGCTAAGGGAAATTAGTGACGATGTACTGGCTATACGATGCGATGTAGTTGATACTGACGCGATCGCGCGTACGTTGGATCAAATCGAGGCGAAACTAGGTCCCATTCAGATTTGCTGCAACAATGCGGGTATCGGTTTAGGAGGTCCATTTCAGACCTTTGATGAAGCTACTTGGAAACGCATCCTCGATGTGAACCTGTGGGGTGTCATACGCGGCGGTCGAGAGATTTCAAATCGACTTATCGAGCGCGGACTTGAAGGCCATATTGTGAATACAGCGAGCATCATGGGAATGATCACAGGTCGCGGTTCAGCCGCGTACTGCGCCACGAAGCATGCGGTAGTCGCAATATCTGAATGTATGAGCGAGGACCTAAAGCCACATCGAATCGGCGTATCGGTGCTCTGTCCTTTTATCGTTGACACATCGATTTTCTATCCAGACCTCGATGACGACGATCATGAAGCCATTGCTGAACGAAAGAAGAAGAACCCTCTTCACAAATTCGCACTCGGACCGAAATACGTCGGCGAGTTAGTTCTGCGAGCCATACACGAGAACGAATTGCACATTTTTTGCGACGGCAAGGAAACGCCGGACATGATCAAGAATCGATTCGATCGTGTCACAAGCGCTTTCGCACGACAGTTTCCGGAACCAGCCGATACGTAGCTTCTGGTTTAGATTGAGCCATTCGACCATCGATGTCGTGTCCGTGAATCGAATTCTTCCATTTCACGCGGTCGGCAAGAACCAACGTCCACGGACTCGCCATGGAAGCTGCTCGTTCCCTTGGATCTGGTTATTATTGCTTTTTTTCATCGTTACGAAACCCACGCCCGCACAATCTAATCAACAGGTTCCTCAACCGGACAGCGAGCCTTTGTCAATCGAGGAGCTTCGATGGTGCAAGAACGAAGTCTTTCGATTGTCAGGAGAAGCAAAAGAAGTCGATCAGAGCGAATATTGGGAGATTCATGACTACAACCAAAACGTAACGCGATACCGGAATCTATGTCTAAATCGAACGTCTCTGGCAGACGCTGCTCAACGCATCTCGAACGAACTAACACCCACAGCTAAGCAAGGGGTTCGAGACGCCGGGGTTCGTCGCTTCGCATTCAGTCGGCTCAATCGCAACGAGAATCGAATTTACGTCACATCTGAGCGCGCGAAGGTATTCCAGTCTAATCGTCCAGACGCACCTCAGGTTGCCGAACTCAGACAGTGGGAAGAGGCGTTTTTGTTGGGCCGAACACAATCAAACCGAGTTGAAATTGAGTGGTTGATCGGCATACCACAAATCCGAAACACCGGGTGGATCGTCAAATCTGACTATTCTCCAGGAAACGGTAAGCAGGCGCGGGAGGCGTATTGTCGCGCGAATCAAGGTGCTCCTGTCCAAGCAAATGAATTGGTGCTCGGTAACCTCTCCCGCGACCGATTTATGTTGCTACAGGTTCACAATCTAGCGCCTCAAGATGCATATGTGAAGCTCCTTCAGACAGATCGAAACGTGATCGTCTCATTTTTAGTCGCGGCTCATTCAAATCGAACGATCAATGGTCTCCCGCAAGGTGAGTATGAGATAGCGTATGCAACTGGGTTCGAATTCAGCCGCGGTTGTGGCTCATTCGTCAAACGAGGATTTACAGGTCGGGTCTCGCAACCGATTATTTTTGACGATCACAGTTACGAGTGGGCTATTTCAATTAAAACACCGACCGGCGTGACTACAGCCCGCGACACAAGAGCATACTCTGAATTCGAATCGCTCTAGCTAGACAGAAGCTCCGAGCATCGTTGTCGCCACTAGAAGCAAATCTTCTGCGTCGTTAAACACTCTTCAGCTACGTCTTAAGTTGAGGAGGTGCTAACTGCTGAAATGGTGGCCAGGGGCAGAATTGAACTGCCGACACGAGGATTTTCAGTCCACTGCTCTACCGACTGAGCTACCTGGCCGCGGATTCCAACTTTTTGTATTGACCTTGCCTAGACTCGATCAGGGACGGTGCCGGGATCGTAATACGCACCATGGTTGACCAATCTGGAATATCGATCGGCTTGCGACGAGCGTAGCCAAGGGTAATGTGCGGTAGAAATGACCGCTGCTCCGGTCGCAACGCCTCTAGCCGCCCTTCGGTGTCGAGGAATAATACAAAAACACGTGCACGATGACGGTTAGGGAATCCGCCATACGAGACTTTCGTACACGTGATGGGAAACGATGATCGCCAAGCTTCTACCGTGCACCAATGTTGCGCTAGATCTTCGTTCTTGACATCGTCCCCGAGGAACTCAAGCGTTAGGTGGTACTTGCTTGGTTTCACCCACCGTACAAGCTGGTCGTTCAAGTCCGGCTTTAGTTTTTCGATGGTTCGTTGGTCATCCTCGCTCAGAATCGAACCTATGAAGCACCTCACAGATCAATCGCCGAGGTGATTTACCGCAGCCCTTAACGCTAGCTCATATGAGTATGAACCGAAGCCGGCTAACGTGCCAACCGCGATATCAGCTAAGTACGAGTTCTTTCGAAATTCCTCCCGAGCGTGCACGTTCGACAAGTGGAGTTCAATCATTGGTATATCCACTGCCAAAAACGCGTCACGTAACGCCACGCTTGTATGAGTAAACGCACCTGGATTTATCAGAATGAAAACAACACCTTGGTCTCTCGCTGATTGAATCTTGTCGATCAGCTCACCTTCAATATTCGATTGAAACGTGATAAGTGAAACCGCTAACTCATTGGCAACATTCTCTAAATGTGCAAGTATGTCCGCCAGCGTTTCCGCTCCATAAATATCAGGCTCCCGTGTACCGAGCAGGTTCAAATTCGGACCGTTGAGCACCAAAATCTTCTTCACGTTGACCGCCCTTCGTATGTATCTAAGAAATTTCGTACCAAATCGGGTGTTAACACTTGAGGTAGAACCACCGGTTGACCTATAGAAGGATAGAGAACGTACATCGGAACACCATAACGACCAAATTGTTCAAGTAACTTCGTCACCTGTGCGTCTCGGTTCGTCCAATCAACCTTGATGTATGTGACACCGTAAGCGTCAAATGTTTGATGAACGCCTTCTCGTGCTAGGGTCGTCCTCTCATTTGCGAGGCACGTCAAGCACCAATCCGCCGTCACATTTAAGAAGATTGGTCGCTGTTCCGCAACCATAACTTGATATCGCTCATACTCGAACGTTTCTGAATCTGCTGTTTGCAGTGTTTCGTCCGGTCGCGAGACTGCATATACAGCGCTCGCAATGACAACGAGCATGATCGCCCATACTGACGTCAGCCACTTGACTTGCCGTCTACCTACAAGAGCTGCGATTGCCAACAAAATCATCGCAGCGCTAGACCACAGAATGCCAATCAAGCCAACCTGACGTGTTAATACCCACACTAACCAAATGACGGTCAAGACCATTGGAATGGACATGACACGCTTGAATGTGACCATCCATTGACCAGGACGAGGCAGCCAAGCTGCAATCCGTGGCGTTGCGGTGACAACGATGTAAGGCAGCGCCATACCGACGCCCATCATCGCCATGATTAGGACGAGATTAATACCACCCTGCGATATCGCATACCCGATCGCCGCTGCCATGAACGGAACAGTGCATGGCGTTGCGACGATCACTACAAGTACCCCTGTCATGAACGGATTGGGTTGTGTCATCGAAAGTCCAAATCCAGGAATTTCAATCACCCCAAGCAGGTTCATGCTCATGACAAAGAACAACAACGTCATCGCAACCACAAATCCCGGAGATTGCAGCTGAAATCCCCAACCAATCGCGGCGCCGAACCCTCGTAAAACGAGTAGCAGGATCGCAAGCACTAGAAACGTTACTACGACACCACATAGATAACCAAGAGCGTGGCGTAAGTTCTCAGATTGACCTGCACTCTGCACCAACGAGAAGGCTTTTATTGACAGAATTGGAAACACGCATGGCATGAGGTTCAGAATCAACCCAGCAAGCAACGCGGAACCAATCGCGACCCAAATGCTGATACCCGCGGATCCTGAGACTGTAAGCTCGGAGGCAACGTCAGTCTCCGATCCCATTCCGGCAAACCGAAATTCGCGAACCTCAGGGGGATAACACAAACCGGCATCAGCACAGCCTTGGTAATGGACATCGACCACTACTTCAGCGCGAGATTGAGCTACGATCGCGGCAGATATTTCAAGGAAGTTGTAATAAACCTCGACCTCGCCGAAAAATTCGTCGGTCTTCTGCTTGCCTGGCGGGATCGTCAATGATCCTAATTCAGTTCCCTCTTTCCCGACTAACTTGAGCGAATGCTTGTAAAGGTAATAGCCCTCCGGCATAACCCAACGAACGATTAATCGTCCGTCTTGTGTCAGTTCCGCTTCTGTGGGATAAGCTTCGTCAACCGGTAAGAACTCGTGGTCATTCGTTAATTGCGGCGAAATGTGCACCGCAGTGAACAGCGCGACGCACAGCAGGATGACTCGTCTCACGCAGTGCTTGCAGATCATTTCAGGTAGAAAACCGTCCAATTAAGTGCTATACCGGTCGTGGTGGCTCGAGAGCGGTCTGTGGGATGCGCTAGATGGATCAACAAACAGCGCACGAATGTATTAATAGTGATGAATCAAATTTTAAGATTCAGTCTGCAGATTAAGACCCGCAACGACTACCACAGTCCAGTGTCCAAAATAGCTTACCTGACACAAGAAAACCCACGTCCTTTCTCAATTAACTAACACTCATATGAATTTCGCCCAATCTCTGAAATTGAATCTACCAAAGCTGAATTTCCTCAATCTCGGCATCATCGGCTCAACGATAGGTGCGATCGTAGGTGCCTACTTAATCCTGATGCTTTTCTTGACATGGTGGTGGGATAAAGAACCCGATCGGTTTGAGGTTGTTGAATCGGCGGCGCTATACGCCGAATTGCGAAGCGAAATCCCTGTCGTAGGCTATACCTTCGCCCACACTACACGAGAACTCGCTGTCACAATGCTCGAAAAGCGAGGCGGGTTTTTATCAAACGACCTATTCCCTCCTGGCGTTTGGATGGACAACATCCCGGCATGGGAGTTTGGCGTTCTCCTGATGGTTAGAGATACCGCGCGCTCACTACGAGTCGACTTAGCGAGAACTCAGAGCCAATCGAACGAAGAACCCAATCTCGCTGAAGCGGAAGGAAAGTTCTTCTATGACAACTCTAGTTGGATTTTCCCAGCCTCTGAGGATGAATACCAATCAGGAATCAAGTATCTCGAACAATATCTATCCAGCATCGCAAATCCTGACAACCCGGACGCGCAGTTCTACCCACGAGCAGACAACCTTCAGCGATGGCTCGGCGGCGTATCGGCAAGATTAGGTGATGTCTCGCAACGACTGTCCGAGAGTGTTGGAAAACGACAGCGCGATCTAGCAACTTTTGGCGAACGCAATCCAGATCAATCGACTCCGGTTGCTTCCAATCGAGAGACGAAAACGCCATGGACACAAATAGACGATGTGTTCTACGAAGCGAGAGGGCAAGCGTGGGCCTTGTTACATCTACTCAAAGCGGTTGAGCACGACTTTCGACCTGTGCTTGAGGACAAGAACGCACTACCAATGCTTCAGCAGATCATTCGCGATCTCGAAGCGACCCAGGAAACCGTTTGGAGTCCCGTGATACTCAACGGTGGTGGATTTGGTTTCTTGGCAAACCACTCGCTGGTCATGGCGTCTTATATCTCCCGCGTCAACGCAGCGATCATTGAGATTCAGCAATTGCTAGAGCAAGGCTGACCGAGAACGAAATTCGTTGTATTTGTGCTGCTCAGCTCTAGCCCACACGCTTAAGCCGGGAATCCTGACGCTTTCAACGGAACATAGCGACTAGACTCGACCTCATTGGCGCTTCTTTGATCTACCGTTGATCAATGACCAGCTAGCTCCCGGAACCAACGAAGTTCGTCGAGTTTTTGTGTGCGTTTCTATTGTGATTGCAACGCGTCGAAAGGTCGCGCGTTCCGTATCATTCGCAGCGATTTTTAAGGCCAGAATACTGTTTTCGCGCGGTTAATTCAGGAGATTTCATGTTCGATAGTGTGACCCCACCGATCATTCCACCTATTCTCGGTGTCGTCGGTCTAGTAGTTGCTTTCATCATCTATATGCTCGTACGACGCTACCCGGAAGGCGAAGACAAGGTCAAGCAGATCGCAGACAAGATACATCGGGGCGCAATGGTCTTCATGCGTCGCGAATACATGCTGCTCGCGATCTTCGCGGCTGTGCTCTTCGTCCTATTGGTTCTGGAACGGGAACATCTCGGTTGGAACACCGCGGCAGCCTTCTTCGCAGGTGCAGTGGCATCCGGCAGCGCTGGATTTTTCGGGATGTATACCGCCACCAAGTCGAACGTAAGAACAACGACAGCGGCACAGGTCAGAGGCGCACCTGCAGCACTTTCCGTCGCGTTTTTCGGTGGGTCCATCATGGGATTGGCCGTCGCGTCATTTGGCTTGCTCGGTCTCGGAATCATCTATTACTTTTTTGGTAATCCCGAACAGGCCCACTACATCCACGGATTTGGGATGGGCGCTTCAACGGTAGCACTGTTCTCCCGTGTCGGCGGCGGGATCTATACAAAGAGCGCTGACGTCGGCGCCGACCTCGTCGGAAAAACAGAAGAGAACATTCCAGAAGACGATCCGCGTAATCCAGGTGTGATTGCTGATAACGTCGGTGATAACGTCGGTGATGTCGCGGGCATGGGCTCGGACATATTCGAGTCCTACTGCGGCTCAATGATCGCGAGCATCGCGATCGCTGCAACCTTAAGCGTTGTTGATCTGACGGGATTGGATGCAGGTAGTGCTGACAAGACGCGTGAATGGCTGATGGCATTGCCTCTGACCTTGGCATCCGCTGGACTTATCTGTTCGATCATCGGTATCGGCGTCGTTCGCACACAATCGAATCGCAACCCCAGTTTTGCCTTACGTTTAGGCATGATCGTTACCCCTGTCCTGTTCCTGATTGCCGCGTACTTCCTGATTTCGCAGTACGCTCAGTTAACGCTGAACATTTTCTGGAGCGTGCTAGCAGGATCAGTTGGTGGGATCATCATCGGTCTGATTACAGAGTTCTATACCTCTGGGCGTCCGATCCAGAAGATTGCCGAGCAAGGTAAAACTGGACCCGCAACAGTACTGATCACAGGGCTGGCAACGGGCATGCAATCCGTAGTGGTCCCGATCATCACGATTTGCGCGATCATTTTCGTCTCCACGTCGCTTGCCGGTCTTTACGGTGTCGCGATTGCCGCCGTCGGCTTGCTTGCTACCGTAGGTATGACGATGGCTGTCGACGCGTACGGCCCAGTTGCCGACAACGCAGGTGGTATCGCGGAAATGGGCGGCCTCGGTGAAGACGTGCGCGCGATTACTGATTCACTCGACGAACTCGGAAACACCACCGCAGCAATGGGTAAGGGATTCGCGATCGGCGCGGCAGCACTCGCAGCGCTCGCCATCATCGCTGCTTACGTTGAGACGATCGAGTATGCAACTGAAGGTGCCTTCGTACTACACATCGGTGACCCGAAAGTCCTGATCGGTTTATTTCTTGGTGGTCTAACGGCATTTCTTATCTCATCCATTACGATGCAAGCGGTTGGCGACGCAGCAGAACAGATGATCGAAGAGATCCGTCGACAGTTTCGCGAGATTGCAGGACTGCGCGAGGGTACCGCTGAACCTGATAACGACACCTGCATTCAGATCGCTACGAACGCGGCGTTAGTCAAGATGATTCCGCCAGGCGTCATCGCCGTGTTCCTACCGCCTTTGGTTGGTTTCACGCTCGGACCTGAAGCACTCGGTGGGCTACTCGGTGGTGGTCTGATAGGATGCGTACTACTCGCGCTCACCATGGCGAATGCAGGCGGAGCGTGGGATAACGCTAAGAAATACGTCGAAAAAGGCGCGCTAGGCGAAGGGCATGAAAAAGGATCAGAAACGCATTCGGCTACGGTTGTAGGCGACACGGTCGGGGACCCATTTAAAGACACATCAGGTCCAAGCATGAACATCCTGATCAATGTGATGGCGATCGTTAGTCTCGTGATCGCTCCGGTAATCGCCTAACGATTGGCTCATCCCACGTCGTATCGAGGAAGTTTCTTCACGACCAACTGATTTTTAGTCTGCACATAGCGAGGCATGCCCTGACGATAAGCAGGATATGCCTCGCCGCGGATGAGCGGCAGTAGATATCGGCGAGCTTGCGCCGTAATGCCGTATTCGTCCTTCGTTCGAAACGAGCGAGGGACTTTACGTTCAACATTGGCAACCTTGCTGAGATTGACGTTCGCGAGTCGCCATCGATAGGGTTTGTCTCTAGTTCTTTCGATGCCAACCATGATGTCGTCCTTGCCCGCAGCTGCAGCTGCGGTCGCACCCTTACCTACAGCATAGGCCTGTTCTACGTCGATCGCGGATGCAATATGCCTAGACGACCGTTGGAGGTAATCTGCCACGGCATAGTGGTACTTTAGGCCAAGTTCATCCTTAACGAGACTAGCTAGTATTGGCGCGACTCCGCCTAATTGCGCGTGACCAAATGCGTCCTTCGTCCCCGCATCCGAAAGGAAGTTCCCGTCGCCGTCTTGTACCCCTTCAGACGCAACAACGACACAGTAGCCTACGCGTTTCACCGTTGACTCAACCTTCTGAAGGAAATCCGTTCTGTCGAACGGCACTTCAGGGAACAAAATGAGGTGCGGCGGTTCATTACGACCTTCGCCTGCCAAACCGCCAGCTGCGGCTATCCATCCTGCATGACGACCCATAACCTCGAGAATGAAGACCTTCGTCGAGGATTCACTCATCGATGCAACGTCCAACGCCGCCTCTTTCGTCGCGATCGCCACGTATTTGGCAACTGATCCGAATCCAGGACAGGTATCGGTACCTGTCAGATCATTGTCGACCGTCTTTGGTATCCCAATACATTGAACCGGATAGTTGAGCTGCTGACTCAACTTTGATACCTTGTTCGCCGTGTCTTGCGAATCTCCCCCGCCGTTGTAAAAGAAATATCCGACGTCATGCGCTGCAAACACTTCAAAAAGCCTCTGGATATCGGGATCTGTAGGCGTTGGATTGCTAAGTTTGTATCGACACGAACCAAACGCACCTCCAGGAGTCTCTCGAAGCCGTTGAATCGTGGAACGCGTCTCCTTGCTCGTGTCAATGAGCTCCTCCCGCAACACGCCGATGATGCCATTCCTTCCCGCAAGTACTTTGCCAATCCGGTCTCTATGTGAATGAGCTGCTTCAATTAAGCCGCTCGCGGTGGCATTGATGACGGCCGTCACGCCTCCCGATTGAGCATAGATCGCATTTCGCTTCGACATTTCGTGAACCCTCTTCCGTTGCTTCGTTAGCTCATTACGCCATCGTATTTAAAATTGCTGAAGTTCACTTTCCAACGTTTATTAACGTCCAGCGATTGGTCGTGAACAGTCTCATTACCACGGATTTAAGCTATCCTCGTCGCATTCAATCAGTTAATGCTCTCATTCTGGTCCATGTGCCTTCTCAGGCGCGGACCACAATCGCTTCCAGTCAACCATCTGTTCATAGGTATCACCCTATTTATCAACCTGATCCTGTCTGCGGCTCTCAACCGAAATGCGCGCTTGCTTCTCAGCGAACTAGCCGAATCCGAAACGTACACCCAAATCAATTTCCTAAGCGAATTAGGCATGGTGATCGTTACGGCAATCGTATTCGCCGCTGCCATCTTCATTCTGCTAAGGATTTTTAATTATCAAGCGAGGGTTTATCAAACACTATTTGCGTTATTCGGCACTGGGGTCATTTTCGCGGGTCTAATGCTCGTGGTAACGGCAGTTAGCTCATCGTCACCATTCCTATGGGTTCTTACATTCTTAACGATTGGGATTTGGTCGCTAGTCGTGTCTGGCAATATCCTCGCGATTGCCATGGAAACCACGTTATTTCGAGGGATTCTTGCGTTCCTCGCCGTCGGAATCGTGCAAGGGATTGTTGGTTTGACACTGTTCGACGCGCCGTCCGGAATCGCGGTACCTTCGACGACACCCGCGACATAAGCCTCACGAAATTGCCTCATGGCTGAACGAATTTACTTCCTCGGGATTGGCGGTACGCTAATGGGTAACCTCGCCATTCTGGCCAAACAAGCAGGCTACGATGTCCGGGGTTCCGACCAGAAGATTTACCCTCCTATGAGCGATCAACTGGCTGCCGCCCAGATTCCTACCGAAGAAGGATTCGAGCAAGCGCATCTCGAACCACCACCGGATGTCGTCGTGATCGGCAACGCGAACCTCCCGCGCGGTGCGGAGTCGCTCGAATTCATCTTAGACGCAGACATCCCTTATATGTCAGGTGCGGAATGGCTCGGACGCAATGTCCTCGCAGGACGCCACGTGTTCGCTGTAGCAGGCACACACGGAAAGACCACAACGACCGGCATGTTGACCTGGATTCTTGAACATGCGAGAAAGCAGCCGGGATTCCTCGTTGGCGGTGCGCCACTCAACTTCGGTACGTCCGCGCGATTAGGATCAAGTAAGTACTTCGTGGTTGAAGCGGACGAATACGACACGTCGTACTTCGATCGTCAAGCCAAATTCATGCACTATCGACCGCGTACACTCTTAATCAACAACATTGAGTTCGATCACGCCGACATATACAACGATTTAGTCGCGATACAGTTTCAGTTTCATCATTTGATTCGAACCGTTCCGAGGAGCGGGCGCATCATTGCACCGTGGGGCATGCGAGCGATTGATGAGGTACTCGAACAAGGTATTTGGACACCACTTTCTTACACCAGCGTCGACCCTACAAGTAAAGAGCTAGAGGCGAGTAAGAATGTCGATTTCTGGCACGCGAAGACGATCGCTTCCGATGGTTCGCACTTCGATCTATTTCACAATCGACGCAAAATCGGTGCACTTCATTGGCGCCACTATGGCCACCATAACGTAAGCAATGCGTTACAAGCGATCGCAGCTGCGCGCGAAGCTGGCGTATCCATCCGCGAGTCATTAGACGCACTATCGTCCTTCGAGGGTGTTAAGCGACGTATGGAGGTCTTGGCTAAGAAAGGTGAACTAACCGTCTACGACGACTTCGCCCACCATCCCACCGCGATCTTGACGACCTTGCAGGGGCTTCGTAATCGTGTAGGGCAGGAGCATATACTCGCAGTGGTTGAGCCACGTTCTCATACGATGCAGATGGGAACCCATCGCGAACCTTTGACCACATGCTGTAGTCCCGCTGACGACGTCATCTGGTTTAAAGGCGATAACGTGGACATGGATCTTGACACGCTCGCTGAAAACAACATCGTACCGAGCGAAGTCATGGATGACCATACGGAACTCGCGGACAAGATCTGCAAACCTGTTAAGCGACCAAGTCACGTGGTCTTAATGAGCAACGGCGGGTTCGGAGGGATTTACGATATGGTGCGAAAGCGCCTGCTCTAGAACCAATCTGAGTTAGGTAACGTAACGGAATCACTGCCGTTTTTGATGACATTGGCGTGGTACTCCGAACGCGGCAATAGCTGATCAAAATAGAACCGCGCAAGATTCGATTTACCAAGCGAACCGTCGTCGAGCAAGCTCATTCGCGCCCACAACCAGGCGTAGATCGCATAGCCAGCCAGACTTAAGTAATCCACCGCAGCAGCGCCTACGATCGAAGGATTAGAACCAGCGCTATTTCGAAGCCATTCGGTTGCCTCTAGCCAGAGATCCAGTACTTCGCTTACTTTCGTCGCGTAACTTCGATCAAGTTCCGCTTGCCGCAAGTCCGCAACCAGCTCAGCGAGCGTGTTACCGCCATCCTGTAGAACTTTGCGTCCAAGCAAATCTAACGCTTGAATGCCATTAGTACCTTCGTAGATTTGCGAAATCCGAACATCGCGGACGACTTGCTCGATTTCACTCTCGACGATATAGCCGTGTCCACCAAAACACTGCTGCGCGAGAAGCGATGCTTCCATCGCCCGGTCGGAAATAAAAGCCTTCACGATCGGCGTGAGTAATTCAACGTAACGCAATGCAACACCCGAGACTCCGGGATCCGGATGTTCCGCTCGATCCAGCTGAACCGCAGCGAAGACTGCGAATGCGCGACTGCCTTCGGTTAAAGCTCGCTGGGTCAAAAGCATCCTTCGCACATCGGGATGCTCAATGATCGGATCAGCCGCGCCTTGCTCTTTGACCGGACCCGTCGGCGCTCGACCTTGCAGCCGCTCCTTCGCATAGCTAGAAGCCATTTGATACGCCCGTTCACTCAATCCCAGACCTTGGACGCCAACCGAGACGCGCGCGTAGTTCATCATCGTGAACATGCAGCGAAGTCCTGCGTTGGCTTCGCCGATCAAATATCCCTTCGCGCCTTCGTAGTTAATGACGGATGTGGCTGAACCTCGGATACCCATCTTGTGTTCGATCGATCCGCTCGCGAATCCATTGCGTTCACCCAATTCACCTTGATCATTGACGAGATATTTGGGTACTAGAAATAGCGAAATACCCCGGGTTCCCTGGGGCGCACCTTCAATTCGGGCGAGCACTAAATGAACGATGTTCTCCGCCAGATCATGCTCACCACTCGTGATAAAGATCTTCGTGCCCGTTATCGCGTATGTACCTCCTTCTAGATGCTCCGCTCTTGTACGCATCATTCCAAGGTCGGTTCCGGCGTGGGATTCAGTGAGTGCCATAGCACCTGTCCAACGACCGTCATACATCGCAGGGAGAAATCGTGCCTTAAGTTCATTCGATGCATGTGCATCAATGCAATAGGTCGCACCTGAGGTCAGTGCTGCGTAAAGCCAAAGATTCGTGTTCGCACCCCAGAACATCTCCTCCACCGCGGTGGTGAGTGCCTTCGGCATCCCTTGTCCACCAAACTCGGGATTTCCGGCTGTTCCAAGCCATCCACCTTCCGTCAAGACATCGAACGCTTGCTTAAATCCAGTCGGAGCAGATACCTTGCCATCGTCCCACTTGGCACCCTCTCGGTCTGCAGAACTCGACAGAGGTGCCATAACATCTTGAGCGACTCGGCCACATTCATTCAGTATCGAGTTCGCTAGCTCTTTGTCTATTGCCGCAGATCTATCGGGCCATTCTTCGTCAACGCCAAAAACGTCGTACAGTAGAAAGTTGAAATCTGCGATCGGGGGAACGTACGGTGTCATGTATCTCTAAACCTTAAATTGACGAGCTTTGCAGAGCGAATTAGATTGCCGAACCGTTTGCTTGATTTGCATACTGTCGCAGTAGCAGCTCTCGTTCGCGACCGATCAACGACTGCCATTGCGCTGAAAATTCGTCGCTAACACGGTTCGGTTCCAAAGCTACTGCATTACCTTCCAGTATGTCTTTCGCGGCTCTGAACGTGGGGTAAGACTGCCGATTCTCCATCATGATTTCATCGATCGCTTGAGCCAAGTCATCGGCATCTTGATATCCAGTTCGCATAGGGTGACCGTACGCCACGTGCACGCGTCCTTTATATCCTCGGATTCCCTGCACAAGACTATCGCGGTCTTCGTGTTCAGACTTGACGTATGAACCGGTCCGTTCGCGTTCTGCGAGTTCGATTGCTTTCCGCGCCGCACAAGGGTCTAGCTCATAAGTAAGCGTCGTCGGAACCAGATTGAATTTCTCAAGCATGTGGTTAATGTCCTTCGATTCGTCGCGATAAGCGAGCGCAAACATTTTCAATACTGCAGGATCTGTTCGATCAACGCCGTCTTTAGATCGACCTTCACGTTGCGCAATCCATACGGATTGACCATGGTCTATTACGTGGCGAATGTACCGCGATGTTTTGCTCATTGCTGCGTATTGCGCCTTCAAACCGCGTGCGCTTCGAACCACGATAAAACTATCGTTGATACGCATAAACTCAGCGCCAACCTGCATATTTAGAAGGTTGTCCCCGATCGCAATCTTGCTGGTTTGGTGCCCATTAAGCCACAGCGAGTAATTGACTAGCACCGGATCTAACGTGATATCACGATGGTTGGAAATGAATACGCTTGGTTTGTCCTGGGGAATTGCGTCGATGCCCGAATACGTGAAGCCATCTGTCGTGGTTTCAAGCGCGCTTCTGATGAAACGAACCATTAGTTCGTGCCAAGTTGCACGATCTTTGATCTTGCGTACTTCCTGTTTGAGTCGATGACGCACTAATGGTCGAACCAAGGGCTTTAGAAAATTCGCGAACACTTTGAAGCGAAGTGCGCTCGCTGCATCAAGCAGTTCCCGGTCGTCGCACAACGCGAGCAACCGTGCAGGTATCTCTACTTCAGGATGAGGAGCGATGTCCGCAAATTCGTCGAGGGACGATACTTCAGCCATCATCAATCGCCAGCTTGACTCGACGCGAAAGCATATTTCGTCCTAATGCACGTACACCTATCTTGTTGGGTGACAAATACGCGTCTGCGCTAGATACCATGGTGAACCCGCACGATATCCCAGGCTCGTTGAATGTCGTCGAAACGCCGTGCCGCAGTAGCGCGTTCCGTGTCGGACACCGATCTCGCCAATTTATCCGGATGATAACGACTGCGTAACTTTCGATACTGTCGAGACATTTCCTTTGGTGTGGCATTCTCAGAGAACCCCAACGTGCTGTAAGCCCGTTCTAACGCGTTGATCGTCGGTTCCGATTCTGCTCTAGATTCTTGTGTACGCTCACCGGCGTTCCCCAGCATCAAAATCTCTGCAATCTGCGCTTGCGTCAATCCAAACGCATCACCAATCCTAAATAGCAGATTTCGTTCCTCGACAACGAGCCCACTACCATCCGCATTGGCAACAACGACATTCATCAGATGAATGAGCTGAACCGCTATTTCAGTACGTAGATTCAGCCGCCGCACCTCGTAGAGAACGCCTTCGAAATCGAAATCCGGTTGTTTGCCGCGATTAAATCCGGCAATCGCGGCCTCCCGATCTTCTGGCGAGAATCGCAAATGGTCAAAGATGACCTCAACGCCTTGGATCTCATCTCTTGAGACCACGCCGTCGATCTTGCACAGATACCCAAACAACTCGAAGAAATGAACGTGTTCGATCGACGCGGTGTTCGTACTTGAGAAGAACGGTTGCGAGTGATCGATGTATACCCGTCTGTTACTGAACTGAAATACGCCAAAGGCAACCAGAGGACCTACAAGCAGACCAATCCAACCAAACACGAACGTCGATGTCATGATGATTAATGCAGCGATCAGATAGCGCATCACGAAGCTAGGGGACTCAATGAACGAAACAGTGTTTTGACCCACATGGTTAGGAAGAAAAACCGAGACCGCGAAATCGGGCGAGATTCAAGCTATACATTCTCCATGCTTTGCAGTACGCTGGAACGCGAATGGACGAACGAATAAACAGATAGCGTGGATTTAGTCAGCAACCAATATGCCGAATATCAAATCAATTATTAAAAGTGAATTATTTTTGCCGAGACATTATGGGTCGCGTCCAACTACCTGCGTCTATCCGTCGGAAACGAAGCCAAGCCAAATGCTGACTCGCTGCAGGTAGGCCATCAACACGCGCTGGTATCAATAGAACGGGTGCGCCATGCAACCCTTGCTCAGCGCACCATCGTGTTTTTTGCAGATTTTTAGTCCGTGCTAACGCGTCCTCATTTCTATTCCGAATACTAGAGCGGAATCGTACAAGCGAGAACGCTATGCAGCTTGCAGCTGGCACGAACAATCGACTGTGTCGTCTGGACACTTGTCGTCGTTGGCCGCCTGCATCTGCGTGAACTCGCTAAATGTCTCGATCGAAAATCGAGGCGAACCGAATCGCAACAGCGCGTTCCAGAATCGCTTAACGGGTTTGTAGCAGGACAGCATGCGTTGTCGTGCATCGGTGTACATTTCCATCTCCATTCATGGCGTGGACCGTAGTTAGCACGCGATCAGCTTGTGACTTACCGCGTCGAGTGCAATCTTAGTTAAAAAACGTACTAAGACGCAAGCAATTTGCTTGCTAATTTCCTAAAAACTTACCTAAATTGCACAACATTATTGCTTGATAGGAGATATTGACCGGATTTTTATCGGATCACGCAAACTATGCCTACAACGGTATAGATTTAAACCAAGACCGAGGCAATATCAGTCTTGTTAACACAGTTTTCAAGTCGACCATCGCGCAGAAATCTGGCAGCGGTACGCGCAGCAAAGGCGCGGATGTCACGCACGCTTTCTGGCGTGAAGAAGGCAGAGTGCGGGGTAACTATCAATCGATGCTTAATCCACTCTTCGTTTGCGCTCCAAGCCTTTAACAGAGGTCTATCCATCTTTGCTGGTTCCTCAGGCAGAACGTCTAGTCCTGCGGCGAGGACTCGATCCGACTTCATCGCGTCATGTAAGGCATCGACATCAACGATAGGTCCTCTCGCGGTGTTGATCAGAATCATGCCGTCTTTCGCATGGGCAAACACGTTGGCATCCACCAAATTACGTGTTTCGTCGTTTAACGGCGTATGCACACTCAGGATGTCGGACTCAGACATTAACTCCTCGAGCGAATCAGCTCGTTCGATTCCAAGTGCCAGTTCTACCCCATTTTCCCGATATGGGTCGTAGAAGATCACACGCATATCGAATGCCTTGGCGCGGCGAGCAGCAGCAGTTCCGATTCGACCTAGACCTAGCACGCCGAACGTGCAATCGGCCATCCGCTTTCCGTAAGGATTCAATGCCGGTCGCCAATTCCCAAGTGGGTCATTACGGAGCGATTCGTCATGAAATGCGATGCTCTTCGTTAGAGTCATCATGAGAGCGATAGCGTGGTCCGCGACTTCGCGCGTTCCGTAGTCAGGGACATTGCAGACCGCGATACCGCGCGATGACCACGACGGAAGATCGACGTCGTCAAAACCAACGGCCGGCTTCACAAAAATCCGACATTTTTCAAGCTTTTCCATGCAGTCCGACGGCGGTTGTGTACCTACGATTCCATCGCAATTAGCCCACTGCTCGTCCGAGACATTAGGGAATCCACCGCCCCATTCGCCTGATACGCCCTCGCCCAACGCTTCCAGCTCGATTTGGTTGTTAACGCCACGCCCGTTAGGCCAAAGCACTCGAATCGTCATCGTATGTCCTGTATCTGACTTAAGTTAATGAAACACGAAGCAATCCTCCAACATCACACCCTGTCGAAGAATTGATCGCTAATTTTCTATATGCGAATTTATCGCTTCACTTATCGATAGTATCAATGAAAACACGACGTTCCATACATAGAAATCCCCACAAGCGACAACCACACACTTTAGAATGCCGCAAGCACGCTAGAGGATCAATAGGACACCGTTGATGTGACGCAGACATGTGTCTCTCTCCTTCATCGTTGCTGCGGCTAAGCTAGGCTATGAAGGCATGAATCCTCCAAATCCGTTTCCGATCGAAATCCCGACATCTCGCTTAGTTCTTCGCCGACCGACTTTAGAGGATGCTTCTGGCTTACACGAAGCTGTCACAGATTCGTTTGCAGAGTTAAGCCGTTGGATGATTTGGGCTCGAAACAGCTACAGCATTGATGACGCGAAGGAGTTTTGCAGTTACGCGAACGACGCTTTTGATTCAGGGACTCACTTACCAACGCTGTTAAGGTTGCCAAATGACGGCAAGATCATCGGTTCCGCCGAACTCACGTCGATTGATCCCGAAGTACCAAGCTTTGAAATTGGATATTGGATTCGCTCAGATTACGCGGGTTTCGGCTACGTTACCGAAGCCGCCCATGCATTAACGACGTTTGCATTCCGAAAACTTGATAGCAACCGAGTACAAATCCGCATGGATAGCAACAATCATCGAAGCTGGGCCATACCTGAACGACTGGGATACGAATGGGAGGCAACCCTCGAATCTAGTAGTCGCGACAATTTAGGCCAGTTAGCCGCATTCCGAATCTATGCCATGTTCGATATTCAACAATTGCTGCCACTAAAGACTGGCTGAACGTCAGAGCACCTGCTCGCGCGCGACTTCTAGATCACACTACATCGTTCTTTTTTATGAGAGGTAGCAAACGAGCATGTGTAGGGATTCGACGTCGCCTGTCTTAACCGAGCTAAACTGCCGAACGTATTTCTTCGCTCTCTAGCAAGCGCTTCTTTACAGTTTCAATCGGATTGCGATAGTCAACTGTACCAAGACCGAAATTCGTTAGCTTGTATCCAATTAACGCTTGAAGTTTCTCAGGCATAGCCACTACGACCTCTGGCGGAACGCCTATGAACTGGTTCTCTCGTTGTTTCAACCAAGCTAGATTGAAGTTCAGATTGATTGATCTTCGATAAGAGTCTTCTGTCGAATTCCCGCCGCCTCGGTGCCAAAGCGCACCATCCCAGAGTAGCAATCCACCAAGTGGCATCTCAACGGATACGGTCGGCTTGTCTTGATCAACCTTATCGGTTAATAAATGACTGCGAGGTACAACCTCCGTTGCACCGTTCTCTACGGTGAATGGATCCAATGCAATCAGAGTATTAACGATCAGCGGTGGATGCGGATAAGGAATGGGATAGTGTCCATCGTCTCGATGCATGTGTTGACGTCGGTCCCCAGGAGCAGGCCGCATTGCGGCGACTCCTGAAATTTGAAAGTCTGGACCAAGAATCGCTTCTATCAACGTGAGTAACTTATCGTCCACCAACACCTCATCAACTGCACGGGTTTTCGCGAGCAAGTTGTGCGTGTGAATGGTCTGTTGACCGAAGTCTTCTGATGACCGGCTACCAATGTCGTCGAAGATCGGAGCTAGGTCACGCCGCAAGCGCTCGACCGTCATTTCATCTAGAAAATCGGGGACGACTGCAAAGCCCTCTTCCCGAACTTCGTCTACAACGCGTTGTACATTCATGGATAGTTTCTGGCTGAATTAACTAGATGTTTGGTCGCGCGACGCGGAAACCACATCGGCAGAACGAGTTGCGCATTTTATGGAGTACGGATTGAAAGCGCTGCGTTGATTCAGTGTGCCATAGGTTTTACGGCGAACTTATCACGCCTTGAACATTCGGAACATCGAAATCGGCGGCGCTTTCTTGTGGAAAACCAATACCTTCCAGCTCAAATCCTGTTCGCAAAGGAGCTAGAACCTTCGAGAATCTTGCCCGACTGGCACAGTATCTGACGTCTTCATGAACCAGTCAAGCAAAGTATTCTCAAGCATCTGACGAACCTCGCTCATACCTGGTTCGTCAATTTGATTTCGCAACTCCTGCGGATCGTCGTCTAAGTCATAAAGCTCGGATTGACCCTCTGTACGACGTATGAGTTTGTAGTTCAAGTTTCGAATCATCGTGGCGCGACAAACGCTCGCGGGAACCTGCTGCTGCAAAATACCCTTCGGGTAGTAGTTCCCTTCAATCGGCGGATCAACCTTGCTCCAACGGCCTTCGAATGCGTGAGGCTCGTGGGTGTCGTATCCACCCTCGGCAAATACGAAGCGATCCCGGTCTTCTAGCTCACCGTGTAGCTGCGAGACGAACGATTTAGCGAAATGAACATGTTTCGAGTCGAGCTTCGCGAGTTCCATGACACTCGCCATCAAGTCAAACATCTCTACTGGACCTTCAACCACATGACCCGCTTTACAGTCAGGTGTCTTGACCATCAGAGGCACGCGTGTGATGGGATCACTGTAGTCACTTGGCCACTTCTCTACTAATCCGAAATCACCTGCCCAATCGCCATGGTCGGAAGAAACAACAAGCACAGTGTCGTCAAAGAATCCATTCTCCTCCATGACGGACATTAGCTCACCTAAAAGCCAATCCGTGTAACTGATCATTCCCAGGTAGATGGCATTGAGCTTCCGAAAGGAACGCTCATCCAGTTCGTCCAACCGTCTGTATCTTCGAATTAACTCGTAATGCATCGGTTTACACTGTAAATCAGACGGTCTTAGCTCAGGAATATCGTCAGGTCTATACATGTGATAGAAGTCACGATGCGTGGTGTAAGAAGGATGTGGCTGGAGTAGCGGTAGAAAGAGAAAGAATGGCGGATCGTCGTGTTTCCGGTTTCTTAAGTAGTCGATCCCCGCTTTGACCTTTATGTAGTCGGCCAAGTCTTCGCGGGCACAGTCAAATGGCGCTGCTTCAAAACTGTAATACGCCTTGTCTCCGAACTCGTGTACGTTCTTTCGAGTCGGACCTTCGGGTTCGAGATATTCATTAATACAGCTCAAGCTATCCTGCGCGAGCATGTCGTTCTTGCCGTACCATCGAATGTCGTATCCGGCTTCCGCTAAATAGCGGAATAGGTGCGGTTCATGAGATCGGATCAAGTGCCAGTTAGTCCGGTGTCCTGCACAATGAGGGTATAAGCCGGTCATCATTGACACCCGTGAAGGGACACACTGCGCATTCTGAACGTGACACTGATTGAAACGAACGCCTTCCGACGCTAATCGATCGTAATTCGGCGTCTGAATCAACGGATGGCCGTAGCAAGCTAAGCTTTCAGCCCGCATCTCGTCCGGTTGAAAAAAGACAAAATTCAAGCGTTGTTGCTCA
This sequence comes from Pseudomonadales bacterium, assembly GCA_022822135.1. Classification (GTDB taxonomy): domain Bacteria; phylum Pseudomonadota; class Gammaproteobacteria; order Pseudomonadales; family Azotimanducaceae; genus Bin55. The sequence goes on from JAJECH010000018.1 coordinate 142,576, forward strand.
GCCAAAGTATTGCCTTTCTTGATATCGGTTGCCAGCGTTTATGTCGCTCGAACCCGCTAGTCTAACCGCACGGTGCCGAGAACAATCGGCGTCGCGTGGATGCAACGTACTTTGTCAACGGGGTTTAAGAAGTCTCTGCTTCTTGATCACAATCCGCAGGAACTTAACAAAAAGAACGCCAAGATCGGAGTTGTATTCCTGTCGCGCAAATGACAATGTTGAGGTGAACCTCGTTTCGGGTTCCGTTCCGCTAGAAACCCGAAGCTTGCACAATCGTGCGAATCATGTCAATCATCGGGGTTGGATATACGCCTAAAACAACGATCAAGAGCCCCAATACGGTCACCGCCACGACACTTTGAGTGCCAACTTGAGGTAGCGCCGCTGCACCCGGTTCCACTTGCTTCACCATCGTGTAGATCAGTCGCAAGTAATAGAAAACACCGATTGCACTACCTATTAACAAAGCCCATACAAGCGCCCAAGCTGTGCCCTCAACCCCGGCTGCAAATACGTAGAACTTCGCAATAAACCCGACCGTTAGCGGGATACCTGCGAGAGCCAACGCGACCGCTGTGAGAACGGACGCCAACAGCGGATTTCGCCAAAAAAGTCCAGTATAGGCTTCCATCTGCTCATTGTCCTCAGTTGCGTGTTCGCTCGTGAGATTTACGATGCCGAACGCAGCCAACGTAATGATGAAATATGCAGCAACGTAGAGCAAAACCGTTTCAAGCACCAGTTCTGGGCGAGCGGTATTCACGACGAGAACGGCGATGAGAAGATACCCCAGATGTGCGATCGAAGAATAAGCAAGCAACCGTTTTAGATTAGTTTGAAGCAAGGCGAGTAAGTTGCCTACGATCATTGACGCGACAGCGACGAAAACGACAGCGTAAAACACGCCAGTGTAGCTCAAAACTTCGGTCGCTTGTACATAGTTAATCAATAGTGCAATGACCGCGCCTTTCGACACCGTTGCCACGTATCCGGTAACAACTGCAGGCGCACCTTGATACACATCGGGAGTCCACATGTGAAACGGCACAAGCGACAGTTTGAATGCGATTCCGACGCAAATCAACGCTTGACCGAGTAGGAAGTAGCTGCGTTCGCCAGATTCCGGTGAAATATTGAGTTCTGCAAATGCCATCGTGCCTGATGCCGCGTAAACAAGCGCTACGCCCATCAGTATCGCGCTCGACGCCACTGCAGAAAGAACGAGGTATTTCGCCGCCGCCTCTAACGGTTGGTGGCTTTCTCGTGGATATGCGATCATCGCGTAAAGCGAGATCGACAGAATTTCTAGACCGAGTATGAAACTAGCAAAGTGCGTGGCTGCCGCAACCACCATGGCACCAGCCGTAGCTGTCAGCAACAAGATATAGAACTCTTCGCACCGTTCCATACGCTCATTGAAGTATGGATACGCGAAGAGCGCCGTCACAATCGCACCTAATAGAAACAGTACGTTGAAGAAAACTTGAATGCCTGATACGTTGAGTAAACCGAATAGCTCATATCCGGTCGTGATGTTCTCTAGTGCAATATCGTGGGCAGCAACGGAGAGAATCAACGTCAGAAGGGTTAAACCGAGCGCAAGCTTGTGCGTTCGCACGATCGAGACACCAATCATCAAGACCAACGTACCGCCGACCAAGACGATTAGGGGGAAACTAACCCATAAATCCGTCAGCGTCATAAGGCAACCCCTAACGCGTCAAGCGTCGGTTGCGCCAGATCTAATACATGTTGCGGATAAACACCGATCCAAACAAGCGCCACGATCATGATCGCATAGACGCTTATCTCGCGAAATCCGAAATCCTCCATTGCGGCGACTTGGGGGTTCGGTGTACCTTGGAACGACCGCTGCATCAGCGAAAGTCCATAGACCGCTGCAACCACGATACCGATCGTGGCGAGAACGGTTAGTGGCACGTTAACTTTAAATGCACCTATCAGGACCAGAAACTCGCCGATGAAATTACCAAGACCCGGCATACCCACCGATGCAATCACGAAGAACATCGTCATCGCACCCATCCGCGGAGCCTTGACCCATAAACCGCCCATCTGAGACATCTCACGCGTGTGCAGACGTTCTTGCAGTGACCCCGCCATCATGAAAAGCGCCGCCGTCGAAAAGCCGTGTGCAATCATCGTGACGATCGCCCCTTGCATACCGAGTTCGTTAAACGCGTACACGCCAACCAGAATGAAACCCATATGCGCGATTGAGCTATACGCGACCAGTCGCTTGAAGTCCGACTGACTGTACGCCATGTAGCCGCCATAGAGAATGCTGATGACGCCAAGTAACATGGCGACAAAGGCAAAGTCTCGGGAGGCCTCTTCGAATAAAGGTACGGTGAATCGGATCAGACCGTATCCGCCAGTTTTCAGCAAGATACCTGCAAGAATCACAGATCCCGCAGTCGGTGCTTGCGTGTGGGCGTCTGGTAACCACGTGTGAACCGGGACGCTGGGTAATTTCGTGATAAACGCGATGAAAAACCCGAGCATGAGCAAGCTGGCAACCGTGCCACTCACTTCATGGTTTAACAGTTCATCGTAACTGAACGTGATGACCCCTGTGGCCTCGTAGTTCAGCCATACCAAGGCGATAATCGCGACGAGCATCAACAACCCGCTCACCTGTGTAAACAGGAAGAACTTCATCGCGGCGTATGAGCGGTCTTCGTGACCCCAGATCGCGATTAGGAAGTACATGGGAATGAGCATGACTTCCCAGAAGAAGAAAAACAGGAAGAGGTCGTATGCGCAGAACACACCGACGACGCCTGCCATGACCCACAGAATGTTGAACTGGAAAAAGCCTCGGTTTGTGCTGATCTCTGACCAGGATGACACAACAGCTATGATGCCAAGAAGCGTGGTCAGTCCGACCAGCACAAGACTCAATCCGTCTACCTTTAGTATCACGTTGATTCCGAGCGAAGGAATCCATGACAACTCACCTACGACATAGAACCCTGTTGCCGGATCTACGCCACCAAGCCAAATCGCGCCGGTCCAAATCGTCGCGGCGATGAACGCCAATAAGGAGATCCAGCGAGGTGCGTTCACATTTAGACGTTCCGCTAGACAGGCAACTAATCCCGCGCCTAACAAGAACAGAATGAGATAAAGAATCGTCATCGCTTTCCCGTTATGCCTGAACGATGACGATGAGGACGACCACTAGGAGGCCGACCACCATGTTGGTCGCATACCAACGAAGCTGGCCCGTCTGCGTTTGCTTGACAAGAAGATGAATCGCAGTCGTGAGCGACGCTATCGAGGTGAACATCAAATCGACGAAGTCAGATTTGTTGACTTGGGCTAGTCGTACGAACGGGTTCACGAATACGCGATCGTAGGTCCAATCAAAACCCCATCCACCGAAAAAGAACTGGCGTAGTCTCTCCCCTAGATTCGATGCAGCAAATTTGTCAATCGAAATTGCGTGATTGCCCCAGATCAAGTAGCCAATCAGTACGCCAAGTAGCGGAACCCCCAGTGTTAATAGCGCGATCAGTTCGGCGTGGAATTCGACCGCTACTCCGCCGTCGCCCATGTAAGGCGCTAACACCATGAATCCAAGCCAGCCACCCCCGATCGACAACGCACATAGCACCAACAGTGGCCCCCACATGTTGATCCTCGAATGGTCATGCGGTTCGGTCTTCACCTCGCCAAAGAACGTGATCAAGATCATGCGAGTTGTGTAGAGCGACGTCATGAACGCGGCACCAACCGCACCAATCCAAAACAGCATGCCATAGGACGCTTCGTTGTACGCGGTGAGCAATATCGCGTCCTTACTGAAGAACCCCGAAGTACCTGGTAATGCAGCAAGCGCGAGCGAGCCGATCAACATGCTCACAAACGGTATCTTGAGCTTGTTCCACAAGCCGCCCATCTTGAAGATGTCCTGTTCGTGATGTAAAGCCAATATCACCGAACCACTCGCCAGGAACAACAGCGCTTTGAAAAACGCATGGGTCATCAGATGGAAGATCCCGGCCGACCAAGCGCCGACCCCCAGTGCCAAAAACATGTAACCGATTTGGCTCATGGTTGAGAACGCAAGGATTCGTTTGATGTCCGTTTGCACAAGGGCCGTGAATGCAGATATGAACAGGGTCACTAGACCAACGAACGCCACCCAGTGCATTGCGGGACCCGGCAGTAGGAACATATCCTGCATTCGCGCAATCAGATATACGCCTGCCGTCACCATCGTCGCCGCATGAATCAATGCTGACACCGGTGTCGGACCCGCCATGGCGTCTGGTAGCCACGTCTGTAACGGAACTTGCGCCGATTTACCGACCGCACCGCCGAGTAACAACAGGCAAATCGCGGTATTGATACCGGATCCCTCGGGCCACGTTGCTGTCGCTCCTTCCAGCGCAGCTTGAATCTCGAGTGTTCCGATCTCACGAAAGAGCAGGAATAACCCCAACGCCATCAGCGTATCGCCAACGCGCGTAACGACAAATGCCTTCCGTGCCGCGTAGCCATTTGCCGGATCCGTGTGGAAGAACCCGATCAATAGATAACTGCATAAACCTACACCTTCCCAGCCCAAGAAGAGCGTCAGGAGGTTGTCGCCAAGTACCAACATGAGCATGGCGAACACAAACAGGTTCATGTATGCGAAAAAGCGGCTATAGCCCTCCTCTTCCCACATATACCCTGTCGCGTATAGGTGAATCAGAAACCCGACGCCCGTTATGACGCCCGTCATAACCAGTGCCAAGCCATCGAGATAGAGTGTGATGGATGGGTTGAAGTCGCCTACCGCCATCCACGTCCAGAGCGTTTCCGTGTATTGCCACTCACCCGTGCCGACGACATTCATGCCGACGTATAGCGCACAGATCGCGGCGAGACCGACGCTACCTGATCCCACGACGGCGACGACCATCTTTGGTAATCGACCTTCAGTGCATAACAGGACAACCGACCCAAGCAGCGGAAGGGCTGGGACTAACCACAGCATCTCAATCACTCGCGTAGCTCGCTCGCCGCGTCAACGTCGAGAGTACGGAAGCGTCGCGCCATCTGAATAACGATACCTAGTGCAACCGCGACCTCGGACGCGGCGATCGCAAGAATCAACATGTACATGATCTGCCCGTCAGGTTGCCCCCACTTTGCCCCCGCCGCGACGAAAACCAGTGCGCAAGCGTTCATCATGAATTCGAGCGACAACAGAATGAAAATGATGTTGCGGCGCACCAGAACGCCTACCGCGCCTATGCAAAACAACATCAACGCCAGCACCAAAACGTGCTCGGTCGGCGGCATCAAGAAGACTCCTCCTCTTCACGCCGATCCGCTAAATAGCGCCGCCCGAGGTGATAGGCGCCAACCAGTGCGGCCAATAGCAATACCCCAGCCAGTTCAACTGCCAGGACGTATTTCGTGTAAAGTGCAATACCGACTTCTTTAGGTTCGATCATCCGAGCTTGAGCACCCGCTTCGTGATCGCCACTGACTAACGCAAACAAGACCACCGCAAATAACACCAGTGCAAGCAAACTTGGGAGCGTCCAAATCCCCCGTGTAAGCAACTCGCGTTCGCGCGCGACAGAGGATTTACCTAAATTCAACATCATCACGACGAATAGAAAAAGAACGACGATTGCCCCTGCGTACACCACGATCTGAAGTGCAGCAGCGAACGGAGAACCAAGCAAGAAAAAGATCACGGCAATCGCCAACAAGGCAACCACCAGGTAGATCAATGCATGCGATGCGTTAGTTCGCGTGATTGCCAGTATCGCCGATGCGAGAGTAACGAAGCCGGCGACGTAGAACAGAATTAGTGGTGTCAAGTCTTAGTCCGACGTCCTCAGGGTAGCAAACTACGAACGTCAGTTGGAGCCGCTTCGTCTTGTGCTTCGCCTTTGCCTTTGCCCTCGATCGTTTTACCTGCGACGTTCCAAAAACTGTAATCCGGATACTTGCCCGGTCCGTCTATCAGTAGATGTTCTTTCTCATACACCATGTTTTGTCGATTGAATTCACAGAGCTCGAAATCGGGCGTTAACTGGATCGCGTAGGTCGGACAAGCTTCTTCACACATACCACACATAATGCAGCGTGAAAAGTTAATTCGGAAGAACTCAGGCAGCCAACGACCATCTTCTTCGCGTTCCGTCTTCTGCAAAGCGATGCAATCCACGGGGCAGGCGACGGCACATAAGTTGCATGCAACGCATCGTTCCTCGCCGTCTGGGTCTCGAGTTAGAACGATCCGACCTCGGTATCGAGGTGCCTGATAAGGCATTTCCTCGGGGTATTCAACGGTCTCGTTACGCTTAAAGGTGTGCGTGAAGATCGTCCAAATCGTTTTGAGTTGACTTAGCATCGATTCAACCTTGTGTTCCTAACACCCATGCGCCTGTCGCAAGAATGTTCACCAACGTCAACGGGAGCAGGATCTTCCAACCCAATGACATGAGCTGGTCATAACGGGGTCGGGGTATCGCAGCGCGCAACAGGATAAAGAAATTGATCACAATGACTACCTTGATCCCAAACCACACCACGGGCGGCAGGAAACTCGGACCTAACCAGCCACCAAAGAAGAGGATCACGATCAAACATGACAACAGAATCAGCGCGACATATTCAGCTGCCATGATCAAACCGAATTTCATACCCGAATACTCGGTGTGAAATCCAGCGGTCAGCTCATGTTCCGCTTCCGGCAAGTCAAACGGCAGACGATGCGTTTCAGCTAGACCTGCAATTACGAAGATCACCAATCCCAATGCTTGCGGGATGAAATGCCACAGGCCGTCTCGTTGATTTTCAACGATATCCACTAAACTAAAAGAACCCGACAACATGACCACGCCTAGGATCGAAAGCGCTAGGAACACTTCGTACGTGACCATTTGCGCCGCAGCTCTTAGGCCTCCGAGTAACGCGTACTTGTTGTTACTAGAGAGTCCCCCAAGCAGCACACCATAAACGGCCATCGCAGACATCGCCAGGAACCACAGTAGGGCGATATTGCTTTCAACGATGACGAGTACGGGGGTGAAAGGCACAACGACAAACGCGAGAAGCATGGCAGCCGTTACGATGATCGGCGCGAGTATGAAAAACACGCGGTCACCAAATGGCGGCAACCAATCGTCCTTCGTGAGCAGTTTGATTAGGTCTGCGAGTGCTTGTAACGAGCCAAACCAACCAACACGATTGGGACCGAGCCGATCTTGCCACCATCCGAGCAATCGACGTTCCCACCACACCAGCACCAGCGCTCCAAGTAACACGCCCACCGCAACCGGCAGGATCAGTGCGTAGGACCAGAAGTCTTCGATACCGAACATTAGCTTTTCGCGATCACCCTTGCGTCGCCAAGTTGGCGCGGCTCAAAATCAGGATCAACGACCAGCGCAATGGTGCGATCTGGGATCTCTACTCGACCGTTAAGTCCAACCGCAATGCCTACAGACCCTGATTGGACACAATCATCTATCACGACTTCGAAGCTCCCAACCAGAGCATCGCTTCGTACGCCGCTACCAGCGCTCGCACTTAATACGGCGGCATCGTCGGGGTGGATCAACACATAGGGACCCTTCGCTCGTTGCGCGACAGGCCAAGACTGCGCCGACAGTTCGTCTGATCCGAACACATCGTGGATCGGAAACGGCACTAAGCCATCTGCCGCTGGCCGTGTAGGTTGCGTAACGCTGAAGTCGAACTCTTTGTCCACTTCAGCGTCGGGTTCAGACGGCACAGCAAATAGTCGCTTGCCGCCACTCTGCCCGAGCAAGTCACCACTAACTTCTGCTTGAAACTTAAATATGGATTGGTTCGAGTTCCATCCAGGCGTCCATGAATACGGAATTACCGATCCTGACTGATCACCTGGATTTTGTCCTTCCATCGAGTAGCTATAAGGCGTTTCGTCATCAACTGGCGCTTTCGGTTCATGCACGGATACGTCCGCATTCATCGCGGTTCGACCACTGTAGCGATGTGTTTGACGGGCTACACGGTGTTCGCCTTCGATTCGAAAATCTTTTGTTGGTGCTAGCTCCTCTAGGCTAGCATCAATGCCGGGCAATGCAGCAAGCGCACTTCGTGAGACTTCGTCCACAGTCGTCCAGCTCGCATCTGTTCGACCTAAACGCGAGGCGATCTTTGATAGCCAACGCCAAGCAGGTTGTATGTCGTCCTGCGGTTGAAATACTTGGTAGAACCGCTGTGCTCGCGTTTCGTAATTCACGAATGTACCGGTTTGTTCCGCGTAGCTCGCAGCGGGTAAAACCACGTTCGCCTTTACCAAGGTTTCGCTCTCAACCACATCCAACGCAACGACCTCACCGTCCCCTTCAAGGGCTCGGTCTACCGAGTCGGATTGCGCCCGACGATAAAGGTCGTTCTCCAGAATAACTGCGCTCGCGCCATCGGCAATACGTGTTAGCGCACTATTCAAGGTCAAACCTTCACAGGTCACGACCGTATTGAATGTGTTGACTTCACTCCCTGCGATGAGCATTGCAGGTTCTTTTTCTTTCGCGCGCAGCGCCCATGCGATTGCAGCTGTCGCGTTAAGTACATTCGGATCACGCAAGCTCGTCCCGGTAACTAACAGCGGTCGTTCTGCTGCAAGCAGTGCTTCGGCTACCGAAGTTACGAACGTGTTTTCGTGTGACTCACCCGAAATCTGACCTGCAATCTGAGACGCGATCTGAGTGATTCCGTCGCTCAGTGCGTTGACCGTCGCTTCAGCGATGTCATCTAGGCGAGTTGAGTTTGACGTCGCGACATACAACGCGTTTCGTTGATGCTGGGCATGACCGCGAACACCCGCGTCTTGCCACAACGGAATGTTGGCCGATTCAGCCATCTCGAAACTGACGTTTCGGGTAGCTTGCCGAATAGCAAGTGCTATGCGAGGCGCCGTGTTCGAAATATCCTCACCGATCACGACCACAACGTCTGCCGCTTCAACTTCAGTAACGGTTGGGACCTTAAAGCCGCCTTTCATCAGAATCGAACAAGCCTGATCAGTGACGATTCGTTCTGAATCGCTCAATCCGCGACAGAAGTTCTCTTCCCCAACCAACTGGCGTAGTGCGTAGTTTGCTTCCATGCTCGCACGAGGAGAGCCGATCCCTACAACATCCTCGTGTTTGAGGATTTCGACTGCGCGATCCAACGCAGCGTTGACATCGCCGTACTCGAATACCCCGTCATTCGCCTTTACAGCCGCATGCCGAACGCGTTGTTGACTATTCACGAAATGAGAGCCAAAGCGGCCCCGATCACAAATGAAGTATTTGTTGAGGTCGTTGTGATAGCGATTGTGAAGACGCTTCAGGACACCGTAGCGCTCTGAAGCGAATGTGTTGCACCCTACGGAACATCCTGGGCAAACTGAAGCCGCCGATTGCAGGTCCCATTTCCGGGTATAGTGTTGAGAGAAAGGTTTGTCGGTAAAGACGCCGGTCGGGCATACCTCAACCAGATTGCCGGCGAATTCGCTTTCGAGTACGCCATCCTCAACCCGACCGAAAAACATGCGGCTTCGTGACCCGAATGCGCCGAGATCTTTACCGCCTGCGTAATCTTGATAGAACCGCACGCACCGATAGCACGTGATACAACGATTCATCTCGTGTCCGATAAACGGACCTAGATCTTGGTTCTCCCACGTCCTCTTCTTGTCTCGATAGCGCCGGACAGAATGTCCCGTCATGACGGTCATGTCTTGAAGATGACACTCGCCACCTTCCTCGCATACCGGACAGTCGTGCGGATGGTTCTCCATCAACCACTCAATCACTGAGGCGCGAAAGTCTTTCGCATGCGCGGCTTCGACTGAGACGATCATGCCATCTTGCACGTCGGTCATACACGCCATTGTCAGGCGCCCACGTTCGTCCTCGGCATCTTGGTACTGAATCACCGCACACTGACGACAAGCACCGACAGATCCCATCGCTGGATGCCAGCAGAAATAAGGTAGATCGAGCGACTGAGACAGAATCGCTTGAAGCAGATTCGTACCAGCTTCTACTTCGTATTGTTTGCCGTCAACCGTAAATGTCGCCATCACGCGTTCCCGTTCGTGCGATATGGACATCTGCCTTCCACTATGTGGCGCTCAAAATCATCGCGGAAGTACTTCAAGGCGGACTGCAACGGCTCAATAGCACCCGTTGCGTGGAGACAGAATGTATTCCCAGGAGCGCCGATGTACTGGGCGTTCTGATCAAGGATTTCAAGATCACCTGGCTGACCCCTCCCTTCTTCGATATCCAAAAGCAGGCTCTCGACCCAGGGCAGCCCTTCGCGACAAGGTGTGCAAAAACCACAAGATTCTTGTGCGAAGAAGTGCTGAAGGTTGCGCGACATGTCAACCGGACAAATGGAATCGTCCATCAGGATCATCGTGCCGGTACCCATCCGACTGCCAGCCGCTTGAATCGTGCCGTAGTCCATCGCCAAATCAAAGTGCTCTTCGACGAGAAAATCCGTGGAAGCGCCACCGGGTAGCAACCCTCTCAGACGAAAGCCATCCTGCATACCACCCGCATACTCGTCAATGATTTCACGAATGGTTGTACCGATCGGCAGTTCCCAGAGACCTGGATTGTTGACGCGACCCGATACGCCGTATATTTTCGTACCTGCATCTTCAGTTAACCCTAAATCCCGGAACCAATCCGCACCGTTCTGGATGATGCTTGGTACGTTGCAGTAAGTTTCCACGTTATTGACGATCGTCGGTCGACCCCACGCGCCACTCGCTGGCGGAAACGGCGGCTTGTTGCGAGGTTGAGCACGTTTACCTTCAAGCGCATTGAGAAGGGCGGTCTCTTCACCACAGATGTACCTACCGCCAGACGAGTGAATTCGGAAATCCAAATCGAAGTCCGAACCGAATACACCTTCGCCTAGGTAACCCGCTGCTTTCGCCTCGTCGATTGCCTTCGCCAGCTTTGATTTTGGCTCAAAGTACTCCCCACGCAGGAACACATATGCCTTGGTGGCCCCGATTGCATACGCGCCAATCACCATACCTTCAATCAGCGAATGAGGATTGTTGGAGATCAACCACCGATCCTTGAACGTACCAGGTTCCATCTCATCGCCATTACAGACAAGATACTTCACGCCGCCATCAGGTGAGGGACCAGGTGGTACAAACCCCCACTTCGTTCCAGTAGGGAATCCAGCACCTCCGCGTCCACGAAGGTTTGAGTCTTTAACTTCGTCGATGACTTCAGAAGGCGTCATCTGTGTGACAGCTTTTTTAGCAGCAACGTAACCGCCGCCCGCCTCGTAATCCTCAAGGAAGACTGGACCGCCAACTTCCTCTACTCGACCGGTAAGAGGTTTTGTTTCCAACAGTGACATTACGTGTATTTCTCGAAAATCTCGTCCAGCTTCTCAACAGAGACGTTTTCGATCAGATCCTCATCAATCTGCATCGTTGGCGCTTTATCGCATGCACCGAGGCAAACGATTGGCAGTAACGTGAACCGGTCGTCCGCCGTCGTCTCACCGAAACGGATACCTAGTTTGGTTTCTAGATCTTTCGCTAGACCGTCTGCGCCCATGACGTAACAGGAGACACTATCGCACATCGATATCACGTGACGACCAACGGGTTGTCGATAGATCAAGTTGTAAAACGTCGCAACGCCATCCAACTCCGCGGATGACATTCCGAGTAAGTTCGCGATAGCGGATAGGCTCTCGTCCGAAACCCATCCTCGATGCTTCTGCACGATCATGAGTGCATCTATCGCTGCGGACTCCCGATCGGGAAGATGGCTTATTTCAGCTTCAATCTCCGCCACTTCCTCCTGCGAAAGCATGGGAATTAACTCAACTTCGCTCATCGATCAACGTCTGCCATAACGAAATCGATACTCGCGATGATCGCGATCAGATCCGCCACCATGAATCCATTGCTTATGAATGGGATTTGCTGAAGTGCTGGGAACGAAGGTGTACGCACCCTTGATCGATAAGCCATACCGCCCCCATCGGAGATCGAATAAAAGCCCATCCAACCTTTCGTGGCTTCCACCAACGTTTCTGATTCACAAGGAGGTACGACCGGTCCCCAGCTAACGTTCAAGAAGTGGTGGATCAGTGTCTCGATATGTTCCATCGTGCGCTCTTTAGGCGGCGGCGTTGTGGAACGATGATCAGCTTTATATGGACCTGACGGCATATTCTCGGCGCATTGACGAATGATTCGCAGGCTCTGTCTGATTTCCTCAACGCGGACCACACAGCGGTCGTAACTATCCCCGTTGCTTGCCGTCGGGATATCAAACTCAAACTGGTCGTAACTGGAGTACGGTCGATTCTTACGCAAATCCCAGTCGGAACCCGTTGCTCGCAACGACGGTCCTGTGATACCCCAGTCTAAACCCTCCGCTGTGTTGTACGCACCGATTCCTTTGGTTCGACGCTGCAAAATCTTGTTTTGAAGCGACATCTTTTCGTAATGATCGAGTCGCTTCGGCATGTAGTCGCAAAAGTCAGTGACCATTTCATACCAGCCGTCCGGCAGATCTTGGGTCACGCCGCCGATGCGGAACCAGCTCGGATGCATGCGCCCACCCGTGATCGCTTCAATGATCGAAAAGAGCCTCTCCCTATCCGCGAACATATAGAAGACTGGCGACATCTGACCCACGTCTTGCGCGAACGTACCGTAGAACAACAAGTGACTGGCGATCCGAAAACACTCGCTCAACATCACCCGGATGACTTGAGCGCGATCCGGTACGGTTATTCCCGCCATACGCTCAACGTTCATGACGTACGGCAGATTGTTCATAACCCCGCCGAGATAGTCGATTCGGTCGGTATACGGGATATACGTGTGCCAAGACTGACGTTCAGCCATCTTTTCTTGACCGCGGTGGTGGTAGCCAATGTCCGGTACCGCCTGCACGATGACCTCACCATCCAACTGGAGTGCGATGCGGAAAACACCATGCACGCTAGGATGGTTTGGACCGAGGTTCAAAAACATGAAATCCGTGTGCTTGGCATCACGGGACATACCCCACTCTTCTGGAACGAACTTCAGCGCTTCCTGTTGTGCGTCCTGAAATTCCTCCGAATATTGGTACGGCTCCATCTCAGTCGCACGTGCCGGGTGTTCTTTCCGTAGTGGATGACCTTCCCACAGCGGGGGAGTCAAAATGCGTCTTAGATTCGGATGCTCATCGAACTGAACGCCAAACATGTCGAATGCTTCACGCTCATACCAATTCGCAACGGGGTAGATCGACTCGACGCTCTTCAGATGAAGATCGTCATCTTGAAGCGCTACTTTAACTCGGAGGTCGTGATCACCCGATAGTGACATCAGGTGATAGAAGACGGTAAACTCGGAAGCGGGTTGGCCATCTCGATGTTTACGAAGCCGTTCGTCGATCGCCGACAAGTCATACAAGAGCTCGTACGGTGTGTCCGCGTCGTGTTTAAGAAACCGCAGTACGTCCTGAATATTCTCGCGGTCAACCCAAACTGTAGGGTAGTCATCGACAGTCGTTTGCAGACGCGTCGATTCGCCGAACCGCGTTATCAGATCACTAACTATCCCTGGCGGTTCCTGAGCCGCTTCTTGAGGCAGTGCCACGTATCTAGATCTTTCGTTTCTTGCCGAGTAACGAGTCGGATAAGGGTGCGTCACCAACTGTTGTTGGTTCCGCGAGGTCGGTGACTTTCATTCGATCCGGTGTTCGAATATCGCGCTGAGATGGGGCATATTTGGAAACGCTCCCATCTTCGCCAATCACCCATGAAAGAGGTCTACGAGTGTTCTTGATCGATTCTTGTAACAGCGTCAGCCCTTGCATAAACGCTTCCGGGCGTGGCGGGCAGCCTGGTACGTATACGTCAACCGGTAGGAATTTATCTGCGCCCTGTACGACACTGTAGATGTCGAACATGCCCCCCGAGTTGGCACAGGAACCCATCGAAATCACCCATCGCGGTTCAAGTAACTGCTCGTACAAGTGTTGCAATACGGGTGCCATCTTGCGGAAAACGGTACCGGATATCACAATCAAATCAGATTGACGCGGCGTCGCGCGAATAACTTCGGCACCGAAACGAGCGATGTCATGACGAGACGTAAAACTCGTTGCCATCTCCACGTAGCAGCACGACAGACCGAAATTGAAGGGCCAGACCGAGTTGGCACGTCCCCACGCAACGAGATCTTCGAGCTTGGCAGTAAGGAAGCTCTTGCCGGACTCTTCGTTATACGCGTCTTCCGCGGCGGTCATCGCTTCATCGGGAACGGCTTTGACGAGTCGATATTCCATTACGCTGAATCTACCTTTGCGTAGCGACCCGGTTCATACACTCGACGTTTGATACCCCAATCGAGTGCACCGGTTCGATATTCGTAGAGCAACGCAATTAAGAGCATACCGATAAAAACAGCAGCCGCGCCATACCCGAGCCATGCGGTCTCTTCAAATGCAACCGCCCAAGCCACGATAAAGATCGTTTCAAGATCAAAAATCACGAAAAAGATGGCGACAAGATAAAACTCGATCGAAAGTCGCATATCCTCAGCTTCCCCGACCGGCACGATCCCCGATTCGTACGGAATGTCCTGCGCACCACCATGACGAGCTTTCGATCCAATGTACCACGACGCAACCAACATGACGCCGAGAAGGCCGAAGACAACAACGCAGAAGATGAGAAAAGGCCACATATCAACAGGTATAACCGTAGCCACACATCGCCTTATTCAGAGCGAACTCCCCCGCGTAAAGAATGGCTCGAAAGAGCCATCAAGCAAATTATACGAGCGCAATTGTTAGTTGGATTTCGCTCTGATAGTACAGCGACGAGAGGGTACCCGACAGAACTTAAAGGTAGCATATGTCGAATTTATCTTCTTGCAAGGGTGCTTTCTAGCACATGTTGACTTCGCGTCGAAAAGTAGCTTTGATCGTCGGTGTACTGCTGGTTTTTGCCAGCAGCATCATGGTTCTCGGCGGTTCAATGATCTGGATCCTAGGAGGGGCGCACAGCCTAAACATCGACGGCATAGCGAAATTAACTGATCGTCCATCTACTTCTGTCACCTCGGTACCCGGATGGAATCACTACGGAGGCGATGCCGGAGGGAGTCGATACAGTCGAGCAATCCAGATATCAAACACGAATGTCTCACAGCTAGTCCCCGCTTGGGAGTATCGGACCGGTGATATGACCAACCGGACGAACTTGATGCAGTACTCCGCGTCTGAAGGTACACCGATCTTGATTGACGACGTGCTTGTTTTCTGTACGCCATTCAACGAAGTTATTGCGCTGAATCCAGGAACCGGCGACGAAGTGTGGCGTTTCGACCCCGAGATAGATTTAGAGCAAAAACCGTCAAATCAATTTGTTTGTCGAGGCGTCGCCCATTGGCACGACTCTTCCGTGCCCTCGGCGTGCGCGGATCGCGTTTTCATGGGTACGAACGATGCTCGATTGATTTCGATTGACGCTACCAACGGCAACCGTTGTCGCGAATTTGGAGCCAACGGCGAAGTGCCGATAGATCCAGGTATGCCGCTTTTATGGAAGGGCGAGTTTCAGATCACATCCCCACCAGTTACAGTTGGAGATATAGTCGTGGTCGGTTCTTCAATCGCAGACAACGCTCGCGTTGTGGCGCCGATGGGATCCGTAAGGGCGTTCGATGCCCGAACTGGGGAACCTCGTTGGGCATGGGATCCAATTCCGCGTACTGTGGCCAACCAAGCCTCTGCGACCTGGCAAGGCGAGCACCCACCAACCGAGGGACACGCCAATGCGTGGGCACCGATGTCAGTCGACGAGGACCTCGGTCTCGTGTTCGTCCCAACCACAAGTCCAAGCCCTGATTTCTATGGCGGGACGCGTCCGGGCTATAACCGCCATGCCAATTCGGTCGTCGCGCTGGAAGGAGAAACGGGTGCAGTTCGTTGGAGTTTCCAGACGGTTCATCACGACATATGGGACTACGATGTGCCCGCTCAACCGGGTCTCTACTCTATCTGGCAAGATGGCACCGAACACGAAGTTGTGGTGCAAGTCACAAAAATGGGTCTGGTGTTTGTACTCGATCGAGCCACCGGAGAACCTTTCATAGCCGTCGAGGAGCGGCCCGTGCCACAAACAGCAGCACCAGGGGAGTGGCTGTCCCCGACCCAACCGTTTCCAGTGACTCCTCCCCCTCTCGTACCAGACCGCATTTCACCGGACGATGCATTTGGAGTGACCCTCATTGACCGCCTCGCATGTCGGTCACGTATCGCAAAGTTGAAGGCTGACGGACTGTATACACCCCCTTCGCAACAGGGGACGTTGTTCTACCCGTTTACTGGTGGAGGCGCGAATTGGGGTAGTGCGTCGTTCGATCCCATGCGCAATCTTCTTGTTGTCAACATGAACAACCTTGCACACGAAATCCAGTTGATTCCGGCAGATCAAGTTGTAGCCGCACAAGAGACGTTTCACGATCAGGAAGTCGCCGCTCAGACAGGCGCACCTTTCGGTGTTAGACGTGATCTGCTAGTTTCTCCGTTCGGAGTTCTATGTACACAACCGCCATGGGGCGTCCTTGCCGCCGTTGATATCGCGAATGGAGAAATCGTGTGGCGAAAAGCACTGGGTGAAATGTATGGAATTAGCATCGGATTGCCCGGCGTCGGTGGGTCCATCGTGACCGCAGGCGGTCTCGTATTTGTCGGCGCGACAATGGACAACATGTTTCGAGCATTCGATATCGAGACCGGAGATCTCCTATGGGAGTGGGAGCTTCCAGCCGCTGGTCAGGCGACGCCGATGACCTATGAATGGAACCAGCGACAGTATGTTGTGATCTATGCAGGTGGCAACGCTCGAGCGGTAGGAGAGCTCGGTGACAGTGTCATTGCTTTCGCACTAGGACCAGACGATACGCGCAATCCATAGAAGTTCTGAGTGCGCACATCTATCGGTATAGCTGCCCATCCGAAATTCAAGAATTCACGTTATGCGGCACTTATGCGCAGGAGGCATCCTATTTCGTCAAGTAAAGGAGGACCACAAAACAGATTCCTCAATCGCTCCTAACTAACATTCCGTGCCTGATCAGGTGTGATTAACCCCGCCTTCGTCTAATAACTGTGTCATTTTTTCAGTCTCTATTGCAGCTACCGCGCCCGTTATTGGTTGGCGCGTGTCTGCTCGAATTCAATTCACTATTGCTGCTCGTATGGTGGCTGGTCTTCCCTGAAGACATCGCGAGTAACGGCGCACAAGTTTTCTTCATCATGCTTTGGTTTAGCGCCGCTTGGGGACTACTACTCGGCGAAGGATGGATACGCGTCGGCATAACATGTTTGTTAATCGCCTTCGTATGGGGAATCGTCAATCAACCAACAATGACTGAAGCATTCACGAAGCTCAACTTCGCCGACGTCGCGAGCAAACTCGTCGCACTGATCGCGGTTTCATTGTTGTACTTGCCAACGTCTCATCGTTGGTTCAAGTCAAGGGCAGCGTTGGGTACGGATTGACCCAATCCCGACTTCGTACCTGTTTCGTCTCTATCGCAGCCGATGCGCGTTAAGGTCTATTTCTTTTCGCCAAGTTGAAGGAGAATGCCGTGCGTAGATTTTGGATGCACAAAGACCTGCGGACCGCCTTCGCCGATTAACCGTGCGCCACCCGCTTTCATCGCGTCGCAGGTCGCTGCGAGATCGTCCACCTCAAATGCAATCGTGTGCATACCTTCGCCACGCCCTTCAAGTGCTTTACCAACCGCAGAGTCAGGATCTGTAGGCGCAACGACTTCGATAAACCCACCTCCGGGTAAATTGAAGAATGCTTGTTTGATCTGGAGAGCCTCACTCTCATCGGTGCGGTCAAGCTCGAGCCCTAATGTATCTCGATAGGTTGCGATACCAGCTTCAAGATCGCTCACTCTTACCACTAAATGATCGTATTTCGTAATTGCCATAGTTAAATCTCCGTGATTTCCGCAAAATCATAGCATTGGCTTCCTAGACGAGATTTTGCGCGAGGATTCAGTAATGAGTAAACGGCGGATGCTAACTAACCACGAAATCACGATCGCATTAGCTGGAGGTTCTGTGCTCGGTCCATTTCGGGCAACCTGGAGCACGGAGATAAAGAGCGATGTTCGTGAACTAACCCGTGACTATGACGCGTTCTTGAACGGCGAACCGCAAACAAGGTTCAAATATCATCTCCACGATTACGCTCAGAATCTCAGTCACTCGTTGGTGATTAGATTTGAGAATGTCATGGCAATCTACGACCGTGTAGAACTGCTTGAACACCAATCCCACAGCCACGATTGATCTTATAACGGAATCACGCTAGCACTTTATGACTAACCAAACACCTGTACGCATCGGACTTATTGGATGCGGAGTAATCAGTAACGCTTATTTGAAAATCAGCGAACGATTTCCAATACTTGATTTCGTTGCGTGCGCGGACATCGTACCCGAAGCTTCAAGACGTACCGCTGAGATGTTTGGTCTCAAAGATATGTCACCCGACGAGCTGCTTGCGCGCGACGATATTGAGGTTGTACTCAACTTGACTATTCCAGCTGCCCATGGTGAAGTCAACCTTGCTGCGCTCGAGAGTGGTAAGCACGCCTTCTGCGAGAAACCGTTTGGACTGGACGTCAAAGAAGGAGAGCGAATCCTGCAACGTGCGCGAGATCTAAATCTGCGATTAGGTTGTGCTCCTGATACTTTTCTAGGCGGTGGTCACCAGACAGTCAGAAACTTAATCGACGAAGGAGCGATCGGTCGTCCACTAGCCGGGACTGCCTTCATGATGAGCCACGGCGTTGAAACTTGGCATCCCGCTCCGGAGTTCTACTACAAGCCAGGCGGTGGCCCTTTATTCGACATGGGTCCCTACTACATCACGGCGCTCGTTAATGCGTTAGGATCTGTGAAGCGCGTTACCGCGATCACCAGTCGCGGTTTCGAACAACGTACGATTACTTCGAAACCTAAGCATGGTGAAATCATCGATGTCGAAGTCGACACACACGCAAGCGGCGTCCTCGAATTTCACAACGGCGCTGTGGTGACCGTGGTAATGAGTTTTGACGTATGGCGTCACAGCAATCGGTTCATCGAAATACATGGCACGGATCGATCGATCACGTGTCCCGACCCGAACGGATTCGGCGGTCGAGTTGCGGTGAACGGGGCTGGACGTGATTGGGAGGAGCAGGAGCTAACTCATCCTAATATTGAAAACAGCCGTAGCATCGGCTTGGCGGATATGTGCATGGGAATCCGAACTGGACGAGAGCATCGCGCGAGTGGTGATTTAGCGTTCCATGTTCTCGAAGTCATGGACGCATTCGGAGAGTCGAGTCGAACCGGACAACACATCAACTTAAAGTCAAGACCAGATCGACCAGCTGCACTACCCGTCGGTTTGGCAGACTCTGATCTCGACTAATCTACTTTTTTAGGAATCACACAAATGGCAAAAAAAGCGTTTATCACCTGGGGCGGATGGCTCGGACATGAACCTGAACAAACTGCGGACATTTGCGCTGGTTTGTTAAGCGATGAAGGCTACGCAGTGCAGGTCGAAGATTCTCTCGATCGTCTCGAGGACGGCGAGTTCCTTAGCGAACAGGACCTTATCGTCCCCGTGTGGACGATGTCACAGATCAAGCCTGAACAGGAGCGCGGTCTACTAACAGCGGTCCGAGCGGGTGTTGGATGCGCTGGATGGCATGGTGGTATGGGTGACTCATTTCGAAATAACGTCGAATACCAGTTCATGGTCGGTGGCCAATTCATTTGTCACCCAGGAGGCGTCATCGACTATACCGTGAACATAAAGAGCGACGATCCAATCGTCAAAGGACTCGATGATTTCGCTATGCACTCCGAACAATATTTCATGCACACCGATCCGTCTAACGAGGTACTCGCGACGACGACATTTAGCGGCGATCACTGGAATATCGATTGGGTGAAAGGCGTCGAAATGCCGGTTTGTTGGAAGAAACGTTATGGGGCAGGTCGCGTGTTCTATAGTGCGTTAGGCCATGTTGCCAGTGACTTCGACGTGCCAGAAGCGAAAGAAATCATGCGCCGAGGTGCGATCTGGGCCACCCAGTAGTCAAACGCAGCCTAATCAGTCTAGCTTGCGTCACAACTTGTCATAAGCGATACTAAATTTGACAGCTGAGCATCCAACACAGCCAGGTGAATCATTGTCTGACGCAACGTTTGAACGCCCTGCTGAACCGCAACCCGTACGTTGGATCGATCGCTTATTAAAGAGATTGAGCGGTAAGCAAATCTTCCTAGATGGAAGACCATATCTCACGCGTTACTACCTGATTGGTGACGGGTCCGGTCGACGCTTCGAACTCTATTTACACCGCATCCAACTCAAAGACCCCTATCGTTGGCTGCACAATCACCCGTGGCACTGGTTCTTATCCATCGTACTGTCCGGCCACTACACGCAAAAGGTCTTAGACGTTTCAACCAACACAGGGCGAAAGGAAGTGCATGTGCGGTATTGCAATCTATTCAGAAGCAAAAACCGCTATCACGCAATATCCAATGTTCCAGAAAGAGGAGTCTGGACGCTCGTACTGGTACCGCCCAAGTCGAGAAATTCGGTACGCTGGGGCTACTGGAACGAGGACGACGGAGTACACGAACCGGACACCGGCGATACCTCAAGTAATTGCCATACCGTACGCTTCGGGTCTAAGCAGACTTTTAACTAGCACTCGATCTCGACCCATTACAGGCTGACCGAGTTTCGGCGATCAGGCTACGATCGTGTCTGCTTCACCCGAACTCTCGCTAAAAATAAAGTCCTCCGCATCGATCTTCGGCGTCGAATCCGCCCCGATCTCTCCATTCAACAATGCCCGAGCAAGCGGATTCTCCAGTTCATTCTGGATCGTACGCTTGATGGGTCGTGCGCCATACACTGGATCAAACGCGGCGGATGCGAGCCTAGCTAACGTTTCGTCCGAGACGTCGAGTTCGATGCCTTGGCTTTCAAGACGGCTTGCAACGAGGGCTACCTGAATTCGGGCGATCTCAACAAGCTGATCGCTTTGAAGTAAATCAAACACAACCATTTCGTCAATCCGATTGATGAATTCAGGTCGGAACTGTTCTTTGACCTTCTCCTGAACCATCGATTTGATGTTGTCGTAAGACGTATTACTGTGTTCCCGGATCGCATCGGAACCAAGATTCGACGTCATTACGATCACGGTATTACGAAAATCGACGGTACGACCGTGACCGTCCGTTAAACGACCGTCGTCCAGCACCTGCAATAGGATATTGAATACGTCTTGATGTGCTTTTTCGATCTCATCCAACAGCACAACGGAGTATGGCTTTCGACGCACCAATTCGGTGAGGTAACCACCCTCTTCATACCCAACATAACCTGGTGGCGCTCCGATCAGACGAGACACCGAATGTTTCTCCATAAACTCGGACATGTCCACTCGAATCAGTGCCGACTCGGTATCGAATAAAAACTCTGCAAGCGCTTTACATAGCTCCGTTTTTCCTACCCCCGATGGTCCAAGGAATAAGAAGGACCCGTTTGGTTTGGTTTCGTCTGACAGTCCTGCACGATTTCGTCTGATTGCATCCGAAACAACCTGAACGGCTGTATCTTGACCGACCACTCGTTGATGAAGTACTTCCTCCATCTGTAGCAGCTTGTCGCGTTCTCCTTGGAGCATGCGAGAAATCGGAATTCCAGTTCGTGCGGAAACCACGTTGGCAATCTCATCTTCCGTTACTTTATTCCGCAATAAGGTGAGCTCAACATCCTCCTGACCGTTATTCGATTCAATACGTTGTTCAAGTTCGGGAATGACGCCGTACCGAAGCTCGGACATCTTTTCGAGGTCACCTTCTCGTTCCGCACGTTCATATTCAAGCCGTTTTTCCTCAAGTCGCTCCTTCACTTGCTGCACGTCGACAACACTTGCTTTTTCGTGCCCAAGCATTTCTTCGAGATCCGCATACTCGCGTTCAAGCGTTTCGATCGTCAGTTCAAGATCATGCAGACGTTCTTTAGAGGCATCGTCTGTTTCCTTCTTGAGCGCTTCTCGCTCCATTTTCAGCTGGATCAATCGACGCTCAAGTTTGTCCATGACCTCAGGTTTGGAATCCAACTCCATACGAATCCGGCTTGCGGCTTCGTCAACGAGGTCAATCGCTTTATCCGGCAGAAACCGATCCGAGACGTAACGATGTGACAGTGAAGCTGCTGCAATGAGCGCCGGGTCGGTAATTTGCACCCCATGGTGCACCTCATACCGCTCTTTCAATCCCCGCAAAATCGCAATAGTCGCCTCAACCGAAGGTTCATCGAGTTGGATGATCTGAAATCTGCGCTCCAGAGCCGCGTCTTTTTCTATACGTTCGCGATATTCGTCGAGCGTAGTTGCACCAACGCATCGTAGATCCCCGCGTGCTAACGCAGGCTTGAGCATGTTGCCTGCATCCATGCTGCCTTCTGCACTGCCAGCGCCGACCAAGGTATGCAATTCGTCGATGAACAGAATCACTTGACCGTCTTGATTCTGGAGATCCTGAAGTAACGCCTTCATGCGCTCCTCAAATTCGCCACGAAACTTCGCACCCGCAACCATTAACGCGAGGTCGAGTGCGAGTAGACGTTTGTTCTTCATGCCTTCCGGCACTTCGCCACGCACTATACGTTGAGCGAGTCCTTCAACGACGGCTGTCTTTCCGACGCCTGGCTCACCGATCAACACAGGATTGTTCTTCGTTCGACGTTGTAGAACCTGAATCGTCCGGCGGATTTCGTCGTCTCGGCCAATGACCGGATCGAGCTTGCCTGTTCGAGCAAGCTCGGTGAAATCGATGGTGTATTGGGTCAATGCATCGCGCAGCTCCTCAGCGTTTGCCGAATCTACGCTTGCCCCTTGCCGCATTGTCGCGATAGCCTCATCGACTTGACCGCGTTGGACTCCGGCGGCTTCAAGCATCCGGGCGGTAGCGCCACCCGCTTGCAAAACTGCTGGAATAAAGAGTTCGTTTGCGATATAGGTGTCGTTTCGACTCTTCGCGAGCTGACCCACATTCGAAAGAACGCGACTCAGGTCGCGGCTAGGCGTGACGGTGACCGAACCTTGAACAGAAGCGAATTCATTCACCATTCGAGTCAGCTCTGACTTGATTTGACCAACGTCTCCACCAGCACGCGACAAAAGCCCCGCTATGCCACTCTTATCCTCGTCTAGCTGCGCCAACAGCACGTGTTGCGGCTCAATGAACTGCTGGTTCTTTTGGACGACGAGTTCATGGGCACGTTCAATCGCCGTACGAAACTGCGAAGTCAGCCGGTCAAAGTCCATTTCTTACCTCTTCCTGGAAGTGTCACTTGGCACAATCAGTCCAAGCTCCTAGCTTCTATATGAGGTTAAAACGATCCGTTTTCAATCTGCATCGTTAATCCACGGTTGCTACCTGCAACCGCATCGTATCGCAGTCGACGACTTCGACTTCCGCGCCTAACTCGATATCTCGTGTGCTAGTAACAACCCACATGGAATCCCCAAGTTGGACGCGTATCTCTGTACCCGCGGCGAGTTTTTCACCGAGCGTAAATCGACGACCGATCATCATTTGCGCTCGTTTAGGCAGCGAATCCCTATTGCTCGGCTCGGTCGCTCTAAAGAACTTAAAGTAGACCAACGTCGCAATGACCGCGACGACCGCATACACGAAGATTTGGGCCGCAATGCCTAAATCTGACACAAAATAGGTGAGCGCCGCCAACGCCAATGCCGCAACCGCAGCGCCGACCAGGAATCCTGCGGCTCCCAATACTTCTGCGATAAACAACACAATGGCAATCGTTAGCCAGATGGCGGGTACCCAGTTGGATCCTTCAATCCATTCCATGATTTCAGTCCTTTTATGCTCTCGACGGTGCAACTGCGCCGCCAACTGCCTTCGTTAGTTCTGTAATTCCGGCAATTGAACCAATGATGCTAGTCGCTTCTAAGGGGATCATCATCACTTTATTGTTGTCGCTCTTAGCTAGATCACCTAGAGCTTCAACGTATTTCTGTGCGACGAAATAGTTGATCGCGTTCGCTTCTCCGCTCGCAATCGCCTCCGACACCATACGCGTAGCTTCTGCTTCGGCTTGTGCGAGACGCTCACGGGCTTCTGCTTCACGTCGTGCAGCTTCAAGTTCACCTTCCGCTTTTAGGATCTCGGATTGCTTCTGACCTTCAGCCACTTGAATCGCGGCTTCGCGCTCACCCTCCGCCTCAAGTACCAAGGCGCGTTTCTCACGCTCGGCCTTCATCTGCTTCGCCATCGCGTTCACAAGATCGGTCGGAGGCGAGACGTCTTTGATCTCGACACGTGTGATTTTGACGCCCCACGGGTCCGTTGCTTCGTCGACTTTTGCAAGCAACTGCGCATTAATACGATCGCGGTTTGACAACATTTCGTCCAGGTCCATTGAACCCAGTACGGCACGAATGTTGGTCATGACTAAGTTGCGCGTCGCGTTTTCCAGATCGTTGACTTGGTAAGCGGCTTTCGCAGCATCGAGGACTTGGAAGAAGCACACCGCGTCCGTATTTACCGATGCGTTGTCACTTGAAATTACGTCCTGCGGCGGAATGTCGAGGACCTGCTCCATCATATTGATCTTCCTTCCCACACGCTGAACGATCGGTACCACGATGTTCAAACCGGGTTCTGCAGTGCGTGTGTATTTGCCGAAGCGTTCGACCGTCCAGTGATAGCCTTGAGGAACGATTCGAACAATCCGCAAGATCACCACGACTGCGAGTAGCAGCAACACGATTGCGACGATATAACCTTCCATCTCCCTTATCCTTCCTTAAATGAAACGTTTAACGAACAAACGACTCAAATTATATGTATTTGTGAATAAAAGTAAACATATACTTGTTTTTCACAACAAAACAAATAGAATACGAACATTCGTGACCTTTATGATTGCATGAAATTCTTCGATTCACCCGAAATGAGAGAAACGCTTCACCGTCTTCTTCGGTCTCAAATGGCGCTCAAAGGAATTGACTACAACGGGCTCTCGCAACGTCTCGCGATGATGGGCGTAGCCCAAACGGCTACCAACCTGCGGTCAAAAATCAACCACGGTACGCTCGGTGCTCAGCTATTCGTGTTTATCCAGTTCGCTCTAGGAATCGAGAAACTCGACTTGAACAGCGTTAGGGATATCTATCGAGACGTAGAACGTGATCTGGACGCATCCGCTACTGTTGAACCTTCACATGCTGCCAAAGTAGTCGCGGATGAGTCACTTCCACCAGAAATGTCCAAAGTGGACGGCGAGGCATAGTGCTCGCTCGACCACTCGCAACGTGGACTTGTGCGACTTAATTGAAGATATGTTCGTTCGCTCTCGTTGACCGCTTCGCGATATATCCGGTGAAGCGCACACGATCAGCTACGAGTCGATAATCGCTGACATCACCGTCAAACTAAAACAGACGAACCACGCGGATCGCTAAAGATCACTCGTAGCGCTGCACAGCGGCTTAGTTATTTGCGCCCGTCGGAATCTGACTGAACGGAATACCTTTGTCTGGCCGGACATCTTGTGGCATTCCGAGTACTCGTTCCGCCAAAATGTTCAACATGATTTCGTCCGACCCACCTGCGATACGGCCACCAGGCGCGCCCATATACGCGCCAGGGTACATGCCATATTCCTCAGCCAGCTCGCCTTGCACAGCACCCGACAATTCGCATAAATCCATCGCGAATGACGCCATATCCTGCATTTTGGAAGCACCGACTAACTTGCCGATCGAATTCTCCGGACCTGGCGTTTCTCCCCGCGACAACGCGGTGAGAGAACGGTATCCAGTGTATTTCAACCCGGTTTCCTGACAATACCAATCCGCAAGTTTTGCTCGTACACTCGAATCCTCGATGGCAGGTTTGTCATCAATAGTGACTCGTTGTGCGAGACGATACACTCGGTTGAATCCAACGCCACCGCCGCCACCACCGATCGCCGCTCGCTCGTTCATTAAGGTCGTTAACGCGACCTGCCATCCTTGTCCTACTTCACCGAGTCGTTGAGCATCAGGTACTCGTACGTCTGTAAAGTAGACTTCGTTGAAATTCGCGCCCCCACTAATCTGCTTGATAGGTTTAACTTCAATACCAGGCGATTTCATGTCGAGGAAAAAGTAAGTCAACCCGCGGTGCTTCGGCACTTCGGGGTCTGTTCGTAAAACAATGATTCCATAGTCACTGTAGTGGGCACCCGACGTCCAAATCTTCTGACCATTGATCACCCATTCATCGCCGTCCTTCTCAGCTTTGGTACGTAGCGCAGCCAAATCTGAACCGCCTGCCGGTTCACTGAATAGTTGACACCAGATGTTCTCCCCCGACGCCAGCTTCGGCAAGTGTTCACGCTTCTGGTCTTCGCTCGCCCAAGCCATGAGCGTCGGTGCTGCCATGCCTTGGCCAATACCAAATACGCCTCCTGGAACGCTGAATTTGGACTCTTCCTGACCCCAGATTACGTTTTCAATCGCGGTTGCGTCCCGCCCACCGTACTCGGTAGGCCATCTAATGCATGCCCAACCTGCGTCGTATTTACGCTTCTGCCAAAGCTTCGATCGTGCGATTTCGTCTAGCCCACGCAACTCTTCCGACGAGGGTGCATTAGCTTCCAACCATTCGCGTACTTCCTGTCTGAAAGTCGCTTCGGCCGGGGTGTCATTGAAGTCCATGATCTCTCCTTAAGCCGCGTCGGCTTGGTTGCTTTGTTCGTACGCCGTAATCAGTCGATCTTGCCACCACGATTCGCTACCGATATTGACCGACAAGAGTTTTGCACGACGATAGAAAAACTGACAGTCGAACTCCCAGGTGAAACCCATACCGCCATGGGTCTGAATGTTCTCTTTGGATGCAAAGTAAAACGCTTGTGTCGAGCTAACTCGGGCGGTCGCCGACGCCAGTGCCAATTCCGCGTTGTTTTCGTCCAAAGCCCACGTGCCATAGTAACAGTTTGAGCGAGCGAGTGTGTTTTTAACGTACACGTTTGCCAATTTGTGCTTGATTGCTTGAAAACCAGCGATCGGACGTCCAAACGCATACCTCTCCATCGCATACGCTTTCGCTTGCTCCAATGCGGCCTGTGAACCTCCCACTTGCTCCCACGCGAAAAGCACTGCCGCACGGTCCAGTAGTTGGTTTGTCATTCCCCATCCGCTACCAGCGGAACCAAGTAGCTCTGCCGGTGTCTTGTCAAACGTCAGCCGAGCGTGCGAACGTGAAGGATCTAGGGTCGAAACAACATCTTGTTGCACACCAGATAAGTCGACGAGATACAGATTTGCTCCGTCTCCGCTATCGCAAGTTGTGACCACGATCGCGACATCTGCCACATCGCCGTCCGGCACGGGGTATTTCGTGCCGGAAACAGTTTGATCAGCGGCTGCGGTTTTTAACGACGTAGGCGAGGGTCTTCCCGCACCTTCGCCAAACGCGAAGGTTCCGATCGCCTCACCCGTGGCTAGTCGTGGCAGCCATTTCTGCTTTTGAGCATCCGAACCAAACTGCAGGATGGCTTCACTGGCAAGGTAGACTGAGGATGAAAAAGGAACCGGTGCTAGTGCTCGACCGAGTTCCTCGGCAATAACGACCAACTCGTAGTACGACAGCCCTAATCCCCCGTACTGCTCGGGGATTACGGTAGATAACCACCCCAATTCGGCAATCGATTGCCACAATTGCTTGTCGTATGGTTCGTCACCTTCAAGAATCTTGCGCACCTTTTCGGGCGGACAGTTGTCACTTAGAAAAGACTGCGCCTGATCACGTAATTGGTTCTGTTCGTCCGAAAATTCAAAGTTCAATGTAGTGTTGGCAACATGTCATCATGGGATTCAAGGGCAGGATTTTATGTAGCGGAGAACGCAGTAATCATCACACTTAACCCGTTCAAACTATCAGGAAATACAGACCGATCTTTTTTTCGGTAGCTTGTCAGCGATCCCATCCAACCCATGTACGACCGTTACACTTTGGGCATGAATTACGCGGATCATGGCTATTTGCGTGTGGCTGCGATTGCGCCTACACTCTCACTCGCTAGCCCGACGCGCAACGCAGAGCGAATCCTCGCGAAGTACCACCTACTTGAGCGTGGTGACTGCGCTGTCGTGTTATCGCCCGAGCTTTCGCTTACCGGTTATTCGTGCGAAGACCTTTTTCTGACCGCGGATCTTCAACGCGAAAGTGCCCGAGCTTTAGCTGATCTAGCACGCGAAACGGATTCAACGTTACTCGTCGTCGGCGCGCCATTACTCCTCGTCGATGGTCGCCTTGTAAACGCCGCTTTCGTTCTCGCAAACGGCGGCATCCTTGGTGCCGTACCAAAATGCAGTAACCCAAATCATGCCGAGTTCTACGAGCAACGATGGTTCGCTTCAGGCACTGGAATCGATGTCGCACATGAAATTGACGGACTTGAATTCCGAGTATCGCCCAAACATCTGTTTCGAATCGGAGATACCTACTGCGCCGTAGAAATTTGCGAGGATCTATGGATGCCTCAACCACCTTCTGCTCAGCATGCGTTAAACGGTGCGACGCTGATACTCAACCCATCCGCAAGTCCTGAGCAGGTCGCGAAGGCCGAGTATCGACGGGACCTGGTGCGCATGCAAAGCGGTGCATGTATCAGCGCGTATTTGTACGCAAGTTCTACGGTGTCAGAATCGACTAAAGATGTCGTGTACGGGGGTCATCTTCTCGCCGCTGAGAATGCCACGATGTTAGGTGAGAGCGACCTGTTTCTCCATGACGCTACGCTCATGGTTGATATCGACTGGCAACGACTACGCCATGAACGCACAGTCAGTTCGACGTTTAGAACCGGTTCCCGCGACGACGGTTATCGAATCGTCGGGCAGCCTACTCGAACTGTCCTGAAACGATTGCGTCGTGATGTCCCAAAACACCCATTTGTACCCGACGACGAAGGTACCCTCGAAGCCCGTGCACAAACCATCCTCAAGATTCAAACGCAGGGTTTAGTCAAGCGGCTGCAATCCTCAGCGACAAAGAAGATGGTCATAGGTCTTTCAGGCGGGCTCGATTCAACCCTGGCATTGCTAGTTTGTATGGATGTTCAACGGGAGATGGCGTGGGAACCTGACACCATCCTCGCTGTCACGATGCCCGGACCTGGCACGAGCGATCACACACGCGAGTCTGTTGCGTTAATCACAGAAGCCGCTGGATTGGAGCTGACAGACATACCAATTCGCGCAGCTGTCGAATCTCATCTATCCGACATTCAACACGATATTGTTGATGATGTAACGTATGAGAATAGTCAGGCAAGAGAGCGCACTCAAATCTTGTTCGATCTTGCTAACAAGATGAATGGAATCGTTGTCGGTACTGGTGATCTGTCTGAGCTTGCGTTAGGTTGGTGCACGTTCAACGCCGACCATATGTCGAGCTATAACGTGAACGTCGGTGTGCCGAAGACGCTTGTTCAATACCTGACGCGATGGTATGCAGAGCATCGAGCTTCCAGTAGTCTCAGACAAGCACTCGAGCGCGTACTTAACACTCCGATTACACCAGAATTGTTACCTGTATCTGACGGCGAGATCGAACAACGCACTGAAGAAATCATCGGTCCATTTGAATTGCATGACTTCTTCTTGTATCACTTTCTGCGAACTGGAGCAGAAGTCGTCAAGATTCGCTCCTTGGCGGTTCATGCATATGGCGGTATCTACGAGGCTAAGGAGATTGATCGATGGCTACGCGTTTTCATCACAAGATTTCATCGTCAGCAATTTAAGCGCACCACACTTCCTCCCGGTCCTAAAGTCGGTACTGTGGCGCTGTCGCCACGTGGCGACTGGCGGATGCCTGACGAAGCCGACTGGCAACAAATCCTTAAGGGTCTCGATGAATTTAACTAAAAACTGGATATACGCCTTCGCGTGTGTCACACTTATGTACGCTAGCACTCCATCAAGTGGATCGGTGTACTGTAATGAAGAAGGGGTCCGACTCGAGGTTCTCGGATCAGGCGAGTTGTCCTACGACACAACTCGCGCGGCGGGTTCTTATCTGGTTTGGAACAACGACAAGGCTCGAGTTTTAGTAAATGCTGGAGCGGGTACTTACCTGAGATACAAACACAGCGGAGCCGACTTCACCGATCTCATGGCGATTGTGACCACACAAACAGGAATTGAGCAAACCGCAGACCTGCCAAGCATGTTAATGGCTTCTCTACGCAGTGGTCGCACCGAAACTCTAACCATTTATGGACCTAGTGGCAGCGAGACGTATCCTTCAATTACACAACTTTTTGAGAGGTTGGCGAGCGAAGAGGGTGCATATCCCGAGCTAGCTTCTCTAGTTTCACACTCAAGTCCGGCCGGATATCGTGTACGCGTGCGAGATGTAAATCCGCCGGCACGTAAACACTGGGGCGGTTTCGCGAATTCCGAGTTACGGCTCTCAGCCATCCGCGTTAAAAGTGGGAATATCCCAAGTTTGGCGTGGCGGATTGACGTCGGAGAAACTGCAATCGTCTTCGCAGGTGAGTTCAATAATCAACGAGATATCGTTGCAGAATTCGCGCAGGGTGCAAATGCACTGGTTGTTTCGCATCGATTGCCAACCGGTGCACGTGGACTACCCTTAGATTTTTACGTAACGCCGGAGGAAATCGCGCGAGTCGCCGCAAAAGCAGAAGTACGGCATGTTCTATTAGGTAGTCGTGGGTGGCGAACGTTCGGACGCGAAAATGCGACCCAAGAGTCCATCGCGAGCGCGTTTTCAGGACATCAGTTATATGCAAATGAAGAGGAATGCTGGGGTCTTCATTAATTTCCGGATTTACTAACTAACAAAGTGTGAAAAACACTGAACAGGTATTACGGACGTCGTTCAGCGATTCTCTTCATGCCGACATATGTGCATAGCCACAGATCGAATTGTCGTCTATATAATCCCGAACCTTCGTAAAAGCCGGATACAGAATGGGAAAAGGTGATTTAAGAACGCGTCGCGGCAAAATTAACCGAGGTACGACCGGAAATTCTCGAAAGAAAGCATCGAAATTACGTCGCGAAAAAAACAAACAAAGTTCTGACTAGACTGTTTCGATCGTTGCGCTCTCTCCCGTTAAGTGAGATCGGTAGGCTGCATCCATAAGTTCAGTCAATTCAACCGCTTCTTCTATTCCGAAGTCAATGCGGGAGCCTTCTAAACAACCTTTAACCCACTGATCGATAGGTGTTTCGGAGCGAGCAGGTAATTCTTCCACTTTAGCCCAGCCTTTCGAATCCAATCGATCGGAACGTATTTCTACACCGTCTCTGGGTGACAACATTCGCACACCACCCTCTGTTCCGTCTAGCTCCAGTGAGTACGAGTCTGGATAGGCTACAAAGGATGTCTCATTTACACCAATCGCACCACTTTCAAATTCAATAACTGATACGGCGTTATCTTCAACCGTGCGTTCCGTTATATTGCTAAAGACTGATACGACACGTTTTGGTGTTCCCAATAGCCACCGTGCAAGATACATGCCGTGAGCACCAAGATCCATCATCGCGCCACCACCACATGCATTCAAGTCGTAAAAATGCTCAGGCAACCAATCTCTACTTGATCCAGCATGCGCTATACGAATTCGAACCAAGGTCGGATTGCCGACTAGACCATCCTCGATGGCTTGCTTTGCATATTTAAGCTCTGGAAGACAACGTCTTGGAAATGAAATGCAAAAGGTAACATCGTTGCGTTTTACAGCAGAAGCTACCACCCGTGCTTGGTTAACAGTCGTCGTGAGCACTTTTTCAGTAAAAATGTGCTTTCCCGCTTCCGCTGCTGCGACCATAATGTTTCGATGCATATTCGTAGGCGTCACAACGCATACGGCATCAACGTCGTCTCGACTCAAGAGAGTTTCGTAATCCGACTCAAACGGGACATTTATTTCGGCGGCCCAAGCTTTACCACGGTCTACTTGCTCATCCCATATTGCAACGACTTCAGAAGAATCGTTGCGGTTTATTGAATTACAGTACTCGTTTGCGTGAACATGCCAGCGACTAAGCATCGCTACCCGTAAAGTCATATCGATTTATTCGCTATGTGTTATTTCTATGCCGCGAATTCTCTAATTACCACTCGATTAATGATTCGAAACAGGTCCGAATCCTGAAGAACTCGGCGGAGATTCATCACTCGATGGTTCAGTTGTCGGTGTACCTTGAGAACTCTCACTTGACGAATCATCACTCGTACTTGCCACAGCAGGACTCGTCTCGCCACTTCCTTTTGGAAAATACACTCGCCCTTTATTTGTAATCTGATCTTCGTCCATAAGTGCGCGAAGTGTGTTAGATACGTATTGATGGCCGGCTTCGTCCGACGATGACATGCCGATCTTTTGAATAATCGCATTTCGCTTAATACCGTCGGAACTAGCATTAATTACGCCCAGCACACGTTGCTTTACTCCTTTGCGGTTTCTACGTTTCCTCCGCGTGCCGCTAGCAGTCGTTTCTTGAGATGCAGCCGATTTTGGTTTCACTCCAAACGTAGCATCCATAAAAGCCTGAAGCATCTCTTGTTTTTTCGCGTTTTCTGCGATTTTCTTATCAATGTCTGCCGTGAGATCAGCGCGCTTCTTTTCAAGGCCCTTTGCATCGCCTTTTAAACGCTTCATTTCTGCATTTAATGCGGACTTCAATGCCATGCCAAATTACCCTATGGGATCATTCTGACTATTATAAACAAGGGCATCGAAATGGAATCTTGTCATATCTATTATTTACCAACTAGGAATATCCAATGACTAATTCTCTGCGCACGTTACCGGATGAGCAAATCTCTCATTTTTTTAATAACGGTTACTTAGATGTCGAACTGAAACTCGATCGCATAGATCATCAATCAATTTACATTGAAACCGATCGCTTATTTCAAACTTTAAAAAACGGTGCGAACCCCCATAACAACATCGTGCCGATGATACCTAAATTACACGATGTTTTGAATGATCCTAATCTCAAAACCGCTTTGACGACTCTTGCCGGTCCAAACTACCTTATACATCCACATCGCCACTGCCACACGAATTTTCCAAGTGAACCTAGCAGTGGACCTGGAATGCTGCAACCATTCCACAAGGATGGACATGCTCACCAGCCGAGACCACGTCATCGAGAGCCTCGATGGCTGATCCTGTTCTACAGTCCACAAGACACGCCATTACATCGAGGACCAACGGCGGTCTTGCCTGGAAGTCACCTGTTGCCCAGCTTGACCACACAGAAACCGACTCGGTCGCCGCCATCGTTGTCAAAAACGGAGAACGGATTAAGGACTGACTCCTCATTTCATGTAAGGAACGTCGAAGCGATCATGGGTCCCCCGCGAGCGGTCTTATGCCACTTCGACCTGGGTCATGGTGCGATGATCAATTCAACCATCCTACCTCGCTACGTGCACAAGTTTGTCGTCATGAGAACCGAAGAACCGACCGATCAACAGAATCTCAGCACTGTGTTCACGGAAGATCCTGTACAAACACACCTCTGGCGTTGGTTCGGTAGAACGTGTGAACGACAATCTGACCCATACCTGGATATCGATAAATGGCAAGCACGATTACAGTCGGTAAATCCGATTGAGTCGACACGCGCGATCTATGAGAGCGAAACATTCGCTGAACAAGACTATGGCAAAGTAAGAGAACTCCTTGAAGCTCAGATCAAACGGCAAATTGGATCCTATGCGGACAATGAGGTACTGAATACCGCAGACGCAGTTAATGGCTTAGTACAGATTAGAGCGATAGATCAACTGATCGAAATGCTCAATGACCCTTCACCTGCTTTAGTCGCAACAGCTGCGTACGGTCTTGGTCAGTTACGCAGTGCAGATGCTCTACCACGACTACGCGAGCTCATTAATCACCCTAATAAAGGTGTAGTCCGACACGTAATTTCGGCAATCGGGATTATTTCGTCCGCTACGCACGAGCAATTCACGACTTCGCTGGACACATTGGCACGCAAATATGACACCGAGCCAAATTGGGATGTTCGTCTGTACATCATTCAAGCGGTTATCCGATTTGGATTTGATGATGTTGTGCTTCCCATGCTTTGTCGCGCGGTTCACGACGAACACGCGTATGTGAGCAGCTTCGCCATTGAGCAACTCTGCCGTTTCGACTCCGATATTGCGCGGAAGGCTGTCATCGAGCCATTGCGTCGCCAGCGTTGGTTCCCAGATCCTTTCTTCACCATCTAAAACAATGCATGAATTGCTAAATAAAGACGCTCACGAACTGCGTGATCTGCTTGACGCACGATCCGTGAGCGCTGTGGAAGTACTCACTGCTCACATAGACCATATCGAACAGGTAAACCAGCAAGTAAACGCGATCATCACCACTTGTTTCGACGAGGCGATGGATCGTGCCCAGGCGATCGACGAGTCGAGCACTAAGACAGGGTTGCTTACAGGTATCCCCATCCCGCACAAAGACTTGGTCTCTACTAAGAACTTACGGACCACTTTTGGTTCAACCCTCTTTCGTGAGCATATTCCGGATGTGAATGACTACATCATCGATCGTATGCAACAAGCCGGTGCGATCACGATCGGCAAGACGAACGTGCCTGAGTTCGGAGCAGGATCACATACGTTCAATCGCGTATTCGGCCCCACCAAGAATCCCTTCGATTTTGAACGAACCTGCGGTGGTAGTAGTGGTGGTGCAGCGGTAGCGCTAGCCACTCGTATGGCTGTAGTCGCGGACGGTAGCGATCTGGGCGGCTCCCTTCGCAATCCCGCAGCGTTCTGTAATGTGATCGGGTTTCGACCTTCTAACAATTTACTCCCACCTTCGCTTACTGGCGACCACTCACGTAATCTCGCATCCTTGGGTCCGATGGCGCGTAATGTTGATAGTGTGGCTCTACTGTTCGAAGTGCTCCGTCAAGATCATCCTGTCGCTGTATTTCCCCGAGTAGAACCTATTCCGTTAGACGGCCTCAAGGTTGCCATCACAGAGGACTTTGGTGCACTACCTGTCGTGCCGGAAATTAGGTCGATCGTTCGAGATGTCGCAACCAAGCTGAACGATGCGGGTGCAATCGTTGAAGAAGCATCACCCGACTTTGATGGTGCACGCGACATATTTCAAACACTTCGTGGATTGAGTTTTCGCAATCGATACGACGCTTTCAGCGCGCGAGAAAAAACCGAGCTCAAGCCCACAATCCTCTGGAATCTAGCGGTCGGTCTTGCAATCGATGACGAAGACGTCGAGCGTGTTCGAGAGTTGCGAGTTTCACTTCGGAATCGAGTCGAAGCGTTCTTTGAGCGTTATGACTTGCTCGTCGGTCCAACGACTCAAGTGCTTCCGTTTCCAATCCCAGTCGACTGGATTCGTGAAATCGAAGGAGTACAGATGGATACCTACATCGACTGGATGGAATCGTGCAGCTGGGTCACGACAACCGAGTGCCCGGCGCTATCGATGCCAGCTGGGTTTGCTGGAAAGCTACCCGTGGGTGTTCAACTCATTTCAAAACAAGCATCTGATTCGCGGCTCTTACGCATTGCCAAATCGGTTGAATCAGTCATTAGTTCGGCGACTGCGCAACCTGAATTTCTATGTGGCGATTGACTTGGCGACTAGCCACCGTCGGTATCCCTTTCAAATTCGAGAGTCAGGTTCCAACAGATGAGTTTTTAAAACGTATAGGTCGACGATCCGTGTGGGCAGCCTTGCGCTCTACAGAAGACTCGGGGAAAGTTGCATTTCGACTCCATCGTGATCACTTGACTGCCTATGTAACGAAAGTGAGTATTTGGGTGCTCATACACCCTGTTTTTTATGCGGACGTCAAAACAGTCGGCGCAACAATCACAATTTCCGGTCGCTTTCTGTTCCAGAAAATTGTGAGGATTTCGACATGGCTGATTCTCTCATTGGCGTTGATATATGAGGGGATTTGGTTATACCGCTGTATCAGCCGAGTACGCGAAGGTCTACCTTGGGACCTCCTTCTTGGTTATTTCGCCATGCTTCTACCGAGTTTCATCGTAGTAGTGGTCACTTCCGTTGTTTTGGTTCGTTTCACGAAACAAAATGTTCAAGATATGAATCTCTTGATCGACGAATTGAAAGTGATTGCTACTCAATGAACTCCAAATAGGATGCATCACCGTCATCTAATGTAAATGAAATTCGACTCTGAACGTTTTCGACTGCTTCCGGTACACCACTACGCTTTTGAGGCTGAAAGCGCCACGTACGCACAAAACTAATAGCTGCTTCATCAAAAACGTCAGATGGCGATGAACTAACAACACGAATATTGCTAACCAGACCTTCCTCACTCACGTCATATTGGACGAGCACCGATCCTTCTACTTTCGCTTCACGTGATTCGGGCGGATAGACCATTCGACCACTCTCAAGCAGGATCGGAGGCACCACAGACGTACCACAACTAGTCTGCAACAAGAGCACTGCGAGAAGCAGTGTGCCAACCATATTTGGACGCATGACGCTACCATCGCCTCTTTGATCATGGCTGTTTATACCTTGACTCGAAAGTACGCACTTTCTCTAAAATGATTGAATCATCAGAGGTAGACATCATGCAGCCAATTTCAGCCGATTCCCACGTTGTCGAAGGTCGTGACGTCTTCACAGGACTCGCTGATCGATTCGGTGACGAAGCACCGCGCATCATGGATGTCGGTGATCAAGTCGACGCAATCGTTGTGCCTGCACGAGGCATGCACGGGGTGAGTGTTGCCCGAATGGGCATGGCTGCTACACGCCTACGACGTAATGAGCCTCTAAATCGAAAGGCAGGACACAAACCCGACGTCGCACACATGCACGATCCGGAACTCGTAGCACTGTTCAAGAGCGGCTATGCGGGGATGCGTCGAGGACTGGTCGATGGTGCGCACCGCTATGAAGATCAAGACATCGATGGCTTAGCGGCTGAGTTTCTGTATCCCGGATATTTCGGGATGTTCGGCATGAAAAACACATCACTATTGATCGCGCTACAGAAGAACTACAACGATTGGTTGCACGATTACGAGGTCGCTAGCAATGGCCGCCTTCACGGCCTACCAGCCATTCCCGTTCAGAATCCGGACGCCGCGCTCGACGAACTAGATCGAGTGATTAAACTCGGCTTCAAAGGCGGGTGTATCCCATGCACGTCCCCTGCAGAGCGACCGTATTACGACGAAGCCTACGAGCCTCTCTGGTCTATGGCGGAAGAAGCGGAGTTCCCGCTCTCCATGCACGTAGGATGTGGTTCCTACATACCTCGCGAGTATCGAAGCAAACAATTGCGACCCGACGGCATCGCTGGTTATGCCGGTACA
Organism: Pseudomonadales bacterium; assembly: GCA_022822135.1. Classification (GTDB taxonomy): domain Bacteria; phylum Pseudomonadota; class Gammaproteobacteria; order Pseudomonadales; family Azotimanducaceae; genus Bin55. The sequence continues at coordinate 180,117 of JAJECH010000018.1, forward strand.
CAACACACCGTTCAATCAACGATCGTTGAATTCATGTGCCGTGGGGTTTGCGAACGCCACCCGAATCTAAAAATCGTCGTTGCGGAATTCAATGCGGGTTGGATTGCACATTGGCTTGATCGTGTTGAACAAGGGTTGCAACGGGAACGTCGCAGTATCGCAGAACCATACACCGGTCCACACCCGCACGAGGTTTGGCATCGCCAGTTCTATGCTACGATCGAAGACGACCGGGCAGCACTTGCCACACGCCACATGATCGGAATTGACAATCTGATGTGGGGTTCGGACTACCCTCATACCGATTCGACTTGGCCATGTTCGGTAGAAGTACTTGATGAACTTTTTGATGGGATCAACGAAGAAGACCGCGAGAAGATAACCCGAAGTAACGTGCAAAAACTCTACGGGATTGCTACTTAGGAGCTCTCCGATAACCACTCGTTGATATCCGACGCGACCCCGATTAACCGTTCGGATAGTTCGAACTGTTCAGTCGCGCGAATGAGGTTGTCGCCGTGGGTTTCGACCTTGAAGTACGTGTCGCCTCTGAAGTGATCAGCTAGGAAACGTATACCCAGCATGAAACTCATGTGTGATGGCGCACAGGCGAAACTCTCAAGCGATGCTCTATCAATCTCATAGGACCTTACGAAACCTTTCGTAGTCAACCGAATGCGTGTTTTTTCTTCTTCCTTATTCACCGAACCTGTTAGAACGGATCGGATCAAGTCACCGAAGTCCCATGCGGGATGTCCCCACATGATGGTGTCAAGGTCGATGATTCGTACGACCTTCGGGTTGTCTAGATCGAACAGTAGATTGTTGACCTTGCAATCACCATGAATGACCTGGAATTCATGCGGATCAAAGGTTCGTATTGACGAGCGAAGTTTGGTCACCAATTCGACACATTCGCGACTATCGGGCGTTGCGTCGAGCGTGTCATATTCCCGTAAGTACCCGTCGATATCGTGAAAGCCTTCGATGACAGGTATTGGTCGATTGTTACATTTTTGAAGTAACGTTAAGAATCCACCGAATGCAGACCCAGCCTCTTCGCATAGTTCTGTAGGCAGCACGTCGAAATTACGCGCTTCCACGAAAGTAGCCGCTCGCCACACTTCACCGTTAACTCCAACAAGATGATCTGCTCCATCTGCCGTTACCAAAGCGCGAGGTACCACGCTTCGGATCACGTCATCCAGCATTCGCCGATTAGCCAGTAGTGCCTCAACATCGAATACTGAGCCGTTAATTCGCTGAAGTACGTATTTACTATCGATCACAAAGGTATCGTTGATGTGTCCCTTCGTGATTTCTACGACATCGCCATCGCTAGCGCCGAATCGTTTCCCAACACGCATGATCGCATCGTGTAAGACCGGGGTGGCTATTGGTAGCAAGTACTCACCAATAGGCTCTCCCAAAGACATATCCACGGGTGACTCCCCTCGATGGATCGCCGCGAGTGTTTCGAGGCGGCGGCTCAGTTCTCGTAATTCGGCTAGCCTACCTTCCTCTTTTACGCAGTCGTCAAACGCGGCCGCCTGGTTTCGCCATTCCTCAACCCACTTCGTCAGCGGTAGAGAATCACGCAACGCCGCCTCAACTCGACGCGCTTCGAAACTCTCCGGCGGTAAATAGTCGATAACACGATTAAGTGGGGTATTTAGATCGTACGGTCTTACATAAGCGCTCTCAATTTGTCCTGACGTACGCGCCCGTACCCGATTCATCCCAATCAATCTGGCATACCACTTAACCGGTTCAAGTTGCTTAACTAGAGGGCGCAACGCTGGCGGATTCAGCTCTGACGGCGGTGCCAATAGCCTGCTGATACTGAACTTCCGTTGCCAATAGGGAATACCACGCTCAAGTCGCGCATACATACTCATTTCGTCCAAGCTCTGATCGCCAGACCAAAACCGCTCCGCCATTGCTGGCATACGACTCCATACCCGCGTGTGTAGCGTTTCATCGTCAACGATCTCGCTCCACATGCATGCCTCGCCACCGACGACATTGCCACCCTCCCTCCGCGGAACAGGATCGAAAATGCCAAACGACGCTTGCCACCTTAAACCATCGCGCACATGTGCAAGTCGCGGGTCCGATAACGCTCGTGTATCGGCATCATTGGATTCATCTATCGTCATCGACGGAAAATAGCGGTAGTGATAGTCTGCGGGTAGAAACAGGTCCAAGTAATACGGCGAGGATACGATGGTCGCGTGCCCCCCTTGGTGCGCCGCGTCACGGGCTCGCATACCTCGCCAAGCCTGAATCGTGTACTCCTGCGGTAACTGTGACGCAAGCACCTCATCCCAGCCAATGACTTGCTTCCCCTTCGCTATTAGATGGTTACCGAGTTCCGTGATGAACCAAGTCTGTAGTTCATGTGCAGTCGCCATACCATGCGAAGCCATCCAAGCTTGAATCTCTGCGTTTCGATCCCACCACGTGGAATTGACCTCATCGCCTCCAACATGAACATGGCTATCAGGGAATACCTCAGACAGTTCGTCAAATACACCCTTGATGGCATCGAATACTTCGGGCTTCGTTGGGTTCAAACAGGCTTCGTGGACACCAAAACCAGTAGACGCCTCCCCTAAGTGCCCTGCACCCCATTCAGGGTATGCCCAAATCCAACTGGTCGTGTGCCCGGGCACGTCGAGCTCCGGAACGATGCGGATCGCTCGATCCGCCGCAAAGGCTACGAGGTCTTTCAGTTCTTTGGCGGAATAACTTTCGGTGGCAGCGAGACGCGGAAATCGCTCACTTCTGAATCGGCATGCTTGGTCGTTCGAGAGATTCAGATGTAGGACGTTCAACCGATAACAAGCCATCAAATCAAGCGTCTCTTTCAACGTTTGAATCGAAATAAAGTGGCGACTTGCATCGATCATTAACCCGCGCCAGGGATAGGCAGGTTTATCTAAAAGATGACAGTACGGCAGCATGCCGTCGCGCCATGCGAGTGCTGCTAGCACACTACAGGCGGTAATCGCACCCCAAGTCGAGTTAGCTCGGATTTCAATTCCTGTTTCAGATACACGTATTTCGTACCCGTATTCATCTTCAAGACGGGGTTCGCGATCAACGTTCTCATCGACATGCACGCGTACTGGATAGCGATCTAACCCATATCGATTTAAAGCGTTCTGAATTCGATTGTGGTTTGAGCCTTGGGGTTCGATCGTGACCGATGAAGGTTCAAGTGAGCGAGTTTCGTCTAAGCGTCGAATCTCACGAACGCTCGGCAATAAGATGTCAACTGCGGAATCCCGCTGAACTGAGTTGGACAAACCTATTCGTTAGCACGTACGAAGTTAATCATCTCAAGCGTCGCCGCTGCTGCTTCGATGCCCTTGTTGAATTCGTCATCGGACGCGCGAGCAATTGCGTCGGCGATGTCGTACACCGCGATGATCTCATTAATCACCGGCACCTTCTGTTCAACCGAAACCTGTTGCAACGCTTGCGTCGTCGCATGAACGATCATGTCGAAGTGAGCAGTACTCCCCTTCTCCACCACGCTTAGACATACAAACCCATCGTAGACGCCTTTTTCGGCTAAAACACGGACTGCTAGCGGCAATTCGAGTGTGCCTGGAACCTCGTGATCCTCGACCTTTTCGATGCCATGCGCCTTCAATACACGCGTACAAGCTGTCGCCATGTTGAGGACGAGTTCTTTGTGCCACTTGGATCTTAGAACTGCAACGATCCCTCCATTGACACGAGGCACCGATGACTTATCTATCGCGGTTAATGACATCGTCAATCAGCTGTTAATGTCAGCTGCAATCGGTTCGAACCCACCAATTTAAAACCGAGACGACCGAGGAATTCACAGAAAGGTGCGTGAATGATCACTTCCCGACCTCCTTTTGATTCGATTATGCCGACCGCATGCGCCAACATCCAGCTTCCCAAACCACGGTTTCGATAGGGTTCACTGACTCCCACCCCCTCGATCTCAAACGCCAACGGGGACAATCGTTTGAATTTGTACGCCGCAACAACGTCGTCGTGATGTTTCGCGACACGTATGGCATCAAGATTTATGGGGTCGCCCGCAGGCAGACCTAACAAACCGTACGGACACTCATTTTCTCGAGGTCTGAAAATCGGATATTCGCGAGGATGGATAGGGAAATACCCGTCAGATTCGGTTAACTTCGACATGACCTACCTATCGTGTACTTCCGCGCAATGCGAGAACCTGATCTTGCAATTCCTCGGCCGTCGCTGCATCGAGTAAGACGGGTTCTCCTACGGACACACGAACACGCTTCGGAAGTTTTCGTGCATTGGGTGCTTTCGAAAAGTAGCTACCCCATAATCCACTCAGTGCTACCGGTACCACGGGCACGGGTGACTCCCGCAAGATCCGTTCGATACCTCGTTGAAAGGGCATCATTTCTCCCGTCGGTGTCAATCGACCTTCCGGGAAGAGACAAAAGATCTCGTTGCTCGCCAAACCTTCTTTGATTTTCTCGAATGCCTCTTCGTAAACCTTGGCATCCTCTTCCTTCGTGGCTATCGGAACGGCCCCACCGACCTTGCATACAAAGCGAATAATCGGTAAATCGTAGAACGATCGATGCATGATGAAACGGAGCGGACGACGGATCGCGCCGGCGAGCAGCATGAAATCAACGTACGTGATGTGATTCGAAACCAACACGACCGGTCCCCGGTCCGGGATGTGGTCGAGACCTTCGTGATCAACGCGGTACACTGAGTGACCCACAAGCCATACGATAAATCGCATGGCGAATTCTGGTACCGTAACGAAAATGTAGGCTGCGACAAATGCGGTAAGGATGGCGATCAAGAGGAATAACGACGGAATCCCATAATCGAGTACCGTCAACCACATGACTGAAATCCCCGCCCCTAGAACCATCGCCAGCGAATTCAGCACATTGTTCCCCGCAATGACACGCGCTACCTTCTCTGGTGGCGTTCTATTCTGAATGAGTGCTTGCATCGGCACGACAAACACGCCCGCCGATATACCCAAAAAGGCTAAGTCGACAAGAAGCCTAGGAACGCCGTCTGCCGCCAAAAACTCAAACGCACTACGAAGCGTTGTAGGTTCAATCGCCAGAATACTGAAATACGAGTCGATCCCCCAAACGCTCATACCTAGTGCGCCGAGAGGCACTAATCCGATTTCGATTTTTCGACCACTCATCCGTTCACAAATCAACGAACCTATGGCAATCGATACGGTAAAAACCACCAACAGGGCGGTCACGACGGTCCCGTCGCCGTAAAGGTACTCCTTCGTCAAGTTCGGGACTTGCGTAAGAAATACCGATCCGAGCAGCCAGAACCACGACACCCCAAGCACGCTTCGAAACACCGCTTTTCTTTCCATCGTTAGTCGGATGAGGTTGACCGTCTCGGTGATCGGGTTCCAATTGATCTTATCGTGGTGGGCAGGTGGTGCGGACGCGATTTGTAGACATGCGACGAATCCAACGATCGCGGCCACAACAACCGTAATCGAAACCCACACATTCACTTGCCCCATGTCCCCTAGCAGGTCGGAATTACCCAGCACGCCACCAACAATCGTTCCGAGTAGGATCGCAACGAATGTGCCCATTTCGATCATTGCATTGCCGCCTACGAGTTCCGATGGATGCAACTGTTGTGGCAGTAGCGAGAACTTCAGTGGTCCGAAAAACGTGGATTGAGTTCCATATAGAAACAGCACCGCGAGCATCGCGATAAGGTTCTGGGTGACCAACGCCACTGCTACGAGACCCGCAATCAGAATTTCCATCGCCTTGATGTAGCGAACAAGCGTTGCTTTGTCGTAACTATCTGCTAACGCCCCGGCAGTCGCAGAGAACAGGAAAAACGGCAGAATGAATAAACCTGCAGCGACGTTATTCAGCAGGTTCGTGTCGTAAGACTGTGAAATCGCACTAAAGACAAAGATCAGCAAAAGAGCTTGCTTGTATACGTTGTCGTTGAACGCGCCGAAGAATTGGGTAATGAATAACGGTAAGAGACGACGCGTTCCGAGTAAACCAAACTGCGTCGTGGGATGCTCGACGGCATCGCCGAATTCAGTCGTTGAGTTAATGGATTGAGTCACTTCGAGTCCGAGTTACGTGTGTCCGTGCCGAGTCGCGCTCGCGCAATGCGCTAGCTTACTTGACGGCGAATGGTTTCGATATTCGCTTGAGATCGCCTTTTTCGCGCCGCTGCAACTTGGTCCCGGCTCATGATGTTGTGTGAGAACTACGAATTCAACCCATTCACGCGTCGGATTTCTACTCCAGTTCCGTATAAACGAGAAAGTAACTTGGAGAACTTGAATGAACGTCAAATCGCTTAGTACGATCGCGTTGACGTGTTTCATTAGCGTGGTAGCACACGGGCAGACGCCAGAAACGCCACTTGTCGCGCCGACACCACCCATCGACCGCGCTGCAGGAATGGCAATCGAGACGATGCGCTCTGCAATTCAAACGCGCTTTGAACGCTTGGATACAAACGGCGACGGGTTCCTAACAAAGAATGAGTTTCCCGAACGTCGAGGATTCGGAAATCGGAGCCAACGTTCTTCTGGGGATGGCGCACCTCGTGTCCGTGATCAAGCGCGCGCGGGCGACCGACCACGACAGCGTCAGGACCGCATGGCCATTCGATGGCGATCGTTTGAAGAATACGACACCGATAAAGATGGTCAGGTCAGTAAAGAAGAAATGACCGCACCCGTTGATGAGCTAGCAGCGCTGGACTCAAACGGCGACGGTAGGATCGATCAGACAGAAATGCGAACCATCCGTGAATCCAGAGATGCTGCTAAGCAAGTACCATAAAGCTCGCAGTAAATCCTATCTGACTGATTTGGTTAGGCGTGAGTCAATCATGCACGATTCAGTTGATGCCATCTTAGATGGATCGACAACCGTTGAAAGCCGATTCTGACGAGTATCTCATGCGACGAGTTCAGCAGGGAGACGAATCAGCTTTTTCGATGTTGGTGCAACGTCACACACAGAGCATCCACGCATTTATCTACCGCCTATGTGGAAATCGAGGCGATGCCGAAGACATCACCCAAGAAACGTTTCTCAGGCTTTGGCAGCGCTCGTCGCAATGGACCCCCGACACCGTTCGATTCACAACGTGGATACATCAAATCGCGCGAAACCTGTGTATCGATCAGTTTCGTCGAGAACAATCGCTGAAACGAACGTCGAGTCACGAAAACACCGAGTTCGCCGACTCAACGATCGAGTCTATAGAGGAGGACGCGAAACGACAGGCAATGCGGGACGAGATCGGAACCCTACCCGAACGCCAACGCACCGCTATCGTGCTTTGTCAAGTTCAAGGCTGGACGCAACAGGATGCTGCGAAAGTTCTTGATACGAGCGTGGATGGTGTTCAAGCATTGATTGGTCGCGCGCGGCGAACGTTGCGCGCCAGTTTGGTAAAGAACTATGAATGAACAGAACTTCGAAGAGTACCTAGACCTTCACGGTAGCGAACTGTCTTCGTGGCCTGAGCACTTGCGTGACGAGGCAAATGAGCTGCTATCGAAGAGTTCCTCAGTGCAAGCTCTGCTCGACGCACAAGTCGCCGTCGATCAGGTTTTAGCAGATGTGATGATCGTTCCCAAGACCTTTAATCTCGAACAGAAGATCATGGCGAGGTTTGCTGCTCAAAAGCAACGCTTCGAGCTTCGAAATTGGAGCGCTTTTCTATGGAAACCGGCATTCGCTGCGACCTGCTCCCTCGCATTTGGTATTTATCTCGGAGCGGCTAACCAGGAATTACCAGTCGATCTCGCGGAGGATTTGACATACGTAACTTTTTACGACTACGAAGAGTGGTCAGGAGAAGTGGAAGATGAGTCGTAAGGCGCTGATCATTGCCTGCGTCATCTCACTCATCGCGAATCTCGGATTCGTGGGCTTTTTCGTTGGTAAGTCGTTTGGTCCGCACTTCCATGCCGGACGCGCATCAAATTGGACTGGTGTCCCGATAGAGCGCATTCTGCGTCCGTTAGGACCGGAACGGGTACAGGAATTAGTTCCAATTACTGAAGAACATCGAAAACGATACCATCAACATCTAACTGAGCTTCGCAGTGCACAGGTCGAACTCTATCGAGCGACCGTCGAGGAACCGTTCGACGCAGCTAGGCTTCAAGCTGCTCAGGGCGCATTCAACGAGCTGTTCTTAGCCACGAAGGCTCGTCACGATCGGATGTGGCTTGAGGTCGCGGCTAAATTACAGCCTGAAGAACGCCGTCGCATCATGCGTAAATCGATGCCTCGTCGTTTCGATGAAAATCGTCAACGTGCGAAGCAACTCGAGCCGCAGGAGAATGCGGACACGGCGGATACTTCGAGCTACTGAGTATTCTTCAATCGACTCACAACCGGGTCGATACGCGTACGCGGTTTCTCGTTAGCAGTTTTCCATCGGTCTGCAATGGTGATCAACCGTGCGACCAACGCCTTGTCGTATCGCGTATCCATTTTGCCTTCGGATTGCAGTTTCGTAACCCGTTCCAGATTTCGTTCAATATCAGCCTCGAGTGTTGTGTCGGTGGTAGAACCTGTCTCAAGTAGCTGATACAGCTTCAGGCGCATCGCGACATTCGGACCGTCATCTGCGCTATCGACACCTGCTTCAATCGAAGGGTCATTAACAGCGGTCACAACCGCGTCGTATAAACCGTTCTTCGAGCCAAAGTGATGATAGATCATCCGTCGATTCACGCCTGCCAGTTCAGCAATGTCGTCGATGGTCGTGCCCTTATAGCCACTCTTAGAAAACGCGATCGTTCCGGCACGAAGAATTGCATCTCGGGAGGTGCCCCCTCCTTCGTTTTTCAGGGTTACACCTTCCAGTTCCAACAGCGACTGTTTGAACGACAACCCCCCAGCATAACCCACCAACCTACCGTTCGCGCCGATGACTCTATGACAAGGTACAACAATCGCTAACGGATTTCGGTTGTTCGCCAAACCCACCGCACGTGCGGCTTTGGGGTTTCCAATTCTCTCGGCTAGCTGCCCATACGTCTCGACTGTACCATATGGAATCTCTCTCAAAGCATCCCAAATACGTCGCTGGAATTCAGTGCCTTTATCCGCATAGTCAATTGGCGACGTGAATGTGCGAAGAGAACCGGTAAAGTAACTATTCAGTTCAGATATAACCTCTGTAAACCGCGAGTCATCGTATTCAACCTTCCCACTTGGGTATGCTTGAGGGTTCATGGCGCACTCCTTAGTTACTATACCCACGTCACTGTCCGAAGGATCGTTGAACACTACGGCGATCAAACCCTTATCCGACGCGAAGAGCGTCAGTGCGCCAAACGGTGCTTGGTATCTGGTTGCGTATATCATGCGCCTACTGTAATCGATTAGTTACCAGTGCCGTATTGTAGTATATTATTAGTTACTAAAACATAAATAATCCGGGGAATTGGTCAAGTATTGTGATATGGGGTTCCGACCTACCTTACACACCTCTACACAAACAAGAACCTAAACGACCTCTTTCGCCTTGTACCCCTAAGACGCTATCATTACCGGTTACGCGTTGAGATCCCATATGACTTCTAGTCACGATACGATTGCTGTTCGCGGCGCGCGAACCCATAACCTACAGAACATCGACGTTGACCTTCCCCGTGACAAACTAATCGTCGTTACGGGTCTCTCTGGGTCAGGAAAATCCTCGCTCGCCTTCGATACGTTATATGCCGAAGGTCAGCGTCGTTATGTCGAATCACTATCCGCGTATGCACGCCAATTCCTTTCGATGATGGGCAAACCGGACGTCGACCATATTGACGGTCTATCGCCAGCGATTTCGATCGAACAGAAAGCAACATCGCATAACCCAAGATCAACGGTCGGCACTATCACCGAAATCTACGACTACTTGCGCTTGCTATATGCGCGAGTCGGCGAGCCTCGCTGCCCTACCCACGGTAACAAGCTCGATGCTCAGACGATCTCCGAGATGGTCGATCACGCGTTGGCGTTCCCGGAAGGTACGCGCGCAATGGTGTTAGCACCGGTCATCGAAGACCGTAAAGGCGAACATGAGCACGTGTTCGCAGAGCTCGCCGCGGCGGGCTATGTTCGTGCTCGAATTGATGGTATCGTCGTTGAACTCGATACGAAACCCAAGCTCCATAAAAATCGCAAGCACACCATCGAGGCCGTGGTCGATCGTTTCGTTATCCGGCCGGAGAACCAGCAACGACTCGCGGAGAGTTTCGAAACTGCGTTGGAACTTAGCGAAGGTCGTGCGCTGCTCGTTGGAATGGATGATTCCGACACCATTCCAGAGACCGTCTACTCAAATCGCTACGCGTGCCCAAAGTGCGGCTACTCCATCGTAGAACTTGAACCGCGGATGTTCTCTTTCAACAGTCCACATGGTGCATGTAGCAGCTGTGATGGACTAGGAACTGAACAGAGTTTTTCGCCCGATCGCGTGATCGTCGATGCCTCGCTCTCCCTCGCCGAAGGCGCATGTATGGGGTGGAGTCGAAACACAAGGCACTACTTTCACCTTTTCCAAAGGCTCAGTGAACATTACGGGTTTGACACGAATCGACCGTGGAGCAGACTGAAAAAAGATCACCAGAACATCATCCTTCATGGATCTGGCGACGAGAAGATTGACTTTAGTTTCACACTTCGAAACGGGCGAGTCATCAAGAGAGTCTTCAAGTTCGAAGGTGTGTTGCCCATGCTGAAACGTCGGATGCACGAAACAAGCTCCGACGGAATACGCGAACATCTTGCAGCACTCATGTCGAATTCCCCTTGTTCAGAGTGCGGTGGCTCACGCCTTCGCGAAGAATCTCGACATGTGTTCATCGATGATCAGAATATCGATCAGATCACATCGTATTCAATCAGCGACGCCCTTGACTATTTCGAGAATCTTGAATTCAAGGGGCAACGCAAGATCATCAGTGAGAAAATCCTCATCGACATTCGTGCTAGGCTGCGATTTCTCAACGACGTTGGACTGACCTATCTCACCTTAAATCGCAACGCTGGGACCTTGTCCGGAGGCGAAGCGCAACGGATTCGCCTAGCGAGTCAGATCGGCGCTGGTCTTGTTGGCGTGCTGTATATCTTGGACGAGCCCTCAATCGGACTCCACCAACGTGACAACGGTCGACTCCTTCGCACACTTTGCCACTTGCGAGACATCGGAAATACCGTGATCATCGTGGAACACGATGAGGAGGCAATTCACACGGCCGATCATATCGTGGATATCGGTCCCGGCGCGGGCGTACATGGCGGATTCATCGTAGCACAAGGAAACATAGAGCAAATCAAACGAAACACGGAATCTATCACAGGCGACTATCTCGCCGGTCGTCGCGCCATTGAAGTCCCATCGCGACGTACATCGGTTGACAAGAAACGCCTACTCACAGTCACCCAAGCAAGCGGAAACAATCTCAAGAAAATAGACGTCGAGATTCCCGTCGGTTTGTTTACATGTGTGACCGGTGTATCCGGATCTGGCAAATCCACGCTCGTTAATCAGACGCTCTATCCCATCACTGCGCGAGAGCTAAATAAGGCGACGACCCTTGTCGCAAAGGAATACGACGTTTGCACAGGACTTCAGCACCTAGACAAGGTCGTTGAAATCGATCAAAGCCCGATTGGGAGAACCCCACGATCTAATCCAGCAACGTACACGCAAATGTTCGGCCCCATTCGCGACCTATTCTCGCGTACGCAAGAGGCTCGTGCTCGCGGCTACAAACCCGGTCGCTTTAGTTTCAACGTGAAAGGCGGCCGATGCGAAGCATGTCGAGGCGATGGTCTGATTAAGGTCGAGATGCATTTTCTACCCGACGTCTATGTCCAGTGCGACGTCTGCGAAGGCAAGCGTTACAACCGCGAGACCTTGGAAGTCCGGTATAAAGGGAAAAACATCCACGATGTCTTGGATATGGATGTCGAAGAAGCCTCGGAGTTCTTTTCCGCAATCCCTGCCATCCACAAGAAACTGCAAACCCTTCAAGATGTTGGGTTGTCCTACATTCGTTTGGGGCAGAGTGCAACAACTCTCTCAGGTGGCGAAGCACAGCGCGTCAAGCTGGCGCGTGAACTCTCAAAAACGGATACTGGTAGAACGCTCTACATCCTGGATGAACCAACCACCGGTTTGCATTTCTACGATATCCAACACCTGCTCGATGTCCTGCAGCGTCTGCGAGATAGGGGCAATACGGTGGTTGTGATCGAGCACAATTTAGACGTCATCAAAACAGCGGATTGGGTGATCGACCTTGGACCAGAAGGTGGATCTGCGGGTGGCGAAGTCGTAGCAGCAGGTACACCCGAACAGCTAACCGCACACGACCAGTCGTATACCGGTCAATTTCTACGGTCTGTCTTAGATCAAGTTGAACTAAACCAAGCCGCGGGTTAACACCACGACGTCAACGATTTAGCTCGTTTTATCTTTAGGCTTGTCTTGCTCTTGATCCGTTGCCGACACATCGTCTGACGCGCTCGTATCAGCTACGTCTGTTTCTGACGATTCGGCTACGTCTTCCGTTTGCTCAGCAGCTGGAGCTTGCGCTTCAGCTTCTTCTACTTCGTCAGTAACTTCTGGCGACTCTTCACTCACCGTTTCGTCAGTAACGAGCGCGGTTTCATCTTCCTGAACCGCTGAATCAGTCGTTGCTAATGGTTCTGGTTTCTGCTCTACCGTCTGCTCAGGCTGATCCATGAGTTGCATGTAAGCCACCATCGCGGAGTCGCCTTGACGGTAGCCGGCCTTGAGAATCCGGGTGTATCCGCCAGGACGATCTAAATATCTAGGACCGAGTTCCGAGAACAGCTTGCCAACTGCGGCCTTGTTGCGAAGTTTCGCAAATGCGCGACGTCTGTTCGCGACCGAGTCCGTCTTGCTTAGCGTAATTAGTGGCTCTACGAAACGACGCAGTTCCTTAGCTTTGACGACGGTGGTCTTAATCGTTTCGTGTTCGATGAGAGACGCTGACATATTTGAGAGCATCGCTTTCCGATGCGCTGACGTGCGGTTAAGGTGACGTCCACTTTTCTGATGTCTCATAGTCGATTACCTATCTACGCCTCGGAATTCGATCCCTTGTTAGCCTTGCTTCGCCATGTAGCTCGGAACTTCCATGCCGATGTGAAGCCCCATGACAAGTAGCGCGTCCTTGATTTCCTGCAAGGATTTGCGTCCAAGATTCGGCGTCTTCAAGAGGTCCGACTCTTGCTTGCTAACCAAATCGCCAATCGTCTCGATTCCTTCAGATCGCAACGCGTTCATTGCACGCACGCTGAGTGTAAGGTCTTCGATCGAGAAGAAAAACTCCCGCGGCACTTCCTCGCTAGCAGTATCTGCCACTGTCGTTGCTGCTGAAGGTAACAACCCTTCGTCAACGAACGCACTTAATTGCTGTTGAAGGATACTAGCAGCGCGTGTGATGATCTCCTGCGCGTCGATCGTGCCGTTAGTTTCGACTTCTAGAATGAGCTTGTCTAAGTCGGTTCGCTGTTCAACACGAGTACTCTCAACCTGGTAGATCACGCGTTGAATCGGACTATAGCTCGCATCAAGCATTAAGTGACCAGTGGTCACCGTTTCGAAATCGTCGCCCTTATCGCTTGCGGGGACGTACCCGCGACCCTTCGTTACCGTCGCTTCGAGGTAAATCTCACCTTTTTCACCGAGCGTGCAGATCAGGTGGTCGGGATTAGCAATCTCAACATTCGCGTTCTCTTGGAAATCCTTCGCGGTTACCTTGACTTCCTTTTTGCTTGTACCTTTTGCGTTCAGACGTAACACGGCCGTCGGTTGCGTGCCATTAAGACGTACACTGACGCCTTTCAGATTCAACAGAATGTCAACGACGTCTTCATAGACACCTTCAACATTCGAGTAGGGTTGCTCAACACCGTCGATCTTTACTTCCGTGATCGCACTACCTGGCATAAAGCCAAGAATGATTCGACGGAGTGCATTGCCTACCGTATGCCCCATTCCTCGTTCGAAAGGTTCAAGAATCACCTTTAGCGCGAGTTTTGGATCCATGCCATCGATCGGCTCAACAACCATAGTGGCAGGTGTTTGCAACGTGCCGACCTGTTGTAGAGCGACTAAGCCATCTTGCTCTTCTGCCGAAGTAGCCTCTTCAGCTATCGGTGTTTCGTCAGCGCTGCCTGCTTCAAGCTGGGTCGATTCTGCTGTCATTGATGTGATGGTCCTCTTATGACCAATGGTGAGGGTGAAATGCCGCCTCGTAACGCCGACGCGAAGCGCAGCGCTTCAAGCCGGAGCGTCGTTACTTCGAGTAGTGCTCGACGATCAAGTTCTCTTGGATTTCATGGGAAAGTTCTTCCCGATCCGGGTATCGCTTGAAAATGCTCGACTGATGTTCCGTGTCGACGTCTATCCAATCGATCGGCGGTCGTTGTTCGGCCAACTGAAGTGCAACCTGGATTCGAACCTGCGCCTTTGCACGGTCCCGAACGGTGACCACGTCGCCTTCACGTACTTGATATGACGCAATATTGACGACACTGCCGTTGACTTCAATCGATTTGTGAGACACGAGCTGACGTGATTCGGCACGGGTACTGCCAAATCCAGACCGGTACACGACGTTGTCAAGTCGACACTCCAATAATCGTAGCAAATTAGAGCCCGTCGCACCTTTCTGCCGATCGGCCTTCTTGTAGTAATTGCGGAACTGCCGTTCCAATACACCGTAGAGCCGCTTTACTTTCTGTTTTTCGCGCAGCTGAATTGCAAAGTCCGATTGGCGACCACGACCTGCATTGCGTCGAATGTTCGGTTCACCAGGCTTTTTGCCTTCCTTGCACTTATCGCTAAGCGCACGAACGCCACTTTTTAAGAAAAGATCCGTACCTTCCCGCCGTGATAGCTTGAGTTTAGGACCGAGATACCTTGCCATATTCGAATTTCCTTAGATACGACGACGCTTCGGCGGCCGACATCCATTGTGAGGCAGCGGGGTGACATCTGTGATCGTATTGATCCGCAGACCTTCCGCGTGCATCGCCCGGACGGCCGATTCGCGTCCCGGTCCCGGACCTTTGACGTACACATCGACGCTTTTCATGTCGAATGTATCCATGACCTGTCGTGCCACAAACGACGCCGCTTCTTGCGCGGCAAAGGGTGTGCTCTTACGAGAACCTCGATAGCCCGAGCCACCCGCTGTCTTCCAGCCAAGAGTGTTGCCTTGGCGATCCGTGATCGTAATGATCGTATTGTTGAACGACGCGTGCACATGCGCCAAGCCGTCTGAAACCGCCCGTCGTTGACGACGTCGGGTTGACGTATCGCTTCTATCGCCTCTAGCCATGTTCTAGCCTCTATTCACCTTACGACCGCGACGCGTGCGAGCGTTGGTTTGCGTGCGTTGACCTCGAACAGGCATCCCTCGACGATGGCGGATACCACGGTAGCAACCTAAATCCATGAGTCGCTTTACGTTCATGTCCTGCTCACGGCGCAAATCTCCTTCCACCGCTAGTTTGGCAACCTCACCACGCAATAGGTCTAGTTCGGCCTCGCTAAGATCCGAAATCTTGGCATTTGAGTTCACACCGACGTTGTCACAAAGCTGTACCGCCGTCGTTCGTCCTATGCCGTAAACGTATGTGAGCGCAATTCCCGCGTGTTTCTGATCCGGAATATTGACGCCTGATATTCGTGCCATCGTTTTAACCCTGCCGCTGCTTATGCTTCGGATCGTCGCAAATGACGTACAAGACGCCCCGACGTCGCACCACTTTGCAATTTCTGCACATCTTTTTGATGGATGCTCGTACTTTCATGAGTGTCCTCGGTACGACTCAGCGTCGCCTATATCCGCGCAAATTCGATTTCTCCATGAGCTTGGCATATTGACTCGATACGAGATGAGCCTGTACCTGCGACATGAAGTCCATTGAGACCACGACGACGATCAATAATGCGGTGCCACCGAGCTGAAATGTGATGTCAAAAAAGACGATCATGAATTCGGGTAGCAGACATACGAGTGTCACATATAACGATCCGAAAACCGTTAGCCTCGTGCTGACGTCGTCAATGTAGTTAGTGGTTTGCACCCCCGGCCGAATGCCAGGGATGTATGCCCCTTGCCGTTTCAAATTGTCCGCGATATCTTTCGGGTCGAACACGATCGCGGTATAGAAGAAACTGAAAAAGATGATGCCCGCTCCAAACAGCAGGATGTACAACGGACGGCCTGGACTCAATTCGAGGGCAACGTCTTGCAACCAACCCATGCCGACGCCCTGACCGAACCACTGCGCCATCGACGCCGGTGCCAACAACAGACTGGACGCAAATATCGCAGGGATCACGCCTGCCATATTGACCTTCAATGGCAAGTGATTCTGCTGTCCTTGAAGCATCCGTCGGCCTTGTTGTCGCTTCGCATGATTCACTGGAATACGTCGTTGACCGCGTTCAATAAATACCACAAATCCCACAACGACAACGGCGAATAAGCCGACCGCGAGCAACGCCACGATATTGGTTGTCCCTTGTCTCGCCGCCTCAAACGCCTGCCCTATTGCAGATGGGAAACCCGACACAATGCCGGCGAAAATTAGCAGCGAAATACCATTTCCAACGCCTCGTTCGGTGATTTGTTCACCAAGCCACATCATGAACATTGCCCCGGTCACAAGGGTTGTGATCGAGACAAAGTAGAACCCAAGGCCAGGGTCAAACGGTAGACCTTGCGCGGCAATTCCACCCGTCATCGCGGTACCTTGTACGAGCGCAATGAGAAGTGTTCCGTACCGAGTGTATTTCGTGATCTTGCGCCGTCCTGCTTCACCTTCTTTTCGAAGTTGATTTAGCGTCGGGTACATCATGGTTAGCAAGTTCATGATGATGCTTGACGTAATGTAGGGCATGACACCCATCGCCAAGATGCTCATGCGCTCGAGTGCACCTCCCGAGAACATGTTGAACAAATCAAGAATTCCCCCTTGATTTGCCGCAAATAAATCCGCCAACCGGTCTGGGTTAATCCCCGGTACGGGGATATGCGTTCCAATGCGGTATACAAGCAACGCAAACAACACAAACAGCAGTCGATTGCGTAGTTCGGTTAAGCCTGTTTGTACGCCAGCCAGTGATGGCGGTGTCGGAGGCGTGGCTGCAGTGGTAACCATGTGAGCGTGTCGCTAAGCCTCGATGGTTCCGCCAGCGGCTTCGATCGCGGCTTTCGCACCAGCAGACACTTTCAAACCCTTCACCGTCAACGCACGGTCAACTTGGCCGGATAGAAACACGCGTGCGCGTTTCACTTGTCTCGAAATCACACCAGCCGACACCAACGTCGCTAATGTCACTTCGTCACCCTCAACCGAATTGAGTTCGCCGAGTCGAACTTCTGCAGTCGTTCGGCCTTTGCGCGACTTAAATCCGTACGTCGGAACCCGCTTCTGAAGCGGCAGCTGTCCACCTTCAAAACCAAGACGCACACCACCACCGGACCGTGAGTTCTGCCCTTTATTGCCACGGCCGCAGGTGCCACCTTGTCCAGCCGATGCGCCTCGTCCAACCCGCTTGCGCGTTTGCCGACTGCCCTTCGCGGGCGCAATTTCATTTAGTCGCAGAGCCACTCGTCTAAGCCTCGCCTTCTATCTGAACTAGATACTCAACCCGATTGACCATGCCACGAATCGAAGGCGTATCTTCGAGCTCTACCGTCTGACCGATCCGTCTTAGACCTAAACCACGCACACACGCACGATGCTTTGCCATACGACCAATCGGACTCTTCGTCAATTTGACGACCAGTGTCTTCTTCTTGCTCGCCACGCCACTAACCTACTACTTGCTCTACGGTCAGGCCACGTTTAGCCGCAATCATCTCTGGCGAGTTGATCTTACGCAAGCCGTTAACGACGGCGACAACCACGTTAACTGGGTTCGTCGATCCGTAGCACTTTGCGAGCACATCTCGCACGCCAGCGGCTTCAAGTACCGCTCGCATGGTCCCACCGGCGATGATGCCGGTTCCTTCTGACGCTGGGCTCATGAATATCTTCGACGCGCCGTGTTTTTCAGTGACGGCGTACCACAAGGTCGTCCCGTTTAGCTCGATGTCAAACATATTGCGTCGCGCGGCTTCGCCTGATTTTGTAATCGCTGTGGCCAACTCACGTGCTCGCCCATGGCCAAATCCGACACGACCGTTTCCATTGCCAACCACGGTGAGCGCCTTATGCGTGACAATTCGTCCGCCCTTAACCGTCTTGTTTACGCGCTTGAAGTCGACTAGCTTTTCAATTAAGCCTTCTTCGCGGCTTTCTTCGGTATATGCCATAGCTAGAACACCAACCCTTCTTCTCGAGCCGCCTCCGCGAGACTCTTCACACGACCGTGATACTTGTAACCGGCACGGTCAAATGCGACTTGCTTGACACCGGCTTCCATTGCTCGTTTTGCGATGAGCGTACCGACCTCTGCTGCCGCAGCTTTGTTGCCAGTCTGGCCTTCCCGTAACGGAGCTTCTAACGTCGACGCATGCGCGACGATTCTCTCGCCTCCGCCATCGATCACTTGCGCGTACATGTGCTGTGAGGTCCGATGAACGCAAAGTCGCGTCGTACCTAGTTCACGCGACTTCAGACGAGCCCTTCGGGCTCGGCGTATTCGCGTCGCTGTCTTCCGGTTCATCGTCTTACTTCTTCTTCCCTTCTTTGCGCCTTACATATTCGTTTTGATACCGCACACCTTTACCCTTATAGGGTTCCGGTGGACGCAAACTGCGAATTTCCGCGGCGACTTGACCAACTTGCTGGCGATCAATCCCAGAGATAACGATCGACGTTTGAGTCGGCGTTGTGATCTCAATACCTTCAGGAATAGGGAAATCGATGGGTTGTGAAAATCCCAGCATCAAGTTTAGGTTGTTTTTCTCAGCCCGTGCGCGATAACCTGTACCTTGAATCTCAAGTTGCTTTTCCCAGAGCTCGGTTACACCATGTACCATGTTGCGCAACAGTGCTTGATAGGTACCCGCTAATGCGAATTCATTCCGCGCCGTCGTTCGTGGCGTGACCGCTAACTCACCGTTTTCCTGTGAAATGTCAATGCCACTCTTCACGTCGATTGACAGCTCACCGTGTTTGCCTTTAACCGTGACCGTCGGCGCGTTGAGTGCAACGTCGACGCCTTCAGGTACAGGTACGGTTCTATTACTCGATTTAGCCATCGTCTAATCCTAGAAAACCGTACAGAGAACTTCGCCACCGACCCCGAGGCGTCGAGCGGCTTTCTCTGTGATGACTCCTTGATTGGTTGACAAGATGGCTGTGCCTAAACCGCCGCGCACTCTTGGCAAGTCGTCAGTGCCGACATAACGTCGCAAACCAGGACGGCTTGCCCTGTCGATCGATTCGATAACTGGGTTACCGTCGTCCAGATATTTGAGCGTAATGGTCAATACTGGTTTGACGTCCTCAGAAGTTTCGTAACTCGCAATGTAGCCTTCTTCCGCCAAAACATTGCAGATCGCACGTTTCAGCTTTGAATTTGGCATCCTGACAGTTTTCATACGCACCATTTGTGCATTACGAATTCGTGTCAACATATCTGCTACGGGATCTTGCATCGTCATGGTGACTTACCAGCTTGCCTTGACCAAACCCGGTACGTCGCCGCGCATCGCTGCTTCGCGTAGCTTGTTGCGACCCAGGCCAAATTTCCGATACACACCGCGAGGCCGTCCCGATATCCCACAACGTCGTTGTTGTCGGATCGGATTAGCGTTCCGTGGCAGGCGCTGCAGCGCATGTTGCGCGGCTAGCCGCGTTTCATAGTCAGCGGAGCGATCGTTCACAATGGCTTTTAACTCACTTCGCCTGTCCGCGTATTTCGCACAGATCTTTGCTCGCTTTACTTCCCGTGCAAGCATCGATTTCTTGGCCATTTGGTTCTCAGCTCCTAAATGGAAAACCGAAGGCTTGAAGCAGTGCCAAACCTTCTTCGTCCGATTTTGCGGTGGTCGTAACCGTGATATTCATCCCTCGAATCCGATCGATTTTGTCGTAGTCGATTTCCGGGAACACGATCTGTTCGGTTAATCCCATCGAAAAATTACCACGCCCGTCGAAAGAACGCGGGTTCAGGCCACGAAAATCTCGAATGCGTGGAATGGCGATTCCAATAAGACGCTCCACAAACTCGTACATGCGTGCACGTCTCAATGTGACCATGCAGCCGACCGTCCAGCCAGCCCTGATCTTGAACGCCGCCTCTGACTTCCGCGCACTGGTCAATTTCGGCTTCTGCCCAGTGATCAGAGAAAGATCGTCGACCGCCGCGTCAAGTATCTTCTCGTCCACTTTGCCATCAACAATCGCGCCACCAACACCCATGTTCAGCGTCACCTTCGACAAACGCGGCACCGCCATAACCGACGAATAGCCAAACGCTTCCAACAATTGCGGTCGAATGGCTTCCTGGTACTCGGTCAGTAAATTCGCCATGCCTACACGATCCTCTCGCCACTCGACTTGAATGCGCGCACCTTCTCGCCGTCCTCTTCGATCAAAGTCACTTTGTCGCGCTTTTGGGTATCGGGGTTATAGATGGCAACGTTTGAGATGTGTAACGGCGCTTCTTGTTCAAGAATGCCGCTCTGTTCGCCTTCTTGTTGAGCTTTTACGTGGCGTTTGACGAGATTGACACTGCCGACGACCACACGGTCGTCGCCAACAAACCGGACGACATAGCCAATTCGTCCCTTATCGCGACCGGCGATCACGATGACCTGGTCGTCAACCCGAATTCGTCGCTTCATCGTCGCTAGAGAACCTCCGGCGCTAACGACACGATGCGCATGAAATTGCTTGTCCGCAATTCACGGGTCACCGGTCCAAAAATGCGCGTGCCAATCGGTTCGTCGCCTTGCAGGAGTACCGCCGCGTTTTGGTCGAATTTGATGAGGGACCCATCTGAACGTCGCATGCCCTTGCGCGTCCGCACAACAACAGCATTCATGACCTGCCCTTTACGAACTCGACCATTCGGCGTGGCTTCCTTTACGGTTATCTTTATGACGTCGCCAATGCGCGCATAACGTCGGCGCGAACCGCCAAGGACCTTAATGCACTTTACCCGACGTGCGCCACTATTGTCCGCGACTTCGAGCATCGTTTCCGCTTGAATCATGACGACCTTATCCTCTCGTTGACTTGACGTCAATCGATTTCAATTTGAACGACTTCGTCTTGGAAATCGGTCGGCATTCGATCGCACTCACAAGATCGCCGAGACCACATTCGTTGTCTTCATCGTGAATATGGAATTTCGACGACTTCTTGATGTACTTACCGTAAATCGGGTGCTTAACGCGACGGTCGACACGAAGTGTGGCGGTTTTATCCGCGCCGATCGAAACGACTTCACCACGAATCGTTCGCGGGATCTTGACTTCAGCCACTGGTTTTCTCCCGCATGATGGTTTTAACGCGTGCGATATCGCGTCTGGTCTGCTTCATCAGGTGCGATTGGGGAAGCTGGTCCATCGAACGTTTGATACGTTGATTGAAGCTTTCCTTTAAGAGGCGCACGTGCTCTGCCTTGAGTTCATCAAGGCTCAAGTCCCGTAGCTCTTCAGCCTTCATTACGCACCACTCCGACGCACCAGCGCGGTTTTAAACGGCAATTTAGACGACGCTAAGCGAAATGCCTCACGCGCCGTGTCTTCTGTTACGCCTTCCATTTCGTACAAGACACGTCCAGGTTGGATTTGAGCCACCCAGTACTCAACACTTCCTTTACCTTTACCTTGACGAACTTCAAGCGGCTTTTTCGTAATCGGTTTGTCTGGAAACACGCGAATCCAGACCTTCCCGCCTCGACGGACATAGCGAGTCATTGCGCGCCGCCCAGCCTCAATCTGGCGTGCAGTCAATCGACCTCGCCCAGTGGCTTTCAAACCGTACTCGCCGAACGCGACACGACTACCGCGGAATGCCATGCCCCGGTTTCGACCTTTTTGTTGTTTTCGGTACTTAGTACGTGTCGGTTGTAACATCGCTACGCAGCCTCGCGCTCGCCATCGCCGATGATTTCGCCTTTAAAGATCCAGACTTTCACACCTAACGTTCCGTAGGTCGTCATCGCTTCAACGACGGCGTAGTCAATATCCGCCCGCAATGTGTGGAGTGGCACCCGTCCCTCTGCGAAGGTCTCGGCGCGCGCAATCTCAACACCGTTCAAACGACCAGCGACTCGCACCTTGATGCCTTCGGCGCCCATTCGGATTGCATTGGTCATTACGCGTCGAACCGCTCGACGAAATGCCACGCGCTTCTCCAGTTGCTGTGCAACGTTCTGCGCTGCTAAATATGCGTCAATTTCAGGCTTGCGAATTTCTTCTACATCAAGCTTTACCGGCTGATTCATCATGACTGACAGTTCAGCACGCAGTTTCTCAATATCAGCACCTTTGGTGCCGATCACCATCCCGGGTCGTGCGCTGTGTATCAGAACGTGAATGTCACTCCTGGGACGTTTGATCTCAATCCGACTTACGTATGCATCGCGCAGCCGATTCATTAGGTAGTCGCGAACCTCGAGATCATTTAGTAGGTAGCTTGCATAGTTGCGCTTATCCGCGTACCAGATCGAGGTGTGTTCCTTAATGATCCCAAGGCGCATGCCATTGGGGTTGACTTTCTGACCCATCCTATTGCGCTCCTTGGTTATCGTCGCTCACCGCGAGCGTGATATGGCATGTACGCTTGAATACTCGACCGGTTCGTCCGCGACCATGGAAACGCAAACGTTTAAGCGTTAATCCTTCGTTCACGTACGCTTCTGAAATCCACAAATCATCGACCGCGGCGTTCTTGTTTTCGGCATTGGCAACCGCAGATTCCAAGAGCCGACTAACGTGACGAGCACTCTTCTGAACATCAAAGCGGAGTACGTCTAGCGCCGTCGTTACCGGCATTCCACGAATTTGATCGATCACTAATCGAGCTTTCTGCGGCGATACCCGCAATCGATTAGCACTTGCTATCGCCTTCATAAACGTCTACACCCTTACCTTGCGATCGGCCGCATGACCACGAAACGTTCGTGTCGGCGCAAACTCTCCGAGCTTGTGACCAACCAGTTCTTCCGTGATGAACACAGGCACGTGAGCGCGTCCGTTGTGGACTTGTATCGTTAATCCAACCATCTGTGGCACGATCATCGATCGCCGGGACCACGTTCTTATAGGTCGACGATCGTTTGTCTCCTGCGCACGTTCAACCTTCTTCATCAGATGAAGATCGACGAAAGGTCCTTTGCGAAGTGAACGAGGCATCTGCTACCTCCTTCCTCTTCGACGGACGATGAGATGATTTGTACGTTTATTGCGTCGGGTCTTGAAGCCTTTGGTGGGTTTACCCGTCGGCGATACTGGATCTCGCCCACCGGACGATTTACCTTCGCCACCTCCGAGCGGATGGTCAACCGGGTTCATTGCCACACCACGAACCGTGGGACGAATGCCGCGCCAGCGTTTTGCGCCAGCTTTTCCGAGCGATCGCAAGTTATGCTCGGGATTACTGACTTCCCCTAGCACCGCACGACACTCTGCTAAGACTCGTCTCATCTCACCTGAGCGGAGACGTAACGTCGCATAAGTTCCTTCTCGCGCCACCAGCTGTGCTGAGGTTCCAGCGCTCCGAGCCAGTTGCGCTCCTTTACCAGGCTTAAGTTCAATGCAATGTACAACGCTACCCAACGGTAAATTTCGAAGCGGCATCGCATTACCTACACTAATCGGCGCCGATGACCCAGAGCGTACCGTAGCGCCGGCTTTTAACCCATCGGGCGCGATGATGTATCGACGCTCACCGTCCTGGTATTTGACGAGCGCTATGTTCGCTGATCGATTCGGATCGTATTCCAATCGCTCAACCGTCGCCGGTACGTTGTCTTTCGTGCGTTTGAAGTCAATCTTGCGATAGTGTTGCTTATGAGCACCGCCTCGGTGTCGCGTCGTAATCCGACCAGCGTTGTTCCGTCCACCTCGACCGTGTTGACTTTCCAACAGCGGTTTGTACGGAGATCCTTTGTGAAGATCTGGATGAACCACCTTAGTGACAAACCGTCGACCGGGAGAGGTGGGTTTCGTTTGGATAACCGCCATCAGAATTCCCTCGTAAAGTCGATGTCATCGCCTTCCGCGAGGCGGACATACGCCTTTTTCCACGACTTGAAGCGACTTACACTGCCACGTCTGAGCATACGCGTTTTGACCTTGCCTTTCACGTTGACGGTCGAAACCTTCAGAACGCTCACATCAAACAGTTTCTCGACCGCGTGTTTGATCTCGTGCTTGGTAGCGTCCTTCAGAACTTTGAACGTATATTGGTTACCTTGATCACCGATATTCGTCGCCTTTTCCGTCACATGCGGCTCGACAATCACGTGGTACAAACGGTCGTCATTCACACCAATGTTTCCTCGCAACGTCGGATGCCGTCAACGGAAAAAAGCACATGATCGCACTTCATCAGACTGATTGGATTGAGCTGCGCAACGCTCGTTACTTCGACATGATTTAGATTGCGCGCCGCACGTTCAAGGGATTCGTTATTCGCGGCATCAACAATCAACACATTGTTCAATTCAAGCGTCTGGAGCGCTTCAACTAGATTCTTCGTTTTAGCGTCGGGTGTCGGTAATTCGTTAACTGCGGTAAATCGTTCTTGTCGTAGTAGTTCGGAAAGTAAACAGCGCATTGCACCGCGGTACATCTTTCGATTGAGTTTTACTGCGCGTTTCACCGGTCGGGCAGCAAAGGTCACGCCGCCACCTTGCCAGATTGGACTATTGCGGGAACCTGCTCGAGCGCGACCTGTTCCTTTTTGGCGCCATGGTTTTGCGCCGCCGCCGCGAACCTCCGAGCGATTTTTTTGTTTTCGCAACCCAGTATGGCCGCGCCGAATATAGCTCTCGAGGACTTGATGAACGAGCGCTTCTCGGTATTCGCTTCCGAACACACCGTCACTAATCTCAATGTTCTCTGTGGTGTCGCGAAGCTTTAAGTTCATGTCTAGTTCCGAGATTCCGTGTCACCATGGTCCTTGATCGCAGGACACACAAACACATCACCGCCTGTTGGACCCGGTACCGCACCCTTAATAAGGATCAGATCGTTCTCCTCGTCGACGGCAACGACCTTCAGGTTTTGGACAGTTACTTTCTTATTGCCTAGCTGACCCGCCATTTTCTTGCCCTTGAACACCTTCCCAGGTGTCTGGCACTGACCAACCGACCCGAGCGCACGGTGGGAGATGGAATTACCGTGAGTCGTGTCTTGCGTAGAGAAATTCCAACGCTTTACAGCACCCGCAAATCCCTTTCCTTTCGATGTACCACGCACGTCCACGGTCTGCCCCGGCTCGAACTGCGACACCGTCAGTGCACCGCCGACCGCAGGGAGCTCCGCGTCGTCTACACCTTCGGTTCTAAGTTCATAAAGACGCCGACCCGGCGTGTCGTCTACTTCACCTTCCGCGGACGCAAAACTCGCACGATAGTGTCCGAGTTCCGGTTGACTGAGCCGTTCGGGTTTCTGTGAACCGTAAGCAACCTGCAGCGCCGCGTAAGAGTCCGTGTCCGGGTTCTTAACTCTCACTACGCGATTCGGCTTCGCTTCGATTACCGTGACGGGAATAGCACGCCCCGCGTCATCGAAGAGACGGGTCATACCTCCTTTTGTACCTACGATTCCGATAGTCATGACGTTCTCTTAGCGTCGCGGATTTCAGTGTCGTGTCGGTAAAAAAATCGGCGCACCGCTCTGAACAGTGAACCGATTCATTTTCGGTCGCGAGCATACAGGACGCTCGCGTCAACCTGAAGTTCGTTTAAGTGACGCTTACTTCGATATCAACTCCCGCAGCCACATCGTGTTTACTGAGTGCATCCACTGTCTTATCTGTGTAATCAACAATGTCGATCAAGCGCTTATGCGTTCGGATCTCGTATTGATCCCTCGCGTCCTTGTCAACATGCGGCGAAATCAACACCGTCCACCGCTCCGTACGAGTTGGCAACGGGATAGGACCAACCAATCTCGCACCCGATCGCTTGATCGAGTCGACAAGATCAGCCGTTGTTGCATCCAGCAATTTGTGGTCAAATGCCTTCAACTGAATGCGAATATGTTGGTTTGTCGCCACGTACCTTCCAAAGGTTCAATGCACATACACGCCCCTACCCAAAACTAGGGGCGTAAAAAAGGCAGCGAATTTTACTTACGCTGCCTTTCATTACCGCAACTTTTACTCGATTATTTTGGTGACGATCCCGGACCCTACCGTGCGACCACCTTCGCGGATTGCGAACCGCAAACCTTCGTCCATAGCAATAGGACTGATGAGAGATACTTCGAATTCAACGTTGTCGCCCGGCATCACCATTGCATCAGGATCTGGCATTTCGACCTTTCCAGTCACGTCAGTGGTCCGGAAATAAAACTGCGGTCGATAGTTGGTGAAGAAAGGCGAATGCCGTCCACCTTCTTCCTTCGTCAGCACGTAAACCGATGCCGAGAACTTCGTATGAGGTGTAATCGATCCGGGAACCGCCAGGACTTGACCGCGTTCGACTTCGTCACGCTTTAAGCCTCTTAGCAACACACCAATGTTCTCGCCGGCACGACCTTCGTCCAGCAATTTGCGGAACATTTCCACACCGGTACACGTCGTTTTTTGCGTGTCTCGAATGCCGATGACTTCCAGTTCATCGCCCATCTTGACGATGCCACGATCAACGCGCCCGGTCACAACCGTACCACGGCCGGAGATCGAGAAGACATCTTCAATCGGCATCATGAATGGTGCATCGATGGGTCGTTCCGGCTCTGGAATGAAATCGTCCAGGGATTGAATGAGTGCCCGCACGCTCTCAGCGCCATCAGGACCTTCGTCACCTTCAAGTGCTTTCAATGCACTACCGACGATGATCGGCGTATCCTCTTCGAAATCGTTGTCAACGAGAAGCTCTTGAACACTGATCGTGACCAGCTCGACAAATTCCTCTCGTTCTTCGGGGTCGATTGCATCGACTTTATTGATGTAGACCACGATCTTTCGAACGCCAACCTGTCGTGCTAGCACGATGTGTTCGCGCGTCTGAGGCATGGGTCCATCGTCGGCCGACACCACCAAAATCGCACCGTCCATCTGGGCGGCACCCGTGATCATGTTCTTCACGTAATCAGCGTGACCTGGGCAGTCAACGTGTGCATAGTGGCGCGCCTCACTCTCGTATTCCACGTGAGTCGTCGCGATCGTAATACCACGTTCTTTCTCTTCCGGTGCATTGTCGATCTCGTCAAATTCTTTGACGTCACCCGAACCGCGGTCAGCCGCGCAAATCTTGGTCATTGCGGCTGTTAACGTCGTCTTGCCATGGTCAACGTGACCAATGGTGCCGACATTGATATGCGGCTTGGTACGCTCAAATTTCTCTTTTGCCATTTTGAATTCCTCCGTTAATTGGCAAGACGATTGAGCTGCGTTGCTATCGCGCCTTTATTGCTTCGGCGATGGTGTCCGGAACCTCGGCATATTCCGCGAATTCCATCGTAAACGTTGCACGTCCTTGTGTTGATGATCTCAGGTCCGT
This sequence comes from Pseudomonadales bacterium, assembly GCA_022822135.1. Classification (GTDB taxonomy): domain Bacteria; phylum Pseudomonadota; class Gammaproteobacteria; order Pseudomonadales; family Azotimanducaceae; genus Bin55. The sequence goes on from JAJECH010000018.1 coordinate 207,843, forward strand.
TGCGTAACCAAACATCTCACCGAGTGGGACCTTCGCACGCACAATCTTGCCGGCAAAGTTCTCGTCCATGCCTTCGATCATGCCGCGCCGTCGATTCAAGTCGCCAACCACCGCGCCCATGTAGTCCTCGGGGGTAACAACCTCTACCGCCATGAGCGGCTCAAGCAGCACCGGATCGGCTTTCGCTGCGCCATCGCGCAGCGCAGTAGAACCGGCAATTTTAAAAGCGACTTCGCTCGAATCCACGTCGTGATATGAACCGTCGAACAATGTGGCTTTCACGTTGATCAACGGGAATCCCGCAATGACGCCGTTGTCCATCTGCTCACGGATACCTCGATCAACCGCCGGGATGTACTCTCTCGGAACCGCACCGCCCACAATCTCATCGACGAACTCGTACGTGCCTTCACTATTTTTGAGCGGTTCCAGACGAACGAAAACATGACCGTACTGACCTCGACCGCCGGACTGTCGTACGAATTTCGCCTCCGAATCCACGGATTTCCGAATCGTCTCGCGATACGCAACCTGGGGTTTCCCGATATTCGCCTCGACGCTGAATTCCCGCTTCATTCGATCGACGATGATGTCTAAGTGCAGTTCGCCCATCCCTGCGATGATGGTCTGACCTGATTCGGCATCTGTAGAGACGCGAAACGACGGATCTTCTTGCGCTAATTTCGATAGCGCAATGGACATCTTGTCTTGATCAGCGACGGACCGCGGTTCAACGGCGACGTGGATGACCGGTTCAGGGAATTCCATACGCTCAAGCTGCACGAAATGTCGCTCGTCACAGAACGTGTCGCCTGTCGTCACGTCTTTCAACCCAATCGCCGCGGCGATGTCGCCAGCGCGGACCTCATCGATCTCGTTGCGATCATTCGAGTGCATTTGCACCATGCGGCCCACTCGTTCACGCTTTTCGCGCACAGAGTTGAAAACTCGATCACCAGTCTTCAGCACACCCGAGTACACTCGGAAGAACGTGAGGGTGCCGACGTAAGGATCTGTCGCAATCTTGAATGCGAGTGCGGCAAACGGTTCCTCGTCGTCGGACCGACGCTGGGTCGCTTGACCGTCACGCATGGTCCCTTCGATCGCTTTAACTTCAGTTGGCGCAGGTAAGAAGTCGATCACGGCATCCAACACTGGTTGAACACCTTTGTTCTTAAACGCTGATCCGCAGAGCGCAGGCACAATCTCATTTGCGATCGTACGTTCGCGCAAACCCGTTTTTATCTCTTCGCTTGTTAACTCGATACCTTCAAGGTATTTTTCGGTGAGTGCTTCGTTCGCGTCCGCGGCTTCCTCAATCAAGCGCTCCCGCATACCTTCCGCATCAGCTAACAGTTCTTCTGGAATGTCGGTTCTCGTAACCGAAAGACCTTGATCTTCCTCATTGAAGTACAGCGCCTGCATCTCGATAAGGTCAACAACCCCTTTGAAGTTCTCTTCCGCTCCGATCGCTAGCTGAACCGGTACAGGTTTTGCGCCAAGGCGGGTTTCGATTTGTTCGACAACGCGCTCAAAATCAGCACCTGCGCGATCCATCTTGTTGACGAATACGATGCGTGGCACTTCATACCGGTCAGCCTGTCGCCAAACCGTTTCTGATTGAGGTTCGACTCCGGCTGCGCCACAGAACACGACGACTGCGCCGTCCAGTACACGCAAACTGCGCTCGACTTCGATGGTGAAATCAACGTGACCAGGCGTGTCGATGATGTTGACGCGATGTTCTTGAAATTGTTGATCGGTGCCTCGCCAGAAGCAAGTCGTGGCGGCCGACGTGATGGTGATACCTCGCTCTTGTTCCTGCTCCATCCAATCCATGACCGCCGCCCCATCGTGGACTTCGCCAATCTTGTATGAAATGCCAGCATAGAACAGCACGCGTTCTGTGGTCGTGGTCTTGCCTGCGTCAACGTGCGCAACAATACCGATATTTCTGTAGCGGCCTATGGGCGTGCTACGAGGCATCTTTACTCCGAATGAGTTTGTGAGTTTTGGGTGTTAGGGTACGAACGGCGTCAGATGGTCGTATTCGCTGTCAAGCTCGTTCAATACCTGAAATGAGCAAAGGCACGATTGGCCTCAGCCATGCGATGAGTGTCATCCCGTTTCTTGATCGAAGCGGAATTCGCGCTATTTGCTGCTGCGTCTGCAAGCTCGCTTGCAAGGCGTGCGTCCATCGACTTTTCGCTACGCTTGCGCGCATTCTCTACCAGCCAACGCATCGCTAAAGCTTCTCGACGCGAAGGTCGCACTTCGATCGGCACTTGGTACGTTGCGCCACCTACACGACGGGACTTGACCTCCGTCGTCGGCGATACGTTTTCCAAAGCCTTCAGGAAAATGTCAACTGGGTCGGACTTCTGGCGAGTCTCGATAATCGTTAGCGCTCCGTACACGATCCGCTCAGCGACCGCTTTCTTGCCGCTCTCCATCACATGATTGATGAACTTAGCGAGCGTCTCATTGTGATATTTAGGGTCGGGAAGGATGACACGCTTCTCGGCTCGTCGACGTCTTGACATGGTCTAACCCTATTTCGGCTTCTTCGAGCCGTACTTGGAACGACCTTGCTTGCGCTCTTCGACGCCCGCGAGGTCGCCTACACCACGAACGGTGTGGTAACGCACACCTGGCAGATCTTTCACTCGGCCGCCGCGAATCAGCACGGATGAGTGTTCCTGCAAGTTATGCCCTTCGCCACCTATGTAGGAATTGACTTCGTACCCATTGTTGAGCCGTACACGACACACCTTGCGCATCGCGGAATTAGGCTTCCGCGGCGTCGTTGTGTACACGCGCATGCATACGCCACGTTTCTGTGGCGCTGCTTCTAGCGCGGGTACTTTGCTCTTGGTCTGCTTGCGCTTTCGCGGCTTGCGAACCAGCTGATTAATGGTTGCCAAGCATCAACTCCAACATCGAAAATGCAGTCTGCAGCACGCACTCGATTTTCACTCGCCGTGCTACAGGCTGCGCAATTCTAGTGACTGAACTCGTCGGATTCAACCCGCGCCACCCGTTTCAAGCGTTTCGAGCTTCTCTTCCGTTTCGTCCTCAGGCAATCCCTCGCGAATGTGCTCGTCGATGATCTTCCTCGCTTCGCGTTCCTGCTTCATTTTGCGTTGGTGCGCCAAGCCAGTACCCGCTGGAATCAATCGCCCCACAATCACGTTTTCCTTCAGTCCGCGCAACATGTCCTTGCGACTGTTCACGGCCGCATCCGTCAGGATTTTCGTGGTCTCCTGGAACGAAGCTGCAGATATAAACGAATCCGTAGCAAGCGAACCACGCGTGATTCCAAGAAGCACCCGATCAAATTGAGCAGGCTCTTTGCCTTCCTTCGTCAGTTCCTCGTTCGCACTTAGCGCGGACACGTACTCAACACGCTCGCCTTTCACAAAGTCCGAATCTCCTGCGTCCGTGATGTCGACTTTGCGCAGCATCTGACGAATGATGATCTCGATGTGCTTGTCGTTGAGCAACACCCCTTGGGCTTGAAACACCTCTTGAATGTTGTCTACGATGTACTCGCGCAGTGCGCCGATTCCACGATAACGCAGGATGTCTTTGGGATCCAACACACCATCGCATACCACGTCGCCTCGTTGAATTTTCTCACCCGGATACACCTCAATCTGACGTGTTTTCGGGATCAGTTTTTCGTGTGCGACGCCATCCTCGTTGGTAATCACAAGACGGTGTTTCGTCATGGTCTCGGTCCCGAAACTCACGTCACCAGACGCTTCTGCCAGGATCGCCCCACCTTTACGCTGACGTGCTTCGAAGAGGTCAACGACACGTGGCAGACCGCCGACGATATCTGTCGACATTCGCACCGCCGTGGTGGGTACAGTCGCTACCGTCGCACCTTCATGCACCTCGTCACCGTCTTTCACGTCAATCGATGCGCCGTCGCTTAACCGGAACGAGTTGATCAAGTTGGTATCGGTTTTCGCACGCCCTTTGCGATATAGCTTGAGCGTCGGACGAAGCTTTCGCAACTTGCCGGTTTCCTCATCAATGACGTCCGTGCGATCAGCTTCCTCAATGACGGTTGTCGACTCAATACCAGTCAACTCATCCAATACACGCTCAACACTAGAGCCTTCGACGATGTCTTCGTATACGATGACACCGTTCTTCTCGCTGATGATCGGATGGCTGTGAACGTCCCATTCAGCAACCGTTTCACGAACTTCAACATGCTCTTGTCTTGCTGCCGATGGCGAAAGTCGTGCACCATAGGGAACCCGATAACGTTCACGTTCGCGTCCATGCTCATCCGCAATGACGATCTCGGTTGTCCGTGATACTACGATCGCTTGACCATCTTCCAGCGATAGTAGCCGTGCGCCACGTAATCGCACGGTTCCTGCGCTCTTCACAATGACGCGGTCATCAACCGATGTTCGCGATGCGGCACCGCCCATGTGGAATGTTCGCAGCGTCAGCTGGGTACCTGGTTCACCGATACTCTGAGCAGCGATGACACCAACCGATTCGCCCTCGTTCACGAGGTGTCCCCGTGCTAGGTCGCGACCATAGCAAGCTGCGCACACCCCATAGCGTGTTTCACACGTGATTGGAGACCGAACCCAAATCTCGTCGATATTCTCAATCAGCTCTTCGTGATTTTCTGAAATCAGTGTATTGGCTTCGATCACAACCTTTTCGGTGACCGGATCAACTACCGGTTGCGAGGTCATTCGTCCAAGCACACGTTCAAATACTGACAGCGAAACATCGCCTTCTTTCTTGTTGATCAATGCGGTGACTTGCAGACCTTCGGTCGTGCCGCAGTCAGGCTCCGTGATCACCAAATCTTGGGAAATGTCTACCAGTCGACGGGTCAGATAACCAGCATTCGCAGTCTTCAGCGCAGTATCGGACAAGCCTTTACGAGCGCCGTGGGTCGAAATGAAGTACTCATTAACGGTGAGACCTTCACGGAAATTCGCGATGATCGGTGTTTCGATGATCGTACCGTCAGGACGCGATAGGCAACCGCGCATCCCAGCCACCTGCCGAATCTGTTCGGGGGAACCACGTGCAGACGAGTCACAATATATGAACACGGAGTTGAACGAATGTTGCTGAACGTCCTCGCCATCGCGATCTTGAACCGTGATGGTTTCGAGACCGTCCATCATGTCTTTCTTGACTTGCGTCTCAGCCGCGGTCCATGCATCTACGATCTTGTTGTAGCGTTCGTTTTCCGACACTAACATCGCCATCGCTTGCTGCTCGATGGTCTGCACTTCATGCAACGATTCGTCGATGATCTTCGCTTTACTGTCAGGTATGACAAAGTCCTCGATGCAAATCGAACAACCGGAAATCGTGGAATAATGAAAGCCGGTATACATCAACTGGTCAGCGAACACGACGGTCTCTTTCAGACCAACACGTCGATAACAGACGTTGACCAAGTTGGAAATCGCACCACGGTTGAGCACCTGGTTAACCAAGTCGAAACTCATCGGCGGTGGGAGTAAGTCACGCAGCAATGTACGACCAACCGTCGTATCGACTGTGTGGGTATACGGGGTGCCGTCAGCTTGGTAATCGTCGATGCGCACTTTGATCTTCGCATGAAGATCCACGACTTTTGACTGATATGCGCGTTGAACTTCCGCCACGTCCCGGAAAATCGAACCTTCGCCCGGGACGTTGACCTTTTCCAGGGTCATGTAGTACAACCCTAAGACAACGTCTTGGTTAGGTACGATGATCGGCTCACCGTTCGCAGGCGAGAGGATGTTGTTAGTTGACATCATCAACGCGCGGCACTCCAACTGCGCTTCAAGCGTCAGCGGAACATGCACGGCCATTTGGTCGCCGTCAAAATCGGCGTTGAATGCGACGCACACCAGCGGGTGCAATTGAATCGCCTTGCCTTCAATCAGCACCGGTTCAAATGCTTGAACGCTCAATCGGTGCAGCGTTGGCGCACGGTTCAGCAATACCGGATGCTCGCGAATCACGTCGTCGAGAATGTCCCACACTTCCGGTGTTTCGTTCTCAACTTGCGTTTTTGCCTGACGAATGGTCATTTCGGCGGGATTCCGCCGCATGATCTCGCCAAATATGAAAGGCTTGAATAGCTCTAACGCCATCTTCTTCGGCAAGCCGCACTGATGCAGCTTGAGCGTCGGACCGACCACGATGACCGAACGACCAGAGTAGTCCACCCGTTTCCCAAGTAGGTTTTGTCGGAATCGTCCTTGCTTACCTTGAATCATGGCCGAAAGTGATTTCAGCGGATTCTTGTTTCGTCCTACAACCGCACGACCGCGCCGACCGTTGTCAAGTAACGCATCGATCGACTCCTGCAGCATTCGCTTTTCGTTGCGCTGGATGATCTCCGGTGCACTCTGTTCAATGAGTCGATTCAAACGATTGTTGCGATTTATCACGCGACGATAGAGATCGTTCAAGTCAGATGTCGCAAACTGGCCACCTTCAAGCGGTACCAACGGACGCAATTCCGGTGGTAACACCGGTAACGTCCGCAAGATCATCCAGTTCGGCTTGTTGTTCGTCTTGATAAACGCCTCGATCAACTTGAGCCGTTTCGTGATTTTCTTGCTCTTTGCCTCTGATCGCGTAGCATCGAGTTCTTCGCGGAGCAACTCAGCTTCATATTCAAGATCCATATCCTCGAGAATACGCTCGATTGCAGACGCTCCCATCTCCACCTCGAGCGCATCTTCACCGTGCAGATCCTGCGCGGCTTCAAGTTCCTCTTGAGTAAGAACAGTGCCGATCTTGACATCTTCAGGGACGTCGCTCTCAACGACGATAAAAGAGTCGAAATAGAGCACCCGTTCCAAGTGCTTTACCGTGATGTCAAGCAACGTAGCGATACGCGAAGGCATTGATTTGAAGAACCAAATGTGGGCGACCGGGCACGCTAATTCGATGTGTCCCATGCGCTCGCGTCGGACCTTGCTTGTGGTGACTTCAACCCCACACTTCTCGCACACGACACCTTTGTGTTTTTGCCGCTTGTATTTACCGCACAAGCACTCGAAATCCTTGATGGGTCCAAAGATCTTCGCGCAGAACAAGCCATCACGCTCTGGCTTCAGCGTTCGGTAGTTGATCGTCTCCGGCTTTTTGACCTCGCCGTGCGACCAACTGCGGATCATCTCTGGCGACGCCAGACTGATCTGCAGCATGTTGAAGTCGTCTTCACTTTGCGGCGAACGTCCAGGTGGCGGCGCAAACATCGAGCTAACTCGTGGCCGAGAGAATCCTGGCGCCGTTGGATTGAAGGTAGTTGCAACCATGACTTTCTCCTATCTAAACGTCCGTACCGAAATCTACGTCTAACGCCAAAGAGCGGATTTCCTTCCGAATGACGTTAAACGATTCTGGAATGTTCGGCTTCATACCGTAATTACCGTTCACAATGTCCTGATACATTCGGCCACGTCCTTCGACGTCGTCCGATTTGACAGTCAGCATTTCCTGTAACGCGTAGGCAGCACCGTAGGCTTCAAGCGCCCAAACTTCCATTTCTCCGAAGCGTTGACCGCCGAACTGTGCCTTTCCTCCAAGCGGTTGTTGCGTGACCATGCTGTACGAACCTGTCGATCGCGCATGCATCTTGTCATCAACCAAATGATTGAGTTTCAATAGGTACAAATAACCGAGCGTAACCGGACGGTCAAATGCTTCGCCAGTTCTTCCGTCGTAGAGAGTGGTTTGACCTGAGGTCGGCAATCCCGCAAGTTCCAACATCGCTTTAATGTCAAATTCACGTGCGCCATCAAAGACTGGCGTTGCAACCGGAATGCCGTTGCGCAGATTTCCTGCAAGCTCAATCACCTCTTTGTCGTTCAAACTACCTACATCTACGGGTTTGTCACCGACGGTGTTGTACGCTTTTTCTAGATAGGTGCGTACTTCCTCAACAGCTTTGCGCTGATCGAGCATGCGACCGATCTGTAAACCTATGCCTTTTGCGGCCCATCCGATATGAGCTTCAAGTAGCTGCCCCACGTTCATACGCGAAGGCACACCTAATGGGTTCAAAACAATGTCCACCGGTTCGCCGTGCTCATCAAATGGCATGTCTTCAACTGGCATGATCACAGAGATAACGCCTTTGTTGCCATGCCTGCCTGCCATCTTGTCGCCAGCTTGGATGCGACGCTTGGTGGCGATGTACACGTGAACTTCCTTGAGCACACTCGGTCGCAGATCGTCGCCCCGCTCAAGTTTCTTCCGCTTGTCCTTGATTTCCCGTTCGTGCTTGGTCGCTAAATCATCTAAGTCCGAAGACACGCGATCGAGCACCTTATTGATGTCATCGTCCGCCGTTCGAATGCCTAGCCACGCATCTTGATCAAGTTCATTCAGGTAAGCGGTTGTTATCGCCTCTCCTTTACTGAGACCCGGTGCGACGGTAGCTTTTAGACCCTTGAGCATCGTCGCCAAGCGGTCATACTTCGCATTTTTGACGATCTCAAACTGGTCCGCCAGGTCTTTCTTAAAGCTGCTCAGTTCTTCATCGCGAATCGCTTTCGCACGGTCGTCCTTCTCTACGTCCTCACGCGTGAAAACCTGTACATCAACCACCGTACCGCTGACACCTTTCGGTAGTCGTAACGATGTGTCTTTGACGTCGGATGCTTTTTCTCCAAAGATCGCACGAAGCAGCTTTTCTTCGGGAGTCAGCTGTGTCTCACCTTTGGGCGTGACCTTGCCAACTAGGATGTCATCGCCTTTGACTTCCGCGCCAATCGTGACGATGCCGTTTCCGTCCAATTTTGTGAGTGGAGATTCACCAATGCCTGGGATATCAGCAGTGATCTCCTCCGGACCCATTTTGGTTTCACGGGCGGTGCAGTCGAATTTCTGAATGTGGATCGTCGTAAAGAGATCGTCTTCGACCACTCGCTCAGATACAAGAATCGAGTCTTCGTAGTTGTAACCATTCCACGGCATGAACGCGACACGAATGTTGTGACCTAGTGCAAGTTCGCCCAAGTCCACCGCAGGACCATCCGCCAAAATGTCACCCGCTTTCACTCGGTCATGCAACTTCACCGTTGGTTTTTGGTTAATGCACGTGCTGTTGTTCGAGCGCGTGAACTTCTGGAGCGCGTAGATATCAACATCATCTTCGATGACGTCTTTCGATCGTGCTGTTGCACGTACCACAATACGCGTACCGTCCACCATCTCGACGACGCCGTCACGCTTTGCGATCACGCAAACACCGGAGTCGCGGGCAATCACACGTTCCATACCTGTGCCAACCAATGGCGCTTCTGGCTTGATGTTTGGAACCGCTTGGCGCTGTTGGTTTGAACCCATCAATCCGCGATTAGCTTCAACGTGTTCGAGGAATGGGATCAACGCCGACGTGATCGAAACGATTTGTTTCGGTGACACGTCCATATATTGGATGTTTTCCGGCGTTGTCTGCAAAAACTCCCCGCGGTAACGGCAATTAACTCGAAGTTCCGTCAGCTCGTTATCGTCGTTTAACAGCGCATTTGCTTGCGCGATGTAGAACTGCTCTTCCGCGATCGACGATAGATATGCCACTTTATTCGTGACCTTACCGTTGCGAACCTCACGATACGGGGTTTCAATGAAGCCATATTCATTGATCTTCGCATAGGTCGCTAGGCTGTTGATCAAGCCAATATTGCCACCTTCCGGGGTCTCGATCGGGCACACACGGCCGTAGTGCGTTGGGTGAACATCGCGTACTTCGAACCCTGCGTTTTCTCGATTAAGACCGCCCGGACCCAGAGCCGAGATCTTACGTTTATGCGTAACTTCCGACAGAGGGTTGTTGTGTTCCATGTACTGTGAAAGTTCATAGGAACCGAAGAACTCATTGATCGCCGCCGCAATAGGTTTGGCGTTAATCATGTCCTGAGGCATAAGACCGTCAGTCTCCGCAATCGCCAGGCGATCACGCACGACACGTTGCACACGCATGAGACCAGATCGAAACGCAGTTTCCGCTGTCTCACCAACTGACCTTACACGTCGGTTGCTCAGATTGTCGACGTCATCTGTCTCTCGTTGACCGTCTCGTGTTTCGACGAGTTTGCGAAGGACCTGCACCAAATCAGCGTGAGACAGCACGCGCGAATTTGGATTTGGTACTTGTATCTCGATTTCATCAATACCTTGCTCGTGGAGCTCGTCAATTTCTTCAGTACCGACAAAGCGTCCTTTCGGAAACAGTGCCTTACCTTTCTGATCAAGCAAATCGGCCGCAAGGACGAGACCGTGGTAATAGTGATCGGCAAATTCGGGTGTTGCAACTCGAACCGTCGTGACCCCGTCCGCGACCAACCGTTCCGCAACGGCCAAATCGATTTCCGTCCCCTTCTTAAATAGAACGCGACGTGTCTGCGGGTCTTTGATGCTTTCGTTGAGCACTTGACCGATCAAACACTCATGGTTACGCCATTCCAATTGGCGATTGATCTTCATTCGCCCCACAGGCGATAGGTCATAACGTTCGGAATTGAAGAAGGAATTCATGAACAGTTGGGTCGCCGACTCCGCACTGACGGGTTCACCTGGACGCATGACGTTGTAGATCTCAACGAGTGAACGAATTCGCCCGTTGTTACGCTCATGGTCTGGTTCGCGTCGGATCGTATCCGCGATATATGAGCCTTTGTTTAGCTCATTCACATGCAACGTATCCAATACATCAACGCCCGCCTCAATCAATGCATCAACATCTTTCTCGGTGAGTACATGGTTGCAGTGCAAAAACGCTTCGCCCGTCGAAGCGTCCATGTAACTAGTTGCAGTAACCTGATCTACAAGGTAGCGACGTGGCACTTCAAGTCGCGTTAACTTTGCGTCCAGCATTCGTTTGACGTGACGTTCAGATATACGATCGCCTTCGTTGACGAGAACGTTGCCATCCGAGTCCTTGATTTCGATGCTCGAGGTTTCGCCTAACAAACGCTCTGGATACAGGTCGAGGATGATCTTGCCGTTCTTTTGGATTTTGTACGTATTGACGTCATAGAAGATGTTCAGAATATCTTCATCGCTGAATTCCATGGCACGCAGCAAATGCGTGATATGGATCTTCTTCTTTCGATCGATCCGTACATAGATCAATTCGGTCGTTTCGCGCGGTTCCATACCAAATTCGAAATCGACCCATACCCCACGCGCCGGTATCACGCGAGCAGAATAGAGTTTTCTTCCTGACGAATGCACTTTTCCGCCGTCGTCAATAAAAATCACACCAGGGCTTCGGTGGATCTGCGATACCACAACACGCTCGATCCCGTTTATGACGAACGTACCCGTATCCGTCATCAACGGTACGTTGCCTAGGTAAACCGTCTGCTCGATGACCTTGCGTGGGTCCGGACTCGTTGGGTCCTTGCTGTTGTCCCAAAACACGAGCTGCAACGTCACGTGAAGAGGCGCACAGTAGGTCACGCCTCGGACGACGCATTCTTTCACGTCAAATACTGGTTCTTCAAGCTCGTACCCCACATAGTGCAGCGACGCAGCCTGATTGATTGCATTGATCGGGAAAACCGAATTAAAGGCGGCTTCCAGGCCGACATCCACCCGTTCCATTTGTGGGGCGTCAGCCTGTAGGAATTTGCTGTATGACTCCGTTTGAATCGCCAGCAGGTTGGGGAACTCCAACGGTTCTGCTAACCGACCGAAGTCCTTACGAATCCGTTTCTTTTCTGTGAAGCTATAAGGCATTCATCGCTCCGTGTTGACGACGTGCAATGACAAGACGTGCGCATGCGCGCACGACGTCAGTCGCACGTAAGAGGATTTGAATTGAAAAAGCGTGGGAGATTGAGCCGCGAGTTACTTAAGCTCGACCGTTGCGCCCTCGGCCTCCAAAGTAGCTTTGACTTCTTCGGCTTCTTCCTTCGCTACGCCCTCTCGAACGTTCGCGGGAGCGGATTCGACAAGCGCTTTGGCTTCCTTGAGACCAAGACCAGTCAACTCGCGGACGGCTTTGATGACCTTAATCTTGTTGTCACCGAAGCTGGCCAGCTCGATATCAAAGGTTGATTTCTCTTCTTCGGCTTCAGCGCCACCAGCATCGCCAGCACCGGCGGCCGGGGCTGCGACGGCGACTGCGGCGGCGGCTTGTACGCCAAACTTTTCTTCCATCGCTTCGACAAGCTCGACGATTTCCATAACAGATTTTTCTGCTATAGCATCAATGATTTCTTCGTTGGAAAGACTCACTGCTTACTCCAAATGAGATGAGTTGATGGGATGGGTGGTTACGACTCGTCCGTGCTCTTCTGGTCCTTAAGTGCGACCAAAGTACGAACTAGCTTTGAGGGAACGGCTTGTAAGGTCTGTGCCAGCTTTGTGACCGGCGCTTTCATAACAGACAACAGTTGCGCAAGCGCTTCTTCCTTGGTTGGCAACGAGGCTACTTTCGCGAGGTCCTCTGCACCATATAACTCGCCATTGAGCGAAAGTGCTTTAACCTCTAGTGCTGGACATTCCCGACCGTAATCACGAAACAGGCGCGCACTCGCGCCAGGATCTTCATAACTGAAACCAAACATCGTCGGACCGCGCAACACTTCGTCGAGGCATGCGTAGTCGGTCCCTTCAAACGCACGTTTCGCAAGTGTGTTACGAATCACGGTCACTTTCACGCCAGAAGCTCGTGCTTGCTTGCGTAGTTCCGTGAGCTCAGCAACCGTCATGCCGCGATAATCAGCGACCACGGTAGCTGTAGCCGCTTGCGCGACCTCGTGCGCTTCCGTGACGATGGCTTCTTTGCCTGCAAGACTAAGGGGCATCGTTACGCCGCTCCAATACTTGATTCTTCCACGGAAATGCCAGGTCCCATGGTTGTGGAAATCGTGACCTTCTTGATGTAGGTTCCTTTGGCTGACGGCGGCTTAGATTTACGTAATTCCGCTATCAACGCTTCCACGTTCTCCTTAATTTGGATCTCGTTCTGACCAACTTGACCGATTGAACCGTGGATGATGCCCGTCCGATCAGCGCGATACTGCACTTGACCCGATTTGGCATTCTTCACGGCGTCAGCAACATCTTGCGTAACGGTGCCGCTTTTGGGATTCGGCATCAAGCCACGAGGCCCCAAAATCCTGCCTAGCGAGCCGACGACACGCATGCAATCAGGTGCGGCAATCACTACATCGAAATCGAAGTTTCCCGCTTTAACCTGTTCTGCAAGATCGTCAAGCCCGACGACATCCGCGCCTGCTTCTTTTGCAGCATCTGCGTTCGCACCTTGGGCGAAGACCGCGACTCGGACGTCTTTGCCCGTACCGTGGGGTAGGACGATCGCGCCTCGCACATTCTGATCTGCTTGGCGAGGGTCCACACCGAGGTTCACGGCTAGATCAACCGACTCTTTGAACTTACCGGTAGGCAACTCACAAAGAATCTTTACGGCTTCGTCGATCGCGTAGACCTTGCCGACTTCTAAACGTTCTTGTGCAGCTTGTTTGCGCTTCGTTTGTCGTTTACCCATTAGAGACCTTCCACTTCAATCCCTGAGCTACGGGCGGTGCCAGCCAGAGTCTTCACCGCAGCATCCATGTCCGCTGCAGTCAACTCTGCATCCTTGGTCTTCGCAATTTCTTCTAGCTGAGCTCGAGATACCGTTCCCACTTTCTCCGTGTTCGGTGTACCGCTACCTTTTTCAACGTTTGCGGCGCGCTTGATGAGATAAGCAGCTGGCGGCGATTTCGTGACGAATGAGAAACTGCGATCCACATATATGGTGATCACGGTAGGAACGGGAACTCCCGGTTCCATGCCTTGAGTCTGCGCGTTAAACGCTTTGCAGAATTCCATAATGTTCAGTCCGGCTTGACCCAATGCAGGACCTACCGGGGGCGCAGGATTAGCCTGACCAGCCGGTACCTGCATCTTCAGGTAAGAGTCAATCTGTTTAGCCATATGTGGTCAAGCGTTCTAAGTGGATGAACCGATCTGTGTTGATAACCCGGTTATCAACCTTTCTCGACTTGGGAAAAATCCAGTTCGACAGGCGTGGACCTGCCAAAAATGGTGACAGCAACCACCAGTTGCTGTTTCTTGTAGTTAACTTCCTCGACGGTCCCGCTGAATTCATTAAACGGCCCGTCGATGATGCGAATGAGTTCGCCTGGCTCAAAAACGGTCTTGGGCGTGACCTTTTCTCCGCCTTGATCGATCCGATCCAAAATAAGCTGAATTTCAGCTTTTGGGAGCGGTGTGGGCTTGGCAATTGTACCGCCAACGAATCCAGAAATGCGCGTAGTTTTTGTAACTAACTCCCAGGTCGTTTCATCCATCTCCATATTGATGAAGATGTAACCTGGATAAAAACGGCGTTCGCTGCGTCGTCGCTTGCCTCCTCGCAGCTCGACGACCTCTTCGCTCGGCACCAAAATCGCACCGAATTTGTCGCTCAATTCCGAGTATTTCACACGCTCTTCAAGCGTAGCAGCCGCGCGTTTTTCCTGACCGGCTTGCGCGCTAACAACGTACCACTTCTTGTTAGGGTCGTCTAATACCGCACGATCGAATTGCGGTTCCGCCACCACACGCACTTCGGCGGAATCTGCTTCAAGCTCAGAGGCCGTGGTGTCGTCACTCGTGGTAATTGCCTCGTCAGCCGCAACTCGATCAACCGTTTGATTCGTCGTGTCGGCCGAGTCACTTGTCGTTATCGGTTCTTTATCCAATGGCTTGTTTCACTCCCCATGACAGTGCCGAATCCAATCCCCACAGGATCAGTGACACGACCAAGATCAATGCGATCACAATTAATGTCGTCTGTAGCGTGACCTCACGGGTGGGCCAAACGACGCGTCGTATCTCTGCGCGAGATGCATTCGCTAGTTCCCATAGTTGCTTACCGCGCTTTGTTAGGTATAGCAGATAAGCAGCTAAAAGCGCGAGTCCAACCAACACAAGCGCGCGCAACAGCAATGATGTTTCGCCGAAATACCAATTTCCGACAACACCGGCGATGAGCAATGCGAAAACACCCAACCACTTAACGCGGTCGAGTAAATCAAAGCCCTCGGTTCTGTCTGTGGTTTTTGTTGTTGCCACTTTTTCTTTCAGTCGCGGTTCAGTTGAGTTGAGAGTTGGCAGGCCAGGAGGGTCTCGAACCCCCGACCTAGGGTTTTGGAGACCCTCGCTCTGCCAACTGAGCTACTGGCCTTCACTCTCATTTGCTAAATTGTTCCATCATGTGCCATCGGCGAGCTTTCAATGCGCACCAGTTTCCCGGCGCTGATTTGAGCAGCGTTTTCAAGGCGGATGGTGCTCACAATCGGATTTGAACCGATGACCTCTTCCTTACCAAGGAAGTGCTCTACCGCCTGAGCTATGTGAGCCCTGTTACGTTCTGTGACATGACCCACCACTCGCATACTGGTGCGGGTAGCGGGAATCGAACCCGCGCCATCAGCTTGGAAGGCTGAGGTTCTGCCACTGAACAATACCCGCCACGTCCGGCTCAACCTAACAAGCCCACGATCTTGATTGGTGGAGGGGGTAGGATTCGAACCTACGAAGGCTGAGCCGTCAGATTTACAGTCTGGTCCCTTTGGCCGCTCGGGAACCCCTCCTGCACGTGCAAATGTAGGCGGGACATTTTCGTTATCCGACCCCTCGATGTCAAACGTTCCCATCTCAAAGCACGTAATCCTAGAACGAATATGGTGCCGCCACAAGGAATTGAACCCTGGACCTTCTCATTACAAGTGAGCTGCTCTACCGGCTGAGCTATGGCGGCGTAATATGCACTTACGCACATGGGTCGGACGAACTGCGAGCGCGGAATTCTAAGATTTTCCGGTTGACTCGTTGACCTTTTTTAAGCGACCTCATGTGCGTAGCAACGCACTTTTTGCTTTCTCCAGGTCAACCTCAGCATCAGGAAAATGCGGGTCCATCTCGGTCAGTCGATTGACAACAATCTCAGCTATCGCTAAACGGGCGAATCGTTTCTGATCAGCCGGAATCACGAACCACGGCGCATCACTCGTTGATGTTGCCGCAATCGCTTTCTCATACGCAATTTGGTAGTCATCCCAATGCAGTCGTTCACGAACATCGCTAATCTCGAATTTCCAGTTCTTTTCGGGATCATCGAGTCGTTCAACCAGTCGCTTGAGTTGCTCTTTTTTTGATACATGCAGAAAAAACTTGAGTATCGCTGTGTGCCCTTGTCGCGTTAAGTGCCGTTCGAAGCTCCGGATATCTTCAAACCGGTCCTGCCAGAACGACTCGTTGGCAGCCGAAACCTCGAATCCACGCAACTTTAAAAGTGTCGGGTGAACGCGAGTGACAACAACCTCTTCGTAATGAGATCGGTTATGAACGCCAATGCGACCTTGTGAAGGGAGGTCACGCCAATGACGCTGGAAGTAGGACTGTTCTAAATCTTCCTGCGTCGGTACGCCGTACGCATGAACATGAACACCTGCTGGATTTAAGCCGGTCGTCACGTGTCGGATCGTGCTGTCCTTCCCAGAGGCATCCATGCCCTGAAAGATCAGCAGTAATGAACGCGAACTCTCAGCAAAGAGTCGGTGTTGAAGCTCAGCGAATCGAGTCACGCACTCCTTTAGTTTCTTCTGTGCATCAGGTTTATTATGCGTAAAGCCAAGTTGCCGAGTCGGTCGCTTGCTTAACGAAAAACGCTCATCCGGTTTGACGATGAACTGATCTGGTTGTGTAATCTGAGTGATCGTTATGTCCTAACGGCTGCCTAAACACGAACACCGTGTCGAATGAACTAGGCTAATTAAAAAGATGTTTTCCGAACCCCGTCGCGTGAAACTAAGACACCTAGCTGATCATGTAGCCCAACGGTGACTCTGTAGAACTCGGCGAATAGAAGTTTCGCACGTTCGGGAGTACTCGATCCAAATCACTTGGCGCAACGCCGAACCACAAGGCTAGTTCCGCGAAATACTCCTCGGTGCTCGTGGTTGGCATGAATACGCCACGTCCTGTATCCATCGGGTGGTTTTGGTGGAGCGTCGGATACGTGCCATACATCGTGCCGCCATTAACCGCACCTCCCATTACTAGGTGATGCCCACCCCAACCATGATCAGAACCTTTGCCATTCGATGTCAACGTACGACCAAAGTCAGAAATGGTGAAGGTCGTTACTTTATCGTACACCCCAATTTCGCGAAGTGCATCGCGGAAACGGCTCATCGCGTAACTAACGTATGGGAACATGCGCGCTTGATTGTTCAGCACCTCATCATGATGGTCCCAGCCACCGATCTGAACAAAAAACGTCTGACGAGTCGCACCCAGAAGTTCGCGCACCGAGATCACACGAACGATCTGGCGCATCGCGGTTGAGAGTCGTTGATCGATGAAGATAGTTTGAAGTTCTGGCGCTTGACGAATCGCCTCGACAAAAGTCTTCGCGTTATTGATTGCTTTTCGCATTCTGACAGCGTACTCGTTGCGGAGCAAGTTATCGTGCTCCACGCTAAACACGTCGTCGATCATCTGCTTACGCTTACCACTGTAGCCGCCGTCATCCGCATATGACCAAATGGTCTGTGCGCCGTCGCCAGTCGGGTGGATGTTGTACGGTACAGCGCGTTCGCCGCTCTGGAACACGTTAGTCCCGTTGAGCGATATGTTCATCGAAATGCCATTCGCTAACTCAGGCCCCTGCAGGTCGGCGACGCGTCCCGCCCACCCTTGGGTTGCGCTACGACTGTAGCTGACAGCAGTCTGCCATTGCATCTGCTGATCCGAGTGCGAATAGAGCCCAATCGGAACCCGGGCTCGCCCTTCCTGTAGGGCTGCGGGATCGATGGGCTCAAGCAATGTACCGACATTGTTAACGACCGCGACCTCACCTTCGCGATAGAGTTGCTCAATATCCGCCATACCCGGGTGCAACCCATACGTGCGCCCTTCTTTGTTTTCTGGAAGCGGCAGTAGGTCCTCTCGCGGTAACGCAAGATCAGTTCGGAAATTGCGGTACTCGTCATACTGATCTTGATCGTGTGGCACCAGCATGTTGAAAGAGTCATTACCACCCGCCAACATGATGCAAACCAGTGCCTTGTAGTCACCCCCATGATGGTGTGCCGCCGCTTGCCGGGCGAACCCGAGTGAGAGCATCGTGCTCGTGGACGTCGCGGCAGCCACTCCAAGTCCACACGAATGTGTCAGAAAGGTTCTACGCGTTGCCACAGCTAACCCTCCACTACATAGTTCGGCGACATCGCGAACAAGTAAATCGCATGGCGTGCGCGATCTAGATCGTTGTCGCCTACGCTCTCAATACCCAACTTGATTCGCAGCCGTGTTGCATCATCGAGACGACCAGCCGTCATCACGAGGTCCAGACGGTCAATCAACGCGTCAACATCGTCTGCGAGTTCCACGTAATCGTCGATATTGATCTGAGTCGGTTTGAACGGTTCACTAGGCGAGAATAGCCTCGCATCATGAAACAGTCCCAAATCCATCAGATTGACCATGTTGATCACCGTGGTCGCCGTCGTGATCTGCAATTCCGGCGCAACGAGATTGTTCTCGGCTAGTGCACCAGCCGGCGAATGAAACGGCGAATAGAAGTTGAACACACTCGGGGCATTCAACGGATGCTGTTGCCCGTGATAGTTCATCGTATAGCCGTTGTTGTAGAACAAGCCGTCCTCACACTCGGCATTGAACTGACGCGCTAACGCCGTCAGCCGTAGGACCGGCTCACGCATCTTTCCGGCAGTCCGCGGAATCGACGGGTTTGTGACTTCAGGATCGAGCAGAATAGCCTTAATCACGGCCTTCATGTCGCCTCGAACACCGGAAGTTACACCATTGAAAGCGTTAGTAACCCGTTGGATGTACGCTGGCGAAGGGTTCGAAGTCGTCATACGCTGGATGAGTTGGCGGCCGATGAATGGCCCAACATTAGGATGGTTAAACAAGCTGTCGATGGCCATCTCGATGTCTTCCATACCTGATTGACCATCAGGAACCACCACTCCTTCTAACAAGTGCTTCGGACCAGGTGAATGCTGGTTCTCAAACATCTGCATCGGTTCACGAAAATACGGACGCCATCTACCAAACCAAGCATTTGGACCACTATAGGACAACCCGGTGAAGATCTTGGCGTATTCGCGAATGTCCTCACTGTCATAGGTCGGAATCAGATTACCGTCAGCGTCACGCTTATGGGTGGCGTCGTCATTTAGCTCAAAAAGCCCAATACTGAACAACTGCATCACTTCACGCGCGAAGTTTTCGTCTGGAAATATGTTGTTTTCGGGATCGGCTTTGCGGTTATTTACGTGACTTAGATAAATACCCATGGCCGGATGTAAAGCCACGTCGAGTAATAAATCTCGGAAGTTTCCGGTTGAACCCTCAAGCAACACATCCATATAGCTCGTGAGCGCAGGAGGATTGTCGCGCAAAATATCGATGTCGGAAACTACAAATATCTGACTTAATGCATAGGCGACTCGTTGTTGAACCTGATCCGGCGCGGTCATGGCACGATTCCACCATGTACCCCGCCAAAACGTGATCGTCAGCAAGATACCGTCATCAGCAGGCTTGAATTCCCCTGCGTCGCGTCTCCGAACCAACTCATCCGCAAATTCAAGATGGGATGTGGGTTCTAACTCCAGTTGCTCATCCAACCACGCCTCATGTCCGGTTTCGGCAATGGTGACAATGCCTTCGTACGGCATCCCAAACGTCGCTCTACTAGCAAACGCAGATGCTGCTTCTAATTCGGCGTTAGTTGGACCGGGTGGCGGAGGAGGTGGCGCAGGTGGTCCCGTAGGCGTAATCGGCGCAGGTGGCGAGACGCTCGTTGACGAGCCTCCACCTCCGCAGGACACGATGAATAAGCTGATGCTTAGACAGCTTAAAAGACACCCCGCGACTCTGAACGACATCGCGAAATCTCGGTTTTTCGTATACCGAGTATACATCAACTTCCGGCGAATTTGAAGCTCGGCAAATCGTTACCAAGCTCAGTGCGCTTCCGCGAATTAGCTAATCCAAATTCGTGGCAATCAAGCGTCGCCGCGCTACTCATAAATCGAGATTGACTCGAGAAGGAATTGCCATTACTTACCGGGTCCTTAGTGTCATATCTAGAAGCCGAAAATCCTTGCTCGCTAGCTTGGCTTACGCGCTACAAAGCAATACAGCGTTGTAAATACACCTTCCTTTCCACCATTTACGTATGCGTCAGCTGTCCGATCCATAAAGCGCAATACTCTATGAGAATCACGTGGGAACAACGCTATCAATTCAGAAAGACGCACAACCCACAAAATCGCTGCGCGACCCATCGGCGTTCGGCGGAAGAAATTCCCTATCGAGCCGTATCGACTCTCCATTGGCCCATACCACCGTGTACTGGGGTCTTCTGTATCGGCAAGATCATTTGCCTCTAGGACTTCGAAGCCGACCGCCTCAAGTGCGTCATTCACGTCACTAAATGTCGCGATATCGTGAAGCGCAATCCCGCGCATCAATTCCTGCTTCAGCCACTCATGACGAGCGTTAGCAGGGTCGAAAGAATTAGTTAAGCACATTTCCTGACCCCATAAACGAGCGCCAGGCTTTAACACGCGAAAAATCTCGGCAAATGCACGTCGCTTGTCTTGTGCGTGACACGTGGACTCGATCGCATATCCTGCGTCAAACGTATTCTCATCCAGTGTTCTCATGTTCATGAAATCACATTTCACGTATTCCGCGAGATGGTCTAGTCCAGCATCTACGTTCTTCAACTTCGCTTGAGATAGTTGGTACTCATTGTTATTAATGCAATAAACCTTGGCGTTGGTTTCACGCGCCACACGGCGCATGGGTCCACCCACACCACAACCAACATCGATCACTTTCATGGAGTCTCTCAACTCAAGCTTCTTAATCATTAGACGTTCGTGACGTATGACCGCATCTTCCAATGTCTCATCTTTTCTCAACGGAGCGAAATGAAGGCAATCCCCCCAACCGTATTCCATGAGTTCATGGCACAAGTCGTAATAGATGTTGACGATCTCGGAGTGATCGTAGGACACATCAGCGTTTACGTCACTTGAGCGTCCATCGATCTCGCTTTCAAGACTCGCGAGTCGGTTGTCAACCGACCACTTCTTATACGCACTGCGCATTCGACGAGACATACTTAAGAATTTGAAATCGCGCGACATTTGCCTCACTCGAAACTGGTCGTACTCAAATGACAAAAAGGTCAGAGACGACCGACTAAAACTAACTAACGCAAATGGATTTTAGCAGCGCCAAAGTGAGATACCTAGGACCCTCTAAATTGCTATGGTAGCTGACCAAAGTCTGGCGACATTTGCGAAAGCGATAGAAACGAGGTTACTGTGACGTGCTTTTCGCCTTTGTAGCGTATGCGCACGAACCGAAAAGCACTGCTTTGATGGCTGATTTCTCTCCGTTAGGCAAGAATCACGATCGGTTAAAACGTGCGCTTAGTCCCTTCAGCGACTTCAGCAACTTGATTCAACTCGGCGTACAACGACATGATTAGCTTGATCTCGAGTACATTCTTAACGAAATTTGTGTCATGCTGAAATTTACCTGCATTGCGCTTGCATTAACCGAGGAAACCTCACCCGTTCATTGGATTACTAAAACCATTCGCGATAGTTAATTAACGATTGAACGACTGAGTCTATTCAGACCTGTTATTTCATTCACATTTCTGTAGAACGTTATCTTCACGACTGTCTCGACGTTCGAAGCTCAGGAAAGACCCTTGTACTATGGCATGAACATTTAGAAACTATGTATAGTTCGAGTAGGAGATCCCGTGAGACTCGGTATGTTTAACCTTTCGTCTGACTTAGCATGGCGAGCGACAGCCACTGCAACCGTGTTTGGTCTGGCTTTGATCTGGCTACTATCCGGCGTGCTAGCTGCCGACGAAACGCAAATTCAGCCCAGTCTCGCTCAGCTGAACGACGCAGCCGACGAACGAGCGAACGCCCGAGCGCCAGTCAAAGTGCGTGCACGGCGCAGTGTTGCGGCGGAAAAAGCGCGAGTATTGGCACTCAATGGCAGGACCGAAGTTAAGTACGTTGCGTCTGTGCAATCGGAAACGACCGGTCAAGTCGTTAAGCGCAATGTCGACGACGGCGCAACGGTTAACAGAGGCGATCCAATCTGCACGGTTGAAGTCAATGACCGCGATGCACGAGTGACGGCGGCAAATGACGCCGTGACACTAGCGCGACTTGAACACGAAGGAGCGCTAAGGCTACGCGAGAACGACTATCAACGTGAATCCGAGGTAGTCGCGGCGAAAGCAAACCTCAGTGCGATGCAGCATGCATTGGTGTTAGCCGAAGAAGCACTTGCCAATACGGTCGTTCGTGCACCGGTCTCCGGTTTCGTCGAACGTGTTCACGCCACGGTCGGCGATTTTTTTGTCCCAGGTTCTCCATGTGCGACCATCCTTGATCTCGACCCCATTTATGCTGTTGTTCACGTTCCTGAACAGTTTGTAGATCAAATCGCCCTAGGAACCGTTGTTAACGCATCACTTGCGACCGGGCGTAGCGCAACTGGCGAAGTTTCATTCGTTGGAAAACAGGCTGCTAGCAGCTCTCGCACGTTCCGAGTCGAGATTGCATTGCCGAATAAGCAGTACGAAATCAGGTCCGGCGTGACTGCGGAGGTCGGATTGCCATTGAAGACCCACTTAGCACATCAGGTGTCGTCCGCATTGTTAGTGCTAGGCGACACTGGTACGCTTGGAATCCACACAGTCAATAACTCCGTGGTCGAATTTCATGAGGTAGACATTGTTACCGAGGACGGCGACGGGACTTGGGTGGGCGGTTTGCCGATGGAGGTTGTCATCATCACAGTGGGGCAAGATCTTGTTTCACCCGGTCAGCGTGTTGATGTTCAGTGGGTTTCCGGATGATCTCAGTGAGCTCACGTATTCAAATTGCTCTGGTAAACCGCGCATAAATGAAAGACAAACTCATTGAGATCGCAATGGGGCGGAAACGCTCCATGATTTTGATCATGGTCGGCATCGTGATATTCGGTGTAGTGGCACGCTTGTCGATCCCTACCGAGAGCGAACCACGCGTAGAAATACCCTACTTCGTGATCACCGTCGTACATGAAGGCATTTCGCCGGAAGATGCAACGCGGTTACTCATACGACCCATCGAGCTTGAACTGAAGGCACTCGACAACGTCAAAGAGATTACGGGGACGGGGGCTGAGCATATGGCTTTCATATCCGTCGAATTCGACGCGTCGATGGATATCGATGTCGCAATGGCTGACGTACGCGAAGCAGTCGATCGCGCCAAACCAGAACTACCGATTACGGCTGAGGAACCGGTTGTCACCGAGACAGCAAGCACCGATTTCCCAATCGTTCAAATTAACTTGGTCAGTGAAAAAGCGTCAGAGCGACTTGTACTTGATACGGCACGAGCTCTTCGCGACCGTATCGAGACCATACCTGGCATTCGTTCGGTGGTGATCCAAGGTCATCGAGACGAAGTGCTCGAAATCACAGTTGAACCTGCTCGCTTACTCGCGAATGGGATTACGGTAGAGCAATTGATCGTCGCGCTCACACGCAACAATCAACTGATACCGGCGGGTTCTTTGGATTCCGGTAAAGGCAGCATTGCACTCAAAATCCCCAGCGTCGTCGAGGAAGCCGGCGATCTCGTCGATCTACCACTCTTTACCGACGGCGAAACCGTAGTCACGCTAGGTGATGTCGCAACAGTTCGACGTACGTTCAAAGATCGGACCCACTACGTTCGTGCAAACGGCAAACAGGCCGTTTCGCTGTTCCCGTATCGACAGGTAGGTGCTAATTCAATCGACACGACGAGAGCGATACGCGAAGTAATTGACGATCTCCAACCCACCATGCCTGAGAACATCGAGCTGTTCATCACGCGCGATGCTTCGGCGTTCGACATGCAGCAGGTAACTGAGTTAGAAGGGAATATCGTTACCGCACTATTCCTAGTACTCGCTGTTGTGCTGCCGTCAATCGGTCTGCGCAGTAGTGTCATCGTGGCGTTTTCGATACCCGTCTCGTTCCTGTTTGCGCTTGTCTTTTTGTGGTTGTTTGGTCACTCGTTCAACTTCATGGTGATGTTCGGGATGCTGATGGCGCTCGGTATGTTGATCGATGGCGCCATCATCGTAACTGAGGATGCGGAACGTCGAATGGAGGCAGGCGCTTCTGGCGAACGCGGTTATTCGGAAGCCGCTCGGCGCATGTTCGCGCCTGTTACCGCGTCGACCGCGACTACCCTAGCTGCGTTCCTACCGTTGTTATTCTGGCCTGGCGTTCCCGGCGAATACATGCGTTATTTACCACTTACAGTGCTCGCCGTATTAATCGGATCTCTCGTCTATACGTTGATTTTCGTCCCGAGCCTCGGTGCCACACTTTCAAAACACATCGTTGAACGCGAGGTGAAATCGCGAACAGCAAGTCCGTGGGATCGCGACGTTAATCAGCTAACGGGATTTTCTCAATGGTACGCGAAGTTAATTTCGTCTGCAGCGCGCCATACATTCTTCACGCTGGTCGCTACCGTACTCGTAGTTTACGGAATCTTTTCTCTCTACAACGTCAGAGATCTCGGGGTCATATTCTTCAATGAGAACGACCCCGTGTACTCGCAGGCTTTTGTGCGTGCAAGAGGGAACTTGAACATCGAGGAAGCACACGCTCTCGTCAGAGAGGTCGAACGGGCTATCGTCGAAACTGATGGCGTGAAAGAGTTAAGTACGTTCATTAGTAGCGGCTTCGAACGCGGAGAAGGTCAGCGTCAGACCTATCGTGGCGGTTCCGCTGCGGACGTCATCGGAACCATATGGGTAGAGCTTCACGAAGCGAACCAACGCACACGAAATGGCATTGAAATTGGTGACGAGATTCGTGCGAAAGCTGCCGATATAGGCGGCATCATCGTGGATCTAAAGCCATTTGAAGGTCAGCTTCTCGCAGGTAAACCTATCTTCATTCAATTTTCGGCTCGGGAGCGTGAAAAACTCGCGCCGATCGTTGAAACCGTACGGGAATACCTTGTTAATGACGTTAATGGCTTAAGGAATCTCGAAGACACGCTCCCACTCCCTGGTTTCGAATGGCAATTGGACGTGGACCGCGCAAAAGCCGCCTTGTTTGGGGTTGATGTAACCACGGTCGGACTCGCTGCACAACTGATCACCGACGGTGCGAAGCTAGGCGAATACCGTCCAAACGACGCCGACGAGGCTCTCGACATACGCCTTCGATTTTCGGCCTCAAGTCGCAGTATTGATCAACTTGATGAATTACAGATCGCGACGAATGAGGGTTTAGTGCCTATTTCAAACTTCGTGACACGGCGAGCGGTAAAGCGTCAAGATGCGATTCAGCGCCGCGACCAGCGTGACATTCACGTCATACAAGCGGACGTGGTCCCCGGCGTACTAGCGGATGCAAAAATAAGCGAAATCCAGGCATGGCTTGACGAACAGTCATTTGATTCTTCGGTTGACATACGCTTCCGAGGCACAGCAGAAGACCAGGCCGAGTCGATTGACTTCGTGGCGAAGGCGTTTTCGTTTGCGTTACTCTTGATGTTCGTCTTGCTGGTAACGCAGTACAACAGCATCTACCAATCGTTCGTGACGATATTTGCGATTGTTCTATCGACTGCCGGTGTGTTTCTCGGTTTGGTAATTACGAATTCGCCATTTAGTGCGATCTTGAGCGGCGTAGGGATCATTGCTTTGGCAGGTATCGTCGTAAACAACAGCATCGTGCTGATAGATACCTTCAATCAAGGTCGCAAGGAACACCCAGAGTTCGATCTAGTGCGCTTGGTGACATTGACAGGTTTGCAGAGATTACGTCCAGTCATCCTGACCACCGTGACCACCATGATCGGTCTTCTACCGCTCGCAAGTCATCAGTCTATTGACTTCATCAATCGAACCTGGACAAGTGGCGGCAATCTCTCGACTTATTGGGTACCACTCGCCCAAGCCATCGCGTTTGGTTTGTCCTTCGCGACCATTCTCACATTAGTGGTCACACCGGCATTGCTCATTCTGCCGGTTGCCGCAGTGGATACAGCTTCTAAATGGCTCGTACGCCTGCGTCGAATCCTACCGTGGGGTAACCCCTCGCGCAGCGAAATATTCCCTGACTAGCTGCTCATGCTGCGTATTGAGTGAGTCATAGGCAGCTAATGATCCGAATCTGGATCTAAGCTCAGTTAAGCTACCGTAGGTAACGGCTTGCGAAGGCTTTTCACCCTGAATTTGAAACGCTTGTCAGGACTGAATTTGGGCAATGGGCTCAACTTCAGCTGATAGTCTTTTGGCACGATCTCAAGATCGCAATGATGCGCGACTAACAAGAGATTCGCTACCAAGATCAGTTCGGTGAATCGCGAGCCTAGGCACGTATGGGTCCCTAAGCCGAAAGGATAGAAAGCGCCCCGTTTTCGATGCTCCTCTCGTTCCGGTCCAAACCGGTCCGGATCGAATTGGTCCGCGTTTTCAAAGTGTTCGTCTAAGTACTGAGTCGCCGTGAAAGCAACTAAAACATTACTCCGCGCAGGGACGAGGTAATCATCGACCTCAAATTCGTTCATCGCCTTCCTGTTATGGACTGGAATAACAGGATGAAGGCGCATCACCTCCATAAGGAAACGATGCGTGAAATCGATGCGATCCATCGTGACTTCATCTTTCGTCGGGTCCCCACCTTCGAACAGTGCATCAGCTTCAGCGATGATCTTCTCGTGAAAGTCAGGGTGTTTCAGCATTTCGTACAGTGCGAAACTCATCTGGCTTCCCAGATAGTGCCCTGCGATTAAAGTTGCGAGGAACGCAAACTCGAGATCAGTTTCAGGCAGAAACTGAGGATCCGATTTATGAAGCGTCAACAGATCATCGACAAAATCGCGAGGCTTACCCGCGCGTTCCTCTGATGTATGGCTTTCATGAATTTGACGATAAACTTCAATTACGTCGCTTAAGTACCGTTTCATACGCGGTGTCTTGAGCATGAATTTCGGCAACACATGCATCACGTGAATCTTCAAAGCACGGAATTCATACTTCAACAGACCGTCGAGTACGCTAATCGGCGGGTCGATACTCGTTGTGAGCTGAGCAATCTGACAACCGGTAAACCGCTGACACTCCATCTCAACAGGTAGCGCCTTACCGTCTTGCCACATTCCGATGCGCTCCCGACCAATTCGGAACAAATCATCCAGCCGATCCTCCACCGCAGCTCTCGCGGTACCCGCTCGATAGATCTTGCGCATTCGAAAATGGTCAGCACCATCCATGCTCGCGATCGATCTTGCAGTACCCCATGCTGTTTGAAAATCTTCAAGATAATCGCGGGTTCTTAAATAAAGCCTACCGCGGCGAGCCACCCACTGGTTCATGTCTGCGCCAGCCAACACAACTGAACCTTTTCCAGATAAACCGAGACGGAACACGGGACCGTACTCTTCGTGCATCTCCGAGATAAATCGGACAAGGTCCTTCTTTCTTAGCGATTTCGATTTCAGGTAGGAGCTCAGTTTGATTTGCGGTACCGGGAGGCGCTTCGGACGCGTCGGTTGAGACGAGGCAGGGTCTGAATCTCCCACAGCGGACCTGATTGCCTGCCCAAACAAATCCATGCTCGCGAGCAGTTGAATTCGTTCCTGTGCCATCTCAAATTCGTCAGCATCAAGCATCGACCGGAAACCGTCGCACACCAATAGCAGACCAATGAGCGTAACATCGTGTGGGTCCGGTATTTCTTCGTCAAATAGCGCGCGGCGGATACGTGCCTTAACTTCCTCCTGCTGTTCTAGCCCAGGACCGACATATTGACCCGTACGCAAGACCTTATTGCTCAGTTGCCAATAGCCTCCGGTATCGTGTACAAGAATCCCCATATTGACGAGTCGCTGTAACACAAATTCGATAAATACATCCGCATTTGGCGCGAAGTACTCAACCCAATATTGAGTCGTACGAGGGATAGGTTCGTACGAGATGATTTCAAGCGCAGGATCAAGAATCGCGTCACCGATGGGAGCGGCGTCCAAGACATGAAGATGATCTAAGTCAGCGTCAATGCGGTTCCTGAACGACAAATCAAGAATGACTGCTCCCGCAAATCCGCACCACATCCGCCAATCGGAAGTCGGTGCCGCGACGAACCCGAGATCGTCCTTCAACATTAACAGAACCAATTCTTCAGCTATCGTAAGCCGATGAAACTCGGAGGATTCTTTCGGTTCTGCCTCAAGTACTTCGTCTGTCATGTCACAATCTGTCGATAAAACTGTTCGCAATATCTACGGTATAGCGATACGTCACGATCCAATGCGGAATATGCTGGTCGCGAACGATAGTTCTGTTTGCGCCAAATCACGGTATCTTTCAAAACGTCCAACTTAAGTTCTCTTGCGATCAACTGTGAAGCCAGCTTTAACGCTACTGACCTGATCACGCTCTTCAGCCACCACCAATTCGGCAAGTCTCGTATATCCGCTATCAACCACATATCGATCAACTCACCATCGACGGGAGTCGATAACACCCATTGACGTATCGAAATCCCACTCGCCGATGAAATTTCCACTGACGAAATGCCGAGCCCCCAAACACCGATCGAAATGTCGACTTTTAGCTTGACGCTTCGTAGTCCAAACGTCAACATGTTTCTCGTGAATGAATACGACGAGAACAAAAATGGTCCCGCCACTTCGGTTTCTCGGAGTTGCTCAATTTGAGCGTATCCATGGACATGCCCCAGGTGGTTGACGTCGACTGAATTTTCACTCGTTGTTTGAGGGTGCGCTCTAAATTGCATGCGTCTTATAGCACGTGCGGAGTGATCACTCGCGAACACGGGGGTTTGCCAACGTGGTTTTTCGGTGTCTCGACCGAAGTATGCGAATATCAGACCACATGTTTCCGTAACCGCGAATCGCTTCAATCGCGCTGATCGCGGCGGTTTGACATCACGTGCCCATACGCACTTCCCACTTACGTCATATTCGAAACCGTGGAACGGACAAACCAAGTTACCGTTCTTTAACTTACCACCACCACTAGGACCTAGATATGAACCAAGGTGAGGACATGTTGCATCAGCGACGCACACGTCGCCATTTGAGTCGCGCCAATACACGATGGATCGGCCGAGCCACTTGCGTTCTTTCAATTCACCGCATGCAAGTTCACGACTCTCCGCCACCACGTACCAGGCTTCAGGGAACGGATCGAGTACGTCTTGCGCCAACGGTTCATGATGAACCAATTCCACTTTGCCTTCCATGGCTTCTCCGCGCTTAATCAAGCCGCTTCACATGCGATCTTGCACTGCCTGATGACGCAAATGCGACAATACCATCTCGCAATCTCTTTGTTGCAATCCAATATATTGGACTCGCGTCCAACCTATTAATTTTGGCTCTTTTTAGCACATTTCGAACGTGATTGCTAATTATGACCCTCGCTGAGCTACTTCAGGGTCGATATTCTTAGGCTCAGTTCGCCTCCAATCGCACGCTCGATTCCAGTATTCGTTTGGATTAGATAGCCACCTTCATGATCAATTCCAATCCCAGTTCCGGTGATTGGGGGCTCCACACCAGTCAACACGATCTGTCGATCTCTTAGAAGATCGCGCCGCTCCCACGATTCCTTAAACGCCTCAAATCCAGATGCTTCAAACCGTCGAATCGTCGAATGAATGCCATTAATCAGCTCCGCAACTAGGAAATTGCGTGAACATGAATCGACATGATCAACGATTCGAGTCGCCTGATAGGATCCAGTCACGTCCACCCCCGGCGCATCGTTTACATTAATCCCGATCCCTACAACCAAAGTCGCAGGACGCTGGGCGGCCGCTAGCTCAATCAAGATCCCTCCGACCTTCCGTTGTCCAATCAGTACATCGTTGGGCCATTTCAGTGACACATTCTCGATCCCTAGTTCATCAAGTACTGCCGCAGTTTGCGAACCTACCGCAAGACTAATCGCACCAAGCTCTGCCGTCGGTCGGTCGATCGTGATACCAATACTCAATGCGATGTTTTTTCCGAAGGGTGATACCCACTGTCGACCACGACGACCCCGTCCTCCGGTTTGTACCTCTGCGGTTCGAACCCAACCGTCAATGTCTCCACTGCGCGAGAGCTCCAGCAAGTCGGTGTTGGTGCTCTCTGTACATGTCAAGACGTCAAGTCGTCGCAACCACGCTTGTGTGGACTCATCTAACTTCGTTTGGATCGTTGCTTCCCTTAGGAACTCCTGCTGTTCGAGAGACAGCACTCCGTTTGTGGCTTCAATGCCGAAATCGGCTAGCTGAGCCATTACAGATGCATCGACACTGGTCTGGTCTAGTCGCTTCCCACCTACAAGCGCGACCAACACCTCTTCCAGATCCATCTTAACTTGCCTCCTTGACTCACCAACTCGTTCGCGTGAGGAATTTCCTCAACGAATCCCATCGCTACACTTAGAGTCCATTAGACGCGTCTTGCGTCGTCAGTTCGTATTTTCTGACAGGTGCTCATATGGAATTTGGCAAATTCAAATCAACCGACGCGCTCAACAAGACTTTTAATCGAGTGAAGTCGCTTGGGCTTGAAACGAACATTTACGAACTCGACACCTACGGGTTCACGGTCGTGCCACCCGACAAAGTGGCAGACAAAGCGTTTTTTGAGCGTATTCGTGAGACCGTACTTCGTCTCTGCAAAGAGCGCACTGGATTCAATTTCTCTCTTGACAGCAACGGCGACTTCGGAGAGTACAAAGCCCAGCCACAAACTGATGGTCAATTCCTTTTGTTTTACCTTTTAATGGCAGATCGTGTCTTTGAAGAATGGGTGATGAATCCTACGTTGTACGCTCTCATCGACTATTTAATGCGCGGTCAGCAGCAACTATCCAGCCTGACCTCATTCGTCAAATGGAAAGGCGACCGCGATACATTGGGCTTGCATAGCGATTCACCGCCTGATCGTGACGGCCATCTTCCGGCATGCTCGGACGTCGCTAATGCGGCGTACTGTCTCACTGATTACACGCTAGACAACGGTGCGATTGCGATGGTACCCGGAAGTCACCTCTACTGTCGACAACCCGGCGCCGGTGAAGGCGAAAAGCGCGCTGTACCTGTCGAAGCCGAAGCTGGTTCTTTGATCGCGTGGCATGGCAATACGTGGCATGGTGCATTCCCAAAGAAAACGGACGGTCTCCGCTTGAACGTGACCAGCTACCACTGCCATCGACGGCTTAAGACGCAAGAAGCGTACCAATGGCGCGTCACGCAGGAGATGCTCGACCGCAATCCGACAGAATTTGCTCGACTAGTCGGCGCAGACGACCATATGGGCTGGGACGAAAACGGTCCAGACTACACTCGTGGCGTTAAGTATTTGCCTGACGAAGCTAAAAAACGTCTCGCACGTCTAGCAAACCGCAAGAAGAAAGCGGCATAAACGCGTCTCTGTCACATCTTTGAAATACGAGGGAGGGGGGCTGATCAATGTCTGAGTCAAACTTGATTACGACACTTGATGAGTTTCAAGTTGAATATCGAAAGGGCATCGGCGCGGTTCTACCGCATCGTCCCTCTAAACAAGCGACGGTTGACAATCTAAGGCGCTACTCTGATGGCGTCGGAGACTATAACCCTCTGTTTAGGTCACCTGATTACGCCGCGACCAGTCGCTACGAGGAACTTGTCGCGGCACCGACATTCTTGTACGCGGTTACGCTCGGTGTTGTCGCCGGCGAGACTGGTGCCATCAATCGAGCGCGTGTAAGTACGCAATATCTACCTGTGAACTACGCTGGCGCGGAGATTGACTTCATTCGTCCAATCTGGCGCGACGACACGATCACCGCGACTGAAACAGTCGGCGAGACCATGCGCAAGACGAGTTCACGAATCGGACCGATTAACTTCAACACGGGTCATGTCGAGTTCACCAATCAACGCAAGGAAGTGGTCGCCACGATCAAGACCCTCATGGCTCGCTATCAAAACACCGGCGGAACGCTGGAATATAACCGCGAGGCGAAAGAACCAACTCAGCGCACTATCGTGCCGGCCGACCCGCTAGTCTTTGAGCGACAGCGCCAAGGTAAGGAAGCACTGCATTGGGAAGATGTCGTAGAGGGCGACGCGCTCGAGCCTTTGCAGAAGGGCACCTATTCCGTAACTGAACTGTTTCTGTTCACGCATGGCGTATTAGGCACTGGACGTAGTACCCGTGCGGCGCTCGCTGCGGAAGGCTCAACTGATCTAGGTGGCGGTGGCCGGTTTGATGAAGAACACGCCCAAAAACGGCGCAATATGCCAGGGCAGTTTGATTTCGGGCCGCAACGGGTGTGTTGGTTAGCTCAGGCCGCAACCGATTGGATGGGTGACTACGGCACGCTGAAGAAACTCCACGCGTCTATTCGGCATCCTAATATCGTTGGCGATACGAATACGGTTGTCGGAAAGGTAACAAAAAAGTACGTTGAGGACAACGACCATCTTGTCGAGCTATCCATCGAAAATCAGAATCAATCAGGCTTAGCGACAGCGTATGCGACCGCGGTTATCAGTCTGCCAACACGTTAGCACATAGTTCCGTATCGAACTCACGTTTGTCATGCAATCGCCAGGCAAGCGACTAGCAGATCCATCGTACCTCTCTGGTTGCAGTCTCGACCTAGGAAGGGCGTACGCGCTGTACCTACCTCGCTAGGTTAGGATTGCCGAAACGATCCAACGCTCTATTCATAGCTTAGATCGCTGACGATCATGACGACTGAATTCACGGAGCTGACCTTCTCAGCCACGTGTAAAACAAGGTTATCCCAATTCCGGCTACTATCATCCGATTTCGCTTCGAACACTACCGATGCGCAATCCGGAAGATCGGTTGATGTCTCCCCACCCTAAGAAAACTCCATTGAAAGGCGAGCCTCTAGCACTGCCATTAGTGAACGACGTGCCGAACGAGCTCATCGGTGGTAAAGCACGCTCGCTAAGTCGCCTGTCGTCAGCGGGTTTTGCGGTGCCTGAGGGTTACGTGCTAACCACACACGCTTATCGAAAGTTCGTAGCTCAGCATGAATTCCATCAGCAATTGCAGGAAGCTTCGTTACCTGACATACGGACGGGCAAACTGACCTTTGAGTTTGCAGCTACGCGAGTTGAAGCGCTTTTCGAGACCTTTGACATCAGCGGCGAAATTCGTGGACTCATTAGCCAGATTCATAACGAACTCAACACCGGTGATTTTCCTCTCGCGGTTCGTTCATCAGCCACTTTAGAGGATCAACCGGAGTACTCGTTCGCAGGTCAGCACGCCTCGTTCATGGGGATACGGACGCTTGAAAGCACAGTGTCGGCGGTTCGAAACTGCTGGGCATCTCTTTGGTCTGAGCGCGCGCTCAGTTACCGACATCGGATCGGCATCGGTCACGCCGGATTCTCGATGGCAGTCGTGATTCAGCAAATGGTCTCGCCAACGGTAGCTGGAATCCTGTTCACAGCAAATCCCCTAACGGGCAAGCGTGACGAAATCGTCGTAAACGCTAGCTATGGTCACGGCGAACTGATAGTGAATGGTTCGATAGAGCCAGACGAGTTCATTCTGGACCGCGAAACACGATCCATCAAATCAACACACGTCGGTACGAAAGCAACTCGACACGGCGCGAGCCAGGTTGAAGGTGTCCGAGCTCACCCAGTCGACCCGAAGCTCGCGGCACGCGCCTGCCTATCGACCACAGAGTTATCCACGCTCGCGGAACAAGCCGTTGCAATCCAGGACCTTTTCGGCGGTATGCCGCAAGATATCGAATGGGGCTTGGTCAACGATGAGCTGTGGTTGCTTCAATCACGGCCGATTACAAACCTACCAGCCGAACCGCTCGAAAATGTGCGGTGGGATCCTCCAGAACCTGGTGCATATCTACAGCGTTCTCAGTGGGTCGAGCATGTACCCGATCCTGTTTGTTCATTGTTCGAAGACCTGCATATGCGACGGTCGCTGCAAGAAGCATGGGGACGCAATCTCACACGTAGAGGGAATCACGACTTCGAGGACACGCAACCTCCAGCTAGTTTCTGTCTGACCACGGCGGTTAACGGTTTCGCCTATCGACAGGTCGGCGAGCCGCCTCGCACCGGACTTCCTAGAAGCAATAAAAAACGTCGTGCATCTCGCTATCAGCGCTACGTATCCATGTTGCGCATGTACCTCACCTTTGTGCCGACGTGGCGTTGGATTACGCTTCCACGATATTTAAAGCAAATCCGAGTTTGGCGGAAACTTGATGTACACAGAGCTTCAATCGAACAGCTCTGGAAAGGCATCCGTTCCTTATCGCAAGCAGATGCGGCCTATTGGTTCAACAAAGGTGTGTGGAACGCATTCGCTTTAAGTCGCGGTACCGAAGCTCAGCTACAGAACTTTCTGCAGAATGAAGGGAAAGACCAATTCACTAGCGGTCAATTTCTCAGTGGTCTAAAGTCACCCGCATTTGATAGTCAAGTAGAACTCTATGACATCGCTGTTTTGATTCGAAAAAACGAACGGCTTCTTCGCGAAATAAGCCGTTCGCCGCCTACCCAATTACTCGATATTCTGGATTCAAGCTCGGAAGGGAGCAACGTTCGAGAAGCGCTTGATGCCTATTTAGTGAAATTCGGTCACCAACTGCGGACACTTGATTTCGGGGAGCCTTTCGAAGCAGAAAATCCTATCAGCACGCTTCGTAGCCTACACACTTTTCTACTAAGACCCGAACTAAATCCAGTTGAGCGTCGTCGGCAACTCCTACAACAACAAAGAGAAGCACGTCGCACCGCATCTAAGTGCTTTAGAGGCATTCCAAAAATTAAGTTTTGGTGGCGCATGTGGGTCGCTAGGCGTTATTACCCATATCGGGAAGCAGGAATGTTTCATTTGGGTCGCGCATGGACCGTACTCCGTCCATTCGCGCTCGAATTAGGTCAGCGATTAGACGAAGCAGGATCTTTGAGCAGTGCGAACGATATCTTCTACCTTACCACGGACGAGCTCGGACGTGCGATACGTAGTGTCGTTAGCGTAGCTCGGTTACCAGCTGCACATCGCCAAAAACACTATCCAACGGGCGCAGGATTACCTGAATTAGCGAAACGAGCGCACGAACGACGCATTCTGCAAGAACGCCGCAGAAGTCTGAGACCACCGTTCTTGATCCCCGGTCCGCCGCCGTGGGCACCACTGGAATCAACAGAACAGCATCAGAGTTCGAGTAACGTACTGAATGGATCGTCCGTCAGTCCAGGTCGCGTTCGTGGCAAAGCCTGCGTAATCAGGTCACTCGACGACTTCTCCGCCTTGCAATCGGGGTCGATCCTCGTTTGCCCGACGACAACACCTGCTTGGACGCCGTTGTTTCCCCAAATCGTGGGGCTTGTGACTGATATTGGCGGTATTCTCGCTCACGGTTCAATCGTCGCGCGAGAGTTCGGAATTCCTGCCGTGTTGGGGCTTGGAAACGCGACAGAGATGATTCAAGACGGGCAGTTAATTACCGTAGACGGCGAAGCCGGAACGGTTGAACTGAGTTGACTCACTGAAAGTTCTAATCAAGTGCTCTAACGGTGTTTACTTAGTTCGCAGATGAGATTAGGTGGACTGCCCCCATAGCGCTACGTTCAGTACCCGACGCGCTCACGTTCCAGTTTCTTCTCGCTTCGTTTAGCTCCGCGAGCGGCGTCAATCTTCTGCTTCATTCGGTAGATCCACAGATCGTCCCGGTCGCCATCCTCAACGGGTTCGTCTAATGCACGTATACGCTTGTATTCACCACGCTCCATGGCCAGACGGGTCGCGACGGTTGTCTTAGGTCCCGAGTATGTCCCAATCTCGATGAGACCGGAAGAGTAATAACCCATGCGCTGAAGAAGCTTTTCTGATGCGTTTTCCAGTACTTCTGGATCGATCGAAAGCTGCCAGTTTTCCTGTTGTCTTAACCACGGTTTGACGTTCGAATTCGTCATGATGTAGCGCCACTCATCCGTGTGATTGACGCCGGTACCATGTAATAGACGACCATCCATCAACATTACCGTGCCGCCTTTCGCTTCAACGTTAACTGCGGGTGGTAATGGACCTACTTCCTCGCCAGGTTTGGTGTTCGAAACGATGCGATGACTCGTAGGGATCACCAGTGTGCCGCCATTGACTTCGCTGACATCCTGCATGATGTAGACCGTGTTAACCAAGATTGGCGCATGAGGTGTTTGGATCGGATGGATTGCGCCGGAATCTTGATGCAGGTTCTGCGGATAGCTACCAGGACGAGCGATATTTGACGCGAATGAATATGCGTAGTGCCCTTGACCGAGCAGTTCTTTATTTAGCTGTTCAATCATCGGTCCGCCTTGCACCCATTCGGGATCGAACTCAATGCACTTGGCGAAGCACTCGCCCTTATTGACGAGCGTCCACATGATGTGAAAGTGCGGTGTCATGTCCGCTAAGCCACAAGCGCGTTCCGCCGCCGCCTGCCTCTCCAGCCGATCACGCATGTATGAGCACTGGTATTCGCTCATCCCGTCTTCGATCAGGCAGAAGCCGTATTTCTGCAAATCACGTCGTGCTTTGTTAATGTCCTTCGTCTCACACGGTAGATCGTTGAATTGCTTCCAATAGTTGTGCTTACGAGGGACCGTTGTATCGTAGTATGGGGTACCGTTTAAACCCCCGCCTTCTGCACTTCGACCTTCTTCGAAGAGAGGGCACTTGAATGGCTCAGTTAAGGAGCCATCCGGTCGAGTCGCACGTACGCCATTCCCGCCTACCGGTGGTTTCAGCCAAGGGTTGTTCTTGTGCATCGAACGAAACGGCTCGCCTGAGCGAAACCATTTAGCGTCCTGTAACTGGGCATCCTCTGGCGATAGCGCTTCGACGTTCTCAGGTAAGAACTCCGGAGGGATGTGACCATTCGCGTGGGAGCGGGGTTGGGAGGCCATTTACTGGTGGTTATCTACGTGACGACCGATTATAAAACTGGTTTTTGATGTGCCTGTCCTAGGAAATCCAGTTTAAGTCCCTTACGAATGGTGCGTTCTCCATCGAGTCTCTATAACGATTTCTGTATCTAACTCTTGCTCAGATCTTTCATTTCACCGTAACAACAGACGAACCGTGACCGCAGACATCTTTACGACACAACTTGACGTTTCAAGCTTGAGAATACGAGGGACTTTGCCCATGCGGGAGAGGGATTAACTCCTATTTAGCCTGTAAATCAATAACCAATGAACGTCGATGGAGACCGTTATGAATAGCACTTTACCTACTTTCCTTCACACTCTCCGTGTGGGTGATCCACAGTCGAGCGGCAACCTCTCGCTCGTGCCCGTCTTTCACGAGAAATACATCGAACCCGACTACATTACGCTTGAAGAAGGCCTTAACGCCAAGCTTCTCGAAGTACAAGAACTTGAAGAAGGTGCGAGCGTAAACAACATTCTGCTACGAAACAAATCGGACCAACTCGCTTTGCTATTCGAAGGCGAGGAATTCCTAGGCGCACAACAGAACCGTATTCTGAACGTGTCAATTCTTGCTTCAGCAAACAGCAAACAGGTACTACCTGTTTCATGCGTTGAAGCCGGTCGCTGGCATCACGAGCACGACGACCCGAACGAGCAACGTTTCAAAGTCGCTAATCGGATGCACTACGCGCGGGGTCGCGCGTTGGAAAACAGCGCGGTCTCGATGAATCTGGATGCGCAAGAGACATACCGAGGCGACCAATCGAGAGTTTGGCGTGATATTGAACAAAAGTCAGATCGACTTAAAGCGCAATCTCCAACCGCTGCGTCGGATGCCATGTACGTTGCGACTGAGACTTCGATCAATGATTACGTGAGCGCATTCACACACGCACCGTCGCAAGTTGGTTCGATTTTCGTTATCAATGGCGAAGTAGCGGGACTCGAGATCTATGCGAGTGCCAAAACACACAAACAGCTGCTTCCAAGACTGATCCGTAGTTACGCACTGGACGCGATCGACGCCAATAGTCAGAGTGAAAACGGCGAAGACGCGCCAAGCAAATCTGACACCGCTCGCATCTGTAAAACAGCTGAGGCTTTCGTTAAACGACTCGAAAACTCATGGATCAAACAGTTCGATGGGCTGTGCTTAGGTCAGAACATTCGTTTCAAGGACAACCGTATTACCGGCGGTGCGTTGGTACATCTCGATCGGACACTTCATTTATGCGCATTCGCGACGAAAGAATCCAGTGATGAACCGATCGAGCTGTGCGATTAATTCTCACGTATTCTTCGAGAACAGGTGTCACGGAAGCAACTGTTCGCTAATTGGCAAGCGTCGTCCTCAAGACCAAAAAAACAAGCGCCGACAGTATCGGCGCTTGTTAAATGTCTAAGCGATTCGAAGGTCGCCACTTCTTCTCCACAGTGGCGACCCCCACTAATACGTGTCAGAATCGATAACGAAGTTCCGCGCCCCAATAGCGCCAACCGGACACAAACGGATCGTCAACGATCACGAACACTTCTTCGCCTGTCTCAGCATCTTCCCATTCAAAATCTACGTATTCAAACAGCTCGATTTCTTGATCATTGAAGACGTTATGACCAAATACGGCTACCGACCAATCTTGGCTGGCTGACGTCCATGTCAGATTCAAGTCAACGCGGTTGTAAGAATCAGCCTTCTCCATTGGGTTGTTCGATACATACGCATCGAACTCACCACGCCACGAATATACCCCGAGGATGGCAAGATTTGACCCACCGTCGAATGGGATGGTGTATTCAGTCGACAGATTCCACTTCGTTCGAGGGTTGTTGGGAAGTTTGTTCCCGGAGAGACTACCACCGGAAATGTACTCATACTGTGCATCTGGCGAGATGTCTTCATTTCCAGTCCATTCGTATTCCGGTAGTACATAGGGATCAAGCACTTCGCCGTTATTCAAGGCATAGAACCCGAACAACGTCAGATTCTCGACCATTGGCACGTCCCATGCGAATTCAAAGTCTATCCCGTTGATTCGAACATCACCGTAATTGATATTTGGCTCGCCCGCACACTCCCAAGGATCGTCCGGGCACAGTGTGATCGCCGCGTTGGCGATGTAGTTGTCGTAGTTGTAGTAATAGGCGGACGTCATCAGGCGCAGACCTTGGTCGGGCAGGCGCACCTTCAAGCCTGCCTCCCACGTCAGGAGTTCCTCAGGATCAAAGTGCAAAAAAGGAAGGAAATCGTCCGCGGCCGCTGGAATCGCGTTGGTGCCACCCGAACGGTAACCAGACGCGACGCGTCCGAAGATGAACACGTTATCGGTCGGCGTGAATTCCAAATCGAAATTGAAGACGGTTGAACCGTATTCAAGCACGGTTGGTTCGTTGCGCAACACCTGCAACCACCGCGGCGCATCCACATCATTCAGCTCGTAAAACTGATCCCAGAGACATTCCTCTAAGCTGATTTCCTCATCGTCGAGGAATGCTTGATCGTTGCAATCACCGCGATCATCGCCCGTCACCAGTGACCCGATGTCGGCGCTCGTTGCGAAGGGGTTGAATCGAGTGGTCAAAATCCCTGCGTTACTGAGGTGCACGAATTCATAACTTGGTTTTTCGTCGTCGATGGTACGCAACCCTATGGATGCGCTCAAATTGTCACTTACTTGCCATGCCAATTCGCCGAAGATCGAAAACTGTTCCTGACTGATTGCTTGCCTTCCAGCCCAACCCACGCTGTTAAGACCACCAATCCCACCCGAATGGCCGTCTTTGTCGACACATATCAGATAACCGGGAATCCATCCCGGCAGATTATCTTCGGAATGGGGTTCTGCTGACGAAATCTGAAATACTGACGCGCCTTGCCGTTCGTCTAAATTCGTTTGGCCGAACTGCTCCATGAGAATGTCATCGCACGAACCAGACGGAAATGTAGCGCCGAGATCTGGTGCGCCGCCCACTGCGTGCAACGCACGCAAATCGTCGAGCGTTGACGTATAGAACGCCGCGTTTTCATAGTGTTTTTGGTCGAACCGGACGACACTGGATGCATTCAATGTGAAAAGCCCCAAGCGCATGTCGACGGTGTCACTGAAAGACCCAGTCAGTGTCAACTCGTGCTGGTCAATGTCGTAATGACCACCCCCTGTAGAAACGCGATCGCGAAACGGCCCCCCATTGTCATCGGCTTTCGGCCACACACTTGGATCGTCTGGATCCATGAAGCCCGGTTCACCCGTGCGGTCGGTTAAGTCGCGATCGCGATGTCGAGTGTCGCTGTATCGGGAGGCACCCGTCTGATAGCGTAGTCCGAACGTATCCGAGAGCGCCCACTCGAAGGTGAGGACGAAATTGCTTGACTCTACCGAGTGGGTATTGTCGCGGTTCATTTGAACGGCGCCGTCTTCGGTCGGAATCTTTGCATCCCAGCCATAAAAGGAAGTCATTCGACGCACGCCACTACCGCTCACACCGTCATTGACGTGGGTTGGAAAGACCAATCCGGCTGGTAGCACACCAGGAGGAAATTGACCTGGTACATTTCGCCCCATGAGGCGGTCGGATTCATACATGCCGGCCAACAAATTCAGATTCCACGTTTCACCACGCCATTCGAGTTGTGGCGAAATGGTCCAGTTGTCGACACTGTCTAGTCCCGCACCCGTGCATGAACCCACGTCACAAATGTCCGTCAGGTCAGTCCGACCCAAATTACGTTGTTGTCCATCGCGGTGATTCGAATGAGCCGTTATCCGGAAAGCAAGTGAATCGCCAAGTCCAAAGGCTTCGACCGGACCGGTGTAAGCCAATCCGAATCTGCGATTCGCGGAGGTTCCCAATTCAGAAAGGAACTCACCGCTAGCTTCCCACTCAGGGCGTTTGCGCACATAGTTAATCGTGCCGCCGACGCCATTGCGACCGTAAATGGTGTTTTGTGGTCCGCGCAAGACCTCAATCCGATCGATATCAAAACCGTCGGTATCGATACCTGCCGTACGACCAGCCATCGCAGCAAGACCAGACTGATATACCGCCACCGCAGATTCGTTCAGATGCGCGGTAGCGAACGTTGTGCCGACCCCACGCATGGTAAATAGATTGTTGGTAGCGTGAGTCTGGACTTCGAGACCTGGCGTCATCAACGCTAGGTCGTTCACGTTTTCGATCTTCAGTTTTTCAATTTTGAACGAGTCGAATGCCGTAATTGCGAGTGGCACCGTCATTTCGGACTCTTCGCGCTTTTCAGCCGTAACTACGACTTCCTCAATAATCGAGCGGGTTTCTTGCTCAGGTTCGTCTTGTGCGTATGCGGCATTGACACCTAACAATGTAAATGCAGCTGCAGCCGTATAGCCAAGTAAACGATGGAACATCATCATCACTGTCCCCAAAAACTTGAAACGGAGAAGTGAGACATTCGTGTACTGTCTCACTTCATGTAAAGAAATATACGGATTTTGAATTCGCTTACCCAAAGCGCCGTAAAACCCAACTCAGGATGACCTACCTGGGGTTCTTAAAAAGACCTGACAACGACCTACTCACACATGGAGAGACCCCACACTACCATCGGCGCTGAGCCGTTTCACTGCTGAGTTCGGAATGGGTTCAGGTGGTACCAACTCGTTATGATCGTCAGGTCAAAGAGCAGGAATCAAGTGATTCATTCTAAATACGCAAATCGAAATGCCATGTCTGACAGAATATCCGGATGGATGAACACCCGGTTATATGGTCAAGCCGCACGGGCAATTAGTACGAGTTAGCTCAACGCCTTGCAGAACCTACACATCCCACATCTCAACCTTGTACACTACAAGGACCCTACAGAAATCTTGAACTTCCTCGATTCATCTGGTTCGCGATTTGGCGAATCTCTTGAATCACACCGTGAGTGGGCGATATCGGAGTCAGTTCAGGATGCTTGACGCGCTAACCGTCGAACGGGTGTTGCCGGAGAAATCTGTAAATTTCGGCGGAAACGGCACGTGCCTCTTCGTAGCTTATATAAGGGACGCTCGCCGTGAATTTCAGCAAGCTACCGCCAGCCGTAGCGATACCCAACGTTACTACCTCATGACGCGCATCAAAAACACTCTGGGTCAAGCGAACACACTGCACCTTTTGTAGAGGTATCACAGTCGACCGTCTTACCCACCAACCTCTCTCCATGAGTATTGCATCAGAGGTTAGGCGATACCGCAACCCCATCACAAATCGCTTGGCTTCTAACACCAGAAGGGGAAGGACGAAGACCGCTACGATCAGAAACAATGGCGAGACAAGAGCAAGAATGCATGAAATTGGAAACCAGATAGCCAAGTGCTTTTTCAGTCGTCGTCGCCAGGAACTTTGAACAGCGTAACTCCATGATCTTTCGTCTAATGCAAGATGACTAAAGACTCTACGCGTGATTTGCTTCGATACCTCAGGGCGACCGATCGGGACCAACCAATTCGACAACTTCCGAGAGACGTAACTCTCTGAATAACTCAATGAGGTCGTATAGAGAGACGCTGACTCGGAATTTAATAGTCGATGACGTAATGACCGAACTGTTTCAATGAACTGAATCCTCTTGAGAGGTACTCTACGACTCGTATTGATAAAACCACTCGTCGAGATCTCGAGATGCGCACTAGAAATCGTGACGCCAAATCCCCTGTAAAGAAACCAAATCAAAACGAAGCTGCTCGCGACCACCACCGTAACAAACAGAAAGACTAGGAGACTGATAAAAACGATCGGAGGCAACCAATTGACGTCATGATTAAGACGGAGCGCAATCCAAGGGAAAAAACCGTACGCGAGCTCGACATCAACATACGTGCCCAAATTGGTCATGCTTAGACCCGTGATGCGTTCCACAAGCGCACCTATACGATCGCTAAATTGATCGGCTACGTGTCGGTAGAGAGCCATCGCACATGTGAAAACTGCTAAAAGTGCAATGTTCCGAACTAATCCAAGTTTGAAACAGTCTGCGGCCGACATCCGATGCAATCGCTCGGTAGCTTCAGACTTCGCAAGACTTCGCTCCTCAGACTCTGTGGCTGATCCTGTCACGTCTGACTCGCGACGATCTTTGAACGACCGAATGCGAGCGTCTAACTCTTCGTAGACACCCTTCTTTATACCCGGAAGCTCGATCGCGCTCTCCGACGCTGCTTGCACCTGAATGCTGATCAAACCGAGGTATCTCTGAAACGTGTTTTGAGTCGTATTGATATTCACGACTCGCTCGTACGGCAGTAACTTCGTATATGTCGTAAAGAAACCAGATCGACGAACAAGATGGTCGTTTTCGATGCGATATCGTTCCGTGTAGTGCTTCCTTACCGCCGCCGCGATCACGCCTAGTACTGACAAAATGGCGAAAGTTGTTGTGGACTTACCTTCTTCAGCTGGTCGGATCAAAAATGCAAAAGCGATGCCAATTAGGTAAGGGAACAAAGCAGGTATCGCAGCTAGAACACTGCTTGTCCAGTGGAAGTGTCGAAACGATGGGTCAGTCATCGGCACTCAGTACGGGCAGCTCATTAAGCTGCTGAATGATCTGTTGGCGAGTGTGCTCAGCCCGTTCCGCCGAGAGGTGCTTCACCTCAATACCTGCGCCGGCAGCGCTGGCATACAGTGTGGTTAGCTCTAGTTGCCTTTGAAGGTAATTCTGTGTAATCGTTACGTTTTGGATCCGATTCCTCGGTAAGGTCTTGTGAGACCTGGACCAAACACCGGACAACACCGAGATTCCCTCGTCGTCAATCCAGTATCGATAGCATCTTATTTCCAGAAATCCCGTAATAAACAGCACGATCGCCTTCGTTAACCCATACACTAAGTAGAGGTGGTAAAACGAGACAGCGACAACAAGCCAGGGATTTTGATCCGTCAAAGCACTTTGACCGATGGCCAGCTCATCGATGAAAATCATTGGGACCGCAAGCGCCAACGGTAGTACGAAATTACTCAATCGGCTAAAGGCTTCTACGACCTTTGCGTCGCTGGAAAGCACACTATACGTCTTAAATTCTGTTGACTCAGAATCTAGTCCGCGATGATCGGAATCAGTGGGCATCACGCGCCAATCGTGTATTGCTTAACGTAGAGTTGATGAATACGCTCCTTCCGCTGCACAAGCTGAGCCTGAGAGAACGAAACCCGGAATACCCTGGACGACGTTTCAATTAGAGCAATGAAGGTGACTATTAAAGCGACGGTACAACGAACTTCCGTCAGAATTCAGATTGAACGGTCAAATTGAATAGGCTCTTTCGATAGATCGAGTGAAGTCATCAAAATTCCCACCCCGTGTTCTCTGAAGCAAAGCGAATTCACTCCGAGGCATGAACACTAGCTGTCGCATTTTCCGCGCAATTGCGCAGTGGTTGGACCATTCGCCACATCGATTTCCCACACGGAAGATCTAACCTCAACGAAGTCAGAACCGAACAATAGGCTAGTATTCAGACGGTACTGAGATCGGAGAAAAAAGTGAAATCTGGAGCTTGGTTTGGTTGGATTGCGTTTGC
The DNA here is from genome assembly GCA_022822135.1 of Pseudomonadales bacterium. GTDB lineage: Bacteria > Pseudomonadota > Gammaproteobacteria > Pseudomonadales > Azotimanducaceae > Bin55. The sequence continues at coordinate 252,492 of JAJECH010000018.1, forward strand.
AATAACGGGAGTTTCGGGCCTCGCATCAGTGGTTTTTTCGTTCATGCTCTTTGCAACCGATTTCGCGTTGATTCTAGCCGCAGTCGCAGCAGCAAAGAAGTCATTTCGGTCAGCGCTGTTCACGTACGGGTTATGGTTCATCTTTCGTTTCGGATTGCATCAATACCACTTCGCTCTATTGGATACAACCAATCATGCTCACGATTTCGTTGTCATCGAATTTGTGGTCATTCACGCAATATTCGTGCTCGGATTGATCATTGGCGTAGCTTCCTTAAAGAGAGGTTCGTCTCCGCAGGGTACCGTATGAAATCTGATTAATTCGACCGCTCACTGATGGTTAACGAAGCCGTCCGTTTTTAATCTAGTCCCTCGCTCGACTTGGGCTGTTCCAGGGTTTCTTTCAATAAACCAATAAAAAACCCCAGTACAGGATGACCTGCCTAGGGTTCTTAAAAAGACCTGACAACGACCTACTCTCACATGGGGAGACCCCACACTACCATCGGCGCTGAGCCGTTTCACTGCTGAGTTCGGAATGGGTTCAGGTGGTACCAACTCGCTATGATCGTCAGGTCAAAGAGCAGGAATCAAACGATTCGTCTAGTTACGCAAATCGAAATGCCATGTCTGGCCGAATATCCGGATGGATGAACACCCGGTTATATGGTCAAGCCGCACGGGCAATTAGTACGGGTTAGCTCAACGCCTTGCAACGCTTACACATCCCGCCTATCAACCTTGTAGTCTACAAGGACCCTACAGAAATCTTGAAGATTTGTGAGATCTAATCTTGAGGTGGGCTTCCCGCTTAGATGCTTTCAGCGGTTATCCTTTCCGAACATAGCTACCCGGCAGTGCCACTGGCGTGACAACCGGAACACCAGAGGTTCGTCCACTCCGGTCCTCTCGTACTAGGAGTAGCTCCTCTCAAATCTCACACGCCCACGGTAGATAGGAACCGAACTGTCTCACGACGTTCTAAACCCAGCTCGCGTACCACTTTAAATGGCGAACAGCCATACCCTTGGGAACGGTTACGCCCCCAGGATGTGATGAGCCGACATCGAGGTGCCAAACACCGCCGTCGATGTGTACTCTTGGGCGGTATCAGCCTGTTATCCCCGGAGTACCTTTTATCCGTTAAGCAATGGCCCTTCCATTCAGAACCACAGGATCACTAAGACCGTCTTTCGACCCTGCTCGACATGTCTGTCTCGCAGTCAAGCGCACTTTTGCCTTTACACGCTACGCATGATTTCCGACCATGCTGAGTGCACCTTCGTGCTCCTCCGTTACTCTTTAGGAGGAGACCGCCCCAGTCAAACTACCCACCACACACTGTCCTCGTCCCAGCTCATGGGACTGAGTTAGAACCTCAACGTATCAAGGGTGGTATTTCAAGGGCGACTCCACGCAAGCTAACGCTCACGCTTCGCAGTCTCCCACCTATCCTGCACATGACAAATCAAAGTCCAGTGTGAAGCTGTAGTAAAGGTTCACGGGGTCTTACCGTCTAGCCGCGGGAACACGGCATCTTCACCGCGATTTCAATTTCACTGAGTCTCAGGTGGAGACAGTGTGGCCATCGTTACGCCATTCGTGCAGGTCGGAACTTACCCGACAAGGAATTTCGCTCGGTTATTCTCCGTTGTTTCCAGCGGAGCCGGACTCTATCTTGAACTTCCTCGATTCATCTGGTTCGCGATTTGGCGAATTTCTTCAACCCCTTCGCTCGTCAAATGAACTCCCTTCTCCATCTTCAGAAGAACCGATCTGAACTTTCTAAAGTCCACGTTCTTCTTCGTCTTCAAAGGGTGCTTCATGAAAAATGGAACGATGTTCTCACGTAGATTCTGGAGTTTTCGCACCCGGTAGGCCATCCGGTCGCCATGGTTCACACGAACCACGCCGCATCCGAAATAATCCTTGAGTGCATACAGAATCTGAACATCGCGTTCGTGTTGTACGACGGTGAATTCCGGCAAGACCTGAAATCCTGCCTTCATGTCCCTGTGTGTGCTGATGCCCACATGGAAACATCCTTCACCATCCACGAAACCTGTAATCCATTCGGCATGAAGATTCATAGGAGGTCCCTGAACGTATTAGTCTCTGAGGGTTTTTGGTACATTCAAATCTTCCCTGCGGATTGTCCCCATGTTCGCCGGATTTTTACTGAATGACAAGCTAACTTGCCAAACGAGTACCGAACGATTTTCGAGGAGTTTCCCGCATATAGTTCAGTTTTACTAAGGCTAGCATTACTTAACCTTAGGACCGTTATAGTTACGGCCGCCGTTAACTGGGGCTTCTGTCACTAGCTTCGACCGAAGTCTAACAAGATCAATTAACCTTCCAGCACTGGGCAGGCGTCACACCCTATACGTCCTCTTGCGAGTTTGCAGAGTGCTGTGTTTTTAGTAAACAGTCGCAGCCACCTGGTATCTTCGACCGCCATCAGCTCAGGACGCGAAGTCCATCACCAACGCCGGCGCACCTTCTCCCGAAGTTACGGTGCCATTTTGCCTAGTTCCTTCACCTGAGTTCTCTCACGCGCCTTGGTATTCTCTACCTGACTACCTGTGTCGGTTTAGGGTACGGGCGCCGTGTAATTAACGCTAAGAGGTTTTTCCTGGAAGCATGGCATCAACGACTTCACCGACCGCAGCCGGTTCGTTATCACATCTCGGCCTTAAGGAACCCGGATTTACCTGAAGTTCCAGCCTACTTGCTTGAACTTGGACAACCAACGCCAAGCTCGTCTAGCCTTCTCCGTCACCCCAATTTGCCATACACGCCGGTACTGGAATATTAACCAGTTGTCCATCGACTACGCCTTTCGGCCTCGCCTTAGGTCCGACTCACCCTGCGTCGACGATCGTTGCGCAGGAACCCTTAGTCATTCGGCGAGGGGGATTCTCACCCCCTTGATCGTTACTTATGTCAGCATTCTCACTTCTGATACCTCCAGCATGCCTCACGGCACACCTTCACAGGCGTACAGAACGCTCCTCTACCACCCCCGACCTTCGAAAAGGTCGTTGATCCGCAGCTTCGGTATGTGATTTAGCCCCGTTACATCTTCCGCGCAGGCCGACTCGATCAGTGAGCTGTTACGCTTTCTTTAAAGGATGGCTGCTTCTAAGCCAACCTCCTGACTGTCTGTGCCTTCCCACATCGTTTCCCACTTAACCACAATTTGGGGACCTTAGCTGGCGGTCTGGGCTGTTTCCCTTTCGACGACGGACCTTAGCACCCGCCGTCTGTCTCCCTCACTGCACTCAACGGTATTCGGAGTTTGCATGGGGTTGGTAAGTCGGGATGACCCCCTAGCCCAAACAGTGCTCTACCCCCGATGGTGATATGAGAGGCACTACCTAAATAGTTTTCGAGGAGAACCAGCTATCTCCGAGCTTGATTAGCCTTTCACTCCTAACCACAGGTCATCCCCCCATTTTTCCACATAGGTGGGTTCGGACCTCCAGTCAGTGTTACCTGACCTTCATCCTGCCCATGGTTAGATCGCCCGGTTTCGGGTCTACTCCTACAGACTGTGTCGCCCTGTTCAGACTCGGTTTCCCTACGGCTCCCCTAAACGGTTAACCTCGCCAGCAAGAGTAAGTCGCTGACCCATTATACAAAAGGTACGCAGTCACAGCCGTCGAAACGGCCGCTCCCACTGCTTGTACGCATCCGGTTTCAGGTACTATTTCACTCCCCTAAAAGGGGTACTTTTCACCTTTCCCTCACGGTACTCGTTCACTATCGGTCAGTTGAGAGTATTTAGCCTTAGAGGATGGTCCCCCTATATTCAGACAGGATTTCACGTGTCCCGCCCTACTCGACGTCACTACAGAGGCGTTTTCGCGTACGGGACTATCACCCTTTGTCGTGCTTCTTTCCAGAAAGCTTCCACTAACGCTTCCGCAGCTTGATGGGCTACTCCCTTTTCGCTCGTCACTACTAAGGGAATCTCGGTTGATTTCTTTTCCTCCGGTTACTTAGATATTTCAATTCGCCGGGTTAGCTTTACGCGCCTATAAGAATCACTTCCTTTCAGCACGTAATAGTGTCCTAAGACACTGGGTTCCCCCATTCGGACATCCCCGGATCAGAGTCTGCTAATCGACTTCCCGAGGCTTATCGCAGATTGCAACGTCCTTCATCGCCTTCAACTGCCAAGGCATTCACCAGATGCGCTTCGTCACTTGACCATATAACCGGATGCCCAGCCAAAGCCAAACACCCAGGTAAATTCGATCGTGACGACGATCTTATTCGCCAGACACCAATGAACCGTTCGCACGGTTCGAGGAATCGCTAAAGCCGAAACCGACTTCAACCATTCCTGGCATTTCTATTTGCGGTGAATCATTTGATTCCTGAATTGTTAAAGATCAAAAACGCGACCATTCCGTCGCGTATCTCTCGTCGTATTGACATCATGGTGGAGCCGAGGAGGATCGAACTCCTGACCTGTTGCGTGCAAAGCAACCGCTCTCCCAGCTGAGCTACGGCCCCATCTACATCTAGCTTAAAAGCTATCTTTGGTGGGTCAGGGTGGACTTGAACCACCGACCTCACCCTTATCAGGGGTGCGCTCTAACCAACTGAGCTACAGACCCCACGGTGTCGAACGATTCAGAACAAAGCCATTCATGTGGACGCTCAAACGCATGAGCGTCGAGCTGGACCGTGCATCCCGTCGCCGAGCGACAGTTGCCGGCCGTTAGGTTAAGGAGGTGATCCAGCCACAGGTTCCCCTACGGCTACCTTGTTACGACTTAGTCCCAGTCATGAACCACACCGTGGTGACCGTCCTCCCGAAGGTTAGACTAGCCACTTCTGGTGCAACCCACTTCCATGACTTGACGGGCGGTGTGTACAAAGCCCGGGAACGTATTCACCGCGACGTTCTGATTCGCGATTACTAGCGATTCCGACTTCAAGGAGTCGAGTTGCAGACTCCTATCCGGACTACGAAGGGTTTTTTGAGATTGGCTCACCCTCGCGGGCTCGCTACCCTTTGTACCCTCCATTGTAGCATGTTTGTAGCCCACCTCGTAAGGGCCATGATGACTTGACCTCATCCCCGCCTTCCTCCGGTTTATCACCGGCAGTCTCCTTAGTGTTCCCGGCATGACCCGCTGGCAAATAAGGACAAGGGTTGCGCTCGTTACGGGACTTAACCCAACATCTCACGACACGAGCTGACGACAGCCATGCAACACCTGTCTCACGGTTCTAAAAGCACTCCCTCATCTCTGAGGGATTCCGTGGAGGTCAAGAGGTGGTAAGGTTCTTCGCGTTGCATCGAATTAAACAACATGCTCCACCGCTTGTGCGGGCTCCCGTCAATTCATTTGAGTTTTAACCTTGCGGTCGTAGTCCCCAGGCGGAGAACTTATCGCGTTAGCTGCGCCACATAATCCCGAGGGATCCTACGGCTAGTTCTCATCGTTTACGGCGTGGACTACCAGGGTATCTAATCCTGTTCGCTACCCACGCTTTCGCACCTCAGCGTCAGTGTTAGTCCAGAAAGCCGCCTTCGCCACTGATGTTCCTTGCCATATCTACGCATTTCACCGCTACACAGCAAATTCCACTTTCCTCTACTACACTCTAGACAGCCAGTTTGAAACGCAATTCCCCGGTTGAGCCGAGGGCTTTCACGTCCCACTTGACTATCCGCCTACGTGCGCTTTACGCCCAGTAATTCCGATTAACGTTTGCACCCTCCGTCTTACCGCGGCTGCTGGCACGGAGTTAGCCGGTGCTTCTTTAATGGTTAACGTCTACCCGGGTCGCGGTATTAACGCGCCGGCTTTCTTCACCACCGAAAGTGCTTTACAACCCTAGGGCTGTCTTCACACACGCGGCATGCCTGCATCTGGGTTTCCCCCATTGTGCAATATTCTCTACTGCTGCCTTCCTTAGAAGTCTGGACCGTGTCTCAGTTCCAGTGTGGCTGATCGTCCTCTCAGACCAGCTATGGATCGTCGCCTTGGTGAGCCGTTACCTCACCAACAAGCTAATCCAACGCAGGCTCCTCTAATAGCGCGAGGTCCGAAGATCCCCCGCTTTCACCCTTAGGTCGTATGCGGTATTAGCGCCAGTCTCCTGGCGTTATTCCCCACTACTAGGTAGATTCCTACGCGTTACTCACCCGTCCGCCACTGGGTTGGTACTCCCGAAGGAGTCCTCCCCGTTCGACTTGCATGTATGAAACCTGCCGCCAACGTTCAATCTGAGCCATGATCAAACTCTTCAATCAAAGATTGGTTTGCCTACGCATCCGATCCTCAACAAGGAGCATCAAATCGCAAGCGTGTTTGTTTGTGCTCTCAGCTCACATGAATCGAGCGCCCACACGAATGGCTTGTTCTGATTTTTAAAGAGCGACCCGGTTCGCTGAGGGCAACAGTGCCTGCCGCCTTCGGCAAAGGGGTGGGAGATTATAGGAACTTCGGTAATGGATGCAACTAACTTGTAGACGCGTCCTCATGTACGAGTAACGACCATGATTTCTTGCCGCGCCTCAGAAGGTGGTATTTACCAAAAAGTGCAGCTTCACGAGTTAGCGTCGCATCAACGTTTTCAACCTTTCGACTGTTTATCGTGACACCGCCTTGTTGAATAAGCTGTCGCGCACGTCCTTTAGATTCCGCTAACTCTACCGCTACTAATCCTTCAAGGACCTCATATTTCTCACTAACAAGTGCACTGGGCACCCCATCAAGTTGCAACTGCGCGAGATCTACCTCAGTTAGACGCTCAACCTCGCCACCAAACAAAGCTTCCGTTATACGCTCTGCAGAACGTACTCCCGAGACGCCATGTACAAGCTCGGTAATCTGCGATGCCAAGTGACGCTGACCTTCGCGACGTGACGGTTCAGCTTTATGCGCGTCAACGATTGCGTTAATCTCATCAGGGGCATCGTACGTAAAGTAATGCAAGAAAGAACGTACATCCGCATCGTCGATATTCATCCAAAACTGGTAAAACGAATACGGCGAGGTGAGAGCCGGATCCAACCAAATAGCACCACCGGTGCTCTTGCCGAATTTCTTGCCGTCACTCCGTTCAACTAACGGCAGGGTTAATCCGTACGTCGAACCACCTTCCACGCGACGAATCAGATCAACACCGCTCACGATATTGCCCCATTGATCCTGTCCACCCACCTGCACGGTGCAGTTGTAGTCTCGATAGAGTTGTAGAAAGTCAAGCGCTTGAACCAGTGCGTAACTGAATTCCGTATACGAAATCCCTCCGCCATCACGCTCAAGACGTGATCTAACCGCGTCACGTTGAATCAACGCGTTAACCGAAAAGTGTTTACCTACATCTCTCAAGAACTCGATCAGGCTCGTGCTACTTGCCCAGTCATAGTTATTCACCGCCAATGCAGCATTCGATCCTTCGAAACTAACGAATCGGCTTGTCTGCTCCTCGAGTCGGTTGACCCATTCGTGAACGACTTCGGTCGGGTTGAGTTGACGTTCCTCATCGCGCCCGGATGGATCACCGATGAGCCCTGTAGCCCCGCCTACAAGAATGATCGGTCGATGACCATTCCGCTGAAACCGACCTAGCGTAAGCAGCGGGACGAGATTACCTACATGAAGGCTGGGCGCCGTTGGATCAAAGCCGCAATACACTGTTCTCGAATCGCTCGCTAAGTGATGATCGAGTTCGTGCCCATGGGACCTTTGCACGAGCAATCCGCGAATATCAAGTTCTTTGAGAATATCTGGCATCAAGGAGGTTTTCTTGCGAAAGATAGTGACACTGTCAGGAAGATTATTCGATATACTATCTCGACTAACAGAATGTACAGTCACACGGTCGTACCGTGAGCCGCGCTTTCGCGTCGGAGAAAGTGCCAATTTCCGTTTTTAACGGTGTCCAGCGCGTACACGTAGTGGCTTGTTGATTTTGCGATCTACAAGGAAGTAGACCTTGACCGACACAAGGAGTGCAAAAGAAGTGACCCGTGCAAGTTCCTAAAAAGCGAACGTAGGAGTAGGTACCGTTAATTCAATCCTCGAGAAAATACCGGTGCTCGCCACGTTTGGTGTTTTCGTTGCTGTCGTCGTTTACCTTTCCGCGCAAGCATATCTCGCGTTCCCATCGCCAGATACCGACAACGCTGTATTACCAGATGTAATCACAGAGCCAGCTTCGTACGAAAGCGAAGTTGACGCAGTTTTGGCGCAGATTGACTACGATCACCCACCGGCGCCTCGGTTTGTTTCATATCGAATCGAAAGCGGTGATACGTTGGGTGCCCTTCTAGCTTCTTTCGGCACCGATGAGAGAGACATCAATCGCGTTGTTACATGTCGAGGCGAGTGTCGAAAACTACATCGATTGATACCTGGTTCATGGTTAATTACGCGATTGAGTCACGACAATCGACTGCTATCGATTGGTCAGTCACTGCAATATGGTCAGATTCGGCAATACCGGTTTTCTCCTGATGGCGTTGAGGTTTCATCGACGCAGCTAGAGCGTCATGCCATACCAGCTTACAAGCACGTTGTTATTCGTGACGGCGAATCGCCAATCAGTGCTGCATTGCGTGTAGGTGGCATTAAAGAATCGACCGTTCTACGGGCGACCCAGATTCTCGAATATGACATCGACTTTTGGCGCAACGTATATCCGAACGACGAATTTGAAATCTACTTTGATCAGATTTTTGTGGACGAAGAATACGTCCAAGATGGTGACATCTATGCGCTGCGGTTTACGAATCGAGGTAGGTTGCATGACGCCTACCTACACGCTGACGGGATGCATTACGAAGCAGACGGATCAGCAATTCAAAAGCAGTTCTTGAAAGCACCGCTTCAATACAAGCGGATTTCATCGAACTTTTCGAACGCTCGAAAACACCCGATCCTCGGTTACACGCGAGCCCATAGAGGTACTGACTACGCAGCGCCACGGGGAACACCCGTTCGATCAACTGCAGACGGTATTGTTAGCCGCGTGGTGCGCAACGATCGTGCTGCAGGGAATTTCCTTGCCGTGAAGCATTCGAACGGGTTTGAAACTCGATACCTCCATTTGAGTGGCTTCGCACCGGGAATAAATAAAGGTACGCGTGTGTTGCGAGGCAGTACGATTGGGTACGTTGGATCGACAGGTTACAGCACGGGTCCCCATTTACATTACGAAGTGATTAAGAATGGACGTCACCTTAATCCGCTTACCGTACCGAATCCGAGCGTTGAAAGCCTTGAAGGAACTCAAAAGAACATTTTCTTGGCGAACGTCGAAAACTATCTAGATACGATCGAGAGATTTCGCGAACAGAGTCTGCTCGCCGAACCGGTCGCTGTCGCTCAATAATCGAAACGTAATCACCTATGTTGTTTGTCGGTGTGATGACCGGCACCAGCGTCGACGGCTTAGATCTCGCGCTGCTTGATCTGCCTCGCGACCTAAAACCCCGCACAGCCCGCACGATTCCGTTTCCGCGTTCCCTACGCGATCAACTGATCTCGCTAGGCTCGACTGGAAACGATGAGATCTTTCGAATGGGCGAAGCACACGTGCAACTGGGGAACTTTATCGCGTCAGCATGTCTCGAGTTCATTGCAGAACATGACATTAGCACAGACGCGATTCGAGCAATAGGCAGTCATGGCCAGACGATACGCCACCACCCCAATGCGAGCCACCCATTCTCGATCCAAATCGGCAGTGGACACGTGATTGCAGAAAGAACCGGTATCGATGTTGTCGCCGACTTTCGCGGTCGCGATATCGCTGCAGGCGGTCAAGGGGCGCCGTTGGTTCCGAGCTACCATGACGCACTATTTGGCGATCCCGAGCTCTCGCGAGTCGTCGTCAACATTGGAGGAATCGCGAATATTTCCATCTTGAACCCGCAACATACCGAGTCTAGCGGTTTTGATACGGGTCCGGGTAACGCGTTATTAGATGCTTGGATCGACGAATGCCAGAACAAACCGTACGATGCAAATGGTTCCTGGGCAACAACAGGCAAGGTACACGATTCACTGCTCAAACAATTACTTAGTGATCCTTACTACGAGGAGAATCCACCCAAGAGCACCGGAAAGGAGCGCTTCAATCTACCTTACTTGCGTAAGTACATTGCGGACTATCCAAACGTCACACATGCTGACATTCAAGCCACGCTTGTCGAATTAACTGCCCTAACGATCACGTCGGGAATCGAGGAGTATGCAACGACGTGTAGCGACGTCGTGATATGCGGCGGCGGTCGTCTTAATGACTACCTCATGCTGCGGTTAGAAGCGCTTAATCCAAATCGTGTAATTCGCCGATCGGAATCATTAGGAATCGATGGAGACGCAATTGAAGCAGCGGCGTTCGCATACCTGGCGTGGCAGTTTATTGAGAGATTGCCTGGCAACCAACCTAAAGTAACGGGTGCGATCGGCTCGCGTGTGTTGGGGTGTCTGTACCCCGCCTAGTCACAAATCAATAATTCACGCTCGCTATAAGGCGAACGAGTTACCACATCCACACGTGGACGACGCATTAGGGTTGTTCACAACAAACTGCGATCCTTGAAGGTCTTCCTTAAAGTCGATCTCAGCACCGGCAAGATACGGATAACTCATTGAATCGACCACCATCAGTACGCCACTGCGTTCCACTACAGCGTCATCTTCGGCGGTTGCGTCATCAAAAGTGAAACCGTATGAAAATCCATTGCAGCCGCCACCCGTAATGAACACGCGAAGTTTCAGATCTGGATCGCCCTCTTCAACGATCAAATCGTGTACTTTGCGCGCGGCGCGTTCTGAAAAATGGATATCGGTATTCATAGTCTCTAATCTGAATTTTAGCGTCTGATATGACTGAGCCACATTCAGCACTACGTCGGTCTGTCGATGCTCTCCAATACATAAGACTCGTCGCAGTTGCTGCGCTCATAGCAGTGCTAGTCACCTTGGTCATCGCCGGACTGTTTCACGCCATTCGACTCTTGTCGCTGGCTGTCGGAATGCAACTAGACCGGTTTGAGGACTCCCCTATATGGTTGCGTTCTTTACTCCCGCTTGTCGGCTTTCTGCTTCTGATGACGTACGTGCGAGTTTTTCGCGTAGACGGTAGGGACGTCGGCGGAACCCATACGTTAAACCGCATCGCGAACTACAACGGCGAGTTCCCGTGGCGAAATGCGATCATGCAATTCGTTAGTGCCGCAACTGCCTTAGCCGCAGGATTCTCAGGTGGACGGGATGGACCTGGTTTGCATCTCGGCGCATGGGTGGCATCAACGTTTCGGCCGCGGATGAGACTAACTCGCGCTGAGGTAGATCTATTGATACGGATCGGTATGACCGCAGCTATCGCCGCTGGTTTTCATACGACCTTTGCCGCAATTTTGTTCGTAGCAGGCATCATCAGAACCGAGCCAATATCCGCCCGAAGTTTTATTCCGTTAACGACTGCGGCGGTAATCGGGAGCATTCTTTCTACTTGGCTTGGCGTTGATCAGTTGCTAGTGGGAACTCGGATCTATGCCACGCTAGGCATGATCGAATGGGCACTCGTCATATCGATCGCGATTCCCACCATGTTGGTTGGCGTTGCTACCATGCGACTCGTGATCGACTTCACGCGCGTGCGTGGTCCGTTATACGCTCGTGTGATGGTGATGGCTCTATTAACGGCAGGACTCGCTGTGATTTTTCCAGATGTGCTCGGACTGGGGTTTGACACGCTGACCGCGTTAGAGCAAGATCGACTTGAGGTCGGTATGCTGTACCTGGTCGCATTCGTAACGATCAAGCTGCTACTCACCTCGGCTTCTGTCGCATTCGGTGTCCCATTGGGAGTCATTGGACCCACTATCGTCAATGGCGGTGCATTAGGTGCTCTGTGTTACTCAGCACTCACGTTTGCGTTCCCGGAACTAGTGGTTGCGCCAGTGAGCTTGTACGTTCTGCTTGGCGCTGCGGCTTTGCTTGGGACTGTTTTTAACGTCCCGTTCGCTGCCATCGTGTTCTTCTTGGAACTCACAATGAACCTCTGGTTAACGCTTCAAGTTGCTGTAACGATTGTGCTTGCGCACGAATGCAAAATAAAACTATGGGGAACTCAATCGATCTTTGAAGCACGCTTAGCTGCCCAAGGTATCAGTGTGCGCAATCGCAACGAACTAATCTAGGACTGAATCCGTGTACCTCACCATCAAGTCGTTACATCTGATCACCATGGTGGCATGGTTCGCCGCGATGTTCTACCTGCCACGCCTCTTCGTGTATCACTGTGCCGCACCGAATGCACAAGCAGCGGAGATGCTCACGATGATGGAGCATCGGCTGTACCGTGCGATCATGACGCCCGCAGCTTTACTCACATTGATTTTTGGAATCTGGTTAGCGCTGCTCAACTGGGCGGTGTACGAATCTGCGCTCTGGTTCTGGGTTAAATTACTGTGCGTTCTGGCATTGTTCGCGTACCATGGCATGTGTGGCGGTATGGTTCGTGCCTTCCGCAACAATACCAATAAACGAAGTCAGAAGTTCTACCGCGTATTCAATGAAGTACCTCTGCTTTTCCTGGTGCTGATCGTAATGCTCGCGGTGTTTAGACCCAACATCTAACTCATCTTTCAGGCCTACCTATATGACACGTCCAACGTCCGACGCGCTTTACGACCGTGCCTGTAAGGTCATACCAGGTGGCGTAAATTCTCCGGTTAGAGCTTTCCGCGGCGTCGGTGGGACGCCGGTTTTCTTCAAAGACGCAGACGGTGCGTATATCACCGACGTAGACGGCAATCGGTACATTGATTACGTCGCATCGTGGGGACCAATGCTGCAAGGGTTTTCCTTTCAACCGGTCATCGACGCAGTACGAGAACAAGCTCAACTCGCAATGAGCTTTGGCGCACCCACAGAAATCGAAGTGAAGATGGCGGAGTTGATCTGTGATCTGGTACCCAGTGTCGAAATGGTCCGTATGGTCAATTCAGGCACTGAAGCGACGATGTCAGCGATTCGACTCGCGCGAGGGATCACCGGTCGGGACAAAATCGTGAAGTTCGAAGGTGGATTTCACGGCCACGGTGATTCACTATTGGTCAAAGCCGGTTCTGGCGTCCTTACATTGGGACTCCCCGATTCTCCCGGTGTACCGAGTGATCTCGCGCAACACACGATTACCGTGCCATATAACGACCTTGATGCGACCGCGCGTGTATTTGACGTCTACGGACCTGCGATCGCCGCAGTCATTGTCGAACCTGTCGCCGGCAATATGGGGTGCATTCCTCCACTACCCGGTTTTCTCGAAGGTCTCCGTACGCAGACTACTGAACATGGCGCGCTGCTGATTTTCGATGAAGTCATGACGGGATTCCGTGTCGCACCGGGCGGAGCACAACAGCTTTTCAATGTGCAACCTGATCTCACCACACTTGGCAAGGTCATCGGCGGTGGCTTACCTGTCGGAGCGTTCGGCGGTCGAGCAGACTATATGGAACAATTGGCACCCATTGGATCAATCTATCAATCCGGCACTTTGTCCGGAAATCCACTTGCGATGGAATCGGGATACGCACTTCTGAGTTCACTTGATGCGACACACTATTCGCAGCTTGAACAGCAAACAACACGTCTCGTCACTGAACTAAAGGAACGAGCCGAAGCTAACAATATCAACGTGGTCATCAATGACGTCTGCGCGATGTTCAGTGTCTTTTTCACGGACCAGCCAGAGGTAACCTGCTATTCCCACGTGAGTGCTGCTGATGCAGACCGCTACCGTAGTTTCTTCCACGGAATGCTCGCGGAAGGCGTCTACTTCGCGCCATCGCCATTCGAGGCCGCATTTGTGAGCACCTGCCACACCGACGCGATCCTTGACACCACTTTATCTGCGGTCGACAAGGTCTTTTCTCAACTCGCATGAATCACCCTCAATTCGATGTATTTGGTATCGGCAATGCGTTGCTTGATGTCGAATATCGAGTAACGGATGAATTTCTCATTCAACACGGCATCGAAAAGCGCCGCATGACCCTTGTAGATCAAGATCGAATGTTGCGACTGATCAACGCACTTGAGAACGACGCTATATCTTCAAACTGTGGCGGTTCCGTCGCTAACACCATGTACGCCATGCGCGGATTCGGTCGCCATACGTATCTCACCTGTCGTGTTGCACCCGACGACGCAGGTCGTCACTTTGTCATGCAGCTTGAAAGCGCTGGAATTGGCACTAACACGATATTGCCAACCGACGAAGGTGTGACGGGGCGTTGCCTCGTTCTCATTACAGAAGATGCTGAACGCACGATGAACACCTGCCTTGGCGTATCAGAACAGCTCTTGTCCGCACAAGTAGATACTGAGGCCCTTCGTAATTCGAAAAGCATCTATATTGAAGGTTATCTCGCATCGTCCGAAACCGGTCATCTCGCCGCAACGCGCGCACGAGAAATTGCCGACGAGTACCAACTCCAAACAAACCTAACACTAGCGGATACCAGCATGGTCAAGCTGTTTCGACCACAGCTCGAAACGATCATTGGGAATGGTCTCACCCGAGTGTTCGCGAATTTAGAGGAAGCGCTCGAATGGTGCCGTACGGACCGACTCGACATCGCACTGACACAGCTTCGAGACATTGCGCGCGAAGCCGTTATAACGCTCGGACCGGAGGGCTGCTCGATTGACAACGGGAGGGAACGCATCCACGTAGACGCATTTCCTGTCATTCCGACTGACCTCAATGGCGCCGGTGATATGTTTGCGGCCGCGTACCTTTCCACTATCGGCGACTACGACACCGGAAACGCAGCACGCTTCGCTAACTTCGCGGCTTCACGCGTTATTCAATGTACTGGCGCACGACTTGAATCGATTTCGGCCTATGCCGCAATCATGCGACAGTACTTGACGATCCAAGAAACGGAACCGACCGGTCAAGCAAGAGTTTCGTCGGCGTAACTTCGCATCGATAAGCAAGAACCTCAACGCCTGCACTTAGTGCATCACGAACCGCTGCGTCATAGGTCGGATCGATATCGTCCGCGATCGCTACCTTGTCGATTCCAGTGTGCGGGACACAAAAGAGTAAAACCCCGCGTTTACCTCGTTTCACGCACCGACGAAGAGCGTTAACATGCTTTGTCGCACGAGCACTCTTCGCATCTGGGAAAACTCCCATACCGCCTCGTAGGTAGGTGACGTTTTTGACTTCCACAAAAACTTCACCATTACCGAAATCAAAGCGTCCTGATTCGTCAGGGATTTTTACTTCGCTCTTGAAATCACCTTCCTGTAATTCGTCGATCGTGCGAGCGACCAATGCTTCTTTGATGATCCGATTTGCTTGATTTGTGTTGACGCACACCAGATAGTCTTCAGGGGTTTGCACGAGTTCCAGGCTACCACGCAACTTTCGCTTCGGATTGTCACTAATCGAGTAGTAGATCGGCAAGCCCGGATAAACGCACGCTGACATGGCACCCGTGTTCGCACAATGAAGTGTGTCGTGCGCGCCGTCCAACAATCGAACATCGACAAGAAATCGCTTGTATCGACGCAACATCGTGGCTTGCTGTAAAGCCGGTTCAAACTTCATCGTTCAATCGCGTTTCTGAAGCGCAAAAAGGTTGGTTCCGCCCGCCATTTTGTGCGCGCCGTTAATCCATCGTTTCACTTCGTAACAGATTTTGTGGCAATCTCATTGAGATGTTGCTATCGTTCCCACCTTTTATTTTGCGGGGAGTGTCAAAATGGCGGCAAGAAAAGCGACGACAACGAAACGAAAGACAGCATCTACTAAGACGACTAAAACGTCTTCTACTCGGAAAAAATCAACGCCATCTACAACAAAGACCACAAAAACGAAAGCTACAACGACAGCTCGAAAGGCATCTACTCGCAAACCCTCAGCGACGAGCAAGAACAGAGCTACGACGGCGAGGAAGTCCGCAAGACAGTCACCGAAGGTCGCTTCCACTACCCGCAAAGCATCAACCACACGCGCTAAAAAAACTACAGCTAAGACAACAACCGCCAAGCCCGTAGCTAAGCCACGAACCGTCAAATCAGCAGCGAAGTCAGCAACCAAATCAAAGAGACAACCGTCTTCCACTTCCTCTCGAAGCGCAACGACAAAAAAAACGACGACGCAACGACGCACGACCGCATCAAAATCTCGGACGACCCGAAGTACCCAAAAAGCGACGAAAGCTGCTAGTACCACCAAACCGAAGCGTTCACCTAAATCCACAACACCGAAAGCCACACCGCGTACCCAGACAAAAACGAAGCCATCTCGAGCTTCCTCGAAGACTGCAACCACGACGACTCGCAAAGCAGCAACTAAGAAAACTACGGCCAAGAAGACGGCCAAACCTTCAACGCCAGCGAAGCAAGCGGCGAAGAGACAAAGTACCAAGACTGCCGTGAAACGGACGACTCCCGCAAAGCCACGAACATCAAGCACAACTAAAACGAAGGTAGCTCGGACAAGAAAGGTCTCACCGAAAAAAACTGAAACTAAAGCGCCGTCTTCAAATGAAGCAGAAGTAGTCAGCATTGGCATCGTCGCGCGTCGACGCCGACGCCCCGAGGGCGCTTCCGGAAGACGCTCGAGAAGAGCACAGGAAGTTTCGCTTAGTCGTTTTTCCGGCGCTGATAAGCGAGACCAGCCACTTGATGTTCAAGCTGACGATCAGTACATGAATCCGGAGCAACTAAACTATTTCCGGCAGATGCTTGTGGACCAGCTCAACAGCCTGGACGAAAACGCCGGAAATGCGCAAGGGAAACTCATATCCGAGCCGAAGAACCTACCAGATGAACTTGATCAAGCCGCAGAAGAGGACAATCGTCGAACCGAACTGCGAATCCGTGATCGTGAGCGAAAGTTGATCAACAAGATCAAGGAAACTCTGGAGAAAATCGAAAACGGCGAATACGGCTACTGTAAGAGTTGCAGTTATCCGATCGGTAAAGCGCGCTTGGAAGCTCGTCCAACCGCAGATCTCTGTATCAACTGCAAAGATCTCGAGGAACAAGAAGAACGTCAGTTCGGAGGTTAGTAGAACCTCGTCGTGTATGTCGGCCGGTTTGCACCGACAACTTCAGGTCCGCTTCATCTTGGCTCACTGCTCGCAGCGGTCGCGAGCTATCTTGATGCACGATCACAAGACGGTCAATGGCTATTACGTCTCGACGATATCGATGAACCGAGAGCTCGCGCCCACGCAGAAAACACCGCGCTAACAACGCTTGAGAGTCATGGACTCGAATGGGACGGCTCGGTCGGGCGTCAATCTGACCATCGTGACCGCTATTGGGAAGCGATAGAAGAATTACGGAAACGAGACCTAATCTTCTATTGCACGTGTTCGAGAAGCAAGCTAAAGAACAAGGGACCCTATCCGGGATACTGTAGAACCCAGCGTACACCGCCAAGTGATCCCGCAGCAATCCGCGTGCTAGTGCCAAATCAGCAAATCGGGTTTACTGATCGCATCCAAGGTACAGTTAAAAGCAACCTGGCGAACAAGGAAGGCGACTTCATCGTCATGCGCAAGGAATCTATTGCTGCCTACCCTCTCGCCGTCATCCTAGATGACGATCTCACCGGTGTGACCGATGTCGTGAGAGGTGCTGACCTTCTAGAAAACACCCTCGCACAGATCTACTTGATCCGAACGCTCGGTTTGGACGCACCTCGTTATGCACATATCCCCGTCTTTAATCAAAGGAACGGGATCAAGCTTTCAAAACGGGATCAAGCGTATGCAATTGATAATCGTATGCCTGTATTGAACTTAGTGAGCGCTCTGCATATGCTTGGCATGAATCCGGACGAAGAGTATCGAGACGTGCATGAGCTGCTAGCTTGGGCAATAACGCGATGGGATATTCTGAATGTGCCTAGGCAAGTCGCGATTACTGACTTCATCAGCGTCTAGGTACCGTTCGATGTCACATCTTTTTTAGTCCAGTCATTCAAACCCTTCAATATTCACTTTCCTGCGTAATCGTCTGATGCACTCGTCAATCCATCTCAGTCATTAGCAAGCATCTCATTGACGTCGCGTAAGCCCAAGGTCGTTACACTCGACGACTTTGAAACGGATTGCATTCCTTCTCCGCTGATCGAGATACATCGCAGACTACGCCGTGGCGGACACGATGCCCTCCTAGTCGGTGGTTGCATACGTGACTTCCTTCTTGGGTTATCGCCTAAGGATTTCGACACCGCGACTGACGCGAGACCGGAGAAGGTTCGCAAGCTTCTCCCAAAAGCGTTCATCATAGGTCGTCGTTTTCGCCTTGTGCATGCTCGCCGGGGAGACACGACCTACGAGATTGCAACCTATCGAAAGGAACCGCCTTCCATCAAATCGCCCAGAGGTGGTCGCGGTGTATCTCCAGAAAACACCTACGGTAATCAGCGCGAAGACGCCTTTCGACGCGACTTCACGATCAATGCGCTCTATCTCGATTTGCGCCGCAAGGCGGTTATCGACTATGTAGGCGGTATACGTGACCTAAACGACCGCATGATCCGCTCGATCGGACCCCCAGACGAGCGATTCCAGGAAGACCCCGTTCGCATGCTTCGAGCGGCACGATTTGCGGCGAAGTTGAAATTCACCATAGACGCAGAGGTAACGTCCGCAATACACGCAAACAAATATTTACTCGCTCATGTAAGTCGGTCGCGCATGAGAGACGAGTTAATGAAGCTCTTTCTTACGGGTCATGGCGTCGCCAGCTACCAATCGATGATGGATCTGAATTTACTCGCGAGCGTATTTCCTCAACACAAAGCAGCGGGTCCGATGATCGAGCAAGCGATGCTGGAGTCGGACGAGCGGCATGCGTCTGGACATAAGTTATCCCCTGCCTACCTCTTTGGAGCCATGCTCTGGCATTTTTATTCTGATCGACTGAAAGCCTTAGAGAGCGAGCGCGGTGAAAACATGAAAGCTGGCGAATTGCGTCAACACGCGTGCTACGATGTCCTTCGGATGACGCGACGATACGTTACATTAAATCGTGAAGCGCAACAGTTCATCCTAAGCATCTACACACTACAAAACCGTCTCGAACGAAAACTTAACATCAGACGAACTCTCGACCATCCGCGAATCCGCGCTGCCATACATCTGCTCGCACTTCGAGCGAAAGTCGGCGAAGTCGATCCAACCTTAGTAGCCTGGTGGGAGAAACGGCAACCCCCTCAAGTAGCTGATCGGCCGCGCAAAAAAAGATCAAGCCGACACGATCGACGGTCTCGTTATGGGAAACGCCAACTCAAGACTGCGAGAAGCTGACTTCACCTTGTCCCGTGCAAACCGTCCGAAGCGTACGCAACGACTAACATTATGGAAGCGCTAGACAGCTCCTCAGGAATAGATAGAAGGAACCCATGAGCTCACAGTCAACGCGTGGACCAATTTCCATTAACACGCTGAACACCATGAAAAGGAGAGGCGAGAAATTCGCCGCCTTGACAGCGTACGATGCACTATTCGCTGATCTAATCAGCACGAGCGGAATTGAAGTCATTCTAGTAGGCGATTCGCTCGGTATGGTCCTTCAAGGACACGACAGCACGCTGCCAGTAACCCTAGACGATATGGTCTATCACATGAACACTGTGCGTCGTGGCAATCAGGGCAGTCTCATCATGGCGGATCTCCCGTTTATGAGTTATGCGTCAGAAAATCAATCATTGGAAAGCGCCGCCGCTCTCATGCGTTGTGGAGCCCACATGGTCAAACTCGAAGGTGGTGCATGGTTGGCCGCAAGTACGCAATTGCTCTTTGAACGAGGTATACCCGTGTGCGCGCACATGGGGTTGACACCGCAAGCTATCAACCGTCTTGGAGGCTACCGAGTTCAAGGTCGAAATCCCGATCAAGCAACCGCGATGATCGAAGAGGCTAAGATCCTGCAAGATGCGGGCGCATCGATCCTGTTACTTGAGTGCGTGCCGACAAATCTCGGGAAGGAGATCACCGAAACACTTGAAATCCCCGTCATTGGGATCGGTGCGGGTCCTCACACTGACGGGCAGATCATGGTGATGCACGACATGCTGGGAATTACGCCTACCAGTATCAAAGTGCCGAAATTCGTCAAGAATTTCATGCCTGAGAGCACAGACGGCGGTATCAGAGGGGCGTTCGAAGCATATGCACTCGCCGTGCATGAGAAACGCTTCCCCGGTCCCGAACACAGCTTCAAGTAGGCCACCACGTGGACGTCGTCGAGACCATCCATGATCTACGCCAGCGACGGCGTATCCAAGGTATCAATCAGGTGGTCGGTGTCGTACCGACGATGGGAGATCTTCACGCAGGGCATTTACGCTTAGTAGACTACTGCCGCGAGCAATGCTCGTTCACGATCGCGACTTTGTTCGTTAATCCTCTGCAATTCGGGCCTAAGGAGGATTTCGCCAACTATCCACGTGCGCTCGCGCATGATCGAGCGGAGTTAGAACAACGCAATGTCAACTTGCTATTTACGCCTTCGATTGAGGAAATGTATCCCGAAGGACAATCCGCTCACACGACCGTTGCCGTACCGGAACTGAGCGACCAACTCTGTGGAGCGGCACGGCCTGGGCACTTCAACGGCGTGACAACTGTTGTTTCTAAGTTGTTTCAAATAACACAGCCCGATTACGCGTACTTTGGCGAGAAGGATTGGCAACAACTGACCATCATCAAGCGTATGGTGCGCCAACTCAATATGCCGGTGGAAGTGATCGGCGTTCCTACCTGTCGAGAAGCCGATGGCTTAGCTATGTCGAGTCGCAATCGGTATCTCTCTCGTGATGAACGGGAGATCGCACCAGCCTTGTTCCAAACGCTACGCGAAGTAGCAACCCATCTCCACGAAGGGTCGACGGCGTACGCTGACCTTGAAGCGTCGGCGTCGAATCAGTTGCGCGAAGTTGGCTTCAGACCAGACTACGTTGCAATTCGTGACCCGGTTACGTTACGGCTCCCGAGTGCTAAGCACGAATCCGTGCGAGTGTTCGGAGCAGCGCGACTTGGCCGTGCACGCTTAATCGACAACATCGGCGTCGAGCGCTAGATGACACCCGACGTCGCGCGAATCTGGCGTCGGCTTGAAGTACTCGCATCAGATCATCGATCGCGACGTGCTGATGAATATCCGTCGAACCCTGATGTTCTGAAAACTCGTGTACTCTCGGTCAATGAGTTAACGTTGGATTGGTCTCTTCAAAAATTAGACGACGACGTGATAGGCACGCTTGTCGAACTAAGCGTCGCCACGAATCTTCAGAAACAATTACAACGGCAATTCGCTGGTGAAATCGTCAATCCAACGGAGCAGCGGGCGGCACTGCATACCGCGATGCGGGGTACGCCTACGTCTACTGGTTCTATCGATGACCAAGTTCGAGCTGCTTGGGTTGATCTAAGTCAGTTTGCCAGGAATGTGTTGCACGGTCGTATCAATAGCTACAGCGGAAACGCGTTCACGGACGTCCTTCATATAGGCATCGGAGGCAGCCATTTAGGTCAAAAGCTCCTCTGCGATGCCCTCGCTAGCACTCGATTGAATCTTCATTTCTTATCGAACAACCAATCCGAGCACGTCATCAACACACTCCGCGCCTTGGATCCCGCAAAAACCCTTGTCATAGTTGCGTCAAAATCCTTTTCTACCCCTGAAACGCAGAAAAATTTCGAGAACGTTAAGTGCTGGATTGCTGAACACTCAGGGCGACGGGACGCGCTTGACTCGAATCTCGTACTAATCTCGTCCAATACATCTTCACTGGCAGATTTACCTGGCAAGCACTTTGTCGTGCCTAATGAAGTTGGCGGACGGTTTTCCATCTGGTCCTCGATGGGATTACCTGTACTACTAGCGATTGGTCCTGAGCAATTCGAACAATTACTGCAAGGCGCTAACTTAATCGATCAGCATGTTGCCACCGCGCCTAGCACGTCGAACACTGCAATGATGCTCGCGTTGCTTGCGTTGTGGAATACCAACTTCCTTATGACAACGTCACATACTGTTCTGACGTATGTGGCGGCGTTACGTTGGTTACCCGCTTACCTCCAACAGTTGGAGATGGAAAGTCTCGGGAAATCCGTGACAGTTGAAGGTCAATCGGTACCTAACCATACCACCAGCGTCATCTGGGGTGGCGAAGAAACCGACGGGCAACATGCATGGCACCAGTGGCTTCATCAAGGTACGCACGCTTACAGCGCGGATTTCATCGCAACTACCGAACGCGGGTACCGAGACGACAGCTGGATCCTTGCGAACAGCCTTGCGCAACACCACGTTGTGTTTTACGGTCACACGGACAAGACAGCGCCCGAAAAACACATCGAAGGCGGTCATGGCTCAACGTTGATTTTGCTCGACAAAATCAACGCAAAGACAATTGGGATGCTCCTTGCGCTGTACGAGCATAAGGTCGCTTGCTTAGGCTATCTGTGGAATATCAACCCTTTTGATCAATGGGGAGTGGAACGCGGCAAGGTAATGGCTGAAGATATCAACAAAGCACTATCTGACCCTAAACACACGCTGTCTAATCCACTCCTAGAAGCGCGTGTTCGTAAAATCCTGCCGCGCGAAAAATGAGGGAAAACCGCACCACCATGGCTGAGATTTATCCGGTTCCAGAAGCATTTGCGCGCAAAGCACACCTTGATGATGCGACCTATCAAATCATGTATAAGGCGTCTCTTGAGGACCCTGAGACTTTCTGGACCGAGCAAGCCAACACATTCTTAAGCTGGTTCGAACCTTGGCAGAACCTGAACTCAGCGGACTTTGAAAACGGTCGTTTCGCTTGGTTTGAAGGCGCGAAGATCAATGCGTGCGTGAACTGTGTCGACCGGCATCTAGAATCTCGCGGCGATCAGGTCGCGCTCATCTGGGAAGGCGACAACCCAGACGACTCTACCCATGTAACGTACCGCGAGCTCAGCGTCCACGTAAACCGTCTGGCAAACGCCCTTCGTGCACGTGGTGTCGACAAAGGCGATCGTGTGTGCCTCTACATGCCAATGATTCCAGAAGCCGTGTACGCGATGCTCGCTTGTGCACGCATCGGCGCAATTCACAGCGTGGTGTTCGGTGGATTCTCCTCTCAATCCCTTCGCGATCGGATTCTTGATTCCGATTGCCAAACCTTGATTACCGCCGACGAAGGTGTCCGTGGCGGCGCGACGGTACCGCTGAAGAAAAACGCAGACGTCGCGCTTGAGCAATGCCCCAACGTCCACACTGTTCTTACCGTCCGGCGCACAGGTGGAGACATCGATTGGGTAGCGGACCGAGATGTTTGGTACGACGAATTGGTCCCACGACAATCCCTGGACTGTCCCCCAACTACGATGGATGCCGAAGACCCTCTATTCATCCTCTATACCTCAGGGAGCACCGGCAAACCCAAAGGCGTTCAACATGGCACGGCGGGTTATCTACTTCATGCCGCAATGACGCATAAGTATGTATTCGACTATCACGACGGCGACATCTATTGGTGTACGGCTGATGTGGGTTGGATTACCGGACACTCTTACATCTTGTACGGACCTTTAGCAAATGGTGCGACAACGCTTGTCTTCGAAGGCGTACCCACGTACCCCGACGCAAGCCGGTGCTGGGACGTGGTCGATAAACACAACGTCAACATCTTTTACACCGCACCGACTGCGATTCGGCAACTCATGAGCCAAGGCGACGAATTCGTAACCCGTTCTTCGCGCGCCTCTCTTCAATTGCTGGGTACCGTTGGCGAACCCATTAATCCAGAAGCCTGGCAGTGGTACCACGGAACGGTTGGCGAACGACGCTGTCCGGTCGTCGATACGTGGTGGCAAACTGAAACCGGTGGGATCATGATCACGCCGTTACCAGGTGCAACAGCCTTGAAACCAGGTTCAGCCACCCGTCCATTCTTTGGCATCCGCCCCGGTCTTGTTGATGGTGAAGGTAAATTGATTGAATCCGTTGAAGCCACCGGCAACCTCGTGATCACAGAGACCTGGCCAGGTCAGATTCGCTCCGTTTACGGCAACCATCAACGCGTGATCGATACCTATTACGCCAGTTATCCCGGCATGTACTTCACAGGCGACGGCGCTCGACGTGATGCAGATGGCTACTACTGGATTACCGGACGCGTCGACGATGTTCTAAACGTATCCGGCCACCGACTCGGTACGGCCGAAATCGAGAGTGCTCTGGTACTCCACGATGAAGTCGCTGAGGCAGCCGTCGTCGGCTATCCACATGAGATCAAAGGTGAGGGAATCTATGCGTACGTGACGCTGATGGCGGCCAGCGCACCAAGTGATGCACTGCAAGAGGCGTTGGTGCAGCTAGTGAGAACGGAGATCGGACCGATCGCTCGGCCCGACATCATTCAATTTGCGCCGAGCTTGCCAAAAACACGATCCGGCAAAATCATGCGACGCATCCTAAGGAAGATTGCCGCAGATGAAATCGAGGACCTTGGCGATACCTCAACGCTTGCTGATCCTACGGTTGTTGACGAGCTCGTCACCAATCGCGTAAACGCGCCCTAACCGAAGGACGCGTCTTCAGCGTCGGAATCTTGCGATTCCGATTCGTCCTCTTGCTCGATATCCTTCATGGTCAGCGAGATACGACCACGATTGTCGATTTCAGATACTTTTACGCGTAGTTTCTGATTGTCGCTGATACGGTCCCGGATGTTGTTCACCCGTTCATGAGCAATCTGCGATATGTGTAGCAGTCCGTCTTTACCCGGCAAGATATTGACGAACGCGCCGTAGTCTTCGATGCGTCTTACGACGCCGGAATAGATTTGACCGACCTCAGCATCTGCAACAATCTCTTCGATGCGCGCTTTCGCTGCCTGCATATTTGGACGCGATTCAGCAAATATCGTGACCGTACCATCATCCTTCAAGTCGACAACCGCGTTGGTATCCGACTGAATGGACTTGATCACGGCACCACCTTTACCTATCACATCGCGAACTTTGTCCGGCGCGATGTTCATGACAACAGAGGCTGGCGCGGACTCGGGTGGCTCCGCTCTTGGTTCTGCGATTACACCGTTCATGTGACTTAGGATGTGCAAACGTGCGTCACGCGCTTGATTGAGGGCTTGTTCCATGATCACATCTGTGATGCCTTCAATCTTGATGTCCATTTGCAGAGCCGTGACACCATTAGCAGTGCCCGCGACTTTGAAGTCCATGTCACCGAGGTGATCTTCATCACCCAGAATGTCGGTTAGCACGGCTGCGCGTTCGCCTTCTAACACGAGACCCATTGCTACACCCGCAACTGCAGCGCGGATCGGAATGCCTGCGTCCATTAAGGCCAATGATGTACCACAGACACTGGCCATCGAGCTGGATCCATTACTCTCGGTAATTTCTGAGACCACCCGAATGGTGTATGGATAGTCTTCAGCACTAGGCAACATGGATTCGATCGCTCGCCGAGCAAGACGACCGTGTCCGATTTCTCGTCGCTTAGGCGAACCCATCATGCCAGCTTCGCCGACACTGTAAGGAGGGAAGTTGTAGTGCAACATGAACTTGTCAAACGTTGTACCCGATAACCCCTCGATAAGCGCTGAGTCCTTATCGGGTCCTAAGGTGGCAACGACGATTGCCTGCGTTTCGCCTCGCTGAAACAGCGCTGACCCATGTGCTTTGGGTAACAACCCCACCTCAACGTCAAGGTTGCGCACATCCGTGGTGGATCGACCGTCAATGCGTGGTTCGCCATTTAGTACGCGCTCACGAACGATCTTCTTCTCGAACGAAGCGAACGTGTCAGCGACTTCTTCCGCATCAAAGTCTTCTAACTCGGAAACTGCCTTCCGACGTAAGTCATTAACCTGCGAAAGACGTGCGGTCTTGTCAGTTACCCGGTAAGCGTCACCAAGCTGCGTTCCTACGCATTCCTGTAATGCAGCATTTAGTGCGTCATTGCTTGGCGGTGGCGCGAACTCCCATGCTGGTTTACCAGCTTTGCTCGCCAGACGCTTGATTGCCTCGATCTGCACCTGCATTTCCGCGTGGGCGAACAGAACTGCGCCTAACATCGTGTCCTCAGGAAGCTCGTTGGCTTCCGATTCAACCATGAGTACGGCTGATTCCGTGCCGGCCACGACCATGTTGAGCTTGGATTTTTCTAGATCGTCGAATGACGGGTTGAGCAGGTACAGGTTTTGTGCTGGATCGAATCCGACACGCGCCGAACCGATCGGTCCGTGGAAAGGAATCCCCGAAATTGCTAACGCAGCAGAACAACCGATCAGCGACAAGATATCAGGATCGTGCGTCTTATCTGCCGACATGACAGTCGCGACGACGTGGACTTCGTTTAGGAACCCTTTCGGAAATAGGGGCCGTAACGGTCGGTCAATCAATCGACTTGTAAGCGTTTCCTTCTCTGAGGGACGACCCTCTCGTCGGAAAAACCCGCCCGGAATCTTGCCCGACGCGTACATTTTTTCTTGATAGTTGACCGTGAGTGGAAAGAAATCCTGTCCCGGTCTGGGATCGGGCGCACCGACAACCGTGCAAAGCACAACGGTGCCGCCCATGCTAGCCATCACTGCGCCTGTCGCTTGTCGCGCGACACGCCCAGTTTCTAATACGACGGTTTCGCCGGCTAGCTCAAATTGCTCTTGAACAATACTCAATATTTACTCCGTGGCTACCGACGGAGACCTAGTTTCTGTATCAATGTCGAGTAACGCTCGTATTCGTTTCGACTCAGGTAATCTAACAACTTCCTTCGCTGGTCCACCATCGCTTTCAGTCCTCGTCTCGAGTGGTGGTCTCCCTTATGCATGTTGAAGTGCTCTTGAAGAGAGTTGATATTTGCCGTTAACAGGGCGATTTGGACTTCGGCAGAACCGGTATCGTTTTCGCTCCGTTTGTATTCAGAAACAACCTTTTCTTTGGTCTCGGCGGATAGTGCCATGTTTTCTCAGTGGGATGGTGAATGGATTGAGGCTACGAGTCGGCGAGGGGCTACGCGCCCGTTTTCGATTTCGCCTATGCCTAAAAAAGTGAACTCTCCGTTACCGCGCTCTTCGAGTAGTTTTACCCATCCGCGTGTAGGAGAGCATGGAGGGGCAGATACAGCCTGCCCTTGTCGCACGAGATATGCTGTGGGACGCGGCAATTTTATATCAAACCAGCCCTCAACCATGGCTGAAACCGGTCGCAAGAACGTCTCATGCAGGTCGTTTTTTTTCGCTTCGAGGAGCTGTTTGAAGGTCACGCAATCCTCCTTGGCGAAGTGCCCAACTCGCAGTCGATCCAGTTTTGATACATGAGCACCACACCCTAACGCGTCGCCAATATCCGCGACAAGGGTTCTGATATACGTACCTTTCGTACATTCAACCAGGAGCTCGAATGAACTACCGTCAAATTGCTGCAACTCGTTTCGATGGATAGTGATTCGACGTGCGGCGCGCTCAACTTCAAGACCTTGACGTGCAAGCTTGTACAAGCGTTGCCCATCGTGTTTGATCGCGGAGTACATTGACGGTACTTGATCGATCTCCCCGCGAAACGAATCGAGCACATTTTCAATCGTACTTCGATCTAATGCAGGTACGGGTTTCTCAGCAATCACCGAACCATCTGTATCACCCGTGTCAGTGGCGACGCCTAGCTGAACCCCTACTTCATACGTTTTGTTTGCGTTTAAACTGAATTGAGAGAATTTCGTCGCTTCTCCCAAGCACAAAGGCAGCACACCAGTCGCTCGTTGATCGAGGGTGCCCGTGTGCCCTACCTTGCGACATTGGAAAAGTCGCTTGACGCGTTGAACCGCGTGATTGGACGTCCATCCTAGAGGTTTGTCGAGCACAATGACCCCGTCAATGACGCGCCCGCTTGAGCGCAATCGACGTCCCATTTAAGGTCGCCGAGCTCGAGCCAATAATTCCTCGATCCGTTGTGCTTCCGCTTCCGTTCGATCAAAGTGAAAACGCAATTCGGGTGTCGTTCTCATGCTATGTCGCTGTGCAAGTTCTGAACGGAAAAATCCCGCCGCATTCTGCATGACAGAAAGGAGCTCTTCTTCAGGTGCGTTGTCTGAAGCGCCGTGCCACGCTACGTAGACGTCAGCATACGCTAGGTCCCGCGACACTTTGACATCCGAAATCGACACATCTGACACGTTTACCCGGGGGTCGCGCATCTTGTTACGAAGGAGGTCCGTCAGTTCGACACGAATAAAGTCGGCTACACGAAGCTCGCGCCCAAAATTCTTGGGTCGGTGGTATAGCCTCTGTTTTGATCTCACAATGCGCGTGCGACTTGCCGCGTCTCATATACCTCGATCAAATCACCCTGGCGCACGTCGTTGTAGTTTCGAACGCCAATACCACACTCAACACCGTTGTTTACTTCCTGTACATCGTCTTTGAATCGTCGTAACGACTCTAGCTCGCCTTCGTAAATTACGGTGTTATCCCGGAGTACTCGAATGCGCTTGTTGCGGAAGACGGTGCCTTCGACGACGAGACATCCTGCCACCTGCCCAAATCTTGGCGAAGTGAATACTTCACGAACTTCAGCAGTGCCGACGATTTCTTCACGCTCGTCCGGAATCAACATGCCCGTCAGCATCGCTCTTACGTCGTCGAGCAATTCGTAAATTACTTGGTAGTAGCGAACTTCCATGTGATTACGATCGAGCAACACCTTGGCAGGTTTATCCGCGCGCACGTTAAAGCCGAACACCATCGCATCGTACGTCATCGCCATGTTGATGTCGGACTCATTGATACCGCCGATTCCCGCACCTAAGACACGTACCGAGACTTCATCATTACCAATTTCGCTGAATGCGTGTGAAATCGCTTCCAGTGAACCGCGCACGTCAGCTTTCAGAATGACATTCAGTACGCGCTTTTCGCCCTTGCCTAAGTGCTTGAACATGTTGTCCAATCGGGCTTGCTGCTGCATCTGTTGTTGTTGTTTCTGGCTCGTGTGTGCACGAGTTTCCGCCAGCTGGCGCGCTTGGCGTTCGTCAGGGGATACGGTGAACCCTTCCCCAGCATCCGGAATTCCGTTGAACCCTAACACCTCTACCGGGATCGAAGGACCTGCCGACTTGATCTTCTTTCCTTGATCATTAATGATCGAACGTACTTTGCCGTAGTGCTCGCCAGCGATCACGATATCGCCTTGATTTAACGTGCCGTTTTGAACGAGCAACGACACGACCGCACCTCTACCGCGCTCGAGTTTTGATTCAATGACCAAACCACGGCCAGAGGCTTCCGGGACAGATTTAAGTTCGAGTATTTCCGCTTGCGCCGAGACCGCTTCGAGTAAGTCGTCGATGCCCTCTCCTGTTTCGGCGGAAACGTTGACGAACTGCGTTGTACCCCCGAACTCTTCAGGGATCACTTCCATTCCTGCCAATTCAGTGCGTACCCGTTGCGGGTCGGCACTATCTAAGTCGATCTTGTTAACCGCAACAACTACAGGGACACCGGCTGCTTTCGCATGATTGACCGCTTCTTCGGTCTGAGGCATCACGCCATCATTCGCTGCGCAGACCAGGACTACGATATCGGTGGAATTTGCGCCTCGAGCCCGCATCGCCGAAAACGCCGCGTGACCAGGTGTATCCAAGAACGTAATGTCACCGTGGGACGTTGTCAGGTGATAAGCGCCAATGTGCTGAGTAATACCGCCAGCTTCGCCAGCAGCGACCTTGCTCTTCCGGATGTAATCAAGCAGCGATGTCTTGCCGTGATCGACGTGTCCCATAACGGTCACAACCGGGCAACGAGGAAATTCCTCTCCCTCAACTTTCGTCGCTTCGATCAACTCTTCCTCTTGCGAGGTCGAGAATTTCACATTGTGTCCCATTTCCTCGACGATCAACGCAGCTGTATCTTGATCCAATACGTCATTGATCGTAACCATGACACCGAGCTCCATCAGTTTCTTGATGAGCTCTGCTGCCTTGATCGACATCGCTTGCGCAAGGCTTCCAACCGCGATCGACTCGCCTACCTCGACTTCACGTACAACGAACGCCGCCGGACGCTGAAAACCACCACCCTGATCAAGTTCTTGCACTCGGTCAAGAGGTCTACTCCCGCTACGGCGTCGCCCGGTTCGAGGAACGCGTGCTCGTTCATCCTCGCCTCTCGTGATTTCGCGTAATCCACCACTTCGACGTCCATTGCGTCCGGCACGAGCGTCGTTTGCGCGTTGACGACCACGTGCCGGCGCTTCCTTCTGCTTGGCGTATCGAGGCGCTTTGTCTGAAGTCGCACGTTGTGGCTCTGGTTTGTTCGTTTTCGTGCCTTTAGAGACCTTCGAAGCTTCGAGTTGAGCGCGTTCCGTTTCACGACGCTTCGCCTCCTCACTCTCTCGTTTTCGCTGTTCTTCTTCCTGCCGCGCCTGAATTCGACGCTCTTTTTCCTCTTGGTCGCGCTGTTCCGCTTCACGACGACGTGCTTGTTCTTCGCGAATTTCCGCAGCCTGTCGTTTTAGTTCGCTAGTGGTGTTTTTCCCTCGCGCCGTTGGAGTGGACTTCGTCGCTACCGATGGCGTATCCGTTAAGGGCGTCGGCGCGGTTCGTCCTGCGCCCGTCTTAACAACAACCGTAGCCGTCCCGCTCGCACGACCGCCGCTATAAAGTTGACCGCGATTGACGCGCGAACTAGCGTTTTGCTTTCGCTGGATCTGTTGCTCAGTAGTAGATCGCGAAGGCTGCGTGGTCTTACGAACAGTTGGCGTACTCTTCCCGCCACGAAAGTGCGCGCCAAGTGCCTTGATCGCGTCCAACTCGAGTTCCGAGTCTGCATCGGCACACTCGAATCCTAGTGTCGTCGCGAGTTCGACGACTTCTTCAGCTGTTTTCTTGAAACTCGTTGCAACTTGTGCAACGGTGCGAGTTGGCATCTAGGCAGTTCCCTTTACGTTTCTAGCTTTAAGCGTTACTGACTTCTTCGTCTTCGAACCACGGTTTACGTGCGGTAACGATTAGGTCGCCGGCACGTTTATCGTCAATCGATTCGTCAATATCGAGCAATTCGTCAATTGACAGTTCGGCTAAATCGTCCATTGTGACAATGCCGTTAGCTGCCAACTGGCTCGCCAATACATCATCCATACCGGACATATAGCGGAGGTCATCAGCTGGTACTGCGGTCCCTTCTTTGGTCTCGCCTGTCAGTACTTCATCAAGCAAAATGTCGCCAGCACGATCAATGATCTCTTGCGCTCCGTCAGCAGCCAGCGTTTTCGACGCAATGGTTAGATCTTCCGCGGATGCTTCGCTAACTTGCTCTAGATTCACATAGCCGGCGTCAAACAAATCCTTCGCGGTTTTGTTCTCAATCTCAAGCGAATTTACGAATCGGCCAACGGTGTAGTTTTCTTGTCGCGCGATCTTCTCGTCGTATTTTTCGCGACTGATGACCTTGAGAGTCCACCCGGTCAGCTCGGAAGCAAGGCGTACATTCATGCCATGTTCGCCAATGGCAGAACCGCTCTGATGCTCTTCAACCACCAGGTCCATCGAGTGGGTTTCTTCATCGATCTCAATACGTTGGATCTGTGCGGGTGCCATTGCATTGAGCACCAATTCGGCAGGGTCCTCCGACCACAGAAAAACGTCGATCTTCTCACCACAAATCTCGCTAGAGATGCTCTGAATCCGCGACCCCTTAATGCCGACGCACGAACCCACTGCGTCGATTCGTTGGTCATTGGTACTAACCGCAACCTTCGCGCGACGTCCCGGTGAACGTGCGACACCCCGAATCTTTATGACGTCTTCATGTACTTCCGGAATCTCTCGCTTGAAAAGCTCAATCAGCATGCCGTCATGAGTTCGTGACAATAGCAAGTTTTGCCCACGATCTTCCGCAGTCACGTCGACGAGATAAGCCTTGACCTGATCTTCCTTATGGAGGATTTCGCGTTTTCCATCTCCGATCGGTATTAAGGCATCCCGATCTAATCGACCTTCAGCTAATTGTGGAAGTTCGAGAATAACCGAACGGGTTTCCTTGGTTTTGTTGTTGATGAGAAAGCGTGAGACTTTACCCGTCACAAGTTCCCCAATCCGCGGTCGATATTCGGCGACGATACGCTCTCGTTCCGCGCGCCGAACCTCCTGATTGATCACCTGTTTGGAGATCTGAGCAACGATCCGACCCATGTTGACGTTTTCGTGTGGTTCTTCCCACGTTTGTCCAATTTCCAGAGCAGGATTACGTTCTCTGGCTTGCTCGACTGTTAAGTGGACTTCGGGGTTAAACGCG
This sequence comes from Pseudomonadales bacterium, assembly GCA_022822135.1. Taxonomy (GTDB): domain Bacteria; phylum Pseudomonadota; class Gammaproteobacteria; order Pseudomonadales; family Azotimanducaceae; genus Bin55. The sequence goes on from JAJECH010000018.1 coordinate 284,829, forward strand.
ATTCGTTCTTCTATTTCTTCGCCATTCGCTTGATCTTCAACCTGGTAGAACGGCATGTCAGCGGGATCCACGACATGCCAAATCCTATAGGTTGATTGTTCGTCGTTTTCCCAATCAATCGCAACACGGAATTCTTTGTCTGTCCCGTGTCGTCGCTTCGTTGCAACCGATAACGCCGATTCAATCGCATCAAATACGACGTTTTCTTGAATTCCCTTTTCGTTCGCGATCGACTCGACCGCGCTTTTTACTTCTCTGAAACCCATGTGACTCTTTCTGGCTATTCGAATACAGGAACCAATCGAGTACGCCGCACTTGTGCAAACGGGATGATCTTCAACTCGTCATCTACTAGAAGCGAGATCGACTCCTCGCCACAGTCCTGCAATGTACCTCGTAGGTGGCGCGTGCCGTCGATAGGCAAGTGCAGCCGTACATCAACGTACTCACCGACACTTCGTTGATACTGATCTTTCTTGAATAACAATCGATCCATTCCAGGCGATGACACCTCGAGGTCGTAGGTTCCGGCTATACCGTCCTCGACCGCTAGAAGTGTCCCCAACTGTTGACCTACTGTCTCACAATCAGCTACCGAAATGCCGCGCGGCGCATCAATGTAGATACATACACGCTTTCGGCGACCTGTTCCTGTCTGTTCAACTCCCCAAAGTTCAAAGCCGAGATGCTTAACTGTCGGCTCCACGAGTTTTTCTAGAAACGCTGTTCTTGGTTCTGCCAACGCTTTCCCTCGCAACTGCCGAGACGGCATTCCATTCCCATTGACCAAAACCCAGCGGCCAACCTGCAACAAAAGGAGTAAGGGAAAAGGACCGTTATGACCTCACCTCCCGACCTTGCCGATGCGGGACGCGACTAAAACGATCCGCAGACTATTGCGCAATTAGGTTTGTGCAACAATCGCCGCGACGCATCGCGACTGTCGGATTTCAGATCGAACGCTAGGCTTCCAACGAGCAAACTGGAAGCACTCAGTACCGAATCTCGGTGCGCGGAATTATAGTTGAATTGCGCTAAATGAATGAGTTATAGCTGAACGAATTCATCCAAAATTGCCTACGAAGATTCCCAAATTATGAACGTTCTGCTCCATCCCTTCGACTTCGATCTTTTTAACAACTGTGCGCTACGAGATTCGTCTTCGCGTATTCGAACATAACACCCGAAGCGTTACCGCGCACGAGTTTTTATCCCTAGAAAGTTCTAAATTTGCTATATTGGAGCGCTTAGTAAGAGGAGAATGACATGTTTATTGCGATGAATCGCTTCAGGATTGCACTTGGTGCTGAGGATGGCTTCGAAGCTGTCTGGCGTGAACGCGATTCGTTTCTATCGGACGTTCCTGGGTTTGTCAGATTCAATTTGTTACGCGGTCCTCAGAACGAAACCCACACACTCTATGCGTCACATAGCACATGGGAGTCCCGCGAAGCCTTCGAAGCTTGGACGCAGTCGGAGAGTTTTCGAAAAGCACACGCGCAAAGAAGCGCGCCTAAAGGCACGTACCTCGGTCACCCTGACCTTGAACTCTTTGATGCGGTCCTTTAGCGACTCGATATTCGAGAGCGGATGAGCTCTCTTGGTGTTGTTTCCCCGCTTATGGGAGACTCCTGATGACAATCTTCCCAAAACGTGACCGCTCGCTCCGCGGAAACGACTTTAAAGTCCAGCATTGATTCGCCTGTCGTAATCGATATAGTTTCTGACGCTTGAATCTATACCAATTAACGGGCTAAAGTTCTGACCGATCTTACGATTCCAACATCGAAAGACGATCTTTCGACCAATTGGCTCAATGCTGCGCTCCACACACAAGGAGATGCAACGTTTGGGCAAATCCAAGATGTCGATGTAGAGACGATTGGTACTGGTGTAGGGTTGGTCGGCGGTCTATACAGATGCAGACTAACTTACGCAGCACAAACTAATTCCGGACCTTCTAGTGTTGTCGTAAAGATCTGTTCCGACGACCCGAAGAGTTTAAAAGTTGCCAAGACTTTTCTCCTGTACCAGAAGGAGGTGGCGTTCTATCGCGACATTGCATCGCTGACACCGATGAAGGTTCCGGCGTTGTACTACTGTGATTTCGACTCTAAGAGCCACGACTTCGTTCTCGTGCTCGAGGATCTTGAATACATGGCAGCTGCTAGCCAGCTGACTGGCGGCACCGCAGAACAAGGTAGATTGGCCATCCGGCATGCCGCTCGCTTTCATGCGCGCTTCTGGAATAAGGTCGACGAAGCACCACTAGACGGCTATTTTTCGCTCGTTGCACCCAGTTTTACGATGAAGATTCACGTGGGATTCCACAATAGCGTTCCAAAAGTACTCGACGTCTTCGATCAAGATCTTTCGCCGGTCGCAAAGGACCTGATCCGTGCGTTTGGAGACGACCTTGCAGGTCATTACCATGAAATGGCACAAGGTCCAAAGACCCTAACCCACGGTGACTATCGGCTTGACAACATGTTCTTCGGACAGGCCGACGATACAGAGCTCGTCGTGATCGATTGGCAAACCAATGGGATTGGCGTCGGGATGGCCGATGTCGCGTATTTCATGGCCGGAAGCCTGGACTCAAACGTCCGTAGCTCGATCGAGCGAGACGCTATCTCCGAATATCACGAGATTACCGTTCGTGATGCCGGCGCTCATTGGAGTTTCGAGGAGTGCTGGCAAGCGTACCGTAAGAGTTTTGTCACTGCGATGACGGTGCCTGTCATTGCCGCAGGTGAGCTGTCATTAGACAATGAGCGAGCATTCGAACTGGTCCAAACCGGTATTCAGCGCATGAACGCCGCGATAGAGCAACTAGAAGTCGCTGAATTCATGCCACAGCGGAGATCTGTCTTTACAGTACCAGGATTCCAATCCGCCATGGCTAATCAGTTGTCGCGGATAGTACCAACGAGTAGCTCCTGAATTTCCGACGATTCGAGCGAACCGTTTTGAGCTCAAACGACGTAGCAGTTCGCACTAATGCTATGTACAAATAGGAACAAAGCGGACATTCACTCTTGCTAGCGACGACATCAAAAACGGTTTTGTGAATTGAAAGCGCACGTACAGGACCATTTGTCATCCGTTAAACGTCGAGTTCACTTCAGCGAACGAGATGGAAAACCAGCTGCTTCAGTGGGTCTTTCGCGTCAATTCGACGTCAATCCACGCGAGCTCTGGAACGCAGTAACCAACATTGATGAGATTCCAAAGTGGTTTTCTCCTATCACGGGCGAACTAAGACTTGGTGGGTCGTATGCGCTAGAGGGAAACGCACACGGCATCATCGAAACATGCAAACCGCCTACCCACGTCGCGCTGACGTGGGAATTCGCTGGCGATGTGAGTTGGGTTGAACTTAACTTAGTTACCAGAGCACCATCGGCTGTTGCCTTCGACCTTAATCACCTTTCTTATCTATCCCCGCATTGGGATGAGTACGGTGCTGGCGCGACGGGGGTCGGGTGGGAAACAAGCTACCTTGGTTTGTATCTTCACCTAATGTACCCTCACGAATCCAAACTTGATGAAGAAGCGTTTGTAGCGTCAGACGAAGGCAAGCATTTCGTCTCCACAAGCAGTAAAGCGTGGGCCGAAGCATCCGTTCTGGCGGGTGCCGATTCCAAAGCTGCGATCGCAGCTGCAGAGCGAACGACCGCCTTTTATCTAGGTTTGTAGTCAGACTTTCGCACTACGAGAACGAAACTCGTTCCACTCAAATCCAATCGGCTTTAAACCAAATCGAGAAATCAGTCGTCGGGCGATCCGCACGGACGCTTGGTTTCAGTTCATTCGTATGACTTACCGGTCTTCTCACGCAACCATGCATATCCGACTTTCGTGTCCGAACCTCAACGATAGAACTCGATGAAAAAACGGACTTTATCCACGGGTTTCACCATGTGTAGAACTTCCGGTTCAACGATACCTGGCACTTTTGGCGTGAGCTCGACCTCTGAAACATCGCGTTCCAGTATTCGATACGTCAATTTGCCTTCGGCGACTACGATCTTTGCCCAAGTACCGGGTTTGGTCCTGTGGGAAGACTGCATCCCAGATGGAATGGTCTTATCGTTGAACTCTGGCGTTCTACCGTAACAAGTGACATTTGAAGGTAGCTTCTTCATGTTCCGAATGCGACTAAGACCGATCACTCGTTGTTGAAGGCACCTGTCTCGCTTCGCTAGTGGGTCTCCTATCGCTCAACACAGTACTCGATAGATCCTACCGTCTGTCCGGGTCAAACCAAGTCAACCTTCGGCTCAAGTTCAGCAGGGAAATCCGGAAATCATTTCGAAGTTTCGTTCTGCATAGACGTATCCTAGTATTCATATACCATGCCAGATTCTGATGCTGGTCAGAAAATCACATCAGCGGAAAGAAGAGCTTAAACGGGATTATGGTCAGTTTATAAAACTCGGTTGCTGAATTCATCTGATATTCTTAAAATGTTCCATAAATAAAACTTGAAACTTAATAACGACCTATTCATAGATTAGACTCACCAATGGCAAAACCTGCACACCGAAGTTATTCTCGCTATGCCCTTGAAGCCACAGAGCTTCTTGGCTTGATGATCCGCAGTGCTCGCGTCGAACGAAAGTTGACGGTATCCGATGTCGCAGAACGCGCGGGTGTTTCGCGAGGTCTTGTACACCGCATCGAACGAGGCGAAATGAGTTCATCCATCGGTGTTGCCTTCGAAGTAGCCACTATCGTCGGACTGAGCTTGTTCGATTCAGAACCTACAACACTGTCTCGCCATCGATCAATGGAACGCGACAGACTCACGTTATTGCCGCAATCCGTCCGAACTGGAACGAAGAAAGTGAAAGATGACTTCTGATCGTTCCGCTACAGAAACACCAGATGAGGCCTACGTTTGGATCTGGTTGCCTGACGCGACGGCGCCAATTGTCGCGGGTCGCATAGCTCGCGAAGGTGCGCGGTTAATCTTCAACTACGGTCAGAGCTATCTTGACCGGAAGGATCGGATTTCGATTTACACGCCGGAGCTCCCTTTGCAGACCGGCGCGATTGCGCCGAAAGCGGGACTGAATATGCCCGGATGTCTACGTGACGCCGCGCCCGATACATGGGGTCGGCGCGTTATCTTGAACCGGATCTTTGGCAGCAAAGGTACGCACACTGATACGGCAGTGCTCGACGAACTGACCTATTTACTGTGGTCCGGCTCTGACCGCGTCGGCGCACTTGACTTCCAGCACTCTCCTTCTGAGTATGTACCGCGCGTTGCTTCCGCCGCGTCGCTAGAGGAACTACAGACCGCTGTAGATAAAGTCGAGAGAGGCGAATCCCTAACGACCGATCTCCGTGAGGCACTAATCCATGGTACTTCACTCGGCGGCGCTCGCCCGAAAGTAATGATCCACGACGGTAACAAAAAAATGTTTGCCAAGTTTTCGTCTTCGACGGATACCTACAACGCGGTGAAAGCTGAGTATTTCGCCATGCGTCTTGCCGCCAAAGCTGGACTCAACGTTACTCCGGTTTACCTTACCAATGTAGCCGGCAAGGACGTGCTTTTGGTTGAGCGTTTCGACCGCGTAAGAATCAATAACAAATGGATCCGAAAGTCGATGATATCGGCGCTGACGTTGTTCGGACTAGATGAAATGATGGCGCGTTACGCCAGCTACGAAGACCTCGCGGAGATCGTCAGGCATCGTTTCACGTCACCAAAGAAGACGTTGCACGAGTTGTACGGACGACTTGTGTTCAATGTCCTATGCGGGAATACTGACGATCACGCCCGAAATCACGCTGCTTTTTGGGACGGTGAATATCTGACATTGACGCCTGCTTATGACATCTGCCCGCAAAATCGTTCGGGCAATATCGCCAGCCAAGCGATGCTGATCCACGGGAACAAACGGGCAAGTACCCTTGCAACCTGCCTCGAAGCCGCGCCAAGTTTCCAGCTTAGCGAGCATGCGGCAAAAAACATCATTTCCGGGCAAATCAGCACTATCCGGGAAGAATGGGATGAAACCTGCGATGAAGCCGAATTGACCGAGGTTGAGAAAAATCAATTCGACCGTCGCATCTTTCTGAATCAGTCGATCTTCGAAGATGCGTCGGTTGACCTTCAGTGATCGAGTCTCGAACGTACCAAAACCCGTTTCCGAAGCGAAGTCGAACGAACTGAGTTAGTGGTGAAAAGAGAGTAACACTGAGAATCACGCGGTGTATAGAACAGTCGTTGCGACGTGACTCAGCGTGTCTAACTTAATTAAGAAACTAGATATTCCACACACAGAAAAAAAGGAAGACCGACATCACCATTGAGGAGCTGTCGGTCTCGGTGGTTGCGGGGGTAGGATTTGAACCTACGACCTCTGGGTTATGAGCCCAACAAGCTACCAGACTGCTCCACCCCGCATCTGATCTAATTATATTTTTGGTCTATCCAAGACCCTTTGTCGTTACGCGTCCAGAGACGTCGCTTCTCGACCCACTAATCCCAGGACATAAGTAGCGAATTTGGTGCCGAAGAGAGGATTTGAACCTCCACGGGCATAGCCCACTGCCCCCTCAAGACAGCGTGTCTACCAGTTCCACCACTTCGGCAAGAATTCCTTACTTTACTGAGGAACCCCTTCCTCTACCGTGTCTAAGGATCCTTCACCCTCCGTCGAGTCCTCGCCTTCGGGTTGAGGACGCGTAAGTATAGGAAGTTCGTCGCCTTCCAATACAGTAGAGTCATCAACCTGTGAATCAACGCCGATATCTGGAATGTCCTGTTCTACTTCTGTTACAGGCGTTTCCTCGGTGAACTCAAATCCACTTAATCGGTCCGCGCGTTGCTTCGCCGTATACGCGAGTGCGAACGTAATTACGAAAAACAAAACCGCAAGAATGGTTGTCACCTTTACTAAGAACGATGACCCACCGGATGGTCCGAACATCGTACCAGAGCTACCGCTTCCGAACGCTGCGCCTACATCCGCACCTTTGCTTTGTTGGATTAACACCAGGCCAATCAATGCGAGCGCATCAACAATGAGCAATATGAGAAGAACGGTTTCTAATGTACCCATAGCTAGCTCTTCATGGCCTCGCAAATCTGATTGAATTCATTGACGTCCAATGATGCGCCGCCTACAAGGAAACCGTCGATGTCCTCTTGTGCAATCAACTCCGGCGCATTCACGGCTTTCACGCTACCTCCATAAAGGATTCTTAGCGCCTGACTCTCGCCAGACCCATTTCCGTCGACATGATTGCGTATCAGTGCATGCATCTCTTGTGCTATTTCTGCGGTCGCAGCCTTTCCTGTTCCGATAGCCCATACGGGTTCATAAGCAATCGCTTCATGCAAGTAAACGGGGCGATCCCACGCCTCTTCGACTACGTTTAACTGCCGTTCTACTGCTTCGAACGCCAACCCTGACTCTCGCTCCTCCAAAGTCTCCCCGACGCATAAGACTGGTTTCAATCCTGCGTCCGTAATGCTTTTGAATTTCTTCGCTACGACTTCGTCGGAATCCCCGAACGAAGCGCGACGCTCCGAATGACCAACCAACGCTAATTGAGCACCTAAGGTAGCAACCATTGTCGCAGAAATCTCTCCTGTATACGCGCCATTTGGTTCGCACCACACATTCTGCGCACCGGTCGCGATCTCAGTATCACGCAGAGAATCTGTCAACGACCCCAAATGTAGCGCTGTAGGAAATATCCAAACATCTGCGTAGTCGGGACGCACCAGATTGCCGGTGAAATGCTCGCATAACTCAAGGGATCCATTCATTTTCCAGTTCGCCGCAACGATGGGTTTACGCATCCCCTGACACCATACGCTCACTGCGACTCGCGATGAATTTTAGCCAGCCAAAACTACTGAAAGACGGCTGCGCCGATGTCAGATACTTGTTGAAATTGCATTGGCCAACTCCTCTGCAAGCTGGTTGGCTGTAATGGCGTCACGATGCTCCACCATAACGCGTATCAACGGTTCCGTACCTGAGGCTCGAGCAAGTAATCGCCCATCGGGTTTCACTCGATCGCTGAACTGCAGAACTAGGTCCTTGACCTCCGATTTCTGAACGTCCGCTTCAGGGGTTGTAGAAGGTACCGTTAGTTGAACCTGCGGCAACATCGATATGGGTTCGACCAGCTGACGTAACCGTGTTTGCGCGTGCTGAATAACCTCTAAGACACTCAGTGCGATTACGATGCCGTCGCCCGTCTCCGCTACATCGCGCCAAATCAGGTGGCCAGACGGTTCGCCACCCAGTCGCCAATTGCGAGACAGCATCTCGTCATACACATTTTTATCGCCTACATCTGTTCTCACGAACGGAATATCGATTTCTTCTAGCGCGAGGTGAAGACCATGATTACTCATGACCGTGCCAACGACCCCACCCGTACTTCGATCCGATCGTAGGTGACGTCTCGCGAGCAGATATAGCACTTGGTCGCCTCCAACCAACTCACCCTGATCATCAACAAACAACACCCGATCGCCATCCCCATCGAAGGTGATACCTATATCCGCCTTCAACTCCCTAACAGATCGTTGTAGTGCCTCAACAGATGTCGAACCAACATTCTTATTGATGTTGATTCCATTCGGCGAATCGCCGATCATGTGGAGGACGTCGAATACTCGCTCAAATACTTGGGTGGCAACTGTGGTAGTCGCGCCGTTGGCACAGTCAACTACACCTTTCAGGCCAGTCTGCCCAACTTGGGATGCCTTTTCGTTCAACATCTTCACATAGAGACTCCTAGTTAGAGAGTCCTCTGCCAAAGCATCAATGTCCCCGTCCGGGTTGCTTCGCGTCGACCGGGTCAGCTCTCGTTCGATACTGAATTCGGTCTGATCATCTAGTTTCCTTCCGTCGGAAGAAAACAACTTGAACCCGTTGTAGTCATAGGGATTGTGAGAAGCCGTGATCGCAATTCCATATTCTGCCGCACCGTTTCTGGTGCAATATGAGATGCCGGGCGTAGGTAGAACACCAAGCGACTCGATCCGTCCACCACCCTCCTGGATGCCGTGTGCCAGATACGTTTCGAGCAAGACTGAAGACTCACGCGTGTCCCGACCCACGTATACCAAGGCGCCTGGCTTGATGGCATGAGCCGCTAAGACACGACCTAGATGGAATGCAAATGACGGAGTTATCGGATCTACACCAACGCGACCACGTATCCCGTCAGTACCAAACAGTCTTTCGCCCATGCTTTCAGGACGGCGTGTCGATCCCGTTTTGTTTACGGGTCAGTCGCAGGTGGGCCGAATGGCGGCGATTCTGGTGAACTACCTCTAAGGCCGGGATCGGTCTCCGGCGCTGGATCCTTCGGCGGATCGGTTTCAGGTTCAGGTGGGACCTCAGGGGGTCTAGGATCATTCCCAGCCATGATGTCCTCGACTTGCTCGGGGCTCAGCGTCTCATATTCGATCAGCCACTTCGCCATCGCATGGAGCTTGTCCAAGTTCGTTTCGACGATCTCTTTCGCTCGCGCGTAATTACGATCGATGATTTGACGTATCTCTTCGTCGATCTCGCGAGCCGTGTCGTTTGACATCGTCGCCGATGGTGTACCTGCGGACATGCCTAAGAAGACTTCGCCTTCATTCTCCGCGTATTGCAATGGACCCATGCGATCCGAGAATCCCCACTTGGTGACCATGTTGCGCGCCAACTGGGTTGCACGTTCGATATCGTTCGACGCACCGGTTGTCACCGCATCTGGACCATTGATCAGCTCTTCGGCAATACGACCACCGAACAATGAACAAATCTGTGAATCAACCGCTGACCGACTCAAGCTATAACGATCTTCCTCAGGCAAAAACGTCGTTACACCCAATGCCCGTCCGCGCGGCACGACCGTGATTTTGTAGAGCGTGTCATGATCCGGTAGGGAATAGCCAACGATCGCATGACCTGCTTCGTGATACGCGGTATTACGCTTCTCTTTCTCTGACATCACCATCGATCGGCGCTCTGCGCCCATCATGATCTTGTCTTTGGCTTTTTCAAATTCTGCCATCGACACTTCGGATCGACCACCGCGAGCTGCAAACAAGGCAGCTTCATTGACGATGTTCTCAAGATCTGCGCCCGAAAACCCTGGCGTACCGCGTGCGATCAAGTCAGGTCGCACGTCGTCCGCTACGACCACACGCCGCATATGAACTTTGAGTATTTGTTCACGACCACGAATATCCGGTAACGGTACAACTACCTGACGATCGAAGCGCCCTGGGCGCATCAATGCTGGATCCAATACATCTGGTCGGTTGGTCGCAGCGATAACGATGACACCATCGTTCGGCTGAAAGCCGTCCATTTCGACGAGTAACTGGTTCAACGTTTGCTCACGCTCGTCATGGCCGTTGCCTAGTCCCGCGCCACGATGACGACCAACCGCATCAATTTCATCGATAAAGACGATACATGGTGCATTCGTTTTCGCTTCCGCAAACATATCGCGCACACGTGATGCACCGACACCAACGAACATCTCAACGAAATCCGATCCAGAGATGCTGAAGAAAGCAACCTTTGCTTCCCCGGCAATCGCTTTTGCGAGCAGGGTCTTGCCAGTTCCTGGTGCACCGACCATCAACGTACCACGAGGGATGCGTGCACCTAATTTCTGAAACTTAGAGCCATCGCGCAGGAACTCGACCAATTCCTGAACCTCTTCCTTCGCTTCGTCGACACCTGCGACATCTGCGAATGTCGTGTCGACTTCTTCTTCTGTGAGCTTACGAGCGCGATTTTTTGCAAACTGAAGTGGTCCACCACGTCCACCTAGGCCTTGCATGTTTCTGAGCATTAACGCAAATAAACCGACGATGAACAAGACCGGCAACATAGCTAACAATAAGTTCATCCAAAATGAGTTACCGCTATCCTCGACACTTTGGACTTCAACGCCATTTTTCAATAAATCGTCAAGTATCTGTAGATCCGGAATCCCGGTCTTCACTACTTTAAACGTCGTACCATCTTTCCGTGTGCCGTAGAGCAGCTTGTTCTCTTCTACAATCGTCTGTACCTTGCTGTTTTCGACTTCTTCAACAAAGGCCGTATAGCTAATTTCTTCCGGATCAGGCGAACTTGTAAAGTTTGTGAACAAAGTGAGCGCAACAAGCCCAATGACCACCCACAAGAGCAAGTTTTTAGTCATGCTGCTCATCGAACACACCACAGAATTGGTCGCATATAAGCCTCAATCATAGCATAATGAATACGTTTAATCCTTGCGTACGCACAGATTTCCACGTGTTTTTGTATTGATTTCAATTTGATGTTTGAACATTGGGAGTTACTTCGACAATGGGCGTCTCAATTAGTTTCATTCCAAACGATTTATGTACATTTGGTCTACCCCAGTCGGTTGATGTTGTCGCTACGGAGGGATATCTCTTGCAACTGCCAATAATCAATTGAGGAACAAACGTTAATATAAAAAGCTGTTTTATATTAACGAATATACAATCCATTAAAGATTTAAATATATCGATTTTCATCAGATATATTCAACTTTTTCAATTTTGTACCTGATCGTTTGATCCGAACCATCAATTTCTATTATTTCACCCTGTTCACAGGAAATCATCGCTTTGGCGACTGGTGTCGTTACCGATAGCTTCTGAGACGAAATATCTGCCTCGTCCTCTCCCACGATTTGATATACATCGCGTTTGTCTGTTTCTAGATTCAGCAACGTAACGGTTGTACCGAAAACCACGCGATTACTTTTTGTTAGTTTCGTCACGTCGATTACCTGGGCGCTCGCTAAACGTGACTTAATGTGTGCGATCTTCGCCAGCACCATGCCTTGCTTATTTTTGTTGGCATGGTAATCGGCGTTTTCACTCAAATCACCGTGTTTTATGGCTTCCCCAATAGCATCTGCAATCTCGCTAAGTGACAATTCCAAGTTCTCGAGTTCACTGCGTAACTGTGCTTGACCATTGATGGTCATCGGTATCTTCACGCCGTCAATCCTTCATGTAGTTCCTGTAAGGGGCGGACGTTTTCCGATTGCCCATCGCGAATCGCCGCACAAATAGCCATTCCGCCGGATAGGGTCGTTGTATAAGCAATTTTGTTTCTTAACGCCAGTCGTCTGATGACCGCCGAATCCGCTATTGACTGTCGCCCTTCGGTGGAATTGATAATCAATTTCACATCTCGGTTTTGAATTAAGTCGGATACATCGGGTCGACCTTCAGTTACCTTGTTTACCCGTTCGGTCTTAATATCAGCATCTTCAAGGACAGACGCGGTGCCTCGGGTAGCAACGATGTCGAATCCTAAATCAATTAACTCACGTCCAATATCGGCGACGAACGGTCTATCCGATGTCTTAACACTTAAAAAGACGAGTCCTGACCGCGGCAATTCGACACCCGCTGCCAGAGACGCTTTGTAAAAGGCTTCAGAAAATGTTTCGCCAACGCCCATCACCTCGCCGGTCGACTTCATTTCCGGTCCCAAAATCGGGTCGACTCCAGGAAACTTGATGAATGGAAAGACAGATTCCTTTACGCATATGTGTGTCGGCTGTACCCCGTTGGTAAATCCTTGACTACGTAGGGACTGACCCGCCATGCAACGTGCTGCAACTTTCGCCAGTGACGTACCGATGCACTTCGAGACAAACGGCACCGTTCGTGATGCTCGAGGATTTACCTCAAGAACATAAATATCGTCGTTTTGAATCGCCATCTGCACGTTCATCAGCCCGACGACATGCAATTCCTCTGCTAGAGTGACAGCCTGACGGCGAATGTCTTCTTGAATGCCCTCACTGAGGTCATGAGGTGGCAATGAACAAGCAGAATCGCCGGAATGCACGCCCGCTTGTTCTATGTGTTGCATGATTGCACTCACGACAACTTCCTTGCCATCTGAGACGACCTCGACGTCCACTTCGACCGCTTGGTCTAAGAAACGGTCGAGCAGCACAGGCGCTGAATTCGATTCCGGCAGAGCATTTTCGAGATACATGCCGAGTTCACGATCGTTGTACACGATTTCCATCGCGCGACCGCCTAGTACGAAGCTCGGTCGTACAACGATTGGATAACCAATTTCTGCGGCCGCTTTTAGTCCTTCTTCTATGGAAACTACGGTCGAGTTATTAGGTTGCTTTAGGTTGATTCGCTCAATGAGCTGCTTGAACAGTTCTCTATCTTCAGCGCGCGTGATCGCTTTCGAATCCGTACCAATGATTTTTACACCTAGCTCGGACAATTGGTCGACTAGCTTTAGTGGCGTCTGCCCACCGAACTGTACGATGACGCCATCGGGTTGTTCCACATCAACAATAGCCAGTACGTCTTCCAAAGTAACGGGTTCGAAGTACAGTCGATCTGACGTGTCGTAGTCCGTTGATACAGTTTCTGGATTGCAATTCACCATGATGGTTTCGTAACCATCTTCGCGCATCGCCAAAACTGCGTGCACACAACAGTAGTCGAACTCGATGCCTTGGCCAATGCGATTAGGACCGCCGCCGAGCACCATGATCTTCTTACGCTCACTGGGATTCGCTTCGCACTCCTCTTCATACGTTGAATAGAGGTATGCGGTCGCAGCCGAGAACTCTGCAGCACATGTGTCGACCCGTTTGTACACAGGTTTTACACCCGTAGCTTGTCGATGTTCACGAACCTTGAATTCATCCACGCCCAAGAGCTCGGCGACGCGAGCGTCACTAAATCCATCGCGTTTTAGTCGACGCCAGTAGGTTTCATCGAACGAGTCGAGAGATCGAGCAAGCATCTCGTTCTCCGTCTTAATCAGATCCTCAATTTGCGCCAAGAACCAAGGATCGATCGCGGTCATGTCGTAGAGTTGGTCTACGCCCATCCCATAACGAATCGCGTCACCGATATATTGCAGTCGATCGGCACCTGGTTGACGAAGGTTCGCGACTAGAGCGCGTTCGTCGTCAGCAGTCTCAACCTTGAGAATTGAATTGAACCCCGTCAGATTGGTTTCAGTGCTACGCAATGCTTTATGAAGCGATTCCTTGAACGTCCGTCCAAAGGACATCGCTTCACCAACCGATTTCATTTGGGTGGTGAGTCGATCATCAGCCTGTTCAAATTTTTCGAAAGCAAAGCGTGGTAGCTTCGTAACCACGTAGTCAATCGAAGGTTCAAATGAAGCCGGCGTCGCACCGGTGATTTCGTTGTCTAGCTCGTCCAGTGTGTAGCCAACTGCGAGCTTCGCTGCTACTTTCGCGATCGGGAAACCGGTTGCCTTCGAAGCTAGCGCTGACGAGCGCGATACACGCGGATTCATTTCAACAACGATCATGCGCTCGCTTTGTGGATCGATCGCAAACTGAACGTTTGAGCCGCCCGTCTCGACCCCAATCTCACGCAAGACTGCAATCGACGCGTTCCGCATGATCTGATATTCCTTGTCAGTCAGCGTCTGAGCGGGCGCGACCGTGATGGAATCTCCAGTATGCACGCCCATTGCGTCAACGTTCTCGATAGAACAAATGATGATGCAGTTGTCTTTCCGGTCACGCACCACCTCCATCTCGAATTCCTTCCAACCAAGAAGCGATTCGTCGATTAGCAGTTCATTCGTTGGCGAAAGATCAAGCCCACGGGTGCAGATTTCTATAAATTCGTCTTCGTTGTAGGCGATACCTCCACCCGAACCACCTAGCGTGAATGAGGGTCGGATGATGCATGGATAGTCAACCTGCTTCTGGACTTGCAGTGCATCTTCGAGGTTGTGTGCAATCCCCGATCGTGCGGTCTCGAGACCGATACGAGCCATCGCTTTGTCGAACAGCTCACGATCCTCAGCTTTGTCGATGGCTTCTTTGCTGGCGCCGATCATTTCGACATCGTACTTCTCCAACACACCTTCGCGTACAAGATCAAGCGCGCAGTTAAGTGCAGTTTGTCCGCCCATGGTCGGGAGCAACGTATCCGGGCGTTCCCGCGCGATGATCTGCGCGACGGTACGCCATTCGACGGGCTCGATGTAAGTACGCGTCGCCATCGAAGGATCTGTCATGATCGTCGCTGGATTCGAATTGACGAGGATGACCTTGTAGCCTTCTTCTTGAAGGGCTTTGCACGCCTGTGCGCCCGAATAATCGAATTCGCAAGCCTGACCGATCACAATCGGTCCGGCGCCAAGAATCAATACCGATTCAATGTCTGCTCGTCTAGGCACTTACGTTCTGCCTACTTTCCTGCATTAGCTCAATAAAGTGGTCAAACAAAAAGCGGCAGTCCTGCGGACCTGGACTAGCCTCGGGATGGCCTTGAAATCCGAAAGCCGGCACGTCCGTCCGATGAATGCCTTGTAACGTTTGATCGAAAAGCGATATATGGGTCGCCCGAAGGTTGTTCGGTAACGTTTCTCGATCGACTGCGAAACCGTGATTCTGACTTGTGATGATCACAGTTTCCGAATCGATGTCAAAAACAGGGTGATTAGCGCCGTGGTGACCATACGGCATCTTGACCGTCCTTGCACCGCTCGCCAAAGCTAATAACTGACAACCGAGGCAGATGCCGAAGGTTGGAATCCCTTCTTCAAGGAAGTGTTGTATCGCTTTGATCGCGTAATCGCAAGGGTCTGGATCGCCAGGACCGTTGGAGAGAAAGATGCCATCGGGATTATGCGAAAGTGCGACTTCGGCCGGAGTTGACGCCGGTACAACGATGACCTCGCAACCTCTATCCACCAACAGTCGAAGTATGTTTCGCTTGACTCCGAAGTCGTACGCCACAACGCGAAATCTAATATCAACCGGAACTCGGAATCGCTCAACGCCTTGATCGCTGTACCAACTGCCTTCCTTCCAGGCTGTCGTATCTTGTTGCGTGACAACCTTTGCCAAGTCCATTCCGGTCAAACCAGGGAATTCCCTTGCGCGAGCTATCGCGTTCGCTTCCGAAACGTCGGCGCCGGCGCTGATACACCCGCCCATCGCGCCGCACTCTCGAATGTGTCGCGTGAGCTTGCGCGTATCTATATCCGCGATTGAAACAACCTGCTGGGAAGCCAAGAAGTCAGTTAAGGAGGCGTCTTCCCGTCGATTCGACGACCGGAGCGGCAGATCCCGAATCACAAGACCTTCCGACCAGACACGTGAAGACTCAAAATCCGCTTGATTCGTTCCTGTATTGCCAATGTGTGGGTAAGTAAGGGTGACAATCTGACGTGCATATGAAGGATCTGTCAGGATTTCCTGGTAACCCGTCATCGACGTATTAAAGACGACCTCGCCGACGGCGTGACCCGCCACCCCTATAGATGTGCCATGGAACACCGTGCCGTCCGCCAACGCGAGAATCGCAGGCTCCATTAAGCTCTCGCCTCGAGTCTGACAAGGTCTGAACGAAGGCTAAAAAAAAGAGGAGAACACCCCTCTTTCTCTGCCAAAATCAATTAATCAATCTCCCAGTCCTAAAACACTGTCCATGTCAAAAAAGCCAGTTTCAGTAGCGTCTAGCTTTGCAGCAATGAATCTCACTGCTCGAATAGCGCCTGCGCCGAAATTGACACGACTTTGCGCTCGATGAGTAATTTCCACCCGTTCGCCCGTTCCCGCATACACTACCGTATGCTCGCCAACGATATCCCCGCCTCGTGCCGAATGAAATCCAATCGTACCTTTCTCTCTTCGCCCGGTGTAACCGACACGACCATGGACCGCTTGATCGTCCAGTCTTACGTCTCGGGCATCCGCAACAATTTCGCCTAGGCGAACGGCCGTCCCTGACGGCGAATCGTTTTTCAATGAATGATGGATTTCAAAAATCTCAATATCAACATCATCACCTAACGCCTTGGTCGCCATTTCAACCAATTTGAAGGTGATATTCACACCAATACTCATATTTGGCGACAGGAGGATCGGTATAGATCCAGCCGCTGACTTTACCGTGCCTAGCTGTTCGTCAGAAAATCCTGTCGTACCGATCACTAGACCCTTGTTATGTTCCAGACACGCGCCAACGGCTTCAACCGACGAATCTGCATGACTGAAGTCGACGAGGACATCACAGTGTCGTACAGTGTCCTCAATTCCCCTCATGATCGGTATATCGAGGTTGCCGACACCGGCGACTTCACCAGCATCTTGTTCGATGGCTCCGCTAGCGGGATGATCGCACGCGCTAGTGAGCTCAAGATCATCACTTGCCGTGACGAGCTGGGTGATCGTACGCCCCATCTGACCTGCGGCGCCACAAATACCGACGCGCGTCACTCAGAGTCGCCGTTGTTGTTAAAGTAACTCTTCAGCTTCTCAAACCAACTATCGT
>JAJECH010000019.1 GCA_022822135.1 Pseudomonadales bacterium
GTGAACGCCGCGAACAATGTGTTGCTCAAGGGGCTTGCGCTCTTTGATGCGGGTGGCTCTATTCCCGCAGTGTCGGCAACAGGAAGACAGAATCAGGACATGGGTCCTGATCGACACGGAACCGTGTAACCAGTGTGGAAACCACACAGAAATATACAAGAGCCTTAGTATTGCGATACGACTGCAACCGCAGTTCTTGCTTCTGGAGCGCGTGAGCCCGGTAATGCCGTGACCAGTTATTTCGTCAGACGATTTTTATTGATTTTGCCGACCTTCATCGGCGTCACGATTCTCGTCTTCACGCTGACGCGCTTAGTGCCGGGAGGTCCGATCGAGCGCATGCTGAATGAAGCGGCGCTAGCCGGAGCAGAAGGTGGCGCAGCTGTCTCAAGTGGTTTCGATGGTCGTGGCGGAAGCGTCCTTTCGGACGAACAGATCGAGCAGCTGAAACGTTACTACGGTTTTGATAAACCTGTCGTTCTCAGTTACTTCGATTGGCTCGGTAAAGTGGCTACGCTGGATCTCGGCACGTCCACGCGGTATACGGAACCGGTATGGGAGACCATTAAGTCTCGACTACCCATCTCCATTTTTTATGGCGTCGCGACGCTGATCCTCACGTACGGAGTTTGTATTCCGCTTGGCATTGTGAAGGCGATCAAACACAAAACCGCGTTTGACAATGTGAGTTCAGCATTGGTGTTTTTTGGCTACGCGATCCCGAGCTACGTCGTAGGCATCGCTTGCCTGACGCTCTTCGCAGCCAATCTGGAGTGGTTCCCCCTTTCGGGGTTCGTCAGTGACGATTTCGACGATCTGTCGACCTTTGGTAAGGCGCTGGATATTCTGGACCATGCAGCGCTGCCGTTGATTGCGTATTTAGCGGGCAGTTTTGCCGTGACGACGATGCTCATGAAAAACTCGCTCATGGACAATCTAGCCGCTGACTACGTACGTACTGCCATCGCGAAAGGTATGGCTTTCCGTAAAGCGGTATTCGCTCACGCGTGCCGAAATAGCCTGATCCCTCTTGCCACATCGTTTGGAAATACGATCACTTTGGTTATCACGGGATCGTTCTTGATCGAGAAGATCTTCAATATTGACGGATTTGGGTTGCTCGGATTCGAGTCCTTGGTTGAACGTGACTACCCCGTAGTGATGGGCATCCTCGTCATTTCATCCTTGTTGTTCCTGATCGGCAACATTCTGTCGGATATCTGCGTTGCATTTGTAGACCCCCGGGTGAAATTTGGTAGTGGAGGCTCGAACCAGTGAGCCTTCTAAATCTGAATCCCCAAACGATCAAGCAGCTCAAACGCTTTAAGTCGATCAAGCGCGGGTACTGGTCTGCGATACTGCTCGCTGTGCTGCTTGCACTGTGCCTTATTGCAGAACTCCTCGTAAACAGTCGCGCGCTTATGGTCTCGTATGAAGGAGAGTGGTACTTTCCAACCTATACAGCGTTGAATCCGGGTACGGCGTTTGGTCTGGATTACGAGTACGAAACAAACTATCGAGAGTTGCGTGCGAAGTTTGAGGAACAAGATCAAGGTAATTGGGTGCTTATGCCTCCGGTACCGTATAACGCATTCGAGAATGATCTAAAAGTCGGCAGCTATCCACCTAACCCGCCGTCACTTGAAGACGAGCATTACCTTGGTACGGATTCGACCGGACGCGACATCCTTGCTCGGTTGGTGTATGGATTTCGCATTGCGATTGCGTTTTCGGGATTGCTGTTGACGTTCAACTACGTCGCCGGCATCATCATTGGGTGTGCCATGGGGTATTTCGGTGGCGCGTTTGACCTACTCTTTCAGCGGGTCATCGAGATCTGGAGCAATATCCCTTTCCTTTACGTGATCATGATCGTCGCAAGCGTCGTCGTGCCGAGTTTCCTCACCCTTGTCATCGTGATGGCGGCGCTCGGGTGGATGCAACTTACGTGGAACATGCGTACGTCGACTTATAAAGAAAAGAGCCGCGAGTACGTGAGTGCGGCGCGAGCATTAGGCGCGGGTAACGTACGTATCGTTGGCTCGCATATCTTGCCGAACACCATCGCCGTGATCGTGACGTTTGTGCCATTCTCGATCGCGAGCGGGGTTACGTTTCTCACCGCGCTAGACTACCTAGGGTTTGGGTTGCCGCCGCCCACGCCAAGTTGGGGCGAGCTGCTCTCGCAAGGCACCAATCAGCTCCAAGCGCCGTGGATTGTCACATCTGTGGTGGTGGCGATGGTGGTCGTGTTGCTTATGGTCACGTATGTGGGCGAAGCAATTCGCGAAGCCTTCGATCCAAAGCAATTTACCTACTACGAATAACCGTCAACCGTGAAGGACCATTGATGAAACTTCCCGAACAAATTTCGTCGCGTGAGATCACGCGGCTTGTCTCGCTCCCCCTCTTCATGTCGGTCCTCCTCATGGGCGGCTGCGGTCAAGTTGAGGAGGCGATCGATCCAGAAGGCACTGAAACTTCAGACGCCGAAGTAGGTATTGAGGTGGTTGAACTACCACCCATTGCTGTCGCGGAAGGGGATGGATTGCCTGCGGAGCTTCCGGCCGACTTAGAGTGGCTCACGAACGACAGCGATCCCGAGTTCGCGTCGCCGGATGCGATTCAAGGCGGAACATTCCGAGGGTTCATGTTGAGTTTCCCATTGACTCTGCGACTTGTTGGTCCGGATTCCAATGGTGCGTTTGCAGGTTTCTTACGTCACAACCAGTTTGGTCCGGTGTCGTTTCATCCTTATACACGTCGAGCGATCCCATCGGTCGCGACGCATTGGGCATTCGGCAAGGATGGTCGCTCGATCTATTATCGGATTAACCCGAAAGCGCGGTGGTCTGACGGCGAACCCGTAACGTCTGATGATTTCGTCTTTGCAGTGCAGTTCATGCGTAGCAAGGAAATCGTCGCACCTTGGTACAACAACTACTACACCGATCGCATCCGGGACGTCAAGGCGTACGACGAATACACGTACGCTGTACAAGGCGCCGACTCCAAGCCGATGGACGAGATGCACTACAACTACGCATTCGGTCCGAAACCTCGACATTTCCATGTCATGTCGAACAAGTGGGTCGAGGAATACAACTGGAAACCGGAACCGACCACAGGTCCGTATCACATAGGTGAAGTCAGCAAAGGCAAGTACATCGACCTTGAACGAACGGAATACTGGTGGGCGGATGAAGAACGTTTCTACCGCAATCGTTTCAATCCGAAGCGCGTGCGCGTCAAGGTCATTCGAGACATCAATACAGCCTATCAGCACTTCTTAAAGGCGGAGCTAGATACGTTTGGTCTGGTGCTACCCGAATATTGGCACGAGAGAGCAAAGGGGGAGGAATTTGAAAACGGCTACATCCGGAAGTTTTGGCTTTACAACAGACTTCCTCAGCCGTCACAAGGTGTTTTCATGAATACCAACGAACCGCTGTTAGGTGAACCAGAAATTCGTTACGGCATCGCGCATGCTTTGAATTTCGACAAGGTGATCAACACGATCTTGCGGGGCGACTACGAACGAATGCCGACATTCCAACTTGGGTTTGGTGACTACGACAACAATACCATCAAGCCGCGGACGTTTGACTTGAACAAAGCGGCGGAGTATTTCGAGCGTGCGGGTTTCCGTGAGCGGGATGAGACTGGGATCTTAGTACGAGACGGTCAACGGCTTTCCTTTACAGTGAGCTATGGTCAACCGCATCACACCGACCGTTTGGTCATCCTCAAGGAAGAAGCAAAGAAAGCGGGACTAGAACTAGAGCTGCAGCTATTGGACCCATCGGCTGCGTTTAAGAAACAGCAAGAGAAAAAGCATCAGATCTCTTGGGGTGGGTGGAACAGTCAAGGTCTATCGCCCAGGTATTGGGAGCACTTCCATTCTGACAATGCAAAGCGGACGCAAACGAACAACATCACGGCTTGGGCTGACCCGGTCATGGATGAGTTGATCACGAGATTTCGAGGCTCGTCTGAACTTGCCGAGCGAATCGAATTAGCGCACCGCCTCGAACAAATGGTGCACGACTCGGGTGTCATGGTCCCGTCATTCCAAATCCCGTATACGCGCGAAGCTGCGTGGCGATGGATCCGGGTACCACAACACATAGGTACGCCAACATCGGGGAGTATCTTCAACTCACAAGCCAACTCAGCAGGAATCTTCAGTAGCGGCGGCTTGATGTGGATTGACCAAGAGATAAAAGAAGAGACGCTTGAAGCAAAGCGCAACGGCGACACGTTCGACGCCGTGACGATCATCCAAAACGACTACCGAACCTAACGCTGACATGGCTCTGCTCTCGATCGAAGATCTCGCGATTTCGTTCGAAACCGACGAAGGCGTCGTCGATGTCATCGATGGCGTGAGCATTGAACTCGAAGAGGGCGAGACGCTTGGACTCGTCGGCGAGTCCGGCTGCGGTAAAAGCGTGACTGCGTTAGCAGTGATGGGCTTGCTCCCGAAACCCGCCGGTCGAATCACGGGAGGTGCGATTCGATTCCAGGATGAGGATCTAACTCGGCTCACTTCTGAAGAGTTAAGCCGCGTGCGAGGCGACCAAATCGCGATGATCTTTCAGGAACCCATGACCGCACTGAATCCCGTGCATAGAGTTGGTAAGCAGCTGGCAGAGTCTTATCGACTCCATCATCCTGACGCCTCGAAGAACGAAATACGTGAAGAGTCGTTGCGGCTGATGGATCATGTCGGTATCCCTGCCGCAGAACGTCGTCTCGATGAATACCCGCACCAATTGTCAGGCGGCATGCGTCAACGCATCATGATTGCGATGGCGCTTTCGAGTAGACCTCGCATCCTCATCGCAGACGAACCCACGACCGCACTCGACGTAACGATCCAAGCTCAGATCCTCGAATTGCTGCGCGATCTTCAGTCCGAGTATGGCATGTCGATCATCTTCATCACCCATGATCTAGGCGTGATTGCGGAATTAGCGTCTCGAGTCGTGGTTATGTACGCTGGACGTGTCGCAGAAGAGGCGTCGGTTGAGTCGCTGTTCAAAAGCCCTCGGCATCCTTACACGAAGGGATTACTTGCTTCGATTCCACGCTTAGAGAGCGAGTCGAAATCGGTCTTACCTACGATCCCTGGCGTAGTGCCAAGCATTGACGAGCTACCGGTTGGCTGTCGATTCAGCAATCGGTGCGAATTTGCGCAGGACCAATGCACACACGCTAAACCTGAGCTAGAACAAGCTTCCGACGGTCGAAAAATCGCGTGTCTACGCTGGCGCGAACTTGAACAGGATGTAGCAGTATCCGCATGAACGATACCCCGCTACTCCGCGTTGAGCAGCTAACGAAGCACTTTCCCATCCGCGGGGGTTTATTCCTCCGCACCGTCGGGCATGTCCATGCGGTTGATGATGTGTCGTTCGAAGTACGCCGCGGCGAGACACTTGGTCTCGTGGGAGAGTCGGGCTGTGGCAAGAGCACGGTCGGAAAAGCACTGCTTCGGTTGCATGAGCCGACCTCAGGATCGGTGTTTTTCGAAGGTGAAGACGTCACGCAAATGGATCGTAAACGCCTGCGAAGCCTGCGACGCGACATACAGATCATCTTTCAAGATCCCTTCGAGTCGCTTAACTCGCGTCACACGGTCGGCAAGATTCTTGCCGAGCCGTTCGTGATTCATAAGGTGGGTACGCCAGAAGAGCGGCAGCAGCGGGTTGCGCATCTGCTCGAACGCGTCGGCTTGGACCGATCAGCCGCGAACCGCTTCCCACATGAGTTTTCAGGAGGTCAACGGCAACGGATTGGTATTGCGCGGGCGATCGCACTTGAACCGAAATTGATCGTGTGCGATGAAGCGGTGTCGGCATTGGATGTCTCGGTGCAGTCGCAGGTCATCAATTTGCTGCTGGACCTTCAGCGTGAAATGAATCTCGCGCTTATCTTTATCGCGCACGATTTGGCGGTGGTGAAACACATTTCTGATCGTGTCGCAGTGATGTATCTGGGTGAAATCGTCGAAACGGAAGACGCGCAGCAGATCTACGACGCCCCAAAACATCCTTACACGCAGGCTCTGCTTTCTGCGATTCCAATCCCCGATCCAACTGCCGCTAGAGACCGGGTGATTCTTAGCGGCGACGTTCCTTCACCGATTACGCCACCAACTGGATGTAGATTTCACACCCGTTGTGCGTATGCAACATCCGAGTGCATAAATCGGAAACCGATTCGGGAACGAATTGATGTCGATGCTTCGATTGCGTGTCATCATTGGGAAGAGATCGCGGCAGAACGAAGCGTACATGCTTCTAGTTAGCAATTGCGCAATATCTTTAGGAAGAAGTAAGCACACACCGAAGATCAAAGCGGGGTCGGAACTCATTGTTTCTATGATTTGAATCTTCACGTACCCTCGCGACAATCGAACTCTAGGGCATAGTCATGTAGTTGTCCTCTTAACGCAATCAGCACCTATTTACTTTGCGTTCTAACGCTCGAAATTGGTAAATGGCCGATTCCGACGTCTCTAAGCACTTAATGAGAGGAAATCCATGCTGACATTCCCTTCGATTCGACCGGTCGTGCGAATCACTCGGTCGAAAAACACCGTTCAAGTGGTCGATTGCCCCGAGCTTCAGTGGTGGTTTGTTGTACCACGCCCGAATGAGGACTACGCTTATGCACTCTACGACTGCGAAACGCTAGAACTGGCACGTGTCGTAACGTTTGCACCGACCAAGCTAGAGAGTTCTACTTGTACGAAGCTCGTAGAAATCGAGGTATGTGACAACTGGATAACGGAGCGGGAGAAGAAGATGTTTCCGCCTCGTATCCGTCTATTGGCTTCCATAGATTCTGAAAATGCCAGATTTCTCTCGGTCACAAATCTCTCATTCGCAGGAGAAGTGATCAACACGACATCACAAGATGATTCCGATTTTGAGGAGGAGTGGGGAACCACTGGTCGACACTTCGAAAACAATGGTCATTTTGAGCAGAAACACGATGGTTCTTGGCGAACGACAGGTAACGGTGGTCTCGGTGAAGGCACTTACGATGTCACCATAGGAGACAATCGTTTCGAGTGTATGCGGATATTTGATTTCGACGCGGATGAACCATTCGGTGGCGAGCTTGCTGAAGCGTATGTCGAGCGCTCTAGCGGTCGAACCGTGTACTACCGCGAGTTTAGTGGTCGGTTCTATCGTAACTCTAGCAGTAGAAAAGGAGAAGCACAGCGTGGCGTGGACCTACTTGAGTTGTATCCCGATAGCGCACAAATCGTGATCGATGGCGAACTCTATGTCCAATGTGGATGCACCATGCGTCCTTATGACGCGATTACGCTCGCGGGGTTCGGAGAACCCGTTAGCTAAGGCTTATCGCTTTGGCAGTCCGGTGAGTCCGCGAGCTGTCGCTGAAGGCTCGATTGCTTTTCATCCTTGGAAGAAACTTGGAAAAGGTCGGTCGTCGTTAGCGGCGCGGACCTTCGCATGGGCTCAGTAAATCTATTTTTGATTAAACACTATGTTTGCAAATCTTGGGGGATGAATGACTTTGATAAAACGGCGTGAACAGCACTAGCGTAAGTGTCGGGATCAGATAACGGCAAACGTAAAGACGATTTGGTGTACTATCGATTGCGCAACTAATTAAAGTCTTAATTACAGTGATTTAGTGCACTCGTGACATTGCAACGACAGTAGAGGTAGCGAGTCATGTCGATCCAATCTCGGAGGTTTCATATATTCATTCGTAGATGCGACGAGAGCGGCTCGCTAATAGTCGACCATTCTGATATTCCAGGACTCCATCTCGAAGCTGAGACGGTCGTGGAAATGATCGCAGCGATCGATGAAATTGCTCCTCAGCTTATTAAGCACAACATCAAACTTGACGAGGATGAGGAAGGCGTTTGGATTGAAGTTATCGAACAGCAACTCAATGATCAAGAATCTGAAAAACACCAAGACGGGCCAAGACCAAAAGTACTGATTGACCAGGACTTACTAGCGGCTTAGATTCATCAAGCGCTTGAACGGCCGATTTCGAGCCGGAGTTGAAGAAGGCACTTTGAGTAACTGGTTTTATTGAGATCCGTCGAGGGAATGGTAGCTACACAATATAGGGACGGCCCGACGTCGATTCAATCAAAATCGCTGTTCCAGATAAGGTTCTAAGCCGTCATACTGCAAACGACATTCTGAAGTCAGCAGGAGTTGCTAAAAAGAACTAAGGATCGTCAGATCAAAGAACCGGGATAAATTTCAAGAATCTGGCTCTCGTAGCGAAACGTCAGATTGTTGATCGCATATGATCGCGCCGTTTGACCTTCAGTAACCATCGAAAAGAGCAAATTCTGACTGAATCGATTGAGGTTCGCACTTTGGTTTCCTCCATAATTTCGATCATTTCAAGTCCGACGTAGAGAAAGGCTCTTGTATATTTGATTGTGGTTTTTTCGAAATCGTGCTTAAGCTTCGTTCGTAATCAATGACTTAGGACACGAATGGATCGATCAAGATTCAAGTAGGCTCTTATATATTTAGTTGTTGCTTTCCATTCGCAGCGGATTCGAAGCCGACGTAAGTCATTGATTCTACGTGCCTATTTTTCGACGATACCTGGTCTATTCCGCGACAATTCGTCATGCGCGAAGGCGCGTCTCTGCTTAAGCTTTGAAGATGCGAACGTACACCTATAAAGCCAAGCTCAACGCGCACACCCATCGGAACCTTGCCGAGTTTCTGACACAGCAACGCCTTCTCTTCAACGGCGCGCTGCAGGAACGCATCGACTGTTATCAGAAGACGGGTGGGAGCATCGGTCTGTACGACCAGCGTGGATCCCTGACGACCCTTCGCCGTGAGGACGAGTGGTTTCGGAAGTTTGATCGGTGGTGTCAGGATTCGGCGTTGGTCCGGGTCGACCGCGCGTTCAAGCGCTTCTTCCGGCAAGGTCGCGGGTTTCCGCGATTCAAGTCGTATAAGCGCGGGGTGCAGTCGTTTGAGACCTTGCACAAGAAACCCACCTTCAATGGCAAGTACGGGTACGTGAAGCTCAAGGGC
>JAJECH010000015.1 GCA_022822135.1 Pseudomonadales bacterium
TTGACACGCGGTCGAACCGTAAAAATCAGCCGGATCGAACTCGAACGACACCCATCAGCTCAACGAACATCACATTGGCTCCAAAAAACGAAACTGCGAACCGTCAATGAGCGAATCTGGATACTTATCAGGGGATTTAGGAAGATGATTTAAGCTGCAGTGAATTAAGAGAGGTGCAAGATAAAATCTCTGGCTGGGGATTTATCGCCAGCGGCCAACTGGAACTTTGGGGCCTCATGGTGTCTATGTCGGCAGGTCCTAAGGTAGTGGTTGTGTATCTGACAGTTGCAAGCCTAACCACTGCGGCGACTGCAGCTCTAGCGCAAGCAGAAGTTAGTGAATTAATGGAGGAGCGAGGATGTTGAAAGTGGATACTGGTGCTTCGAAAAAACTTGGAATACATCGTCGGTACTTGAATTACGCCGAAAGACACCGAAATGTGCTGAAAAAGGTATCGTACATCTTGTTGGTCATTAGCGGCGCGTTATGCATCTGGCTAGCAATGGGGGTTCATATACGTGCGTAGTGGCAGTGTTGCTTCTAATGAGGCGCAAACCGCACAGTAGCAGCGTGCTTCGTGACGTGTGTAGGTTCTGGCACCTATCTAATCAATGAAAACTCTGAATCTTGCAAATGGATCATCGGCATGAGGTACCTTTTTCTTTGGCTTCTTGCCTTTGCTATGTTGGCTATTGCACCTATGAAGTGGGGAGAAGGAGAAATCGTTTCAGCCATTTTCTGTGCTGCGATTGCTGTGATCATGATTTCGTGCCTCATATTGATGATTCGCGAAAAAAAGGCACGACAAAGTCGCTAGACTCAGTACCACATCAAGAGCATTCGTAAGCAAAGGCACCTCCATTGATACTGGGGATGGTTTCACCTAGTAGATCATGCGTTGAGTTTACACCGTACACAACGGGTTCCTCTGCGACCTTCATAACATAGAGCAGCAAATCCACCGTGTCGATCTTTCGGTGCGGTGTGTTTTCTTCCTTCACGTCCTTGCATCGCTTCGCGCTCGACTCAAGTCAGTGGTACCTAGATTTTCGAAGGGTATTCGTACGAGTACACTAAACAAAATCTCGATCCGACTAGACGATAGCAATGATGTCTTGCTTATTTAGCGGTCGATTGACTAAGACTAAATTTGGAGTACCTAATGGGTAAAGCAACCGTTAATTTAGACACTAAATTCCGAATTGGTACGGTCGACGACCGCATATTCGGTGGTTTTCTTGAACACCTTGGTCGTTGCATTTACAACGGAGTGTACGAACCAAATCATCAACTCAGTGACAACGATGGTTTGCGAAGTGACGTACGCGAAGCTCTTGATGACTTAGGAGTGACCATCGCGCGCTACCCAGGGGGGAATTTCGCATCAGGCTATCACTGGGAGAACGGTGTCGGTGAACGTGATCAACGGCCTACCGTACGAGAGCTCGCATGGCAAAGCACCGAGACCAACCATTTTGGTACGAATGAATTTGTGCATCTTTGTCGAAAACTGAATTGGCAACCGATGTTGGCCGTAAACCTAGGTACCGGTTCACCGGAGGAAGCACGTAATTGGGTTGAGTACTGCAACTCCGTTACCGGCACGTATTACTCCGATCAACGAGCGCGTAACGGCGACGCCGAACCATTGCGTGTGCCGATCTGGTGTTTAGGTAATGAAATGGACGGCCCGTGGCAACTAGGACACGTGCCCGTCGACGAATACTGTAATCGCGCTCGAATGGCCGCACAAATGATGAAAGTCTGCGACCCAAGCATCGAACTCGTCGCCTGTGGATCATCGGCACCACAGATGTCGACATTTGTCGAATGGGATCAACGTGTGATGCAACGGCTAGGGGCTGATTTGGCGGATTATGTCAGTCTACATCGCTACGTAGGGAATCCCGGTGGTGACTCTGAGGAATACCTCGGCACCTCAAAAGAGATCGACCAACAAATTGAGAGCATTGATGCTGCTGCCAGGACGGTCGCTGCCCAACAGAATAGCACGCGGCGTACTTACCTATGTTTTGACGAGTGGAATGTCTGGTACCGCGCACGGGGTGGAGAACATAGCGATGGCGCGGGTAGGTTCGCACCTGCGCTACTTGACGAAACTTACAACTTCGAGGACGCGCTGGTCGTCGCAATGTTTCTCCTCAGTTTCATCCGACACGCTGATGTCGTGAAGATCGCAAATATTGCCCAACTCGTCAACGTCATCGCGCCCATCAAAACAAACTCCGATAGTGTTCTAAAGCAATCTATCTACTACGCATTTCAAATGATCTCGTCGCGCAAAGGCGGCGAGGCGTTACAGCAATCGATTAGCTGCGATTCCTACTCGACCAAATCTCATGGCGAAGTGCCGTATCTCGATAGTGCTGCGATCGTCAACGGCGATGAGCTCAAGCTATTTGCCATCAATCGCAATCTGACAGAAGCCATGGATCTGACCATTGCATGCGCAGATCGACCGTGCACTGCACTTAAGGATGGTGAGTTGCTTTCACACTCCGATTTAAAGGCCGAAAACACTTGGGAAAAACCGAACGAGGTAAGTTCATCTGAACTAGGCAACGTCGCGATTAAGGACGGTGAGGTTCGCATTGAATTACCGCCACAGAGTTTTGCGGCATTGTCGCTACGATTGGGCTAAATAGCGGACGCTTCTCTTAACGCCTCAACCTCATCAGCACTCAATCCAAGTAGCTCACCGTAGACGGCGTCATTGTCCTCTCCGACGGCGTGCGGGAGCGCGACCGCGGGCGGTTGCAAACCTTGAAAGCGGAGTGGCGTACTCGGAATCATCAACGAGCCGAGTTCCGGGTGTTCTAGTTTTTGGAGTGCTCCGCGCGCTATCAAGTGGGAATCGCTGAGAACGTCAGATATCGACTGTACCGGTGCGCATATCACTTGGTTCGACTGGCAAGTCTCGAATACTTCCTGTGTTTTGAGCGTTCTTGACCAAGACTCTACCGCTTCGTCGACCAACTCCATGTTCTTCGCTCGTATGGCCATGTTCGCGAACCGCTCGTCTTCAGCAAGATCCTCCCGATTCATCGCTTTCATCAGTTTTCGCCAATGACCTTCGCGGATACAGATGATGGCAACATGGCCGTCCCGTGTTGCATATATGTTGTACGGCGCTAACGCCTTCGCTTGATGGTGATTACCAACCCGCGGTGGGTCGTCGCCAAATCGGTAATACGCTCCAAGCGCCGAACATAGCGTGGGTATGACTGAATCCTGCATCGAAACATCGAGCACTGCCCCTTCACCGGTCGTTGCGCGTTGCAGTAACGCCGTCACGATCGCGGAATAGAGATGAACGCCACCCAAGATATCGCACAACGCGGGTCCAGATTTAAGAGGGGGTTCATCTTCATATCCGGTAATCGCAACCACACCACTCATTGCCTGAACAGTTACGTCCATTGCGCGATAGTCCGAATGCGGTCCTTGCTGACCGAACCCAGTAGCAGCGGCATAGATCAATCGCGGATTGACCGCCGTGAGGTCGTCGCTGCCTACACCGTACTTCGCCATCGTGCCAGGCGCATAGTTCTCGAGGAGCACATCAGCATGCGCAACTAGATTCTTAAGTAATTCCTGACCACGATTACTCTTTAGATTGAGTGTGATTGTCTCCTTGTTTCCATTCAACATACAAAACGGATAGCCTTCGCCAGACGCCCGTTCCGCGCCTCGTAGCGTCTCACCGATTGGTGATTCGATCTTGATCACCCGTGCGCCCGCCATGGCTAGAAGGTACCCACAATAAGGACCGTTGTATATCTGTCCCATGTCGAGGACGGTAAATCCTGCAAGAGGCTGTTGCTGATTAGTAGGCATATGCTTAGATGTCACGACGAATTAGGCTGGACCGAGTGAGGCCAAGTGTTCGCTTCAGATAAGTCGCTTGATGCAATTGGTGAGATGCGCGGATTTATACCGTTCGCATGAGACGTCATTAGCTAACTTCATTCTCACACAATGGTCTGACTACCCAGACTCATTCGCTACCCCTCTTAAAATGCGCATTCGAATTCTGTGGTGAACATGAGCTAGTAGGTTGGCAAACGCACGGACTCTAACCCTAGAACAAAAACAAGACCTCTATCGAGACGGCTACGTCATCATTAAGAAAGCCGTATCTGATGAGCTTGTCGAGAGCGCTCTAAACCGTATGCATACGGCGAAGAAAGGCGAGTATGTAGGTACTTCAGAACACCTTACCAACTTGGTGAATGCATCGGACGTCACTCCGATCTTACATGAAGCCATGGGTTACTTCGACCCGCCGGTCACCTGCCAAGTAGGCGTTTTAAAACGTCGCGATCCTGGCGAGCACTTCAACAACCTTGGTTACCGCGACCGCGATATGCCTTACTACGGTGCTGAATCCCATATGGATGGTTTGTGCACCATCGGCGTCCCGCAAAAACGCGTCGAAGGCACGAACGAAGAGATCTACAAGATGTATATCTCGAGCGGTCCAAAGGGTGACATTGGTCGCAGTCCAGACGTCATGGGTCACAACTCGGTACCTCTGTTCGAAGATCCGGACATGACACTGGGTATGGGTTCGTTCACGGCTTTCGTTTTCGTGTGCCTGAACGATCAAATGCGTGAAGGATGCGGGCAAACCGCACTATTGAAAGGCGCACACCACGTTACCCAAGAGTTCTTTCGATGGCAATATGCAACCAATGGACACATCGGGCCCGAAGGTCCCGGTTGGCCTCGCTTAAATTACGCCGCGCCGAACGGTTGTGGACACACTTACCTGCCTCAGTCAGTTCGCGAGAAGTTCATCGATGACTCATCAGAGTCCACACCGGATGGCGTCAAGTGGCCACGACCCACGCAAGCTCTGATGGAACCGGGTGATGCGTGCGTCACTTTGTTCAACATGCCTCATTGCGGTACCCGTAATGAGCACGGCACAGAGTCGCGAAAGAACATCATTTTCCGAATTCGGAACAAGAGCCGCCAACCCAACCATATGGTGAGTGGTGTCTCAGACCACCCTGATCGAGGTCAACGCGGGGAATGGCTTGAATACGAGGCAGGCAACAACCCTTGGGATCGATCCAAGTATGCGATCTGCAACATGTGGCATGAATGGGAAGGCATGCGTGAGGTCGTAGCAGATATGGAGACCCAACAGGCCGCCGGTTAACGATCACTAAGAGTTCCATACATGGCGAACGAGCACGCGACCGATAACAACGCGCATACTGATTTATCCAAGCTCGCAGGTGGATTAGCTATCGTTACCGGTGGCGCATCTGGAATCGGCTACGCCATTTTGGAAGCGGCTATTGAGCATGGATTGCAACCAGTTATAGCTGACATCGACAGCGATGCGATCGAAGAAGCACGCGACAAACTCAAACCTAAGGCTAATACCAACGAATTGCAGATCCTCGGCATCGAAGTAGATGTTTCGAGTGAGGATAGTGTTCTCGCTCTGCAGAAAACGGTCGCAGAGCAAATGCCCGGAGTTCCGATCTCACTATTGGTATGCAACGCGGGTGTTGGTGCCGGCGGCAGCGTTATCGGTGCGCGTGACATCGATTGGGATTTCGTCATTGGCGTAAATCTCAAAGGCGTTGCACATTTCACAAGGCACTTTATCCCGAAAATGCTTGAACAAGATGCGCCCGGCTCGTTTGTCGCTACATCCTCACAAGACGGTCTGTGCGCCGCGCAAGGTGTTTATGGCGTGACAAAACACGCATGCGTTGCATTGTGTGAAGCACTGTACCAAGAATTGAGGGGGCTTCTCTCCGTACACGTTCTTTGTCCTAATGTCGTAGGGACGAACATCGTTCGATCTGGTACGCATCGACCTGAACGCTTTGGCGGACCAAGTCCTACGACACCAGCAACGGAAGCACTGGTGGAACGATTCAAAAACTACGGAATGCCGCCGAGTCGCTGCGCCGCCATGGTGTTCAAAGCAATCGAGTCAGGCGACTTCTACATCCTTGCAGAGGCGGAAGAGGATCCCGGTCATATTCACAACCAAGCGAGAGTGCGCATGGAAGCGATACTCAATCGTGGGCGACCGTTCAGACCTCCTAGTAAGTTCATTGCTCGGGTCTTCAGACCAGACACCTAGAAGTCTAAATTTCGTGTTATGTGCAACACGAACTGACTTAGATTTATTAAAGACTTCGCATACATATCTTGAGATCAACGCGCAGCTAACCTAAATCCGAGAACTGCTGCATCGACCGCAATCGATATTGTGGCTACAGAAGACCGCAGATTCAATCCGCGATTCCCTAGCTGTTTAAATATTCAAGCGCAACTCCAACCCCAGCATGCGCGGTGCTTCGTACACGGCGACCGGAAATATGGAAGCGCCAATGGTCAGTTTTGGAGCGTTTCTGTCCGTTAGATTCCGACCAAACAACGATACGCTGTTTCCTCGAGATCCCCAAGCCCACTTTATCGAACCGTTGATTAAGGTAGTACCAGGTCGATAGAAAATATCGTCGTTGCTCTCTCCAAAGGTGTTGTAACGGGACTGATAGCGCGCCTCGAGCCTGTAGTCTAGCGTGTGTCTCCCTAGTTCAGAGGTGTAGTTTATGGCACTGAATGCTGTCAGACTCGGTGCCATCAAAACGTCGAGATTTGAATTGTCCGTGACGATACCATCGTTATTGAGATCAACAGAAAAAGTAACCCATTCAGCATCCAAGAGACCAAGCGCAAGGTCGATGTTGAGATTTGGCGAGAGCAACCAATCGGATTCGAACTCAAAGCCTTTAATGCCGACATTGCCCAGGTTTTCATTGATGGGCTCGTTCCCTCGACCCGTCGAGTTCGTGCGTCGCACGAAACCTACGAGGTCTTCATAGTCGGCGTAAAACACCGCAGCCGAAAGCCGCAAGTGATTTTCAAGTAAGTTGGCTCTCAAGCCACTTTCGTAGTTCGTTACGTATTCGGCTTCGTATGGTCCAACATTTTCGGGTACCGTCGCCCGACTGGTAAATCCGCCCGACTTATAACCCGTGGAAATCGTTAGGTATCCCATCAAAGAATCGGAATATTCGTACTTGGTTCCTAACTTCCACGTGGGTTGATTCCAGGACGTATTTGCTTCCAGTTCGATCGGAGGTCGCTGCGGAGCAGGTCTCGGAAGTCCAAAGTTCGTGACGGTCACCGTTTTTTCGTCTTGGGTAATTCTTCCGCCTGCGATCAGGACAAACTGATCATTCAAACGAAAATCTGTTTGAGCAAATGCCGCAATACTGTTGGTCTTCTGCGTAGCAACTGTGATTCGAGCCGCATCTTCGAACGCGAACGTCGCCGAGAAAGGCGGACCGATATTCTGATAGAAAAATCGCCGCGCGTCTTCCTTGAATGCGAATATACCTACAACGTAGTCCCAGCGAGTGCTGTGCTCATCATGGAACCGTATTTCGAGACTATCTTGTCCGTGGTCGATATCGAATCCGATGTTCACGTTTAGTCTCGGATTCGGACCAAAGGCTGGGGGCTGCGCACCTGCCCGACCGTCCAGATCCGTATAGAGTAGAAAATCGCTGTCGTGCGAATTTGCTGCGATAGAGACTGTACCTGTTTCGAATTCAATATCAGAAAGCAAGGTAAATCCCGACTCATCAGAATTATTGAATCCATCCGTATCCATATTGACCAGATGAACATCACCGTCCGCTGTACCGTAAGGATCTTGTATCAGATTTGAGGTTGCGATTCCTGCTGTCTCTTCATCCACCTGATAGTAAGTCAGCGTGGTTGCCACGTTCGAGATGATGTGATCCAGTTTGAGGCGGAGCATGTTCGAATCCTGCTCGCCCAGCTGATTTCCATTGAACGCGTTGGTTACGTGCCCATCGTAACTTCGCTTAGAGAGCGTTACGCGCGAACGGAGGGAGTCGTTCAAAATCTCCCCGGATTCTGCCGACAACACGTACTTTGAAAGTCCGTAGTCTCCGATCGTGGCACGGGCCGTTAGACCCGGTTCTTGATCGGCAGCCCGAGTAATGATGTTGATAGTTCCCGCGAGACTATTGCGACCGAACAGAGTTCCCTGAGGACCACGCTGTATCTCGACTCGCTCAACGTCAATCTGATCATGACCTAGTCCCGTCACGCGAGCGTGAGGAATTCCGTCGACCAACACCTGTGTCTTTTGGTCGGCGAATGGGTCCGTATCGAAGAATCCGATCCCCCGAATCGCCATGTTGGCTGTGTTCTTAATGAACACCATCTCCTGCAAAATCACGTTGGGCGCTGACCCGTTGAGGTCAGCAATGTTGTTAGCGCCTGACTCCTCAATGAGAGATCCTGGGAGCACTGACACCGATGAAGGTACGTCTTCTAGATTCTGCTCAACTTTCTGTGCGGTAACGATTATTTCTTCAAGACCTTCATGTTCGTCTGCGAACGTTTGAAGGTTGAGGAGCATCAGCGACGCCGACCAAATGACAGCGCTAAAACTTACTCGTTGTTTACGGTACTGTGAGTTCAAACTGAAACCTCTATAGGCAAGTGCTAACTAGCGCTAGCGCGATAGTCACCGACTGGAGATTGGACGACGGAAAGTTAGCTGGACGACACAGCATCCCGGAGGATGGTGTCGAGCAACGCTTCTAAATCGACCTGCAAACCAGCGAAGGTTTGTTGATTTAGGTGAATCAACTCTCGTTCGTTGGCAATCAGAGGCAATCTATGTCTGAGTGAATCGAAGACATTCGACTCCCCGTTCCCAAAAGCTATGAATCGGCGAGCTAGCGTGACTAACTGCGAATCTATCTCAGCGCCCCCCGTCTTCTCTAAAAATTCGATGCTCTTTTCAAGACGATGAGACGCTGTGATGAAACGCTCCTCGCCCTCTCCGATCAGCGTGGCGTCGGTCATGATGATGGCGATGATCAACCCGGAAAACGTACGGAAGATCGAATCGTTGACAGACGAAAGATGCCAATACCGCAGAAACTCTGAATGGGATAAACGATCCGAGTCGGCCGAGGCTTCATCTCTGAATTCGCTTCTACCCGTCAGCATGTAGTAAAGCTGGTTATCCGAGCTCACACCGACCGAGGGATCTAGTTGGTAAGCCACGAAACTCCTCAGCTGCGCCCTCTCCCGAGCAGCAGATTGCAAGGCTTCGGTCAGTGCGGGACGACCATCGAGGATTCTCTCCGCAATCGATTCAATGCGATCAATCTCCGAGCGCATGCCTGAGACTTCACTTTGGTAACCTGCGTTTTGCAGAGTCTCCAAGCCGTGACGCATAGCAGAAATGTGACCCTTAAGGGTTTCTCGCTCGACTGACAACTCTGAGATTTGTGTGTTAGCAGTAGTCCCATCGGACAATATCGATATGGCTGCGGTTGCATGTTGACTAAACGCCAATGCGGCTTCCAAACTGTAAGCTGTATCGCGCTCGTGATCCGTGAGCTTCGTTTCTGCGATCGTGTCATTGAGAACCGCGAAGGCTTCGGCTTGTAAACGACCCGCAATCTCGTTACTAGAAGCAACGAGCTGCGCTTCTTGTTCATCGAGTTCCAAGCGAGTCTTCATCAGATCGATCAGGTTCGACTCACCATACGCTGCGTCGACTAAATCGCGGGCAAGCGGAACGAGCGTGGGATCGATAGCCTCGTGATCCGTATTGGACAAGGCGATGGTGTTTTCGCGGAGCTGGTACATTGCCAAGTTCGCGTTTTCTTCCACAGTACCAATGAACTCACTATCGGTCTGCCTCGTAGCTACTTCCAGCGCTATGTATCCCTGATCGATCTGCTGCTTCAAGAGCGATAGACGCGAGTACAGCAACAGGTCTTCGACTGAAACGGCTTTATTCGCCTCAGGTGTCTTAAGCTCCGAGACTCCAGATTGCGAAATAATGTGATGAAACAGATCGTCCTCACTCGCAACTGCTGCAGGTAGAAGTTGCCAGCTCGTTTCGGCGATTAATTTCTGACGGCTATCCCGCGAACGACGCAGAATCTGAGCGAAGCGCGATCTACCGTTCTCAAGTTGCGTTGTTTCGAGTACTAACTCGTCAAGCAACTTACCCATTCGCCCTGCAGCATCCCCTTGACTAGAACCCGCGAGCACGTCAAGCTGGCGGCGAATTTCTGTCGTCGCTAATTCGACGGATGCTCTAAACTCAGCCATAGCCTCTGGGGAAATATCGGCAACCGTCCTCACTGATACCGTGTCAACAACCGATTTCGAGAGGCGAACCACCGACAATGCAGCGACCGTAGCGCGAATCGCATGGTCCTCCTCTTCTAATGCTTCCGAGCCACCGATAGCTAACGCACCGGAAATAGCGATTGGCGCAATAACAACAAGCAGAACAAACTTCGGGATGGCTAACCCACCCAACAGGTGAGAACTAGACATCACGGTGTCTCGGCGAGATTAGTTACGGGTACGAACTTTCCAAGTTCGTTAATCACGGTAATGATCACCTCGTCAGAGCCCTGGTTGTCGCCGGTGCCGTACTGCAGCTCCACACCGGAGAGATCAATGGACTGCGAGCTTTGATAGGTATTCAAGAAGCACTTGCGAGTCAGATCTTTACATGACTCCAAACCGACGATTGCTAATCGCCCAGCCATATACCCTTCAAGCGATACAAATCCTGGAACGGAGCTTGTGTCGAATGAATTGAGTGCAGAGAGGTACTCAGCCACAATAGGCTTTTCAGCGTCATCAGGTACCGGTACGACCTGTGTTATGAAGACTCCCGTCGCTTCAGGTCCTAGCTCCCGTGCTAGTGCGTTACTTCCCACGAATGAGACCGCCATAAAAATAGGGTCGATATCAATTCGGAGCAGGGAAATAGCTTTCGCTACTGGCTGATACGCGCCGATCATGATGACGGCTTCCGGATTAGCAGCGCCGATATGGAACACAGCGGCTTTGACAGCGGTTGAATTGCGTTCGTAATACCATGTCTCTACTGGTTCTAGTCCACGCCGCTCAAGTGCATCACGCACACCGGTCAATCCTGATTGACCGTAGGAATCGTTTTGGTACATGACCGCTACTCGTGAAACCCCGAGGTCCTCGGTAAGACGTGCGACCATGTATTCAGTTTCCTGCGCATACGATGCTCGCAGATTTACAACTGACCCTAGATTCGATTCCCGTAGAAAACCGGCGCCAGTGAATGGCGCTAAGAAGGGCACCGAGTGTGTTTCAACCAGGCTAACAGCCGATCGCGATGTCGGAGTCCCCACGCCCCCGATCAGTCCAAAGACCTTCTCTTTCGTGATGAGGTCGCGTGTATTCGCGTAAGCGAAGCCTGGCTCGTACCGGTCATCCAACGTAACCAGTTCTAGCTGACGACCATGCACTCCCCCAGCCTGATTTTTTTCGCGGAATGCAGCCTCAATGCCGAGTTGCATGGCGTGTCCCAATGCTTGGGCAGGACCACTAAACGCAGCGGACTGTCCGAACACGACGCGGTCATCGAAGACACCAGGATTTGACGGCTCTTTAACCGAAATCGCTAGAGCGGCCGGAGGCGTAAGTTCTGAAACGCTTGCGGGATCACTGTCCGATCCTCCTTCCGAACAAGACACAACGAGAGCAAGTGTCATGCTCATGATGAGAGACGCATTCACTGATCTTGTGAAGCATCGCAGATCGGGCCTGGAATATGGCATGGTTGGGGTTCCTCACTAAAACCGACATGCATGATAGAACACGCCCCGTTCACACGAGGACTGAGCGGCAACGATTTTAGAAGGTATAGACTCGTCCTCTTTGAGGCTGCGTGATGAGCGAAACCGATCTACCAAGAACATCTATATTTTTTGGTGATATTCGAACTGCCCATGTATTAGATGCGGTCGCGAGCAGTCGTTGTGTGTATCAAACAGAGCTACCAGAGGTCATTGACGTCTTGCTAAAGATTGGTCCAAATCGCAAGCCTGACCCACGGTTCAACTCGTGCTAATTAGAGTCGCATCAAATCTGCCGAGTTAGCGATTAATCTTTTTCGGTTCTCTTGTGAAATCCCATTCAGACCAGTGGTCGCATAACTTATCGATAGACGTCTGCCAAGCGTCGTACGATTCTGGGTAATCTAAGTACTGACCAAAATAACCTCGGTCAGGATGATCACTGACGCCGTGTCCTACTTTCCTCGATCCTTCGAATGGATTGTTCTCTCGCAAACGTCGAATACGAAAATACAAATTCATACGTGGGTTAGGTCCGAGATTCGGCGTCGCGGTGTGGGGACATGAGTGAAGCGCAATGACCGCATCTCCGGCAGCCAAGCAGACTGGCGTTAGTTCCTTCCAAGGCCAACCTTTGATTTCCGACGCTTTCTCAGCGTCGTTAGCCATTCTTGCCCTCACTGCTTCAGGCAGCCCGTTGAGATGCACTCGACCGTCCTCGTCACTCGCTCGTAGCCGCGGCCATCCCGTACCTTCAGGTCCGATGACACTACCCGTATCTCTCTGCATTCGGAACGACTTTTCGACTTCCTCGTGCATCCCCTTGAGCACTGCGAACTGACCGTTCCCAGGTTCCAATTGTTCGTTCAGGGCAACTCCCACTAACGCCGTGTAGCTCCCTAACGAAATACGCTTATCAGGATCCTGCCAAAGCAAACCATCATTCATACCGCGCTTCTCATCGTTCCTGCCAAAATATCGTTCCGCATCCAACGGGCGACCAACCACCGGATCAATCTCGTCCCGTTCGCTTGGAATGGGACCCGACCAGCTACCGTCAACGTGAGGCGAAGGTCGCCCGTAAAGCTGATTTCTCGCTGGGGTTACTGCGATCTGACAACTTATGACTTCGGGGTAAGGACCCATCGAGTTTCGCATGATTTCAGCGAGACACGTTTCGTTGAAGAGTCGTATCACATTGGGGTGCGTCGCCAGCTCACGAGGTGGCAATATGCGTCGTTCTGTCATCGACATACCGGAGACAATCAACTCGCGAGCCTGCTCCACAAAATCCAACGGAATGACGTCACGGAGTATGACGAAACCGTCTCTCAGAAACTCAGTCTGTTCTTGTTTTGATAGGTTGTCTTTCGTCATTGCTGTATATTCGTTTTAATCATTTGATAGGCGTGTAGCTTCGCGCGATTCACATCAAACCAATGCAACTGCTCTCGGGTAGCATCAGGATTAGGTTTGGACTCACAAAATCGATTCTATAATCCCACCGCTCGGCGCTCGTAGCTCAACTGGATAGAGCACCAGGCTTCGAACCTGGGGGTTCGGGGTTCGAGTCCCTGCGGGCGCGCCAGCCTACTTGATACTAGCCTCTCTGGTACGGATTAACCGTCCTTTCGATACCTAATCAAACCCGTCGCGCTCTTCATTTGACGTCAAGCCAACGAAGACGCATGCCTGACGAACAAGCAATCACGAGATCCTAGCTACGCGCTCAAGATCTCCTTTGCAGCATTGGCGAGTACGGTGCCTTCGAAGAAATTGGGATTCGTCTCACCCCAAAATCGAACTGGATTCTCAAACACAAAGTGTCGAAAATCGTCTAACGTAATACGTTCGTCTTCGACAAGCTCATACGCTTCCGGTAACACACCAGCCATGTCTTGAACGTCAAAGTGCCCTATATCTGAACCAAACAGCGTTTTGATTTCGGTGTTGAACGGATTGTTTTGTCTCTGGAAAGCGAGTGCATTCGTTGCATCGTCAGCTTCACAACCGAAATAAAAACGTTCGGCGAAAAGTGATTTGAAATCTGACTTCTCCTTGATCTCACACGCTGCATAGTCATCAAGTTGATTTAAACCACCGGTCGTCGTAGGTCCGTTTTTCGTACTCAATCCACGTCCAGCATTAATCGCTTCTTGCATCGCAGGACCGGCGTATTCCTCTGCCAGCTCTTTCAGTAAATTCAAGTCGAGTTCGCTTGGATCCGTGAGCTTCAAGGCTTCGCCATTGCGAATCTCCCAGTGATTTATCAGGTCCGCGTAGAGGAGAACGGCGAATCCGACGCCACCTTCTAGGAACGCAAAGTTGAGGTCTGGAAATCGACGTGTGACCCCGCCCATGAACAACGACTTGCATACTGCTTCCGATGCGGCAGCGAAATGACCTATGTGGTTGTAACAGAAGTTTGATACTGAGAGTCGGAAGAACTTACCTCGAGAACCGCGATGAAACGTTGGCGAGACGCCGAGTTCGCGGCATTTCTCCCATACCACGTCGTAGTCATGTGCGCTGTCAATACCAAATGTGTCAAGCCACGAAACCAAATCTGCCGAGTCCGGTTGTTCGGTGACGATCTTTTCAATAGGTCGATCGATCAAGCTGTTCAGCATGACCACCTTAAGACCTAACTCCCCGACGGCATGGTCAAGCTCCGCGAGAGCTTCCTCCGGTGTGTGCATTGGAATCACGGCTGCCGGTGTCATACGATCCTTGAATGGCTCAAAGAGCTCAGCACAGTAAATGTTGAAGGCGCGGCACGCAGCCACACGCGCTTCTTCGTCATTGACCCGAGGTAAGCCGAGACCCGCGGTTGGATATAGGATCGCGAAATCGATCCCAAACTCGTCTAGTCGCTCATACAGCAGCTTTGGCATCATCGCCGTCGCGCGGTCTTTCGTGTTTTTCGTAGGAGAACCCCAGAAAGCTTCTTGCGCAACATTCGCTCTGCGTCGTTCCGCTACAGTCATTCGGAGACTATTTCCGACTCGAGCGCCGTTCATCTCCATGGCTCGGGTGGCGGCTTTACCGCCAATCGCTTCCATTGCCGATCTGACAACTGGTCCGTATTCGAGCCAATGACCATCCGCATCAATGACCGGATGACCCAAATCAGCTCGTAACTTTGAGGCTACTGACATGCTCACCTAACCCCCGTTTGGTCAATCCAATAGCTGTTTCGAATTAAACACCCTCACGGAGCAGCAGGTTTTGTGCGCTGGGCGCTAGATTGATTTTCAGTTCGGTCACTAACAAGCGTCAATTTCGACCTGTTCACTTTCCACGGAATTCGAGAATGGAAATGATTGAGCCAAAATCGGTCGAACCTAGCGATGGTTTCGCGATTCAATCCCTTCTGTATCACCCACCGTTTTCAATCAGCAAATCGATCACGTCTTTTCGGACCTTCCGCTTGCGCGCATGATCAACGGCCGTTAGTCCATCGTGATCTTTGATCGATGGATCTGCGCCGTGTTCCAATAACCAGGGAACGAGTTTGCTTCGATTCCACTTCATGATGTCGATCAATGGCGTCGCTCCGCCGACTTTTAAATTCCAGTCTGCACCGTACTCATCAAGTAAGTTACAAATCGCTACGTCGCCATGAAACAGCGATGAAAACACTGCCGGGTTTGGACTTGCACCATGTACTAACAAGTGGCTCGTCAGCTCTAGATTGCCTTGCCAGGATACCGCATACCACAATGCGGTCGCATGGAAGATTTCATCGCCTTCCACAATAGGCTGAGTGTCATCGATCTCAATTCCTTGCTCAAGCATGAGGTCCGCACACTCGATCGTTGTCTGATTTCCATTGGCTTTATGAAGCCCAGACATGCAAACATAGTGCAGTGGTGTTCGTTTTTCGCTATCTAGTGCTATAAGCTTTTGTTGCTTTGCGAGTTGCTTTAATCGCGGGAGATCGCAAAGCAGAGCAGCAGACCAAACATCCAACGGTTTTAGTTCGCCGATCAAAATCTGCAATAACTCATCGAGCGGACCCATCGCGGCGTACCCCAACGGTGTCAACGCCAATGGTCCCGCAGCGAGTTTCGGATCTGCGCCGTGCTCGATCAACCGTTTAAGTGCAGTCGGATGGCCGTCGTGTTTCGGTATAGTCCGGTGGTACTGGCAAAGGCGTGTTAGAGGCGTGTGTTTTGCGCCAGTTCCAGCCTTGATGTTGACATCCGCACCGTGGTGGACCAATACATCAATGCACGCAGCATCGCCGACAAACGCCGCGTCCATAATCGGTTTCCAGTGCTGTGCGGCGACGGAGTCGCCTTGCGCTAGCTTCTCAAGCTCTTTCGCATCATGCTGATTAATCGCATCGCATAGGGGTCGGTACGCGATTCTCGGCACACCAAATTAGTCCTCTCGCATCTGTCGTTGTAGGTAATTCTCTAAAGTGACGCGTTCGATCAAACCTAACTGAGTCTCAAGCCAATCGACGTGCTCTTCTTCCGATTCAAGGATCCGTTCAAACACCTCGCGGGAAATGTAATCCTGCACGTTTTCACAATACTCAATGCCTTTTCGAAGACTCGGCATTGCCTCCATCTCTAGCCTTAGATCACACTCTAGAACTTCCTTTGGCGTCTCCCCTACATACAACCGCCCCAGGTCCTGTAGATTCGGTAAACCTTCTAGGAACAATATCCGTTCAACTAGCGTGTCGGCATGTTTCATTTCATCAATTGATTCTTTGTATTCGTATTCACCCAAATACTTCAATCCCCAATTGTTAAACATGCGCGAATGCAGAAAATACTGGTTGATCGCGGTAAGTTCGTTTTTTAAAACGTCGTTCAACAGCACAATGACCTGTGAATCTTGAGGGTTCATGTCTCGTCCTTGAAAATGCCTAGAGAAATATTAGCAAAAATCTGCTGTATATTCATTCAGTTAAATTGCAGTATGCTTCACTAGGAATATCGTTGACTTAATGTAATTGGTAATCAATCTCATTATCGTGTAGAATAACCGCATGTACGTGTGTATTTGCTTCGGCGTGACTGACAGCGAGATCGTCGCTGCCATCAACGATGGGCACGATTCGGTTAACGCGATCAATCGAGAACTAGGAGCCGCCGGATGCTGTGGTTCCTGTATGCCTAGCATCGAAGCAATGATCGACCTTCATAAAGGCGACGAGGATAAGACGGAACCGCTCTACTTCGCAGCGGGTTAAACCGAGGCTCTTATATATTTAACTGTGTATTTTGCTAACAGTTTGCTAAGATTCCAGCCAACTTATTGATTTAGAAAGCGTTTAGCGTCAACGAGTCAATCTTCGCCCCGACGATTCGTCATGCGCGAAGACGCGTCTCTACTTA